>NZ_VISV01000011.1:0-254612 GCF_007827615.1 Streptomyces sp. CNZ287 | reverse complement strand
TCGTCACGCACAACATGCAGCAGGCGGCGCGCGTCTCGGACCGCACCGCGTTCTTCAACCTGGCCGCCGTCGGCGAGCCGGGCCGGCTCATCGAGATCGACGACACCGACAAGATCTTCTCCAACCCGTCGGTGCAGGCGACCGAGGACTACGTGTCGGGCCGTTTCGGCTGAGCCGACGACTCCGGCCGGGGCCCCGCGGGACCCCGGCCGGCCGAGCCGTCTTGCGGTGCTGCCTGGCGGTGCCGCCGCAAGACACCAGGGCCCGCCCCGCACCCGGGGCGGGCCCTCCCGCTCACTCCTCCGCCAGCGCCGCCTCCGCGGGCCGCGCCCGGAGGGCCGCCCAGCCCGGCACCAGGGTGGCGGTCAGCGCGAGGGCCACGGCACCGGAGACGATCGCGGCGTAGACGGAGAGCGGTCCCGTGGGGAGCAGACTGTCCGCCGCCGCGTGGCTGAACGGCACCAGCGCGGTGGCCGCGGCGGCCGTGCCGAGGGCCACGCCGATCCCGGCGACGATCAGCGCCTCGATCGTCAGCATCCGCAGCACCTGCCGCCGGGTGGCGCCGGCCAGCCGCTGCAGCCCGAACTCACGGCGGCGGCCGGAGACGGAGAGCACCAGGTTGTTGACCACGGAGATCGCCGTGTACGCGACGATCATGCCGACCATCAGGTAGTTGACCCACGCCTGGGTCTTGGTGTCCTTGATATTGGCCTCGATCAGCTCGTCGCGGTCGACGACGGTGGTGCCGGGGTGGTCCGCGAGGGTCTTCTCCAGGTTCGCCGTCAGCGCCGCGGCGCTCGTCCCGTCCGCGGCGCGTACGAGGATCTGCTGCGGCAGCGCGCCGTCGGTGTGCGCGGCGAGGAGGTCCGCGGGCACGAACACGGTGTCGTAGCCGGCGCGCCCCTCGAAGAGCGCGGCGATCCGCAGCTCGGCGGCGGCGCCGTCGCCGAAGCGCACCTCGACGGTGTCGCCGACGCGCCGGCCGTCCGCGGCGCCGGCGGGCAGGGCGATGGTCCGCCCGGTGAGGTCGGCGACGTCGCCCTCGACCGGGTCCAGGGCGGTGGTGCGGGCGGCCCCGCGCGCGTCGATCCCCTGGAGCGGTACACCGTCCTCGTCGCCCATGCCGTCGATCCAGCCGGTGCTGGTGACGTACGCGCCGGCCGCGGCGACGCCCTCGGTGGCGCGGACGTCGGCGGTGAGCGCCGGGGCGAGGGTGCCGGAGGCGGAGTCGACGACGGCGTCGGCGCGCAGGTTCACGGCGTACGCCTCGCGGGAGGCGTCGGTCTGGGTGGTCTGCAGGTACAGGTTCGCGGTGGCCATGGCGACCGCCAGCATCACCGGGGTGACGACGCCCGCCATCCGGACGGCACGGGCCCGCGCGGTGAGGACGGCGAGTTCGCCGCCGGCGCCGGTGACGGCCTTCACCGGGCCCGAGATCAGCACGGTGCACAGCTTCGTCAGCCCCGGGCCGAGGAGCGCGAGGGCGATGGCCGCGCAGAGCACGGTGGGTCCCGCGGTGCTGGCGGCGATTGGGCCGTCGAAGAGCACCCAGGTGAGGATGGCCAGCGCGACCGCGCCGGCGAGGAAGAGCAGCGCCGCCACGATCCGCGCCGGGGTCGCCCAGCGGGTCCGTACCGCCGACTCCGCCATCGCCTCGACGGCCGTGACCCTCACCCCGCGCCGGCCGCCGAGGAAGCCGCCGAGCAGCGAGGTCAGCAGCAGCGCGCCGCCCGCGGCGACGGCGGGTATCCAGCCCTGCTCGTACGCGACGGCCTCCGACACCATGCCGCTGCCGGTGAACTCCTCGAAGAGCCGCTCCCCCGCGGGCGGCCCGGCGAACCAGCCCGCCGCGCCGGCGACCAGCGCGACCATCAGCGTCTCGGCGAGCAGCAGCCGGCGCAACTGGCGCGGGGTGCCGCCGATGGTGCGGAGCAGCGCGAACTCGCGGCGGCGCCGCTCGACGGAGAGCGCGACCGTGCCGGAGACGACGAAGACCGCGACGAGGGTGGCCATCCCGCCGAAGGCGCCGGCCAGCGCGATCAGATCCTCCTTGCGGGTCAGCACCTCGGGGTACTCGACGGCGCCGCGGTCGTCGCCCGAGACGACCTTCGCCGGGGTCTGCGCCTTCGCGGTGCGGTCCGCGACGACCTCGCCGAGACGGTCCTTCAGCTCGCCGTGGTCGGTGCCGGGCGCGGCCGTGACGGCGATGTCGGCGACGGCGGGGGAGAGCGCGCGGGCGCGGTCGTCGGTGAAGAACACGGCGCCGCGGTCGACGGCGTGCGCGGTGCGGACCACGCCGGTCAGGCGGTACGCCTCGGCGCTCCCCTGCGCCGCGACGCGCACCTTGTCGCCGGGGCGCACGCCGTACGCGCGGGCCGTCGCCTCGTCCAGCACCACGTCGCGGGGGCCCTCGGGGGCCCGGCCTCCGGTCAGCTCGTACGGGGTGACGGCGGCGGAGGACCAGCCGTGGGCCTGGGCGTCGGGGGCGTCGCCGGCACCGAGCACGGCGGCCTCGAAGACCCGCTCGGGGACGGCGCGTGCGACGCCGGGGACGTTCCGCACGGCCGCGGTGAGGGAGCCGTCGAGGGCGGGGCGCTCGGGGAGGACGGCGGTCTCGTCGCCACGGGGGAGGTCGCGGTCGCCGGTGACCACGAGGTCGGCGCCCGCGAGGCGCTGCGCCGGCGCGTTGTTGCGTATGCCGGTCTCCAGCAGACCGCCGCACGTCATCACGATGACGGTGCCCAGGAAGAGCGCCAGGAAGGTCGCCGAGAGCGCGGCGGTTCTGTGGCGGAGCGTACGGATGGCCATGGCCCACATGGGACGGTTCCCCTCTGCGATGTCGATGACATCAACCTAGGAATTCGCGTCCCCGCGCCCCATGGGATGCCCACCCGGCTCCGGGGTGTACCTGGCACCACCACGGGCCGGGGGCCCGCCGGGCGCCCCGGCCCGTACGCCGGTGGGAAAGCCTCTCCGCTCTATGTGCCGTCTACTTGGGCTGGGGCTTGCGCAGCTCGATGTGCAGCTCGCGCAGCCGGGCCTCGTCGACCTCGCTGGGCGCGCCCATGAGCAGGTCCTGGGCGTTGCCGTTGAGGGGGAAGGCGATCGTCTCGCGGATGTTCGGCTCGTCGGCCAGCAGCATCACGATGCGGTCGATGCCGGGCGCGATCCCGCCGTGCGGCGGGGCGCCGAAGCGGAGGGCGCGCAGCATGCCGCCGAACTCGCGCTCCACCTCGTCCTTGCTGTACCCCGCGATGCCGAACGCCTTGAACATGACCTCGGGCTCGTGGTTCCGGATCGCGCCGGAGGACAGCTCGACGCCGTTGCAGACGATGTCGTACTGGAAGGCGAGCACGTCCAGCGGGTCCTTGTTCTCCAGCGCGGCCATGCCGCCCTGCGGCATGGAGAACGGGTTGTGCGAGAACTCGATCTCGCCCGTGTCCTCGTTCTTCTCGAACATCGGGAAGTCGACGATCCAGCAGAACCGGAAGACGCCCTCCGCGAAGTGCCCGGCGCGCTTCGCGGCCTCCACGCGCACCGCACCCATGATCCTGGAGACCTCGCCGGTCTCGCCCGCGCCGAAGAACACGGCGTGCCCGGCCTCCAGGCCCAGGCGCTCCGTGAGCACCCGCACGTTCTCCTCGGTGAGGAACTTCGCGATCGGCCCGGACAGCGCGCCGCCCTCACCGACCCGCACCCAGGCCAGGCCCTTCGCGCCCTGCTCGACGGCGAAGTCGCCGAGCGCGTCGAAGAACTTGCGCGGCTGGTCCTGCACGGCCGGCACCGGCAGGGCCCGGACGTGCTTGCCCGCGAACGCCTGGAACCCGCTCTCCGCGAAGACGTCCGTGACGTCCGACAGCTCCAGCTCCGCCCGCAGATCCGGTTTGTCCGAGCCGTACTTGACCATCGCGTCGCGGTACGGGACCCGGGGAAACGGCGACGTGACGTGCCGGCCGTCGCCGAACTCCTCGAACAGCTCCGTCATCACCTTCTCGATGACGGCGAAGACGTCCTCCTGCTCGACGAAGCTCATCTCCATGTCGAGCTGGTAGAACTCGCCGGGCGAGCGGTCGGCGCGGGCGTCCTCGTCGCGGAAGCAGGGCGCGATCTGGAAGTAGCGGTCGAACCCGGCCATCATCAGCAGTTGCTTGAACTGCTGCGGGGCCTGCGGCAGCGCGTAGAACGTGCCGGGGTGCAGCCGGGAGGGGACCAGGAAGTCGCGGGCGCCCTCGGGGGAGGTGGCCGAGAGGATCGGGGTCGTCAGCTCGTTGAAGCCGAGGGCCGTCATCTTCTGCCGGATGGCCGTGACGACGGCGGTGCGCAGCATGATGTTGCGGTGCATGCGCTCGCGGCGCAGGTCGAGGAAGCGGTACTCGAGCCGGCGCTCCTCGCCGACGCCGTCCTCGGCGTTGATGGTGAACGGGATCTGCTCGGCGCCGCCGAGCACCTCCACGTCGCCGACCTCGATCTCGATCTCGCCGGTGGGCAACTCGGGGTTGACGTTGTCGGCGCCGCGGGAGACGACCTTGCCGTCGATCCGTACGACGGTCTCCTTGGTGAGGTGCGCCAGCGCCTCGTTCCCGGGGGTGCCGGGGCGGGCGACGAGCTGGACGATGCCGTAGTGGTCGCGCAGATCGATGAAGAGGATGCCGCCCAGGTCGCGCCTATTGTGCAGCCAGCCGGAGAGGCGGACGTCGCTGCCGACGTCGCTCGCGCGCAGCTCACCACAGGTGTGGGACCGGTACCGGTGCATCATCCATCCAGTTCGTCGGACTCGTCGTCTTCGGCTTGGTTCGCTCGCGGCCGGGGGGCCGGGCCGGGAGGGCGCCGTTCGGCCAGGGGAGTGTCCAGCCCGCCAAGACTACCGCCCCCGTCTTCCACGGCCGCACGCAGGCAATCACCTTAAAATAGGGCAATGCGCACCGAGGAGGTCCTGGCTGCCGTCGGCACCGGGGTGTGGAGCTGGGACACCGCCTCCGGCACCGTGACCATGGACGCCGAGGCCGCCCGGCTCGTCGGGCTGCCCGAGCGGCCGGCGGAGACGACGGCGGCCGACGTCCGGGGCCGCTGCCACGGGGTGGACTACGTCGAGCTGTCCGGGGCGATGGACCTGGCCCGCACGGAGGGCACCGTGGCGGAGGCGCGGCTGCGGATCGTGGACGAGCGGGGGACGGTGCTGCGGGTCGTACGGACCAGGATGCGGCCGTTCCGCGACGGTGAGCCGGCGGAGGCGGGACACGGTACGGACCGGGCGCCGGGCGCCGGTCCCGATGCGGGTACGGGCGGCGGACCCGCCGCGGGCACCGGCACCGGACCCGCCGCCACCGGACCCGCCGCGGCCGCCGGCTCCGGCGACGTGGTCATGTCCGGCATCGTGCAGGAGGTCGTGGAGCCTCTGCCCGGCGCCAGCGCCGGCACCTCCCCACCGTCGCCGCTGACCAGCGACTGGCGGCTGTCCCGCGAGGCGTTCCTGCTCGACGCGGGGCGTGCGCTGGCCGAGTCCCGCGGCACCGACCAGGTGCTGCGCGTCGCCGCGTCCCTGTCGATGCCCGGCTTCTCCCCCGACGGCATGGCCGTCTTCGGTGTCGAGGGCAACCACCTCAAGGTCATCGGCCAGCACGGCTACCGCCCCGAGGACGAGGAGCCCTTCCACGACATCCCCCTCGACTCCGACTACCCCGGCTCCGTCGCCGTCCGCACCGGCCGCGCCCTCTACATCGCCGGCCGCGAGGAGTACCGCCGCCGCTTCCCCGAGGCGTGGCGGCTCGCCGGCCGGCTGGGCCGGCGCTCATGGGCGTACGTACCGCTGATCGTGGCCGGCCGGGTCATCGGCGTCTGGCTGGCGGCCTTCTCCCACCCCGCGCCCTTCACCCCCGACGAGCGCTCCGTGCTCACCACGGTCGCCCGCATGCTGGCGCAGGCGCTCTCCCGGGCGCACGTGCACGAATCGGAGCGCGAGCTGTCCGCCGGGCTGCAGCGGAGTCTGATGCCGGAGGAGGTGCCGCCGACGCCGGGCATGACCGTCGCCGCGCGCTACGTGCCGACCGGCGGCGGTCTGGAGATCGGCGGCGACTGGTACGACGTGATCACGCTGCCGTCCGGCAAGACGGCCGTGGTCATCGGCGACGTGCAGGGCCACGACGTGCGCGCGGCCGGGCTGATGAGCCAGTTGCGCATCGCCATCCGCGCGTACGCCTCGGAGGGCCACCACCCCGACGCCGTCCTCACCCGCGCCTCGCACTTCCTCACCCAGCTCAACCAGCGCGAGGGCCTCGAAGGCGACTCCCCGCCCGACGACGCCGACCCCCGCTTCGCCACCTGCCTCTACATCAAGGCCGACCCGGCCGCCGGCACCCTCTCCATCGCCCGCGCCGGCCACCTCGACCCCGCCATGGGCATCGGCGACGGCACCCTCCTCGTCCGCCCCACCGCGGGCGGCCTTCCCCTGGGCGTCGTCGAGGACCCGGACTACCCCGTCACCCGGCTGGTCATGGAGCCGGGCGAGCTGATGCTGCTGTGCAGCGACGGGCTCATCGAGACCGGCGGCCACGACCTGGAGACAGGCCGCGACCGGCTGCGGCGGGCGTACGCCGACCACGTCGGCGACGACCTGGAGACGCTGGCGGACGCGCTCATCGACGTCGTCAGCGGCCCCGGCTCCCACGCCGCCCCCGGGCCGCACGTGGAGCGCCGGGAGGACGACATCGCGCTCGTCCTCCTCCGCCGCGACCTGCCGCCCGTCGAGGGCGAGCCGAGCGCGCCCCCCGCCACCGGCCGCCACATGCACCTCACCGTCCCCCAGGCGGAGCAGCAGCGCACCGCGGACGCCCGCCACGAACTGCGCGCGATGCTCTACGACTGGACCACCCCCACGCAGGTCGACTCCGCGGAGCTGGTCCTCTCCGAACTCATCGCCAACGTACTGCTGCACACCGACAGCGACGCCGACGTCAGCGCCGACGTCGAAGGCCCCCGCGGCAACCGCACCCTCCGCGTCACCGTCTCCGACGCCGACACCGGCCTCCCCCACCTGCGCCACCCGGGCGAGATGTCCTCCTCGGGCCGCGGGCTGTTCCTCCTCCAGGAGCTGTCGGGCGAGTGGGGCACCGAACCCCGGGGCGACGGCAAGGAGATCTGGTGCGAGTTCCGCGAGGAGGACTGGCCGGCCCTCTGACGCGGTACGGCCGGGCGACGGGACTCAGACGTGCTCGGCGGCGGAGAACACCCGGGTGACCGGTGCTCCCACCGTCTGCCCGGCTGCCCCGGCCGCCCTCACCCGCTCGCCCGGGGCGCGGCGCCGGAGAGCGATCCGGAAGCCGTCGACGCGCTGTCCGGCCAGTGCTCCGGTGCGACGGCCGGCACCGCGGACCGGGCCGGCAGCGGTGCCGGTACCGGCGCGGGCGGGAGCGCATCGTCCTGCCCACGCCGCACGGCGGCCGGCTACCCGTTGCGCTTGGCCGTGTAGCGGATGAAGTCGTCCACGGCGGCGGCGAACTGCGGCGCCCTGTCCTCCTGGAGGAAGTGGGCGGCGCCTGCCAGGACGGTGTGGGGCATCCCCCGCGCGCCGGGGATGCGGCTGCTGAGCGCCGTGTGGTCGCCCCGGGTGACGTGGTCCAGCTCGCCGAACAGGCACATGAAGGGGATACGCAGCTTCTCCAGCCTCCGCCACGCGTCGCGGATCACCGGGTTGGCCTCGTCGTCGGCGGTGACGGGGATGAGCACCGCCCAGCGGCGCACGCCGTGGAGGTGCGGGTCGGTGGGGAACGGCGCGTCGTAGGCCGCCGTGATCTCAGGGGTGAGGTCTGTGGCGGTGAAGTCCTGGACGACGTCGCCGGGCCTGAAATGCTCGGTGCGCTGGGTGTACTGCAGCCAGGTGGCCAGGTACTGCCAGCCCGGGCCGAGGTCCCTGCCGCCCTCCTCCAGCCCCGTGTTCGAGGCGACCACGCGGCGGAAGCGATGCGGGTGTGCCGCGAGCAGGAGCAGGCCGAGCAGGCCGCCCCAGTCGTGGCAGACCATGGTCACGTCGCGCAGGCCGAGTCGGTCGAAGACGATGTGGCGCAGCCAGTCGAGGTGGCTGTCGTAGGTGTAGGCGAAGCGGTTCGCAAGCTTGTCGGATTTGCCGAAGCCGACCAGGTCGACCGCCACGCAGCGGTGTCCCGCGGCGACCAGCGGCGGGATGACGTGCCGGTAGAGGTAGCTCCAGGAGGGGTTGCCGTGGAGGAGCAGGATGGTCTCCCCGGAGGCGGCGGCCGGATCGGCGGGCCGCTCGTCCACGTAGTGGACGCGCAGCCGGCTGCCGGCGCCGTCGTTCGCGTCGAGGGTGACGTAGTTCGGGCGGAACGGGTAGTCGGGCAGGCCCTCGAACCGTTCGTCGGGTGTACGCAGGACGGCTCCGACGGCAACGGGGCCCGGCCCTCGCTGCCCGGTGGCCAACGCCCCCGGCGCGCCGCCCAGCAGGGCCGTGCCGCCCAGCACGGCCGCGCCGGCGACGAAGGCGCGGCGGGCCGTAGGGGAGGGGGCGCCGGTGGTGTCCGCGGAGTCTGCGGGACCGGCGGCTGGCTGTTCTTGATTCACGGTGTTCCTCGGTCGTTCGGGTCGTCCCGTCGTACGGGCTTGCATCCGAGAGGCGGGCCGGGTAGCCCGGCGTGACGCCTGGGCAGCGGATGTGGCCCGGGTCTCGCGGCCGGCGGGAGCAGGCGGCCGGCGGGAGCAGGGCGAGCACGGCCGCCTTCAGCCGGTTCAGATCGCGGCGGAAGGCCGGCGTGCGCGGCGTGCACGGCGCAGTCGGTGCGCAGGCGCACCCCGCCGGCCACGGCGGTGGCTTCCTTCCCCCTCTCAGGCGTGGTCGGCGGCGGCCACGGGCCCGGATCCCGTTCCGGCGCCCGTGCCGGTGGCCGCCTCGGCGCCGGGAATGTCGTCTGCGGCGGGCAGCCCGTGGCCGGCCGGGGACGGACCGACGTGGCGCTTGACGGCGAGGCAGGCCACCGCCCCCGCTGCCAGCACCGCGACCGAGACGCCGATCGTCGGCCCCATCGCGTCCACGAAGCCCTGGCCGAAGACCTGCCCGCCCAACTCCTGCATCCGTGTCGCCACCGCGTCCGGCGTGTCGGCCGGCAGGTCGGCGGCGGCGTTCTGCGTGGCTCCGACATCCATTCCCGCCGATCCGGAGTCGGCGAAGCCGGCGACGAAGCCGTCCCGGTACTCCTCGGGCAGCGCGGTGGCCTGCCGGCGCGCCTCCTCGGTCAGGGAGGAGGCGATCTGCGTCTGCAGCACAGCACCGATCACGGCGCCGGCCAGCACAGAGCCGACCTGCCGCAGCGAGTTGTTCAGCCCGGAGGCGGCGCCCGTCTGCTCGGCGGGCACGTTGCGCATCACCTCGGTGGCCATGGGCGCGAACGTGCATCCCGCCCCCAGCCCGATGAGTCCCAGCCCCGGCGCCACCGTCGTCCAGCTCGCGCCGGGCTCGGCCGCGGACACCACCCACAACAGCCCGGCACCCCAGGCCAGCAGCCCGGTCATGAGGATGTACTTGCCACCGATCCGGTCGGCGAAGGCGCCCGCGGGCCCGGCGGTGACGATCGAGCCGAGCGCCATCGGCAGCAGCACGAGACCGGCTTTGAGCGGGCTGAAGCCGTAGGGCCGTGGCTGCCCGAGCCGCTGCTGGACCCGGCCGTGGAAGCGGCGGCACCCCAGGCCGCGGACGGCGCCGAGCAGGCCGTGCGCACCGAGTCGGTGTCGATGGCCCTGCTGGTGGTACTGGAGACGCTCACCCCGCTGGAGCGTGCGGTGTTCGTCCTGAACGAGGTGTTCGGCTACGCCCACACCGAGATCGCCGAGGCCATCGAACGCAGCCCGGCCGCCGTACGGCAGATCGCCCGCCGGGCGCGCTCGCACGTCCATGCCCGCCGGCCACGCTACGACACGCACCCGCGCGTGCAGCAAGAGGTCACGGAACGCTTCGTCGAGGCGGCTCTGGGCGGCGACGTGGATCAGCTCATGCAGATCCTGGCCCCGGAGGTAACCGTGTGGACCGACGGCGGCGGCAAGGTACGCGGGGCGGGCCTGCGCCCCGTCCACGGCCGCGACCGGGCCGCGCAGATGCTGGCGCACTACGGCACGCACCGCGGCCGCCGGGAGGACTTGGACGTGGAGTACCGCACCGTAGGCGGGGACGCCGCGGCGGTGGTCTTCCGCGGAGACTCGCCGTACGTCGTCATGGTGATGGACCTCACCCCGGAAGGCGACCAGGTGTCGGACGTCTACATCGTCACCAACCCCGACAAGCTCGCCGGCGTCTCGCCGGACGGCGATCCGGTGGAGTGACGCATCGCCGCGGGGCGCGCCCGGTCATCGCCGTCCGCATCCTGTGGACGGGCCCGGCAGGTACCAGCCGCGGGGTAGGCCGTGCCGTTCACAGGAACACTTGATCGTCGCGTTCCTCTGTCAGGGACAACGCCGCCCAGACGCATTTGCTCGGCGTCGTGGGGTCGGCGTCGTCCGGTTCGTCCGTGCCGACGCGGCGGGTGCCCCAGCGGTGCGCCAGGACCGACACGATCGGCAGCCCGCGACCGAACTCCTGATCGTACGAGGGGTGACGGACGTAGGGTGCCGCCTTGGACCCGTCGTACACCTCGATCACCAGCTGATCCACCAGGCGGAGGAGCCGTACGCGGATGTCGCCGACGGCAGCGTGAGCCGCGCTGACGCCGATGCCGACGGCGTGGCGGACCGCGTTGCCGACCAGTTCGCTGACCACTTGGTCGGCGGGCCAGACCAGGGCGTCCAGGCCCCAGCGCTGCAGTCGGTCGCTGACCGTCGCGCGGGCGGTCTGCGCGGACTCCGGGATGCGCGGCATGTCCCACGTGGCGATGTGGTCGGCCGGGATACGGCCGAGCGTCAGCGCCAGCAGGGCGGCATCATCCGGACGGCTCTCGGGGAGCAGCGTGGCCATCGCGGCGTGGCACAGGTCGTCCAGCCACGGCGCGCGCCGGGCCGGATCCGACGGCAGGGGGGTCGAGACGGCATGGCGGGTGATCACCTCCGCCAGCCGTGCCGGATCCGGGTCGTCCAGACCGAGCAGCCCATCCGTGTACAGGGTGAGAAGCGTCCCGTCGGGCACGGTGACCTCGGCCACCTCCGGCGGCACGTGCGGCAGCCCCAACGGCTTGCCGATGGGCATGTCCAGAACGGCCGGCGGCCGGCCGGGCGCCATCATCAGCGGAGGCGGGTGTCCGGAGCTGGTCAGGGACAGGACGCCGGTTGCCGGGTCGTACAGGGCGAGCAGGACCGTGGCCTGCACGCTCCCCAGCCTCAGCGTGACGTCGTTGGCGTAGGCGAGCAACTCGTCGGGCACGAGATCCATGGCCGCGATGGCCGCAATGGCCTGACGGAGGATGCCCATCACGACCGGCTCGTCGATACCGTCGCCGGCGACGTCACCGACGACGGCCAGGGTGCGGCCGCCGGGCAGGGCGATGGCGTCGTACCAGTCGCCGCCGATGCCCGCCGTACTGGCGGTGCGGTACTGCGCGGCCGCGGACGCCGCGGTGAGCGCGGGCAGCCGGCCCGGCATCAGCTCGTGTTGCAACCGCTCGGCCCGCTGCTGGGCTTCCCGGAATTCAGCGGCCCGCGCGAAGGCCGCCGCGACGGCCACCGCGACGGTGCCCAGCAGGGCCTCCGCCTCCCCGTCGAAGACGCGGGGGGTGTGCCAGCCCAGGACCACACTGCCGACCTGCGCGTCCGCCGTCACCAGCGGCACGATCGCCCAGGCCTGGCCTCGGCCCATGCGGGCGAGCGGCACCAGGTGCGGCCACCGCTCGGCGAGCTCGCCGACGGACTTCACCAACTGGATCTGCGCGGAGGCGACGGCGCGGGCCTCCATGCGCTCCTGCCAACTGAGCGTGGCGACCTGGCGCAGGAGCTCCGGCGAACATCCGCGCGAGCCGGCGACCTGCGGTTCCGGCCCGGTCAGGTCATGGATCAACGCGCTGTCGGCGGAGAGCAGGGGTACCACGTGGGTGAGGACGGCGTCCACGACGTGCCGCGGGGTGCACGCCTGGATCAACGCCGCGTTGAGACCGGTCAGGCGCTCGCGGCGCTCGGCCGCCGCCTCGGCAGCCTCCGCCTTGTCCGTCACATCGGTGAGCGTGACGACCACATAGTCGGTGATGCCGACGGCGTTTACCTCGTAGTGCCCGAGCCCGCCGGAATCGCCGCGGAACGCCTCCCAGGAAGTCACGGTCTTGCTGGCGGGGCGGCCCGGAGCGGCCCGGGCAGCGGCCAGGACGTCCGGCACTCCCTGTTCGCGAAGCTCGGGAAACACCTCCCACGGGACACGGCCCACGATCTCGACCTGCCGCAGGGCCGCCACCTCGCGTGCGACCGCGTTGCACCAGGTCACGTGGTCGTCAGGGGCGATCACGTAGGTGGGCAGCGGGTAGGAGTCGGTGAGTCCGGCCAGCCACGCCTCCGAGCTGCGGCGGTCAGTGACGTCCCAGGTGTAGCCGACCATACGGACGAGCCGCCCGGTGTCGTCGTGCTCCCACCAGCCGCAGACCAGCAGCCACGAGAGCCGACCGGCGGAGTCCTGCACGCGGTACTCCACCACATATGCCGAGTCCTCACGCCGGGAACGCGTGATCTCCTGCTCGACCTGGCCCCGGTCAGCGGGATAGATGTGAGCCAGCCACGTGAGGATGTGGTGATCCCAGTCATACCGATCGATTCCGGCCTTGACGAGGAGCGATTCCGCGACCTCGTCCGTGTCGAGCAGTCCCGTGCTCAGGTCCCAGGACCAGCGGCCGGCCCGCACCGCACGCATCAGCCGGTGCTCGGCGGGGATCTCGTCGGTGCCGATCTCCCACCACGGATGAGTTCCGCTGCTGCGCCAGCGCCGGGCGCTGGCCAGCCGGTCCCCGACCAGGGCGGCCACCTGGCCCAGGTAGTGGACGCGGTCCCGCGGCGGCTCACGGTCGGCCAGGACGGACAGGGCGCCGATCACGTCGCCACCGGCCCTGAGAGGCACGGACAGCACACCCCGCGGGTGCCCCTGCGTTCTGTCCGGGGTAGGGGGGCGAGCCTGTGACCAGACGGGGCGCCCGGTGGCGATCGCGCGGGCCGGGGCGAGCCCGGGCGTGGCCGCGTCGCCGAGATGGTCCCACGCACCGGTCAGGTCCGGGGGCAGGCCGATGACCGCGGCCAGGTCGAGCGTGCCCGGCTCACGACCGGATAGGTGGACCAGTCCGCCCAGGCCGGCCGCTCCGGCGACCGCATGCGGCAGAGCCAGCCCCAAAACCCTGGTCACGTCGGCATCGGCGGGCAGACCGGCCACCCACCCCAGTCGCAGGTCATCGTCCATCGCCGCGCCGGGCGTCTCGCCGGGTCTGCCACCCCGCCCGGACTCGGAGTGCATCGCTGCTTCGCCTCCACCAGCGCGTACACGCGAGGACCATGGACGGAATCGCACATCCCAGGCGCGCTGTGTTCGCCATGATAGTCAGCTACCCGGACATTGTCCGTCATTGCGCCACAGACCGGGCACCACGTCGGGTCTGGTGGTACCGGGGCCGCGTGTGCACACCATCGCAGTACAGCCGGTGCACGTCTGCGCTGGTCGCGTCGCGGCCCGGCCGCCACCGGGGCGATCTCGGCGGGCGGCGGCGGGGCGACGGCTGTACAGCCGGTTCGCCTCTGCACGGAGGACCGGGTGCGCGGGTTCAGCCGTACATGCGGCGCATCGCGAAGTCGACCATCTCCTCGACCGCCTTCGCGTCCACGACCATCCGGTGGTCGCCCTCGATGTCGAGCACGAACCCGTACCCCGTGGGCAGCAGGTCGATGACCTCCGCGCCGGTGACCGTGAAGTACTTCGACTCCCGGCCGGCATAGCGCCGCAGCTCCTTCAGCGAGCTGAAGAGCGGGATCACCGGCTGCTGGGTGTTGTGCAGGGCGAGGAAGCCGGGGTTGTCGCCGCGGGGGCAGTAGATCTTGGAGGTGGCGAAGATCTGCTGGAAGTCCTCGGAGCCGATGGCCCCGCCGGTGAACGCCTTCACCGCGTCGGCGAGCGACGGCGGGGCGGGCTGGGACGGCTCGGGATAGAGGGGCTGCTCGGCGTAGCCGGGGGCGGGCTGGTCGTACGGCCCGGGCGGCGCGGCGTACTGGTGCCCCTGCGGGGGCGCCTGGGGGTGGCCCGGCGGGGCGCCGTAACCGGCGGACTGGTCGTAGCCGTACATGCATTCAAGCCTAGCCGCGCCGGGGGGCGTACGGGTGGGGACTCCGCCGCCCGGAGGGATGCGACAAGACGAGGGTTGCGTTTTATTACTGACGGGTAGCATGATGGGAGGTCGCTGATCCCTTATGCCTGATACGGAGCCTGCGCATGGGCCACTACAAGTCGAACCTCCGGGACATCGAGTTCAACCTCTTCGAGGTGCTGGGCCGCGGCGACGTCTACGGCACGGGCCCCTTCGAGGACATGGACACCGAGACCGCGCGGAGCGTGCTCACGGAGATCGCCCGGCTGGCCGAGAACGACCTGGCCGAGTCCTTCGCCGACGGCGACCGCAACCCGCCGGTCTTCGACCCGGAGACCGGCACCGCCCCCGTCCCGGCGGCCTTCAGGAAGTCGTACGAGACCTACATGGACGCCGAGTGGTGGCGCCTCGGCCTGCCCGAGGAGATCGGCGGCACGGCGACGCCCTCGTCGCTGATCTGGGCGTACGCCGAGATGGTCCTCGGCGCGAACCCCGCCGTGTGGATGTACGCCTCGGGTCCCGCCTTCGCGGGCGTGCTCTACGACGAGGGCACCGAGGAGCAGCGCAAGGCCGCGCGGCTGATGGTCGAGCGGCGCTGGGGCTCGACGATGGTGCTGACCGAGCCGGACGCCGGCTCCGACGTGGGCGCCGGGCGCGCGAAGGCGCTGGAGCAGCCGGACGGCACGTGGCACATCGAGGGCGTGAAGCGCTTCATCACCTCCGGCGAGCACGACATGTCGGAGAACATCGTGCACTTCGTGCTGGCCCGCCCGGAGGGCGCGGGGCCCGGCACGAAGGGGCTGAGCCTCTTCGTCGTGCCCAAGTACGACTTCGACTGGGAGACCGGCGAGCTCGGCGAGCGCAACGGCGTGTACGCCACCAACGTCGAGCACAAGATGGGCCTGAAGGTCTCCAACACCTGCGAGCTGACCTTCGGTGACCGGCACCCGGCGAAGGGCTGGCTGCTCGGCGGCAAGCACGACGGCATCCGCCAGATGTTCAAGATCATCGAGTTCGCCCGGATGATGGTCGGCACGAAGGCCATCGCCACCCTCTCGACCGGCTACCTCAACGCGCTGGAGTACGCGAAGGAGCGCGTCCAGGGCCCGGACCTGGCGCAGTTCACCGACAAGACCGCGCCGCGCGTGACCATCACGCACCACCCGGACGTGCGGCGCGCGCTGATGACGCAGAAGGCGTACGCCGAGGGCATGCGCGCCCTCGTCCTCTACACCGCCTCCGTGCAGGACACCATCCAGGTCCGCGAGGCCGCGGGCGAGGACGCCTCGGCGCAGCACGAGCTGAACGACCTGCTGCTGCCCATCGTCAAGGGGTACGGGTCGGAGAAGTCCTACGAGCAGCTCGCCCAGTCGCTGCAGACCTTCGGCGGCTCCGGCTATCTGCAGGAGTACCCGATCGAGCAGTACATCCGGGACGCGAAGATCGACACCCTCTATGAGGGCACCACCGCCATCCAGGGGCAGGACTACTTCTTCCGGAAGATCGTCCGCAACCAGGGGCAGGCGCTCACCTCGCTCGCCGAGGAGATCAAGAAGTTCCTGGCCGAGGCGGTCGGCGGGGAGCAACTGGCCGCCGCGCGGGACGAGCTGGCCAGGGCCGCGGTGGACCTGGAGGCCATCGTCGGGGTGATGCTGACCGACCTCGCGGCCACCGAGAAGGACGTGAAGTCCATCTACAAGGTGGGGCTCAACACCACCCGCCTGCTGATGGCCTCCGGCGACGTCGTCATCGGCTACCTGCTGCTCAAGGGCGCCGCGGTGGCCGCCGAGAAGCTGCCGGGGGCGGCGGCGAAGGACGTGCCGTTCTACCAGGGCAAGATCGCGGCGGCGACGTTCTTCGCACGGAACGTGCTGCCGGGCGTCGGCGTGCAGCGGTCGCTGGCGGAGAGCACGGACCAGTCGCTGATGGAGCTGGACGAGGCCGCGTTCTGAGGCGCGGAACAGCCGGGCCCGGGTCCGGCGCCTTTTGACGACGACGAAGGCGCCGGATCCGGACCCCCGGAGGGCTCAGGGGGGCGGGGTCAGTCCCGGTAGCCCCAGGCGGCGGCGTACTCCGCGAGCTGCGGCGACAGCTCGGCGGTCCTCTCCTCGAAGGTGCGGGCCGCCTGGATCCGGCCGGACTTGATGTTGTCGCTGCGGTCGCCCAGGTTGGGGCGGAGCCGGCCGTGGTCCTGCTCGCCGTACGCCAGCATCGACTCCTCGAACTCCACCTCCAGGTACGCGCACACGCCGCGCATGACCCGCTCGGGGTCGGAGGTCAGGTCCTCGTACGTGAGGGTGTGGCCGTCGAGCGCGGTGCGGGCCCGCTCCAGCGGCTCGAAGTACTTCAGCGCGTTCGCCTCGTTCTGGGCGCGGGTGGAGGTGTTGGACTTGCGGTTGTCCAGCGAGCTGACGACGCCCTCGGGGTGGCGGAGCAGGAACAGGAACTTCGCCTTCGGCCAGGCGTACGTCAGCCGCTCCCAGACCCACACGTTGCCCGGGGTCTTGTCGACGACGATGTCCTTGCCGCTGCGCTCCAGCTCCAGATGGAGCACCCGGTCCCAGAGCACGTGCTCCAGCTCCACCCTGTCCAGGCCCAGTTCGAGCATCGACTGGTCGGAGAAGCCGGGGGTCAGCTCCACGCCGAGGGTGCGCAGGTGCAGCTCGTGCGGGGCGCGTATGCGGGAGTGGCTGTTGAGCAGCATGCGCAGCAGGGTGGAGCCGGAGCGCACCGGGGCGAGGACGAAGACCGGCGCCTCGACCTGCCGGGGCATGGCCTCCACCCCGTAGTCCGTCGCGACCGTCTTCTTGGGCGGGCGCGGGCCCTTCGGCTTGGCCTTCTCCGGCGTCTTCTGCGGCGTCGCGGCCTCGGGCGACACCTGCGCCGCCGGGACCGCCTCCGTGCCCGGGCCGGTCAACTGCCGCGGCGGCCGGAGCGCCTCGCCCAGCAGCCTGGCTCTGCGCTTGATGCCCGTGTTCACGACTCCCATGGCGCCTCTGCCACCCTTCCTCGCACCGTGCCTGACCGTCACTCCCCCCGCGCGAACGGCCGATGCCTCATTGGCAACAGGCGACGCGCACCCGGACGAACGTAGGACAACGATTCGGCAAAGGCAATGGCTCGATTCCGCTTCTCACCCACGTCTTAGGCTTTGCCCATGACACCTGCTCCTCCGCCCCGGTTCGACCGCAGCCACACCGATGACCTCGCCGGGTACCTCACCGCCTCCCCCACGCCGTACCACGCCGTGGCGGAGGCCGCCCGGCGGCTGGAGAAGGCCGGGTTCACCCAGCTCCGGGAGACCGACGCCTGGGACGCGTCGGCCGGCGGCCGCTACGTGCTGCGCGGCGGCGCGCTCATCGCCTGGTACGTGCCGGAAGGCAGCGCCCCCGAGACGCCGTTCCGCATCGTCGGCGCCCACACCGACTCGCCCAACCTGCGGGTCAAGCCGGTGCCGGACACCGGCGGGCACGGCTGGCGGCAGATCGCCGTGGAGGTCTACGGCGGGCCGCTGCTCAACAGTTGGCTGGACCGGGACCTGGGCCTCGCAGGCCGGCTGACGCTGCGCCCTGGCGCGACGCACGCGGGCGCGAGCGCGGGCGGCGGTGGCCACGGGCCGGGCGGCGCCGAGGTGCGGCTGGTCAACGTCGACCGGCCGCTCCTGCGCGTACCGCAGCTCGCGATCCACCTCGACCGGGGCGTGGTCACCGAGGGCCTCAAGCTCGACAAGCAGCGCCACTCGACGCCGATCTGGGGCCTGGGCCCCGTGCACGAGGGCGACCTCATCGAGTTCCTGGCCGCGGAGGCCGGGGTCGCGGCGGGCGACGTCATCGGCTGGGACCTGATGGTCCACAGCGTCGAGCCGCCGGCCTACCTCGGCCGCGACCGCGAACTGCTCGCGGGCCCCCGCATGGACAACCTCCTCTCCGTGCACGCCGGCGTCGCCGCCCTCGCCGCCGCGGCTGGGGGTACCGCCCATGCCCGCAGGGCTATGGGGGACGCCGGCACCCCGCCGACGACGATCCCCGTGCTGGCCGCCTTCGACCACGAGGAGACCGGCAGCCAGTCCGACACCGGCGCGGAGGGCCCCCTCCTCGGCACCGTCCTGCGCCGCACCGTCGCCGCCCGCGGCGGCACGTACGACGACACCGCCCGCGCCCTGGCCGGCTCCGTCTGCCTCTCCTCCGACACCGGACACGCCGTGCACCCCAACTACCCCGAGCGCCACGAGCCGGGCCACCACCCGATGCCGAACGGGGGGCCGATCCTCAAGGTCAACGTCAACCAGCGCTACGCCACGGACGGCGCCGGCCGCGGGATCCTCGCCACCGCCTGCGAACGGGCCGGGGTGCCGTGGCAGACGTTCGTCTCCAACAACGCGATGCCCTGCGGCACGACCATCGGCCCCATCACCGCGGCGCGCCACGGGATCACGACCGTGGACATCGGGGTGGCCATCCTCTCGATGCACTCGGCACGGGAGCTGTGCGGTGCGGAGGACCCGCACCTGCTGGCGGGCGCGCTGGCGGCGTTCCTGACGGAGTGACCCCGGCGGGCCTCCTTTCGCAGTCGGGTCGTCGTCATAGTCGTCGTGGTAGTCGTGGGCTCGGCGTGGGGGCGCGGGTGCGGGGCGCGGGCGGGTGCGGGTCCGCGGTGCCGCCCGCAGGGCGTCAGGCGTACGGCTTGATGGCCACCGTCGCGTCGAGTTCCAGCGAGTTCTCCCCCGCCGGGGCCGGCAGGCCCAGCACCCGGTCCAGGATCCGGCCGCCCGGGCGTCCGCACCCCTCCGTGCGCGGTGCGGTGAACTCCCTGTCCGCGGCGGCGAAGGAGACCACCAGCGGGTCCTCGGATATCACCTCAGTGGGCCGGGTGTCCTTCAGCACGAGGTGGATCGGCTCCGAGGCCGCCGGGCCGATGGAGCAGCCCTTCGGGAGCAGCGGGCCGCCGACCGCGAGGGTCAGGTCCAGCTCGCCGCGGCGCACGTCGTCGGCTTCGAAATCGCTGTAGCCGCCGTACCGTGGCGTAAGCGTCAGCGGCGTCCCCCCGACCCGGATCGGCTCGGCGGTCATCTCGCCGAACACCTGCGCATACGCGCCGTCGACCCGGCCCTCCGCGAAGGTCAGCGTCATCGGCCGCTCGACGGGCTCGTCCACACCGCCGACGCGCAGCCGTCCCGTCGCGTGCATCACCTCGCAGCGCCAGGTCCCGGGATCGGCGCCGGCGGGCAGCTCGTCCGCCGCCGGGCAGGCGCCGAAGTCGAACGCGGCCCCGGGCGGGGCGGCCTCCGCAGCGGTGGCTTCCGCGGCGGGGTCCGCGGCGGCGGGGGCGGCGCCGGTGGTGAGGGCGGCGAGCAGGGCGGCGAGCGCGGTGGCCGCGACGCGGGCGGCGCCCGTTCCGTACGACCTGCGGTTCCAGTTCTTCTTCATGCCCGCAGCATTACAGAGAATCCTCTGCAAAGAAACCTCTGCAGAGGAACCTGTGGATAAACTGCGGCCCATGACGGACGAGCGGCGCAAGGTCAGCAGCCCGGAAGCGCTCAAGGCGCTCGCGCACCCGCTGCGGCTGCGCATCCTGCGCCACCTCTCGGTGCACGGTCCGGCTACGTCGACGACGCTGGCGGCGGCGCTGGACGAGAACACCGGAACGCTCAGCTACCACCTGCGCATGCTGGAGCGCGGCGGCCTCATCGAGGACATCCCGGAGCGGTCGGCGGGCCGCGAGCGCTGGTGGCGCGGCGTGCCGGGGCTCGACATCCGGCGCCCGCCGATGGACGACGTGACGGCGGGGGAGCGGGCGGTCATCGCGGAACTGGACCGGCTTCGCGGGGCGGAGGACCTGGAGCTGGCCCGGCGCTACGCGGCGGGGCAGGGGGGAGAGGGCGGGGAGTCGGAGGAGGGCTGGCTGCGGGGGTCACGCGGGCTGAGCCACCTGACGAAGGAGCAGTTGGACGCCTTCCACGACGACTACCTGAAGCTCCTGGCCAAGTACCGCCACACCCCCGAGGACGCCGCCCCGGGTGCCCGCCCGGTCCACCTCCGCTGGTTCGGCATCCCGGCGGACTAGACGGCGGGCTCCTCGGGCAGGCGGTCGGCGAGAGCCTGAACCGCAGCCAGGACGGTGGCGAAGCCCTCGGTCACCTTGCCGTCAAGCGCGTCGATCCGCCGGCTCTGCTCCAACTGCGTCTCGCGCAGAGCCTCCAGCACCTTCCGGTGCGCCCGCATTTCGAGCTTCAGATCCGCCACGTCCCGATCGTTTATGGCGACCATCGCGTGCGTCTGCGACATCTGGTCGTGGACAGCATCCACGCGGGCCTCCAGGGTCTCCACACGGCGACGAAGCTCGTCGGACTCACTCATACGGCCTAGCGTATCTGACCTGCACCGATGCAGGGTCGTTTCTCCACTAAGCGTCTTCCTCTTCCTTTTCCTCCCCCTCGTCCAGCCCCGCCAGGATCAGCGGCAGCCGCCGCGCGCCCGACTCCGTGAGGCGGATCGGCACCCCCCAGTCCTGCTGGTGGACGTGGCACGCCGGGTATTCCACCGACGGGTCGTCGTCGCAGCTCGCCGCCATCGCCGAGACGTGCAATACGCCCTCCCCCGGGCCGTCCGCCGACAGGGTCACTTCGCGGGTCAGGTCCGTGCCCGCGCCCTCGCCGGCCGCCAGCAGCGACGGCGGCGTGGCGCTCACCAGCAGGCGCGTGGCCGGGCCGTAGCGGGTGTCGAGTTTCTGGCCCGGCGGGGGACGGAAGACGACGTCCAGCGACAGCGCGCCCGGGGCCACGTCCGTCGCCGCGCGCCGCGTGCGGTGGGCGACCGGGGTCACGCGGACCGCCTCGTCCGGGAGCCGGAGGCGGGTCAGGCGGTGCCGCGCGGACTCGACGACCACGATCTCGTCGCCGTCCACCACCGCGTCCGACGGCTCCCGCAGGTCCGTCGCCAGCGTGGTCACGGTGCCGGTGGCCGGGTCGTAGCGGCGCAGGGCGTGGTTGTACGTGTCCGAGACCGCCACCGAGCCGTCCGGCAGCGCCGTGACGCCCAGCGGGTGCTGGAGCAGTGCCTCACCGGCCGGACCGTCGCGGTGGCCGAAGTCGAAGAGCCCGGTGCCGACCGCGGTGTGCACCCGGGCCCGCCGCCCGGGCCCGCCCCCCGGCTCCAGCCAGCGCAGCGCCGACGTCTCCGAGTCCGCGATCCACAGCCGGCCGTCCGTCGCCGCCAGCCCCGACGGCTGCGCGAACCACGCCTCCTCGGCAGGCCCGTCGAGCAGCCCCTCGTTCGTCGTGCCGGCCGCCGCCCGCACCGTGTCCGTCTCCGGGTCGTACGTCCACAGTTGGTGGACCCCCGCCATCGCGATCCACAGCCGGCCGTCGAACCACGCCACGTCCCACGGCGAGGACAGGTCGACCTCGCGCCCCGGCCCCGCCGCGGGCGAGCCCTGCCACCACTGCCGTCCGGTCCCCGCCAGCGTCGTCACCGAGCCGGTACCGAGGTCGACGGCCCTGATCGCGTGGTTCACGGCGTCCGCCACCGCCACCGCGCCGGACGGCAGCAGCGCCAGCCCCTGCGGCTCGTTGAAGCGCGGCGCGGCCCCGTCCGCGTACCCCCGCTCCCCGCTGCCGATCGACCGCACCACCGTCTCGCCGTCCGGCTCCAGCTCCACCAGCCGGTGCCGCGTCGTGTCCGAGACGAGCAGGTTGCCCGACGGCAGCCGCAGCACCTTCCCGGGGAACCGCAGATGCGTCGCCACCGGCTCCGGCGCCCTGTACGGACCGTCGCCGCGCCGCAGCGTGCCCTTCGCCGCGTGCTCCGCCTCCAGCTCCGCGACCATCCGCTCGATGGCGTGCACGTGCCCCTCGCCGGCGTGCTGCGCGACGACGTACCCCTCCGGGTCGATCACCACCAGCGTCGGCCACGCCCGCACCGCGTACTGCTTCCACGTCGCCAGCTCCGGGTCGTCCAGCACCGGGTGGTGCACCCCGTAGCGCTCGACCGCGTCCACGACCGCCGCATGCTCCGCCTCGTGCACGAACTTCGGCGAGTGCACGCCGACGACGACCACCGTGTCCCGGTGCTTCTCCTCCAGCTCGCGCAGCTCGTCCAGGACGTGCAGGCAGTTGATGCAGCAGAACGTCCAGAAGTCCAGGATCACGACGCGACCGCGCAGCGCGGCGAGGCTCAGCTCCACCCCGCCGGTGTTCAGCCAGCCGCCGCTGCCGGCAAGCTCGGGAGCCCGCACCCGGGCACGTTTCGCCATAAGCAGAGCCAACCACACCCCTGACGCGCCCATTCCCCACCGGCCACGCCGGCCCCGCAGGCCCCGGCGCTACGGCCGTCCCAGCACCCGGTCCCGCAGCGCGGGGAACTCCTCCCGCGTCCGCGCCACCCGCGCCGGATCCAGCTCCGCCCGCAGGACTTCCTCCCCCTCGCCCGCCTCGGCCAGGATCTCGCCCCACGGGTCCACGATCATGCTGTGCCCCGCCTGCGCCACCCCGCCCGTCGTCCCCGCCGTGCCGCAGGCCAGGACGAACGCCTGGTTCTCCACCGCCCGCGCCTGCGCCAGCAGCCGCCAGTGCGCGCGGCGCCGCGCCGGCCAGCCCGCCGGGACGACGAAGGTCTGCGCGCCCTTGTCGGTCAGGGCCCGGAACAGCTCGGGGAAGCGCAGGTCGTAGCAGGTGGCGAGGCCCAGGACGGTGCCGGGGAGGTCCACGGTGACGACCTCGTCGCCCGCACCCATGAGGACGGCCTCGCCGCGGTCGAAGCCGAAGCGGTGGATCTTGCGGTACGTGCGCGCCGGCTCGCCGTCGGGAGCGTAGAGGAGGCTCGTGTTGAAGAGCGTCCCCGCCGCGTCCCGCTCCACGATCGAGCCCGCGTGCAGCCACACGCCCGCGTCCCTGGCCGCCGCCGCCATCGCCGCCGCCGTGGGCCCGTCGAGGGTCTCCGCCGCGGCATCGAAGTCGTCGAACGCGAACGCGCCCACGTGCCACAGCTCCGGCAGCACCACCAGTCCGGAGCCCTCTTCGGCACGTACGAGCGCCGCCGCACGGGCCCGTCGGCTTTCCATGGTTTCATCCGGATCCACCCGGAACTGGATCAGAGAAGCGCGCACCTTACCACCACCTCGAAGCCCAAGTCGTGTGCGTCACCGCATAATCGTCACCCGAAAGCACTGCCGGGGCACCCGTGCGCAGCGTAACTTAGGGCCTGCCGTGCATCTCGCGAACGATCCCGTAAGGGGTAGTGTGACCGTCCACTCCAGCCTCCAGCCGTCCATCGATGCCTGGGCCCACTCGGCCGAGGCCATTTCCGAACTCGTGGCACCGCTCTCCGAGGGGGAGTGGAGCGGTCGAAGCGGACTGCCGGGGTGGTCCGTACGGGATGTCGTCTCCCACATCATCGGCGCCGAGTGCGAGGCGCTGGGCGACCCCCGGCCGATCCACAACCTGCCGGCCGACCTCATGCACATCACGAGCGAGAAGGCGCGCTACGTCGAGGTGCAGGTCGACACGCGCCGCCACCACACCGCGCCGGAGATGACCGCCGACCTCGAGTACACGCTCATCCGCCGCCGGCGCCAGCTCCGCGACGAGAAGCGCGCCCTGGACGCCAAGGTGCGCGGCGCGTTCGGCAGCGAGATGACGCTCGCGGAGCTGACGCACTACCGCGCCTTCGACATATGGGTGCACGAGCAGGACATCCGCCGCGCGCTGGGCAAGCCGGGGAACATCGACTCGCCGGGCGCGCACCTCGTGCGCGACGAGCTGCTGG
The DNA here is from genome assembly GCF_007827615.1 of Streptomyces sp. CNZ287. Classification (NCBI taxonomy): domain Bacteria; kingdom Bacillati; phylum Actinomycetota; class Actinomycetes; order Kitasatosporales; family Streptomycetaceae; genus Streptomyces; species Streptomyces sp. CNZ287. The sequence goes on along the minus strand of NZ_VISV01000011.1, from coordinate 230,599 downwards.
CGCGGCTGCCGAAGGTGGTGGCCGAGGACGCGGCGGCGCGGCCGGGGTCGATCGTGGTCGTCGACGTGACGGGCCCGGTGGAGTTCATGCGGACGGTCCGGGTCGGGGAGGACGGCCGCGGCTCCATCGACGGCAGCGTCTCGCTCGGGCCGACGGTGACGCTGACGACGGACTGGGAGACGTACCTGTGGCTGGCCACGGGCCGGCTGCGGGCGGCCGCGGCGGCGGACCGGGTGAAGGTGGAGGGCGACGCGCACGTGGCGGAGACGGTCCTGCGGCACTTCTCGGTGACGGACTGAGGGCGGGGACGGGAGCCTGACGGCCGGTACGGCGCCCGGCCCGCGGCCGTACGGCACCTGACGGTCCGTACGAGACCCGCGACGCCGCCCGGACGGGCCGGGGCGGGCGCTGCCTCCTCACCCGTAAGGGGGCAGCCCTCATCCGACCGGCACAGCCCGGCGGGCGCCCCGCGCCCGGCCACCCCAGGCTGATCATGTGAGCATCAGCCAGGAACAGCTTCTCCGTTGCAGCGTCGCCGTCGACGTCGGGGCCACCCGCACCCGCGTCTACCTCAGGGGCATCGGCCTCGTCGTGGACGAGCCGAGTGCCGTCGCCCTCAACTCCCACACCGGCGCCCTGGTGGCCGTCGGCGGGCAGGCCGAGGCGATGACCGGCCGTACCCCCGACCACATCCAGGTCGTCCGGCCCGTGGGGCCGAACGGCATCACCGACATCGAGATGGCCCAGCGCATGCTGCGCCACCTCATCGACGCCAAGGTCCGCAGATCCTGGCGCTTCCACCCTTGGCTACGGGCCGCGGCGTGCACCCCGCACGACGCCGAGCCGCTGACGCAGCGGGCGATGATCGACACGCTGGCGGGGCTGGGCGCCAAGCGGGTCATCCTCGTCGACACCCTCATCGCCACGGCGGTGGGCTGCGGGCTGCCGGTGCCGGCTGCGGAGGGCACGCTGATCGTGGTGTGCGGTGCGGCGATGACGCAGATCGCCGTGCTGTCGCTGGGCAACGTGGTCGCCGCCGAGAAGGTGCCGGTGGGCGGGCAGGCGGTGGACCGGGCGCTGGTGGAGCACCTGCGCATCAACCACGAGGTGATGCTGCGCAGCCACACCGTCAGCCAGGTGCACGGCGACCTCTCGCTCGCCGGGGCGCAGGGCGCGGCGACGCTGGAGGTGCTCGGCCGCGACGTGGTCTCGGGACGCCCGCGTACGGTCCAGGTCGACCCGGCGGCGGTGGGGCAGGCGGCGGGGGTGCCGATGCTTGCGGTGCTGGACGGGATCCGCTCGGTGCTGCGCCGCTGCCCGCCGGACCTGGTGGCGGACGTCGGGGACCGGGGGATCGTGCTGGCGGGCGAGAGCGCGACGATGCCGGGCCTGGAGACGATGCTGCGCACGTCGGTGGGGCTGCCCGTGCGCATCGCGGAACGCCCGGACGTGGCGGCGGTGGTGGGCCTCGGCTCCATGATCGAGAACGGCGCGCCGCCGGCGACCATCCCCGACGCGACCTCGGGCCCCGCGGGCTTCCACGAGCCCGCCCCGGCGGCCGGCCCGGCCCCGCAGCCGAACCAGACCCCCGAGGTGGCCACGGAGGTGGCGACGGACTAGCCCGCGGCCCCTCGCCGCGGCCCGTACGGCGGGCCCGTGCCGCGGGCGCGCCTCAGGCGGGGACGTGGACGGCCGAGACGCGGCTCGCCACCAGGCGTTCGCGTTCGCGGCGGTGGGCCCGGCGGCGCAGGCGCAGAATCTGGGTGATCCCCAGGATCTGCAGGACGAAGATGCTCGCGAAGGCGATGCCGTAGCGGTCGCCCGTCGCGTCCAGCAGCAGGCCCACCGCCAGCAGCGTGGTGATCGACGCCGTGAAGCCGCCCATGTTGACGATGCCGGACGCCGTGCCCAGCCGCTCCGGCGGGTTCGCCGGGCGGGCGAAGTCGAAGCCGATCATCGACGCGGGCCCGCACGCGCCCAGCACGCAGCAGAGCACCACCAGCAGCCAGCCCGGCGCGTGCGCCCCCGGCCAGCTCAGCACCGTGCCCCACACCAGCGCCGTCGCCGCCACCGTGCCCAGCGCCAGCGGCAGCCGGGCCGCGTGGTGCCGGGCGACGAGCTGGCCGTAGACGAGGCCGACCGCCATGTTGGAGAGCACCAGCAGCGTCAGCAGTTGGCCGGCCTCGGCGCGGCTCGCGCCCTGGGCCTCGACGAGGAACGGCAGCCCCCACAGCAGCAGGAAGACCATCGCCGGGAACTGGGTGGTGAAGTGCACCCAGAAGCCCAGCCGGGTGCCCGGCTCGCGCCAGGCGCCGGCTATCTGCGCCCTGATGCCGCGGCCGTGGTGGCCCTCGGGGGGCGGGGGCACGTAGTCGCGGGGCTGGTCGCGCAGGAAGAGCAGGACGAGGACGAGCATGACCGCGCCGGCCACCGCGCTGCCCGCGAAGGTCGGGGTCCAGCCGAACTCCTGGAGCATGCGGGAGAGTACGAGCGTCGAGACCAGGTTGCCCGCCATCCCCACGAGCCCCGCGAGCTGCGCTATCAGCGGCCCGCGGCGGGCCGGGAACCAGCGCGCGCCCAGCCGCAGGATGCTGATGAACGTCATCGCGTCGCCGCAGCCGAGCAGCGCGCGGGAGGCGAGGGCGGTGCCGTACGTGCCGGAGAGCGCGAAGCCGAACTGCCCCGCCGTGTAGAGCACGATGCCCATCGCCAGCACCCGGCGCGTGCCGAGCCGGTCGACGAGCAGGCCGACGGGGATCTGCATCCCGGCGTAGACGAGGAGCTGGAGTATGGAGAAGCCCGACAGGGCGGAGGCGCCCACGTCGAAGCGCTCGGCGGCGTCGATGCCGGCGACGCCCAGGCTCGTACGGTACGTGACGGCGACGAAGTAGACGGCGACGCCGAGGCTCCACATGGCGGCGGCCGTCAGGCCGCCGGGCGGGTCGCCGGGCAGGCCGCGGCCGCCCCCCTCGCGCACGGCGGTCACCGCAGGTCCCCGCGGAGCAGGTCCCGTACGGAGGCGACGTGGCCGTGCACCGCGGCGGCGGCGGTGTCGGCGCTGCCGCTGCGCAGCGCCTGGAGGATCTCGGCGTGCTCGGCGAGCGAGCGGCGCATGCGGTCGGGCTGGGCGTTCATGAGCGCGACGCCCATGCGGAGCTGGCGGTCGCGGAGTTGGTCGTAGAGGCGGACGAGGATGGCGTTGCCCGCGTTGCGGACGATCTCGGCGTGGAAGCAGCGGTCGGTGACGGACGCGGCGGCACGGTCGTCGGCCTCCACGTGCCGGCGCTGCTCCTCCAGCAGCTCTTCGAGCCGGGTGAGCAGCGCGGCGGGCGCGGGCACGGACCGGCGGGCGGCGTGCTCCTCGACGAGCATCCGGGTCTCGACGACGTCGGCGATCTCCTGCGCGGAGACGGGCAGGACGAACGCGCCCTTCTTCGGGTACAGCTCCAGCAGCCCCTCGGCCTGCAGCCGCAGCAGCGCCTCGCGCACGGGCGTGCGGGAGACGCCGACGGCGTCGGCCAGCTCGCCCTCGGTGAGCATCGTGCCGCCCTCGTAACGCCGTTCCAGCACGCCTTGTTTGACGTGGGCGTAGACGCGGTCGGCGGCGGGCGCGGGCTTGGCGGGGGCGGCGGGGCTCGGCGGCATGCGCACAGCATAGATACAACAGGTATGCGTACGTGGCCGCCGTCCGCGATGCGGGACAGGAGTAGACGGGTACGTACGCACGCGCACGCCCCCGGCGCCCGTGGGAACGGGACCGGGGGCGTGCGCCTTGCCGGGGGTCAGCCCCAGGTGAGCAGCCGCTTCGGCCGCTCCAGGACCGCCGCGACGTCCGCGAGCACCTTCGAGCCCAACTCTCCGTCGACCAGCCGGTGGTCGAACGAGAGCGCGAGCGTCGTCACGTGCCGCGGCTTGACCTTGCCCTTGTGCACCCACGGCTGCTGCTTGATCGCGCCGAAGGCGAGGATCGCCGGCTCGCCGGGGTTGAGGATCGGCGTGCCGGTGTCGATGCCGAAGACGCCGACGTTGGTGATGGTCACCGAGCCGTTCTGCATCGCCTCCGGCGTGGTCCTGCCCTCGCGGGCGGTGGCCACCAGCCCGGCCAGCTCGGTGGCCAGCTCGGGCAGCGATCTGGCGTGCGCGTCCTTGATGTTCGGCACGATCAGGCCGCGGGGGGTGGCCGCGGCGATGCCGAGGTTCACGTAGTGCCTGCGGACGATCTCCTGACGCTCCTCGTCCCAGGCGGAGTTGACCTCGGGGTTGCGCCGGATCGCCAGCAGCAGGGCCTTGGCGACGATCAGCAGCGGGTTGATCCGCAGCCCGGCGAGATCGGGGTCCTCCTTCAGCTCCCGTACGAGGTTCATCGTGCGGGTGACGTCGACGGTGACGAACTCCGTGACGTGCGGCGCGGTGAAGGCGCTCGCGACCATCGCCTGGGCGGTGGCCTTGCGGACGCCCTTGATGGGGATCCGGGTCTCGCGGGCGGTGGTCGCGGGTTCCGCGGCGGGGGCCGGGTGGGCGGCGGGCTCGGCGGCCGGTACGGGCTGCGCGGGCGCGGCCGGCGCCGGGGCCGCGGCGGCGTGGACGTCGTCACGGGTGATGACGCCGCCGTCGCCGGTGGGGACGACGGCGGCGAGGTCGACGCCGAGGTCCTTGGCGAGCTTGCGCACGGGCGGCTTGGCGAGCACGCGACCGCCGGCGGCGGGCGCGTCGGGTGCCGCGGCTGCGGGCGCGGCCGGCTCCGCGGTGGAGACGTGCGCTCCCGGCATGTCCGTGCCGCCCGCGGCGGTGGCCCCGTGGCCGGCCGCGGGGGCAGCCGTGCCGGTACCGGCCGGGCCGCCGGGCGCCTGCGGCGCCGGCGGCGGTGCCGCCCGGCCGTTCAACTCGCCCTGGATCGACGCCGATGCCTCGGCGCCGGGCTGCGGCTTGCGCGGCCGGCGCTTCGTCGAGCCCTGCGCCACGCCGTAGCCGACGAGCACCGGCTCCCGCTTGGGGGCGTCGCCGGCCGCCGCGGCGTCACCGCCGTCCGGCGCGGCGGCGGCGTCGGACGCCGCCTCCGTCCCGCCGGCGGGCTCCCCGGCTTCCGGGGCCGCCCCGGGTTCCGTGTCGACGGCGATGATCGGCGTACCGACGTCGACCGTGTCGCCCTCGGCGAAGCGGATCTCCTGCACCACCCCGTCGTACGGGATCGGCAGCTCGACGGCCGCCTTCGCCGTCTCCACCTCGCACACCACCATGCCGTCGTGCACGGCGTCGCCAGGCTGGACGTACCACTTGAGGATCTCCGCCTCGGTCAGGCCCTCACCCACGTCGGGCAGCCTGAACTCGCGGAGGCGCGCGGTGTTGCTCATGGTCACGGACACGCTCCCTGTTCAGTACGCAAGCGCGCGGTCGACGGCATCGAGCACCCGGTCCAGGTTGGGGAGGTACTCCTCCTCCAGCCTCGCCGGCGGGTACGGCGCATGGAAGCCGCCGACGCGCAGCACCGGGGCCTCCAGATGGTAGAAGCACCGCTCCGTGATGCGTGCGGCGATCTCCCCGCCGGACCCGTAGAACACCGGGGCCTCGTGCACGACGACCAGCCTGCCGGTCTTCTCCACCGAGCGCTGCAGGGTGTCGAAGTCGATCGGCGACATCGACCGCAGGTCCACGACCTCCAGCGACGTGCCCTCCTCCGCGGCCGCGGAGGCGACCTCCAGACACGTCTTCACCATCGGCCCGTACGCGGCGAGCGTGAGGTCCGTGCCCTCCCGGGCGACCCGCGCCTCGTGCAGCGGGCCGGGGATCGCGGAGGTGTTGACCTCGCCCTTGTCCCAGTAGCGCCGCTTGGGCTCGAAGAAGATCACCGGGTCGTCGCTGTGGATGGCCTGCTGGAGCATCCAGTACGCGTCCGCCGGCGTCGAGGGCGAGACGCACTTCAGCCCCGCCACGTGCGCGAACAGCGCCTCCGGCGACTCGCTGTGGTGCTCGACCGCGCCGATGCCGCCGCCGTAGGGGATCCGGATGACGACCGGCAGCTTGACCCTGCCCAGCGCCCGCGCGTGCATCTTCGCGAGCTGCGTGACGATCTGGTCGTACGCGGGGAAGACGAACCCGTCGAACTGGATCTCCACCACCGGCCGGTAGCCCCGCAGCGCCAGCCCGATCGCGGTGCCGACGATGCCGGACTCGGCCAGCGGCGAGTCGATGACCCGGTCCTCGCCGAAGTCCTTCTGCAGCCCGTCGGTGACGCGGAAGACGCCGCCGAGCTTGCCGACGTCCTCGCCGATGACGAGCACCTTGGCGTCGTCCTCCATGGCCGTGCGCAGCGACGCGTTGATCGCCTTGGCCAGCGCCATCTTCTCGACCGCCATGGTCAGTGCCCCTTCCCGGCGGCGGCGCCCGCCTCGTCCGCGAAGGACGCCTGGTACGCCGCGTACTGCGTCCGCTCCTCGTCGACGAGGGCGTGCCCGTCGGCGTAGATGTTCTCGAACATGGCCATCGGGTCCGGGTCGGCCATGGTCCTGATGGCCTCGCGCACCCGCTTGGCCAGCGCGTCGCTCTCCTCGTCGAGCTCGGCGAAGAACGCCGCGTCGGCGAGGTCCTCCCGCTCCAGCAGGGTGCGCAGCCGCAGGATGGGGTCCTTGGCCTCCCAGGCCGCGCGCTCGTCGTCGCGGCGGTAGCGGGTGGGGTCGTCGGAGGTGGTGTGGGCGCCCATGCGGTACGTGTACGCCTCGATCAGCATCGGGCCCTGGCCGGAGCGGGCGTGCTCCAGCGCCTTGCGGGTGACGGCGAGGACGGCGAGCACGTCGTTGCCGTCGACGCGGACGCCGGGGAAGCCGTAGCCGGCGGCGCGGCGGTAGAGCGGGACGCGGCTCTGGCGCTCGGTGGGCTCGGAGATGGCCCACTGGTTGTTCTGGCAGAAGAAGACGACCGGGGCGTTGTAGACGGCGGCGAAGGTGAACGACTCGGCGACGTCGCCCTGGCTGGAGGCGCCGTCGCCGAAGTACGCCACGACGGCGGAGTCGGCGCCGTCCTTGGCGACGCCCATGGCGTAGCCGGTGGCGTGCAGCGTCTGGGAGCCGATGACGATCGTGTAGAGCTGGAAGTTGTTGCTGTTCGGGTCCCAGCCGCCGTTGTTCACGCCGCGGAACATGCCGAGCAGCAGCGTCGGGTCCACGCCGCGGCACCAGGCGACGCCGTGCTCGCGGTAGGTGGGGAAGACGTAGTCGTCCTCGTGGGTCGCCCGGCCCGAGCCGACCTGGGCGGCCTCCTGGCCGAGCAGCGAGGGCCACAGGCCCAGCTCGCCCTGGCGCTGGAGGGTGACGGCCTCGGCGTCGAAGCGGCGGGTGAGGACCATGTCGCGGTAGAGGCCGCGCAGCTCTTCCGGGCTCGGGTCGACCGCGTACTCGGGGTGCTCGACACGTTCGCCCTCGGGGGTGAGGAGCTGGACCAGCTCGGGGGCGTCGGCGGCGCCGTGCGGCAGGGTGCCGGCGGATGCGGCCGCCTTCCCGGCGGCCTTCGCCGTCTTCGCCGCCGGGGCGGCCCCGGCCTTCTTCGCGGGCCCGGCGGCCCCGGCCGCCTTCTTCGCGGGCACCGTCTTCTTGGCCGCGGACTTCTTGGCCGCGGTCTTCTTGGCGGCGGCCTTCTTCGCGGGCGGCTTGGCGTTCGCCGTCGCCTTCCCGGCCGCTGCCTTCTCCGCGGGCGCCGCGGGCGCCGCGGGCGCTGCCGTCGCGGCGGCGCTCCCGCCGTCGCTCCCGCTGGTGCGCTTGCTGCTGCGGCGCGGGTCGCGCGCGGCAGTGCTCTCGGTCACGGTCTCTCCTGACGTCTCTCCGGCCCCCGGGATCGCCGGTGGCCTTCGGTCCCCCGCGGCAGCGGAGGGCGGCTCACCCGATTCCCATACGTGCACGGGGTGGGTGCACCGATGGGGACGGGGGTGACAGGCGCCCGGCATCCTTCCCACTGGCAGGCACGTTACACAGTGGTCCGCTGCTTCGCGAAGCGGTCCTGACCTGCGGTTTTGCTTTGATTTCCTAGTAACGCAGGAGCCGGCTCGCCTCGTCGGCATCAGGTCCACTGGTCACAGCCTCGCAGGCTGCCGGGACACTGGCACGTTATCCCGGCGGCCCTGAGCGCGGGAAGACCCGGTATGTGAGACTGGGACAGTGGCCATAGATGGAAAAATCACCGTATTCCTACTCGATGACCACGAAGTGGTCCGTCGGGGGGTACACGAGATGCTTCAGGCCGAGCCGGACATCGAGGTCGTCGGCGAGGCCGGCACCGCTGCCGACGCGCTGGTCCGCATCCCCGCGGTCCGGCCCGACGTGGCCGTGCTCGACGTCCGGCTGCCCGACGGCAGCGGCGTCGAGGTCTGCCGCGAGATCCGCTCCCGGGACGAGAGCATCAAGTGCCTCATGCTCACCTCGTTCGCCGACGACGAGGCCCTCTTCGACGCGATCATGGCGGGCGCGTCCGGGTACGTGCTGAAGGCCATCCGCGGCAACGAGCTGCTCACCGCCGTACGGGACGTGGCGGCCGGCAAGTCGCTGCTCGACCCGGTGGCAACGGCGCGGGTGCTGGAGCGGCTGCGCGCCGGCGGGCGCGGCCGGGAGGACGAGCGGCTGGCCGGGCTGACGGACCAGGAGCGCCGGATCCTCGACCTGATCGGCGAGGGGCTGACGAACCGGGCCATCGGCGAGCGGCTGCACCTGGCCGAGAAGACGATCAAGAACTACGTGTCCAGCCTGCTGTCGAAGCTGAACATGGAGCGCAGGTCGCAGGCGGCGGCCTACGTCGCCCGCCGCCAGGCGGAACAGGGCGGCAGCGGCGACCGGGACAGGCCCCGGGAGGAGTAGGGCCGGAGGCGGCGACGCCCCGGCCGTGACCGGGAGGGGCGGCTGCCCCTCCCCTCGGCCTTTGGTGCTCAGCCTTCGGTGTTCAGCCTTCGGTGCCGGCCGCGCCGCCGTTGGCCTGGCCCCCGTCGACGACCTCGCCGCCGATCTCGCCGCCCTCGACCTCGCCCGTCGTCTCCCCGGTGGTCTCGCCCGTGGTCTCGCCGGTCGTCTCCCCGGTGGTCTCGCCCGTCGTGCTGCCGCCGCTCTCGGTCGTACCGCCGCTGCCCTCGCTCGTGCTGCCGCCGACGTCGTCGGTCGGCTCGCTGGGCGATCCCGTGGGGCTGCCGGTGCCGGTCGGGCTGTCCGTCGGCGAGGTGGTGGGCGGAGGCTCGGAGGTCTCCTCCCACGTCGGCTCGTCGTCGTGGTACGTCGGCTCTTCCTCCGTGGGCGAGGGCGAGTCCTCCTCCTTCTCCTTGTCCTTCGTCGGACTCTGCTCCTGCTTCGTCGGCGTCGGCGGCGCCTGCTTCTTGTTCTCGTCGTCCCCGCCGCTCAGCGCGAAGGCCACGCCCAGCACTATGGCGACCACCGCCAGCGCCGCGATCGCCCACATCCGGCCGCGCCCGCGGCCCGCCCGGCGCGGGCCGGGGTCGAAGCCGCCGTCGTCCGGGCCGCTGGGCCGCAGCATCCGCGGCGGGGTGTCGCCGCCCGCGGAGGCGAGCGCCGCGGTGGCCGCGGTGGCGCCGACGGCCGGGGTGCCCATCGGCGGCGTACCGCCGACGGCGACGGCGCCGGTGTCCCACGTGCCGGTGTGCGGGCCGACGTCGCGCAGCATGCGCAGCGCGTACTGCAGGAGGCCGAGCATCTCGTCGGCGGTCTGGAAGCGGTCCTCGGGCTCCTTGGCCAGCGCCCGCATCACCAGGCCGTCCAGCTCCGGCGGCGCGTCCTCGCTGATCTGGGACGGCGGCACGGCGTTGTCCTGCGCGTGCTGGTAGACCACGGCCAGCGGGGTCTCGCCGATGAACGGCGGGCGGCCGGTCAGCAGCTCGTACAGCAGGCAGCCGACCGCGTAGAGGTCGGAGCGGGTGTCGACGGCCCGGCCGAGCGCCTGCTCGGGGGAGAGGTACTGCGGCGTGCCCATGACCATGCCGGTCTGCGTCATGGTGGAGGCCGCGCCGTGCAGCGCGCGGGCGATGCCGAAGTCCATCACCTTCACCGCGCCGGTGGTGGTGATGATGACGTTCGCCGGCTTGATGTCGCGGTGGACGATGCTGTGCTGGTGGCTGTACGCCAGCGCCTCCAGCACGCCCGAGATGATCAGCAGCGCCTGGTCGGGCGGCGGGATCTCGGCGCCGGTGAGCAGCTCCTTGATCGTCCGGCCCTCGACCAGCTCCATGACGATGTACGGCACGGTGCTGCCGGCGACCTGGTCCTCCCCCGAGTCGTACACCGCGACGACCGCGTGGTGGTTCAGGCCCGCGACCGACTGCGCCTCGCGCGTGAAGCGGGCCTTGGACACCGGGTCCTCGGCCAGGTCGCTGCGGAGCAGCTTGACCGCGACCTCGCGGCCCAGGCGCACGTCCTCCGCGGCGAAGACCTCGGCCATGCCGCCGCGGCCGAGGCGGCGGGTGAGCCGGTAGCGCCCGTCCCCGACGAGCCCGCCGACCCCCCAGTTCTCGGGAGAGTCAGCCATACCGCCGCGGCCCGGCCCGTTCGCCGACGGCTCCTCGGGGGGCTCCGTCTGTGACATCAGTTCCTCGCGGTGGTTTGGTCTCGTCGTCGTCTCGTCGTGGTTCCGTCGTCCGTCCGGTTACGGGGAACGCTACCTCCTGCCCCTGACACCGGATCCCGCTGAACGGAACATGCAACCGGGTCCGGGGGTCCGTACGCAAATCCCGGACGGGGCCGGTGGTGGGGAGGGGCGCGCGGTCCGCGGGGCGGGAGGGGCGGCGGTGCGCGGTGGGTGAAGCGTGGGTGAAGCGGCGGGGGACGCGCCGGGGGGACGCGGTGGGTAAAGGGGGTGCAAAGGGACGTCGCAAGGGGGCAGGTGGTCACGGAACGGGCAACCCGCTTGACCTCTCCTCTGCCTGAGGCAGACTTTCTGCATCAGGCAGGCACCCGGGGGAGATCCAGCATGACCGAATACGGCGGCCAGGACGACTACGCCGGCCGATCCGTGGGGGGCGGCCGCTACCGGCTGCTCGACCTGCTGGGCACGGGCGGCATGGCCTCCGTCCACCTCGCCCACGACACCGTCCTCGACCGCCAGGTCGCGGTGAAGACGCTCCACACCGAGCTGGGCCGCGAGGACTCCTTCCGCGAGCGCTTCCGCCGCGAGGCCCAGGCCGTCGCCCGGCTGTCGCACCAGAACGTCGTCTCCGTCTTCGACACGGGCGAGGACCGCTTCGCGGGCGACGGCGGCGGGCCCGTGCCGTACATCGTCATGGAGTACGTCGAGGGCCGCCCGCTGCGCTCGGTGCTCGACGAGGACGTGGCCCAGTTCGGCGCGATGCCCACGGAGAAGGCGCTGCGGATCGTCTCGGACGTGCTGGCCGCGCTCGACGCCAGCCACGAGATGGGGCTCGTCCACCGCGACATCAAGCCGGGGAACGTCATGATGACGCGCCGCGAGCAGGTGAAGGTGATGGACTTCGGCATCGCCCGCGCCGTGCAGTCGGGCGTCACGTCGATGACGCAGACCGGCATGGTCGTCGGCACCCCGCAGTACCTCTCGCCTGAACAGGCCCTGGGCCGCGGCGTCGACGCCCGCTCCGACCTGTATTCGGTGGGCGTGATGCTCTTCGAGCTGCTGACCGGCCGGCTGCCGTTCGACGCCGACTCGCCGCTGGCCATCGCGTACGCGCACGTGCAGGAGCCGCCGCCGGCGCCGTCGTCGATCAACATGACGGTGCCGCCGGTGGTCGACGCGCTGGTGGCGCGGGCGCTGGCCAAGAACCCCGACGAGCGGTTCCGCAGCGCCGAGGAGATGCGCGAGGAGGTGCGCCGGGCGGGCGGCATGACGCCGCCGGGCGCCATGCCGTCCGTCGTCGCGGGGGCGCACGCGCGCGACTCGGGCGCGGGGATCGGCTCGGCGGTCTTCCCGCCGGTCAACCCGTACCACTCGCCGCCGCCCGGCGCCCCCACCCCGTACCAGCCGATGCAGCAGCAGGGCTTCGGCCCGCCGCAGCCTCAGCAGCAGCAGCCGCACGGCGGGTACGCGACGCCCCAGCCGTACTCGCTCAGCCCGCAGGGCGGGCCGGGCGGGGGTCACGGCGGTGGCAAGGGGAACCGGAACGCCGCGGTCATAGGGCTGACCGTCGTCATCGCCATGGTGGTGATCGCGGCCACCGCCATCATCCTCGTACTCAACGGCGGCGACGACGGCGACCCCGAGGCCAAGCCGACCGGCCAGACGGAGCAGCCCAACTCCGACCCGACCGCCGGCACCGGGGACGACAGCGGCGGCGAGGGCGACGCCGGCGGCAAGGGCGACAACGAGATGATCCCGCCGGACCGCTCCCGCACGATCGACAAGACCCGCTGCACGGAGCCGATGACCGACCCCCAGAACGAGAAGCTGGTCCGGGTGCCGGACTTCACCTTCAAGGACTACCAGTCGGTGCGCGAGTGCCTGCGCGCCGCGCAGTGGTCGTACGAGGTGGACGAGGAGCCCGACGAGCTGTGGGGCAAGGACACCGTGCTGGAGCAGAACTTCGACGAGTACGACGACTACTTCGACCCGTCGAAGGACAAGCTGGAGCTGGTCATCGCGACGGGGTACAAGCAGTAGGGCACCCCGTCCCGCACAGGACTACGGGCCGGTCCGTACCGCGGTACGGACCGGCCCGGTGCCGTGTGGAGGCCGGGACTCACGCGTCAGAGGTACGGGCCGCCGGTGCGCCCGTGCTCGGGACCCATCTCGCCCTGGTCGTCGCCGCCGAGGCCGCCGCCGGGCGGCAGCGCCCGGCGCATCTGCTCCAACTGCGCCCGCGCGGCCATCTGCTGGGCGAACAGCGTCGTCTGGATGCCGTGGAAGAGCCCTTCGAGCCAGCCGACCAACTGCGCCTGCGCGATGCGCAGCTCCGCCTCCGTGGGCACGGTCTCGTCGGTGAACGGCAGCGTCAGCCGCTCCAGCTCGTCGATCAGGTCGGGCGCGAGGCCGTCCTCCAGCTCCTTCACGGAACTGGAGTGGATCTCCTTCAGCCGGGCGCGGCTCGCCTCGTCCAGGGGCGCGGCCCGCACCTCCTCCAGCAACTGCTTGATCATGCTGCCGATGCGCATGACCTTCGCCGGCTGCTCGACCTTGTCGGTCAGCGGGATCTCACGGCCCTCCTCGTCCGCGCCGCCGTCGCCCGGCGCGACGGTCCCGCGTGCCATGCCGTCGGGTCCGACCACCACCACCTGGGGGGTCTCGGGCGGGCGCTCGTTGCTCGGAGTATTCATAGGGCCATTGTCGCGCACGAGCCGGGCGCCGGGGGTATCGGGATCCTGGGCGGCGGAGGGGCGGACGGGGCCCGGTCGGGTGCGGTCACTGGTCGGAGGGCCGGGCGCGCCACCGGGCTAGCCGTGCGGCGGACGGCGGAGGTCCAGCATGTGGAAGACCTTGTCGTAGCGGCGCTCCCCGACGGCCACGAACCCGGGCAGCCTGCCGTACTCCGTGAAGCCCAGCGAGCGGTACAGGCGCAGGGCGGCGTCGTTGTCGCCGCGGGCGTCGAGGGTCAGCACCTCGATCCCGGCGGCCCGCGCGTCGGCGACGAGCGCGGCGGCCAGCGCCCGGCCGACCCCGCGGCCGTGCGCCTCGGCGGCCACCGCGAGCTTCTCCAGGTCGGCGTGCGGGCGGTGGGTGGGGCGGGCGTAGCGGAGCCAGTAGCCGACGCCGAGGAGCCGGTCGCCGAGGTACGCGGCACGCAGCGCGGCGTCGCCCGCGCGGGCGGCGGCGGACACGTCGTCGAGGAGCGCGGCCACGTCGGCTGCGGACGGCGGCTCGACCCAGCCGAGCGCGGCACCGCCGCGGACGAGGTCGGCGAGGAGCCGGTGAGCGGCGGCGGGGAAGGCGGCGGGGAGGCGGGGGGTGGCGGCGAGGGCGGGGGCGGTGAGGAGGGTGAGTTCCTCCGCGGCACTCGCGGCACCAGTCACCCTCACGCCCGCCCCAGGGTATTCGCCTGCGCTGACAACGCCCGGGTCACCGGCGTCGCCGGGTGGCCGGGCGCGGAGGCGGGGCGGGGCCGGGGAATCCGCGCCGGCTGCGTTGGCCTGGGCGTTCGTGGGTTTCGCCGGGTCCATGCGGGCAGCGTAGTCGCGCTGCGGGCTCAGCGGCGGCGGAGACGGAGGGCGAAGTACGCCAGGCCCAGGCCGACGAGGGTCATGCCCGTACCGAGGGGCAGGACGCGGTCCGCCGTGCCGGAGCCGCGCCGCGGGACTCGTTCGTCGGCGTCGGCCTGGGCGTCCGGGACGAAGGTGAGGCTCTGCGCCGGGTCGGGGGTGCGGTCGGTGCCGGGGACCGGGGGGTTGCTGCTGCGGTACGGGCCGGGGGCGCGGGGAGGTACCGGGCGGGCGTGCGGGTGGTCCGGGTCCGCCCGGCGGGCGCCGGGGGCGGAGGCGCGGGGGCGAGGGCTGCGGGGGCGGTCGCGTTCGGCGCGGGGCAGGTCGGCGTCGCGGCGTTTGCCGTGGGGGGTGGGCGTGAGCGCGGGGGAGCGGTCGGAGCGCGGCGGGCGGTCCGGACGGCCCTGGTGCGGTGCCGAGGAGTCGGGGCGGGCGGTGCGGTCTTCGCCGGAGGGCCCGGGGCGGTCGGGACGGTCCGGGCGGTCGGGACGCTCGGGGCGCTCGGGGCGGTCAGGGCGCTCGGGGCGGTCAGGGCGCTCGGGGCGGGCTGGCGCGGTGATGTCGCCGGGGGGTGCACCGGGGTGGGGGTGACCGGGGTGGCGGCGTCCTTCGCCGGCGCCGTTGCCGGCGAGGCCGCCGGGGCGGCGGGGGCGGTCGGGTTCGCCGTCGGCGTCCGCGTCGGGAGGACGCGCCGCGGTGCCGCGGACGGCGTCCGCGACAAGGGACTGGCCGGCTGCGGAGCCGGGCCGGTCGGCTGCGGACCCCGGTCGGTCGTCCGTGACGCGCGGTCGGAGGCCGGTCGCGCGGGGCCGGGCGGCTGCGCCGCGGGAGCGCCCGGCTACGGGCCCGGGGCTGCCGTCTGCCGCGCGGGGCCGTCCGTCCGTAGCGCCGGGGCGGCCGGCCGCGGAGTCGGCGTACCGCGGCGGTGCGGCGGGGCCGCGGAGGGCCGCAGCGCTCGCCGGAGGGCCGGCGAGACGGGCGGGCTGCGCCGCCGTGACGGCCCGGGGCGTCTCGTGCCGGGTTCCGGTCGGCGCCGCCTCGCTCACCCCGTACGCGACCCCCTGCCCCGCCACGACCCCCTGCCACAGCGCCACCGCCACCATCCCGGCCGCGGGGCGCAGGCGACGTGCGGGAGCAGCCACGGCGGGGACCCTTCCGTGCCGGCAGTGCTGACGTAACCAGAGTCACATAAGCTAACAAAGCCGACATTCGGGACTACGCCGCACGGCGCACCGCCCGTCCCTCACGTCGTCAGCAGCAGCTTCCCCACGTGCGCGCTCGACTCCATCACCCGATGCGCCTCCCCCGCCTGCTGCACCGGCAGCGTCCGGTCCACGATCGGCCGCACCCGGTCCGCCTCCACCAGTGGCCACACGTGCTCCCGTACCGCCGCCACGATCGCCGCCTTCTCGCCCGGCGGCCGCCCCCGCAGCGAGGTCGCCGTGATCGCCCCGCGCTTGGCCAGCAGCGCCCCGAGGTTCAGCTCCCCCTTCGCGCCGCCCTGCAGCCCGATCACCGCGATCCGGCCGTTGACCGCCAGCGCCTTCACGTTCTGCGCCAGATACGCGGCCCCGACGATGTCCAGGATCACGTCGGCGCCCGCGCCCCCCGTGGCGGCCCGTACCTCCTTGACGAAGTCCTGCTCGCGGTAGTTGATCAGCACGTCCGCGCCCAGCTCGCGGCAGTACTCCAGCTTCTCCACGCTGCCCGCCGTCACCGCCACCCGGGCGCCGACCGCCTTGGCCAGTTGCACCGCCATCGTGCCGATGCCGCTGCCGCCGCCGTGCACGAGCAGCGTCTCGCCCGGGCGCAGATGCGCGATCATGAACACGTTCGACCAGACCGTGCACGCCACTTCGGGCAGTGCGGCGGCGGTCACGGCGTCGTGCCCGCGCGGTACGGGCAGCAGTTGCCCGGCGGGCACCGCGACCAGCTCCGCGTACCCGCCGCCGGCGAGCAGCGCGCACACCTCGTCGCCGACCTGCCAGCCGGCCACGCCGGCGCCGAGCGCGGCGATCCGGCCTGCGCACTCCAGTCCCGGGTACGGGGATGCCCCGGCGGGCGGCTCGTAGAACCCCTGGCGCTGCAGCACGTCTGCGCGGTTCACGCCGGCGGCAGCCACCTCGATCAGCACTTCGCCTTCCGCCGGCACGGGGTCGGGGACCTCGGCCCAGACGAGCGAATCGGGGCCGCCTGGCTCTGAGATGGTGATGGCATGCATGGAGTGGACGCTACTACTCCGCGTCGTCCGTGCCGCCCCCGTCCTCCCCCGGACCGCGGTCGCCGTTCCGGTTCCGGCCGCGGTCCCGGTCGCGGTCGCGGTCGCGGCCCCGGTCCACGCCGCCCAACTCCCCGTGCGCGCCGTAGCCCCTGGCGCCGCGGGGGTCGCGGGTGTCCTCGTAGTCCCGGTAGCCGCGGTCCCGGCGCCCGCCCAGGTCCCAGCCACCCTCGCGGGTGACTACGCGCTCCTTCTCCGGCGTCGTCGCAGGTCCCGCGGCCCGGCTGATGGTGATCAGACGGTCCGTCATCTCCAGCCGGCCGACGTCCGGATCGTCGTACGCCATCAGCCGGTGCCCGCGCTTGACCGCCACCACCAGGTCGTCGGTCTCGCGCGGGTGGAGGCCCGACTCCGCCTTGGTCGCCGGGCGCTCGATGAGATCCAGCCCCGAGCCCTGCACGATCAGGTCCTCCAGCACCGTGCCCGCGCTGGGGCTCAGCACCGACAGGCCGAGGAGCCGGCCCGCCGCGCTGGAGCTGGTGATCACCGCGTCCGCGCCGGACTGGCGCAGCAGCGGGGCGTTCTCCTCCTCCCGCACCGCCGTCACGATCTTGGCCCGCGGGTTCAACTGCCGGACCGTCAGCGTCACCAGCACCGCCGTGTCGTCGCGCTGCGGCGAGACCACGAACTGCGCGGCCCGCTGCCCCTCGGCGCGCAGCAGCACGGCGGAGCGCGTCGCGTCGCCGACGACGCCGGCGAAGCCGTCGGCGTTGGCCGCCTCGATGACCTTGCTGCTCGGGTCGATGATCACGACCTGGCTCTTGTCGAGCCCCTTCGCGCGCAGCGTCTGCAGCGCGGAGCGGCCCTTCGTGCCGTAGCCGACGATGACGGTGTGATCGCGCAACGTGGACCTCCAGCGATCGAGCCGCCACTGCTGGCGGGTGCGCTCGGTGAGCACCTCAAGGGTGGTGCCGACGAGGATGATCAGGAAGAGCACGCGCAGCGGGGTCACCACGAGGACCGTGGTGAGCCGGGTGCCCGGGGTGGCGGGGACGATGTCGCCGTAGCCGGTGGTGGAGAGCGAGACGGTCGCGTAGTACGCGGCGTCCAGCAGGCCGACCTTGCCGCCGGCGTTGTCGTGGTAGCCGTCGCGGCCGAGGTAGACGACGAAGATCGCGAGGGCGAGGACGAAGAGCGCGGCCAGTATGCGGCCGCCGACCTGACGCAGCGGGGCGCGGGGGCGGCGGGGGAGGGCGACGCGTTGGTCGGGGTATTTCACGCGGGGCCTGCCGGGGTGGTCGCGGCCGGGGGGGCGGCGGCCCAGGGGAGGCGGAGGACGCGTACGGGGGTGCCGGCGGGGGCGCCGCCGGGCGGGACGACGGCGAGGGCGTCGGCGACGGCGAGGCCGCGGAGCATGGCGGGCCCCGTGAAGTGCAGGGGGCGCGCGGCGGGGTAGGGGGCGCCGGAGGCCGCGGCGCGGACGGGCGCGGCGTGGGCGCCGCCCGCGGGGGTACGTGCCGGACGCTGGGCGCCCGGGGGCGGGATCTGCGCGGCGGGTGCGGTGGGCGCGGGGCGCTCGGTACGCGCGGGCCGGTGCGCCGCGGGTGCGTGTGCGCCGTGCTCCAGGGCGACCGGCACCAGCCGGGTGTCCGTCGGGTGCCCCTTCACGTCCGCGATGAGCACCGCCTCCGGCGACTCCGGCACGGGCGCGCCGCCGAGCACGCGCACCAGCGGCTCGGCGAGCGTGAGGAGCCCGGAGACCGCCGCCAGCGGGTTGCCGGGCAGCCCCACGACGTGGGCGCCGGTGGGCAGCACCGCGAGCAGCATCGGGTGCCCCGGCCGTACCGCGACGCCGTCGACGACCAGGTCCGCCTTGAGGCGGCGCAGGGTGCCGTGGACGTGGTCGACCGGGCCCGCGGCGGTGCCGCCGGTGGTGACGACGACGTCCGCGGTGGACGTGGCGACGGCCTCGTACAGCAGCTCCGCGTCGTCACCCAGGCGCCGGGTGACGAACGGCTCGGCGCCGCACGCGCGCAGCCACGGCTCCAGCATCGGGCCGAGCGCGTCGCGGATCCGGCCCTCGCGGGGCAGGCCGCGGTGCAGCAACTCGGCGCCGAGGACGAGGATCTCGACGCGGGGGCTTCGGACGACGCGCAGCTCGTCGTGGCCCGCGGCGGCGGCGAGCCCGAGGACGGCGGGGGTGACGCGCGCGCCGGCGGGCAGCAACTCGGCGCCCGCGCGGCACTCCTGGCCGCGGGGGCGGATGTCCTGGCCGGTGCGGACGTCCTGGGCGACGGTGGCCCCGGTGGCGTAGAGGCTGCCGTCGTCGCGGAGTTCGGCGTGCTCGGAGCGGAGGACGCCGGTGGCGCCGGGCGGGACGCGGGCGCCGGTCGCGATGCGGACGGCGTGGCCGTCGGGCAGCGCGGGGTGGGCGGCGTGGCCGGCGAGGATGCCCTGGCCGGAGGCGTCGAGCCGCCAGGGGCCCGGCCCCGCGACGGCGTAGCCGTCCATGGCGGAGGTGTCGAAGGGGGGCAAGTCGGCGAGCGCCCTGAGCGGTTCCGCGAGCACCTGCCCGTACGCCCCGGCCACCGGCACCGCGACGGCACCCAGCCGCCGCCCGGACCGCACGGCCACCCGGCGGGCGGCGTCCCAGGACAGTCCGCGCGGGTCGCCCGGCTCCCGCCGGGCGCGCCCGGCGAGCCCGAGGGCGACGTCCAGCGGATCCCCGCCGCGCCCCGATCCGGTACGCGCCGCGGGCGCACCGGCGCCGTCGGAGCCCGCACGCCCGTCGGGGCGCCGCCCCGGGCCCGTACGGGGAGGAGTCGGGGCGGAGCCGCCCGCGCGTTCCCGGGGGTCACGGTCCGATCCGTCACGCGCCCCGCGACCACTGCTGCGCCCCTCGGCGCGGGGCCCCGGACCCGTACGCGCCGAAGGCGCGGCGAAAGCGTCCCCGCGCCCCCGGGCGCCACGGTCCGCACGTGCACCGGCACCGCGCGCGGCAGCGCCCTCCGTGCCGTTCCGGTCCGTGAACGCCAGGGCGTCGCCGAACTCGTCCGTGCGCGCCCCCTCCCGGGACGTACCCGGCCGGACGCGGCCGGCGGGAGCCTCGGGCGGCGGGGGGTCGGCGAGGGTGAAGGCGTCGCCGTAGGCGGCGGCCAGGTCGCGGCGGTCGTTCGCCAGCGCCAGCGCGTCCGCGAACTCGTCGCCGCGGGCCCCGGTTTCGCCGTCGCTCCCGTTCCCGCTGCCGCCTCCGGCGCCCGCCCCCGGGGTGCGCCGCTCGCCCCGCCGACCAGACGTCATGTGCCCGACCGGCCCTCCTCGGCCGCCTCCTCCGCCCACCGCTCCGTCAGCGCCGTGACCTTGCGCGCCGCTTCCGCGACCGCCTCGGGGCCGCCGCCGGCCCGCCCCGCCGCGTAGCCGACGAGGAACGTCGTCAACGGCGCCGCGGGGCGCGCCACTCCGTGCGCGGCGTCGCGCGCGAGGTCGAGCAGGACGCGGGTGTCCACCTCGGTGTCGAGACCGAGTTCTTCCTTGACCGCTGCGAGCCATTCATCCAGCACGTGCCCATGCTCCCTGATCCGGTCCCTGGCCGTGGCCAGATCTTCCCAGGTGTCGCAGTCGAACGTGGCACCGGATGCCGACCGGACGAGCGTCAGCTCCCCGGTGAGCAGCCGTAGCGGCAGCCCGGCGACCCCTCCGTACTCGACGGCCAGCAGCGCGAGGCCGCGCCGCAGCGACTCGCTCCGGTATGCCGCGACCAGCGGCTGGTCGCGCCCGGTGCCGTCCACGAGCATCGCCCCGTCCACGCCGTCGCCGGCCGCCGCGAGCGCTGCGCGGAGGGTACGGACCGTGCCGTCGTCCAGGAACGGCAGGTCGGCGGAGAGCAGCACGACGGTGCCGGCGGAGGTGAACGGCAGCGCGGCGGCCAGCGCGGCGACGGGGCCGCCGCCGGGCGGCGCCTCGCGGGTCCACGTCACCGGCCGGACCGTGGGGCGCCGGGGCCCCACGACGACGGTCTGCCCGGCGCCGCGGCACGCGCGCAACACCCGGTCCAGCAGGGTTCGCCCGCCGACGCGCAGGGCCATCTTGTCGACCCCGCCGAGCCGCCGTGCGGCGCCTCCGGCGAGCACGACGGCGGCGTACGCCCCGGCCGCCCCGGCGCCCGCACCCGCGTGCGCCGCCCCGGACCCCGTACCACCGGACTCCTCCATGGCACGGGACCCTACCCGCCGCGCGCCGTTCCGCTAGAGCGCCCTGAGCAGCACCGCGGGATGCTCGACGCAGTCGGCCACGTACCGCAGGAAGCCGCCCGCCGTGCCGCCGTCGCACACCCGGTGGTCGAACGTGAACGACAGCTCCACCACGCGCCGTACCGCCAACTCGCCGCCGTACACCCACGGCTTCTCCGCGATCCGCCCCACGCCGAGCATGCCCGCCTCGGGGTGGTTGAGGATCGGGGTCGAGCCGTCGACGCCGAAGACTCCGTAGTTGTTCAGGGTGAACGTGCCGCCGGTCAGCTCCGCGGGCGTCAGCGTGCCGGCCCGTGCCGCCTCCGTCAGCCGCGCCATCTCCGCGGAGAGGCGCTCGGCGGAGAGCGCGTGCGCGTCGCGTACGACCGGGACGACGAGCCCGCGGTCCGTCTGCGCGGCGAACCCGAGGTGGACGGCGGGCAGCCGGACTATCTCCCGGCCTTGCACCGTGGAGTTCAACTCGGGGTAGCGCGCGAGCGCGGCGGTGCAGACACGGCCCAGCAGCGCGAGCAGCGACACCGCGGGGCGGTCCCCCGCCGCGGCGTTCATCGCCCGCCGGGCATCGAGCAGTTCCGTCGCGTCGGCGTCCACCCAGCACGTGACGTCGGGGATCTCCCGGCGGCTGCGCGACAGCTTGTCGGCGATGGCCCCGCGCACTCCCCGCAGCGGCACCCGCTCGCCCTCGGCGAGCCCACCACCCGGGGCCACGGCCCCGGCCTTCCCGGGACCGGCGGTACTGGCCCCGGCAACGGCTGCCCCGTCATCGACGGCCGTACGTCCCGCAGCCGCGGCGGCACCGCGCCCCGCGGGCGTTCCGGCCCGTACCGCGGCCTCGACGTCGGCGCGCAGGATCAGCCCGTGCGGCCCACTGCCGGTGATCGCGCGCAGGTCGAGGCCGGACTCCCGGGCGATCCGCCGCACCAGCGGCGAGATGACCGCCACCGGCCCGTCCGCCGGGACCGCGGGCGCCTTCGCGCCCCGCGGTGCCGGCGCGCCCGCTCCGGGACGGACCGGGCCGCCGCCGAGGGCGGTTCGCCCGGCACCGGCGCTCCGCCGCCGCCTGCGCGCACCGCCGGCGCTCGTGCCGTAGCCGACGAGGACGTTTCCCGAGCCGCCCGTCTCCTCCCCGGCGAACTCCGCCGCGGCCCGCGCGTCGGCCACCGCGCCGTCGTCCGCGCCCGCCGGGCCGCCGTCCGCCGCACCGGCGCTGCGGATCCTGTCCTCGATCCGGTCCCGGTATCCGCCACCGGACCCGGACCCAGGCCCGGGCCCGGGCCCGGTGCCGGCCTCCACCGCCACCGTGACCAGCACGGACCCCACCGGCACCTCCGTGCCCGGGTCGCCGTGGCGGGCGGTGACCACGCCCCCGTAGGGGCACGGCACCTCGACCATCGCCTTGGCCGTCTCCACCTCCACCACCGGCTGGTCGACGGCGATGACGTCGCCCACGTCCACCAGCCAGGTGACGATCTCCGCCTCCGTCAGGCCCTCCCCCAGGTCGGGCAGCGCGAACTCGCGGACCTCCGGCATCAGCCGCCCTCCGTCCACTCGGCCTCCCACTGCAGCCGCGACACCGCGTCCAGCACGCGGTCCACGCCCGGCAGGTGGTGCTTCTCCAGCATCGGCGGCGGGTACGGGATGTCGAGGCCGGCGACGCGCAGCACGGGCGCCTCCAGGTAGTGGAAGCACCGCTCGCCGATGCGGGCGGCGATCTCACCGCCGGGGCCGGCGAAGCCGGGCGACTCGTGGACGACGACGGCCCGGCCCGTGCGCCGTACGGACGCGGTCACCGTCTCCTCGTCGAACGGCACCAGGGAGCGCAGGTCGACGACCTCCAGGTCCCAGCCCTCCTCCCGCGCGGCCTCGGCGGCCTCCAGGCAGACCGGCACCGACGGCCCGTACGTCACGAGCGTCGCCGTCGTGCCCGGCCGGCGCACCACCGCGCGGCCGATGCCGGGCACCTCCTCGGGACGGTCCGGGTCCCAGGCGGCCTTCGACCAGTAGAGCCGCTTGGGCTCCATGAAGACCACGGGGTCGTCGGAGGCGATGGCCGCGCGCAGCAGCCCGTAGGCGTCGGCGACGGTGCCGGGCGTCACCACGTGCAGCCCGGGGGTGGCCATGTAGTACGCCTCGGAGGAGTCGCCGTGGTGCTCGACGCCGCCGATGCCGCCGCCGTACGGGACACGGATGGTCAGCGGCATCGGGGTGGCCCCCCGGGTCCGGTTGCGCATCCGGGAGACGTGGCTGACGAGCTGCTCGAACGCCGGGTACCCGAAGGCGTCGAACTGCATCTCCACCACGGGCCGCAGCCCGTACATCGCCATCCCCACCGCCGTGCCGAGGATGCCGGCCTCGGCCAGCGGGGTGTCCGCGCAGCGATCCTCGCCGAACTCCTCCGCCAGGCCCTGGGTGATGCGGAAGACGCCGCCGAGCTGCCCGACGTCCTCGCCCATGACGTGGACCGCGGGGTCGGCTGCCATGGCGTCGCGCATCGCGCGGGTGAGGGCCTGCGCCATGGTGGCGGGCTTGCGTCCGGCTGCGGTGCCGGCGACGGCCGTCGTCGTCATCGCTCGCCCTCCTCCGCCTGGAGGTCCGCCTCCAGCTCTGCGCGGAGCATGCTCTCCTCCGCGCGGAGCTGCGGGGTCGGCTCGGTGTAGACGTGCGCGAAGAGGTCCATCGGGTCCAGCTCGGCGTCGGCGTGCAGCCGCTCGCGCATGCCCGCCGCCAGCTCCTCCGCCGCCGCGCGGGCCGCTGCGGCGCCCGCCTCGTCGAGCAGCCCGCGGCCTGCCAGCTCGGCCTCCAGCAGCGCGATGGGGTCGTGCGCCCGCCAGGGCTCGACCTCGCTGTCCGTGCGGTACCGCGTGGCGTCGTCGGCGTTGGTGTGCGCGTCCATCCGGTACGTGACGGCCTCGACCAGCGTCGGGCCGCCGCCGCCCCTGGCCCGCTCGACGGCCTCGGCGAGGACCTCGTACGCGGCGACCACGTCATTGCCGTCGACGAGGCGGCCCGGCATCCCGTACCCCACGGCCTTGTGGGCGAGGGAGGGGGCGGCGGTCTGCTTGGCGAGGGGGACGGAGATCGCGAAGCCGTTGTTCTGCACGAGGAAGACCACGGGGGCGCGCCAGACGGCGGCGAAGTTCAGCGCCTCGTGAAAGTCGCCCTCGCTGGTGCCGCCGTCGCCGACCATGGCGAGGGCGACCACGTCGTCACCCTTGAGCTGCGCGGCGCGGGCGAGGCCGACCGCGTGCGGGAGCTGGGTGGCGAGGGGGGTGCACAGCGGGGCGATGCGGTGCTCCGCGGGGTCGTACCCGGTGTGCCAGTCGCCGCGGAGCAGGGTGAGGGCCTGCACGGGGTCGAGGCCGCGGGCGACGGCCGCGAGCGTGTCCCGGTAGCTGGGGAAGAGCCAGTCCTGCGGGCGCAGGGCACGGGCGGCGGCGACCTGGCAGGCTTCCTGGCCGGTCGTGGACGGGTAGACGGCCAGGCGGCCCTGCTTGGTGAGGGTGGTGGCCTGTTCGTTGTACCGCCGGCCGGTGACCAGCGCGCCGTACAGCTCGCGGAGCAGTCCGGCGTCGCTTTTCTCCGCGGCGGAGGTGCCGAGCACGCGGTACGGCTCGGGGTCGGGCAGCAGGGGGGCCGCTTCCGTACGCGGCTTCCAGGCCGGCGGGGGCGCCGGTTGGTAGGCGCGGCCGGGCTGCTCAAGAACCGTCATGACGTCCACCTCCTTGTGGGCGTGGCTGAGTCCTCATGCACTCCCTACCGATTGTTCGGTTGACGGCACATTTTGGCTACAGGGAACCCCAGCCTGTGGACAAACGGTTCTGCACAGCTTCCAATACCAGCAGGTCGTCCAGACAGGGGAGGCGGTACGGCATGGCGGAAGAACAGTTGGCAGGCGACACCCCTGACCTGCCCGCGCCCGCCCCGGCGGTGCCCGCGCCGCGCCCGCCGGCCCGCCGCCTGGACTCCGTCGACCGCGAGATCGTCCGCATCCTGCGCGCCGACGGCCGCGCCTCCGTACGCTCCGTGGCCGAGCAGGTCCACGTCTCCCGCGCCAACGCCTACGCCCGGATCAACCGCCTCATCGACGACGGCGTGATCCGCGGCTTCGCCGCCCGTATCGACCAGGAGCGGGCGGGGCAGGGGACCTCCGCGTACATCACGCTGAAGATCGTCCAGAACACCTGGCGCACCGCCCGCCGCCAGCTCGAACAACTGCCGGGCGCGGCGCACATCGCGCTCGTCGGCGGGGACTTCGACGTGCTGCTGCTGGTACACACGGAGGACAACCGCGCGCTGCGCGACCTGGTGCTGACCCGGATCCAGTCGATCCCGGAGGTGCTGTCGACGCGCACGCTGCTGGTCTTCGAGGAGACGGACGTGCAGAACGACCTGCTGAGCTGAGTACGCACCCGGAGCCCCGCCCGGGGCGGCGGACCCGCCGGGCCGTCCGCCGTCAGGTCCGCAGGCCCGCGAAGGCAAGCGTCACCACGGCCGCCGTGACCTCGGCGTCGTCGTGCGCGTTGCCCGCGCGCGGGCGGTACCACTCCGCGATCGAGTTGATCATGCCGAAGAGCAGTCGCGTGGCCAGCCGGACGTCCACGTCGGCGCGGAGGTCGCCGTCCGCCACCGCCTCCTTGAGCAGCGCCGCCACCCGGGCGTCGAACTCGCGCCGGCGCTCCATCGCCCAGCGCTCCGTCTCGGTGTTGCCGCGCACGCGCAGCAGCAGCGTCACGTACGGCAGCTCCGCCATCAGCACCGCGGTCGTGCCCCGGGCCACGGCCTCCAGCCGGTCCACCGCCCGGCCGGTGCGCGCCGCGGGCTCGTCGAGGACGCCGAAGAGGCCGTCGAGCGCCCGGCTGACCGCCCGGTGCAGCAGTTCCTCCTTGCCGCGCACGTGGTGGTATATCGAGGACTTGGAGATGCCCGCGGCGCGCGAGAGGTGTTCCATCGAGGTGCCGTCGTAGCCCCGCTCCAGGAAGACCTCGACGGCCACGGCGAGCAGCGTCTCAGGGGTGTACGTGTCCCGTTTCGCGCCGCTCTGCGCGCCTGTCCGCCTGCTCTCGGCCACTTATCCACAGCCTCTCTTGCCCCGACCGATCATTCGGTTACTCTAGCCGCGAAGCCCGTTTTCCGCCCAGCTCGACGAGGAGTTGGTTCCGCATGCCCGCCCCCCTCACGCCCGACGCGCTCGCCGAGAAGCACCGCCCGATCCTGGACCAGGCGCTGGACGCGATCCGCACCCGCGCCTTCTGGTCGCCGCACCCCGAGCACCCGAAGGCGTACGGCGAGAGCGCGCCCGCGGACGGCCAGGCGGCCTTCGAGGCGCTGCGCGGCACCCGTAT
Source organism: Streptomyces sp. CNZ287 (assembly GCF_007827615.1). NCBI lineage: Bacteria > Bacillati > Actinomycetota > Actinomycetes > Kitasatosporales > Streptomycetaceae > Streptomyces > Streptomyces sp. CNZ287. The sequence continues at coordinate 204,654 of NZ_VISV01000011.1, read as the reverse complement.
CGACCTCAGCCAGCCCGGCACGGACGGCTGGGCGGGGGACGAGGTCTCGCCGTTCGGGCTGGAGCTGGGGATCACGTATCCGCACGCGGACCCCGACGTGCTGCTGCCCGTGATGCGGGCGGCGACGGGGGCGTGGCGTCAGGCCGGGCCCGAGCTGCGGGCGCTGGTCTGCCTGGAGATCCTGGCCCGGATCAGCGCCCGCACCCACGAGTTCGCGCACGCGGTGATGCACACGTCGGGCCAGGCGTTCATGATGGCGTTCCAGGCCGGCGGGCCGCACGCGCAGGACCGCGGCCTGGAGGCCGTCGCGTACGCGTATGCGGAGCAGAGCCGCACGCCGCTGGTCGCCGAGTGGTCCAAGCCGCAGGGCAAGCGGGACCCGCTGCACCTGCGCAAGACCTTCACGGCCGTGCCGCGCGGCGTCGCGCTGCTCGTGGGGTGCAACACGTTCCCGACGTGGAACGGCTATCCCGGCCTCTTCGCCTCCCTGGCGACGGGGAACGCGGTGCTAGTCAAGCCGCACCCGCGGGCCGTGCTGCCGCTGGCTCTGACCGTGCAGGCCGCCCGCGAGGTGCTGGCGGAGGCCGGCTTCGACCCGAACCTGGTGTGCCTCACCGCCGAGCGGGACGGCGAGGGCGTGGCCAAGTCGCTGGCGCTGCACCCCGAGATCAGGATCGTGGACTACACCGGCTCGTCCGCCTTCGGCGAGTGGCTGGAGGAGAACGCCCGCCAGGCGCAGGTCTACACGGAGAAGGCCGGGGTCAACACGGTCGTGGTCGACTCCACCGACGACTACCGCGGCATGCTCGCCAACCTCGCCTTCTCCCTCTCGCTCTACAGCGGCCAGATGTGCACCACCCCGCAGAACCTGCTGATCCCCCGCGACGGCATCGACACCGACCAGGGCCGCAAGTCGTACGACGAGGTGGTCGCCGGCCTCGCCGCCGCGGTCGACAAGCTCCTCGGCGACGACGAGCGGGCGGCGGCGCTGCTCGGCGCGATCGTCAACCCGGGGGTGAGGGAGCGGCTGGAGGCGGCCCCGGGGCTCGGCGAAGTCGCCCTGGCCACCCGGGCGGTGGTCCACCCGGAGTTCCCCGGGGCCACGGTGCGCACGCCGGTGATCGTCAAGCTCGACGGCGCGAAGCCGGAGGCCGAGGCGGCGTATATGGAAGAGTGCTTCGGCCCGGTGTCGTTCGCGGTCGCGGTCGACTCGACGGGCGACGCGGTGGAGCTGCTGCGGCGCACGATCCGCGAGAAGGGCGCCATGACGGTCGGGGCGTACACGACGTCGACGGAGGTGGAGCGCCAGATCGAGGAGGCGTGCCTGGAGGAGCCGGCTCAGTTGTCCTTCAACCTCACCGGCGGGGTGTATGTGAACCAGACCGCGGCCTTCTCCGACTTCCACGGCTCGGGCGGCAACCCGGCTGCGAGCGCGGCGCTGACGGACGGCGCGTTCGTGGCGAACCGCTTCCGGATGGTGGAGGTCCGCCGCCCCGCGTAGCGCTACTGCGGTCGTTCAGGCCCCGGATTCCCCGCTTGGACACCACACGCACGTAGTGGTCAGGACTTCGCCGCCGCGGGCTTCTCCGGTCGGCGGGGGACGGTCCCGGTCGTGCCGGAGTGGCCGAATACCGTCCGAGACAGGAGCACGGGCCCGTCACGACAGCGTGTAGGTGTCCGACCGTCCTCCCACGCCGCCCCAGCTGATGGTGAGGACGTCGTCAGCGCAGGAGAAGAAGCCGTCGGAGAGCTTGAGGTTGCTGCGGGACGGGTCGACGCCGTCGCCGTTTGTATACTGGGTGATCTTTCCTTTCTTCTGGATGAAGGTAACCATCAGACCGGTCTCGTCTTCTTTGATGCCGTACCGGAACGCGATGGTACCGTTCTGTTTTCCATGAATGGGCGCCCAGGGGGCTGTATTCTCCTCGATTTCTTCATAGCTCGTTGTTGTCTTCAGGGCCTGATCAACCCTGGTCCCAGTGCCATCCGCATGGAACGTGAATACGCTCGATCCGGTGAAGCTGATATTGACACTGTGGGCATCGTGCGGCTCTTCCGTCATCTGCTTGAGCTTCCACGATCCGGGCCGGGCAAGGCATCGTTGGGCAGCGCTCGTCGCGTCGCCTCCCCCGGGGCCGGCGGCGTCGCCACCCTGGACAGCGTAGGCAACGAGAACAGCGGCGCCGACGAGGGCGATCGCCAGACCACCGAAGGCGAGCTTGCGCCGGGTTCTCCACTGCCCGGACGGTGCAGACGGACCGTGGGCGAAGGTCTCGTTGCCGGTGGGAGGGCCGTCAGACATTGTCCTGGACAATTCCTGAACGGCCTCGGACCGGGCCGGCAGAGGGGCGGGGCCCTGCGCCGGGGTGTGCTCGGTGACGACGGTGCCACGAAGGATGCGGGGGCCGTCTTCCTCCGTCTCGGGGTCCAGACCCGATTGCTCAAGTACCTCGGAGAGCATCACTCCGCGCTGTTCGCGGTCGGTGCCGATGAGGTCGAGCTGCTCGTCCATTCTGCGGTCGATCTCCTCGTCCGACATCTGCGGCTCGGGCGCGCGTTCCGGCAGGAGCGTCGGCTCGATGTCCGGGTCGGACGCGGCTTGCTGAAGCTGCTCGAAGTCCCGGTAGATCTCCTGTTGTTCCCGCATGAGCGTCGTCTGCGCCTGCTCGGCGGTATAGCGGTCGCTGCGCGCCCGCTCCAGTTCGGCCTGGACACGGGAGAGACGGAACCGCGCCCGGTCCAGGCTTCGCGCGGCCTGCGCGCGTTCCCTCTCCCGCAACTGCTCGACCTCGTGGGCGAGGTCCGCGACCCTTCTCTCCTGCCATCCGGCGAACTGGAGCAGCAGCCGGATGACGCTCTCGCTGTTCATCGCGACCGACTGGGCCTTGTACAGGGCTTCCGTGGTCTCGGTGAGCCGACGGTAGAGGCTGACCAACTCGCTGCTGGAGCTGTCCTGTGGTGGTGGGGTGCCCTCGGCAGCGGCCTTCCACAGCGCGTTCGCCTCGACCAGGAGGCGCCCGCTCCACTTGTCCGGCCGCATCCGGCGCAGCTCTTGGAGTACGTCGCGCAGGACCGGTTGGGGAATCCGCTTCGCCCCGTTGAGGTACTCCGCCCACGTCGAGCGGCTCCCGATGTGGGGAAAGTGCCCTGCAGCCTTCTTCACGGTGTCGAGCCCGAGGCTTTCGGTGATATCACACAGGAAGCGGGCTAAGGCGATCTCCGCGTCCGTGCCCTTGAACTGGCGTTCTCGCCCCACGATCTCCCCGAGGTTGTCCGGATCTGACCAGGATTTTATCCAGTCAGCGCGCTGGCCACCTGGTCTTTTCCCCGACGAGCCGACGGACAATCAGATCACTCGGCAGGCTTCGTGTCCACGTGCTCGCCATGCGCGCACAAGGCCCCTGCTGGTACGGCAGCTCCGCACCGCCACGGGCGGCTTGCAGCGGTAGGCAGTGCCCTGAGCAGCGTGGCGCGGCGTCGAAACGAGAGGAACGGATCATTGACGAGACACAACCATGTGACGACAAGGGACCCTCAGCGGCGGTGGATCACCGCCGTGGCCGCCCTCGTGGTCACGCTGGCAGGACTGGTCACGAACGTCACGATGACCGCCACGGAGGCGGAGGCCGTGAACTACGGCGACCCTCAGTCGTTCAGCTCGTACAACATGCACGGCCAGTTCCAGGGAACCGAAGGAGAGCCGGGCACTCCGGAATCCCGCTGGACAAACGCCATCCGGACACGGATGGCTGAGACCGATGTCCTGGCACTCCAGGAAGCGGGCAGCGCACCACCGGACACGGCAGGGTGGACGCAGGGTGACCCGAGGTTCGCAGACACGGGGGTAACCGAGCACATCTATCAGATGGGCACCGAATCCAGACCGCACATCGTGCACATCTACTGGGCGGACCCTGGTCAACAGCGAAACGGCTTGGCCTTTGTCACGCGACTACAGGCGGACGAGGCCGTACAGCTTCCCGTCCATTCAAGGTTCGATTCCAGGCCCATCATGGGTATTCGGCTGGGCGATTACTGGTACTTCACCGGTCATGCCAGGTCCAACGGGCCCGATGCGCCCAACGACGCCGAAGACATGATCGAGACCGCCCGGCAGTACATGCAGCGTCGAGGAGTCCCCGACCAGAACTGGATGTTCCCGGGAGACTTCAACCGCCACCCTTCCAGGCTCCCGCGTAGCTTGCAGGACCACGTCCTTGCTGCCGACGCGCCCACGCATCAAAGCGAGAACCAACTCGACTGGATCTACACGGGGCAGCCCACCAACCAGTCGATGCGCCTGAACCGGGAGGGCGTGAACTCCGACCACTTCTGGCTGAAGTACAACGTCAACGACTGCCGCAAACGCGATCTGCGCTGTCAGCAGCCGCTCTCGGGTCACACGTACCGATTCGTCTCGGCCCAGCAGCCTGATCTGGCCATGGCCCGCGGCAACCCGTCACTACTGCCGTACGGGCCGTACCCGAAGGGAGGCCCTGACTTCCAGGTGCAACTGCTGTTCACCGCCGATCCCGAGCAGTACCTGCTGGCCATCGGGGACGCATGCATCCAGCGTCACTCTTTCCGGGATACCACGATGCAGCCCTGTGACCCCGGAAACCACGACCAGCACTGGACTGTGACAGACAGTACGATTCAATCTCCTGACCTGGGTAGCTTCCTGCAACCTGGCCCCGACAACAACCTCATCTCCAGTTACGACTACTTCGCTTGGGCCGCGATGCCGTTGGAAGACAGGGCGGAAACCCCCCGCGACGAGTTGAGGAAGCGAAAGCCCGGAGACGTCGAGGAAGCAGAGCCCGATGACGCATACGACACCGATGTCGGCCAGAGCGACGACATCAGTGGTGCCGGAGAGCAGCCGGGCACGGAAGACTCCTACGCGGACGTAGAAGAGCGCACCAGCGAAAGGCTGGCTGCCACGGACGAGTAGGGGTTCGGTGAGCTAGCGGGGGAAGCCGGGCCGAATCTGGGCGTTCGGCCCGGCCGTGGGCACCAAGGTCGAGGCACGGCTCACCGCCCGGTTACGTGCTCCCAGATGTCTGAGCCGGGACTCCGGGGCCGTCCCCGGTGTCCGGGCCGTCGGTCTGGGACCAGTGGTAGAGGGTCATGGCGACGCTGGTGGCCAGGTTGTAGCTGGAGACCTGCGGGCGCATCGGGAGCGAGACGAGCCGGTCCGCGCGTGTGCGCAGGGCCGGGGAGATGCCGTGCCGTTCGGAGCCGAAGGCGAGGAGTGCGCCGGGCGGCAGGCGCAGGGTGCGCAGGTCGTCGCCGGCGGGGTCGAGGGCGTAGAGCGGGCCGGGGGCGGCGTCGGGGAGGTCGCCGAGCGGGAGGCGGGCGACGGCGGTGGCGTAGTGCAGCCCGGCGGCGCCCCGGACGGCGTGGGGGTGCCAGGGGTCGGCGTCGCCGGTGGTGACGACGCCGGTGGCGCCCATGCCGGCGGCGAGGCGGACGACGGCTCCGACGTTGCCGAGGTTGCGCGGGTTGTCGAGGACGACGACCGGCGCGGAGCGGGGCGCGCGCAGCGCGGCGCGGACGGCGGCCGGTTCCGGCCGGTCGGCCAGCGCGGCGATGCCGGTGGGGTGCCGCCGGGGCACCAGCTCGCGCAGCTCCCGGTCGGGCACCTCGGCGAGCAGGGAGTCGAGGCGGTCGGCGAGGTCGGGGGCCAGTTCACCGGCGAGCGCGCGGGCGTCGGCGCGGGAGGCGGTGACGGCGATCCGGACCCGGGCGCCGAAGCGCAGGGCGTGCTTGAGGGCGTGGAAGCCGTCGAGCAGCACGGCGCGGTCGTCCGCGGCGGCCTCGCGCCACTGCCGTACGACGTCTCCGCTCATGCGCCGAGCCTACGCGTCCCGGCCCGTCGCCCGTCCGGCGGTCTGGGGCCCCGTACGGGCCCGCGGGGCGGGCGCGTACGGAGGCCGTGGCCACGTCGAGTCCGTACCGCGTCAGGGAGCCGCGCCCGGGCGCCGTGTCCACGCCCGCGCCCGCCGTGTCCGGGCCGGGCCTGCCCACCCCGAGGCCCGCGTCCCGGTCCGCGCGCGTCCGCGTACCTCCGCGGCCCTCAGGCCCGGCCGGCGTCCGCGTGCGCTTCCGGGGAGCCCGCCTGGGCCGGGATCCCGGGGTCCGGCCGTTCGGCCTCGGGCCGCTGCGGCGGGTGCTTGTCCGGCGGGGCCGTGCCCGGCACCCTGCCGAGGAGCAGGTTCTTCAGCCCCGTGACCTTGGCGCCCGTCCACACCAGGAAGATCGTCGGCAGGAAGACCAGGTCCGCCGAGATCATCGCCGCCGAGAAGAACGGCAGCCCCATGATCACGGCGATCGACGCGTGGTCGATGATCATGACGGTCAGCAGCACGTTCTTCAGCCGGCGGTTGAAGAGCGTGAACGGGAAGGCGACCTGCACGATGACGGTGCCGTAGCCGAGCAGCATGATCACGGCCCCGTTGCCCGCCATCATGTCCGCGAGCCCCGGCCAGGGCGTGAAGTAGTCCAGCTTGAGCGGGTAGTAGACGGCGGTGCCGTCCTGCCAGCGGGTGCCCTGGACCTTGTACCAGCCGGCGGTCGCGTAGATGAAGCAGACCTGGGCCATGATCACGAGCAGCCCGGCGTTGTGCGCGAGGTTCGCCAGCACGTCGCAGACCGTCCGCGGCTCGGCGGACCTGGCGCGCCGCACCGCCCACCACACCGCGTGCGCGACCCACAGCCCCCAGAAGATCAGCGCCCAGCCCCAGGTCAGATGCCCCAGCACGGTCGCGGCGGCCAGCGCGGCTCCGGTCACCGCCCACAGCACCGTCCCGACCCGGTCCCGCGCCGGAGCGGCCGTGCCGAGCGCCGCCTGCCGCCGCGCGCGCCGCGCGTCGAGCGACCACACCTGGCCGCAGCGCGTGATCACCAGGTACGTGGCCATGAGGTGGATGACGTTGTCGCCGCCGTCGCCCATGAAGATGCTGCGGTTCTGGAGCGACAGCACGCCGATCATGAACAGCACGGACGCCGTCCGCGTCCGCCACCCCAGCAGCAGCATCACGCTGGCGGCGATGGCCAGCAGGTAGACGATCTCGAACCAGAACTCGCTGCGCGACCACATCAGCAGCGTGAACGCGTCGGTCTGGCTGATCAGCCGCTTGCCGAGGTCGTAGCTCCACGGCCCGTCGGGACCGTACAGCTCGTGCCGGTGCGGCAGTTCGCGCAGCAGGAAGCAGAGCCAGGTGAACGCGAAGCCGATGCGCACGACGGCCGTCTGGTACGGGCCGAGCGCCCGTGTCGTGACGTGGCCGAGGCCGCGGGTGAGGGCGTCCTCGAAGCGCCGGCGCAGCTCGCTCGCCGAGGGCACCTTCGGGGGCGTGGGGGGTGTGTGCGGTGCCGAGGTCACTGGGCGCTCTCCTCCCACACCTCACGGTCGCTCTCCATCAGGTCCTCCCCCGTGACGATCCACCACGGCAGCTCCCGGTAGACCGGCGCGGTGTCCCACTGCTCGCTGCTCCACGGCGGCGGCGCGATCCGCCGGCTGGTCTGCCGGAGCTGGATCTTCTCGACCCGGCCCTCGTTCAGCACCGGGCCCAGGCGCCGCATCACGATGCGCTTGACGTAGTCCTCGGCGAGGTCGGCGCGGTCGGAGATGGCGCGGTTGTCCTCGTCGTGGGTGTCGGTCCAGTAGTCCCAGCCGCGGCGCAGTTCGTTCTGCACGGTGTGGCTGGGGGCCGGGTTGCCCCTGATGTTCTCGTGGTCCATGGCGGTGAGGTCGACCCAGCCGGTCTCCTCGGTGTCGCCGCCGGGCATCCGCAACTGGGCGCGTACCTCGACGTGGATGTTCGTCTGCAGCGGGTTGGGCGCGAAGAGCCGCCAGTTCTGCTCGAACTCGGGGAAGACGATGCGGTCGATCGTCTCGTCGTGCTTCTTGCTGAGCGTGTTGGCCGGGGCGACGTGCAGGAAGCCCGCGCCCAGGTGCACGGTGACGACGCCGACCAGCACCGCGATGGCCAGGGCGACGATGATCCGCGAGACCGGCGACAGCCCGGCGACGCCGAGCACCGGCCGCGGCGAGGCCGCCGCCCCGCCCTCCGCGGGCTCCGCCTGCGCCGCCGCTTCCGCCCCCGTGACGCCCCCGCCGTCGGGTATGCCGGCGCGGCTCTCGTCCGGCTGGCGCGATTCCATAACCCCCGGGCTCCCGTCTCCTCCGGTCCTTAGGACCGGCACGCTACCCACCCCGACCGCCTCCGCGCAGTGTACGGGCGCAGAAACCGACCTTGACAGGGTAAGGCCGGGCAAGGAGCATGGAACCGAACGATCGGTCGGTAGGGAGGGCACGGGAGCCGAGATGCCGGAGACGATCAGCGAAAGAGGCCGCGGGCCGGGAGCCGAGCCGGGTCCCCGATCCCGTACGGGCACGGGCACTGCGGAAGCCGCGCCGCAGGCCACCGCCGCGTTCGAGGCGAAGATCGCCGCGGACGAGCGCATCGAGCCGCGCGACTGGATGCCGGACGCCTACCGCGCGACGCTCGTGCGCCAGATCGCCCAGCACGCGCACTCCGAGATCATCGGCATGCAGCCGGAGGCGAACTGGCTGACGCGCGCCCCCTCCCTGCGCCGCAAGGCGATCCTGCTCGCCAAGGTGCAGGACGAGGCGGGCCACGGCCTGTATCTCTACAGCGCCGCCGAGACCCTGGGCACCGGCCGGGACCAGCTGCTGGACAAGCTGCACGCCGGCCGCCAGAAGTACTCCTCGATCTTCAACTACCCCACGCTCACCTGGGCCGACGTCGGTGCCATCGGCTGGCTCGTGGACGGCGCCGCGATCATCAACCAGGTGCCGCTGTGCCGCTGCTCCTACGGCCCGTACGCGCGCGCGATGGTCCGCATCTGCAAGGAGGAGTCCTTCCACCAGCGCCAGGGGTACGAGCTGCTCCACACCCTCGCGCACGGCACCCCGGGGCAGCGCGCGATGGCGCAGGACGCGGTCGACCGCTGGTGGTGGCCGTCGCTGATGATGTTCGGCCCGCCCGACGACGAGTCGGCGCACTCGGCGCAGTCCATGGCCTGGAAGATCAAGCGCCACTCGAACGACGAGCTGCGCCAGCGCTTCGTCGACATCTGCGTGCCGCAGGCCGAGATCCTGGGCCTGACGCTCCCGGACCCCGACCTGCGCTGGAACGAGGAGCGGGGACAGCACGACTTCGGTGCCATCGACTGGACGGAGTTCAAGGAGGTCCTCCGGGGGAACGGGCCGTGCAACGAGCAGCGGACAGGCCGCAGGCGGCAGGCGCACGAGGACGGCGCATGGGTGCGCGACGCCGCCGCGGCGTACGCCGCGAAGCGGGCGCGCGCCGCGGAGTCCGCGGAGGCGGCGGCATGACGGCGCCGGCCGCCGGCGGCGGTGCGGAGCCGGCCGCGGCCACGGGGCGTACGGGCGCGGAGACCGCCCCCGGGTCCGACGGCGCGGAGGCGGCGGGGGACTGGCCGCTGTGGGAGGTGTTCGTACGCAGCAGGCGCGGCCTGTCGCACGTGCACGCCGGCTCGCTGCACGCCCCGGACGCCGCCATGGCCCTGCGCAACGCGCGCGATCTCTACACCCGCCGCCAGGAGGGCGTCTCGGTGTGGGTCGTGCCGTCCGCGGCGGTCACGGCCTCCTCGCCCGACGAGAAGGACCCGTTCTTCGCCCCCGCCGCCGACAAGCCGTACCGGCACCCCACGTTCTACGAGCTGCCGGAGGGGGTGCGGAACCTGTGAGCACCGCCCAGGACCCGGCCACCGCCGCCCCGGCCCCCCTCGACCCGGCCGCCGCCGCGGGCGCGCTGGCGCTGGGGGACGACGCGCTCGTGCTCTCCCACCGGCTCGCGGAGTGGACCGGCCACGCGCCGGTCCTGGAGGAGGAGGTCGCCCTCGCGAACATCGCGCTCGACCTGCTCGGCCAGGCGCGCACGCTGCTCTCCCTCGTCGGGGACGAGGACGAGCTGGCCTTCCTCCGCGAGGAACGCGCCTTCCGCAACGTGCAGTTGGTCGAGCAGCCGAACGGCGACTTCGCGCACACGGTCGCCCGCCAGTTGTACTTCTCCGTCTACCAGGAGCTGCTCTACGGGCAGTTGGCCGCCGCCGGTGAGCCGTCGCCCCTGGCGCCGCTCGCGGCGAAGGCGGTGAAGGAGGTCGCGTACCACCGCGACCACGCCGAGCAGTGGACCCTGCGCCTCGGCGACGGCACGGAGACCTCGCACGCCCGGATGCGGGCGGGCCTCGACGCGCTCTGGCGGTTCACGGGCGAGTTGTTCCGGCCCGTCGGGGGCCTGGCGGTGGACTGGGCCGGGCTGGAGGCGGCGTGGCTGGCGACCGTGGGCGGCGTGCTGGAGCGCGCCACTCTCGCGCTGCCCGAGGGCCCGCGCGGCACCGGCTGGTCGGCCGGGGCCGGCCGCGAGGGCGTGCACACGGAGCCGTTCGGCCGGATGCTCGCGGAGATGCAGCATCTGCACCGCAGCCACCCGGGGGCGTCGTGGTGACGGACGCCCCGGGGGACACCCCGCTGGAGGAGCGGCTGCGGGAGCTGGCCGGCAGTGTGCCGGACCCGGAGCTGCCGATGCTGACGCTCGCGGAGCTGGGCGTGGTCCGCGGAGTGCGCAGGACCGGGGCGGCGGCGGTGGAGGTCGAGCTGACGCCGACGTACACGGGCTGCCCGGCCGTGGAGTCCATGGCCGAGGACATCGAGCGGGTGCTGCGCGAGCGCGGCGGGATGGCTGAGGTACGGGTGCGGCGGGTGCTGGCGCCGCCGTGGACGACGGACGACATCACGCCGGAGGGCCGCCGCAAGCTCGCCGAGTCGGGCATCGCCCCACCCCGTACGACGCGCCCCGAGGGCCCGGTCCCGGTCACGTTCCGCCCCCGGCGCGCCCCGGCTACGCCGTCGCCGGGCGACGGGTCGGCCCCGGCGCCGGGCCGTGCCGGCTCCATGACGCCGGGGACCGCCGTCCCCGTCGCGCCCGCCGCAGGCGTCCCGTGTCCCCACTGCGGCTCCGCCGAGACCGAGTTGCTGTCGCCGTTCTCCTCCACCGCCTGCAAGGCGCTCCGCCGCTGCACCGCCTGCCTGGAGCCCTTCGACCACTTCAAGGAGCTGACGTGACCTCCGCCGCCGCACCCCGGGGGCACGCCGTCTTCCACGACCTCAAGGTCGCCGACGTCCGCCGTCTCACCGACGACGCCGTCGCCGTGACCTTCGCCGTGCCGCCCGAGCTGCGCGCCGCGTACGGCTTCCGGGCCGGGCAGCACGTCGCCCTGCGGATCCCCACCGGCACCGAAGGCGGCACGAGCGACCGGCGGACGTACTCGATCTGCTCCCCCGAGGACCCCGCGCCCGCCGAGCTGACCGTCGGCGTCCGCGAGGTCGCCGACGGCGCCTGCTCGCCGTACGTCAACCGGCGGCTCGCGCCGGGGGAGACCCTGCCCGTGCTCACGCCCGCGGGCCGCTTCGGGCTGCGCGAGGCCCCCGTCCCCGGCGGGCGCTACGGCGCGGTGGTCGGCGGCAGCGGCATCACGCCCGTGCTCTCGATCGCCGCGACCCTCCTCGGGCACGACCCGCGGGCCCGCTTCTGCCTCGTCCGCAGCGACCGCTCGACCGACTCCGCGATGTTCCTGGAGGAGGTCGCCGACCTCAAGGACCGCTATCCCGACCGGCTCCAGGTCGTGCAGGTGCTCAGCCGCGAGGAGCAGCAGGCCGGGCTGGCCGCGGGACGGCTGGACGCGGCGCGGCTGGCGGAGCTGCTGCCCGCGCTGCTGCCGGTGGCGGACGTCGCGGGCTGGTTCCTGTGCGGGCCCTTCGGGCTGATCCAGCAGGCGGAGCGCGGGCTGCGCGGCCTCGGCGTCCCCCGCCGCCGGATCCACGAGGAGATCTTCCACATCGACGACGCCCCGGCTCCCGAGCCCGCAGGCGCCGCGCCCGAGCACAGCACGCTGACCGCCACCCTCGCGGGCCGCTCCGGCAGTTGGCCGCTGCGGCCGGGCGAGAAGCTGCTCGACGCGGTGCTGCGGGCCCGCCCGGACGCCCCGTACGCCTGCAAGGGCGGCGTCTGCGGTACGTGCCGGGCGTTCCTGGTCCGCGGCGAGGTCCGGATGGACCGCAGCTACGCGCTGGAGCCCGACGAGCTGGCCGCCGGCTACGTGCTGGCCTGCCAGTCGCACCCGGTGACCGAGCAGGTGGAGCTGGACTTCGACCGCTGACCGGGCCGTGTCAGAGCACGTGCCCCGCGGCGCCCTTGTCGTCCACGACCGGCCGCCCGGCGGCGGCCCACGCCTCCATGCCCCCGGCGACGTTGACGGCGTCCATCCCCTGCTGCACCAGGTACATCGCCACCTGCGCCGAGCGCCCGCCGGAGCGGCAGATCACGTTGATCCGGCCGTCCTGCGGCGCCGCCTCGGTCACCTCGCCGTAGCGCGCGGCGAACTGGCTCATCGGGACATGCAGGGCGCCCTCGGCGTGACCTGCCTGCCACTCGTCGTCCTCGCGGACGTCCAGGAGGAAGGCGGTCTCCGTCAGCTCGTCGATGCCGACCGTGGGTACGTGACCAAAGCTCATGCCCCGACGCTACCGGACCGCCGCCCGTGCCCGTCCCGGCTCTGTCCGGGCCCCGGCCCCGGCTCAGCCGCGGGCCAGCTCCGCGAGCGCCGCTTCCTTCTCCGACACCCGCGCCAGCAGCTCCTCGGCGATCTCCTCCAGCAACCGGTCCGGATCGTCGGGCGCCAGCTTCAGCATCTGGCCGATCGCGCCCTCCTCCAACTGCGTCGCGACCGACACCAGCAGCTCCTTGCGCTGCGCCAGCCACTCCAGCCGCTCGTACAGCTCCTCGGCCCGGCTGCGCCGGGGCTCCTCGGGCGCGGGCCCGGCCTGCCACTCCGCCTTGAGCGCGGTCAGCACCTCGACGTCCCCGGAGGCGTACGCGGTGTTCACCCGGGCGATGAACGCGCTGCGCCGGTCCGACTCGTGCTCGTCCTGGGCGAGGTCGGGGTGCGCCATGCGGGCCAGCTCGCGGTAGAGCCGCCGGGCCTCCTCGCTGGGCCGCACCCGCGGCGGCGGCGACACCGGCCGGCCGGTGAGCATGTCGGCGGCCTCCGGCGAGAGCCCGTCGGAGTCGAGCCAGCCGCCGAAGAGCTCCTCGACGCCGGGCATCGGCATCACCAGCGCCCGCGCCTCGTCGGCCCGGCGCTTGTCCTCCGGGTCGCCGGTCCGCTCGGCCCTGGCCTCGGCGATGAGGGCGTCCAGCTCGTCGAGGCGGCTGTACATGGGGCCGAGGCGCTGGTGGTGCAGCCGGGAGAAGTTGTCGACCTCGATACGGAACGTCTCGACGGCCACCTCGAACTCGATGAGGGCCTGCTCCGCGGCCCGTACGGCGCGCTCCAGCCGCTCGGCGCCGGTGTCCTCGCCGCCGTCCGCGTCCTCGGCGCGCTCGCCGCCGCCGGGTGTCCCGTCGGCGCGCGCGTGCTCGTCGTCGGGGGGCGTCTGCTCGTCGGGCTCCGCGGGTTCCGTCACCCCGCCAGCGTACGGGGTGGGCCTCCGGGCGGGACGGCCGGTTCCGGGAGGTGTGGCCCGCCGCATACGGCGCCGCCCGCCCCGGTCGCGGTCCGGTCGCGGAAACGGCGGGACCGGCGACGGCAGTGCCGTCGCCGGTCCGCTGATCGGGCAGGGCGGGAGGGCGCGGGCCCGGGGGCTCCGCGGCTCCGCCGCCTCAAGAGCCGTCACCGGCTCGGACGTTGACTCAGACGTTGACGCCGAAGTCCTGTGCGATGCCGCGCAGCCCCGAGGCGTAGCCCTGGCCCACGGCGCGGAACTTCCACTCGGCCCCGTTGCGGTACAGCTCGCCGAAGACCATGGCGGTCTCGGTCGAGGCGTCCTCGCTGAGGTCATAGCGGGCGATCTCGTTGTTGTCGGCCTGGTTGACGACGCGGATGAACGCGTTGCGCACCTGGCCGAAGCTCTGCTGGCGGCTCTCGGCCTCGTAGATCGACACCGGGAAGCTGATCTTCTCGATCTCGGCGGGCACGCCCGCGAGGTTCACCTTCACCTGCTCGTCGTCACCCTCGCCCTCACCGGTGAGGTTGTCACCGGTGTGCTCGACGGAGCCGTCGGGGCTCTTGAGGTTGTTGAAGAAGATGAAGTGCTGGTCCGAGAGGACCTTCCCGTCGGCGCCGAGCAGCAGCGCGCTGGCGTCGAGGTCGAAGTCCGAGCCGGTGGTGGTACGCACGTCCCAGCCGAGACCGACGACGACGGCCGTGAGCCCCGGCGCCTCCTTCGTCAGCGAGACGTTTCCACCCTTAGCGAGGCTGACACCCATGACTTACCCTGCCCCAATCCGGCGCGGGCCGCGCCGCTTGACGAACATTGCTGGGCCCGGCTGACCGCGGCACCCATCGGTGCAACGAGCACCCCGGGACCCCGGTTCCCGCCAGCGTACGGCGACGAATCGGACCTCGTGCCTTTGGGTCTACCACCTTCGCCGATCGCCCCGGAACCCCCCGGGCGGCGCGTTACGCCGTCCGGGCGTTTCACGTGAAACCAGACCGGGCCGCCCCGCGGCGGCCCGACGCTCCCCTCAACCGTTTCACACATCGCCGACCGGCGCCGTGCTGCCGGGAAAGAGCGCAAGCGCATCCGGGCCCCTCGGCCGCGGCACACGCCCGACGAGCGCCAGGCGCGGGGCGCACAACAAAACGACGGAAGGCTCCCCGCACCGGTGACTTGCGTCACCGGGCCGGACACCTTCCGTCGATGCCGTCTGTGTGCGCGAGGGGGGAGTTGAACCCCCACGTCCTTTCGGACACTGGAACCTGAATCCAGCGCGTCTGCCTATTCCGCCACCCGCGCAAAGGGTGTGCCGTACGCGACTGGAAGCCGCCCCGGCGTTGTGCTGACGTCAGGAAGACTAGCACGCGGTCCGGGCCCGAATCACATCCGATTTGCCCGCACCGAGGCCGCTCGGGGCCGCGGGTGCGGGACACTGGGAGGAGCCGCCCGTACCATCCCAGGGGACGCCTGGGCGGACGGTGGAGGAGCAGGGCGGGGCGGCCGGCTGGACGGCCGTCCCGACAGGTGCGAGACAGGTGTGAGAGAGGACACCAGGTACCGGCGGCGGGGACCGGGAACCAGTCCATTCGCCCGCGCGTGGATACGATCAGCGTGCAGTTTCGAGCAGCATGTTCGAGGGCCCGGCGGGAAGGCCCGTAGGAGAGGAGGTGCCCCGTGGGAGTACTCAAGCGCTTCGAGCAGCGTCTCGAGGGTCTCGTCAACGGCACCTTCGCCAAGGTGTTCAAGTCCGAGGTGCAGCCGGTGGAGATCGCCGGCGCCCTGCAGCGCGAGTGCGACAACAACGCCACGATCTGGAACCGTGAGCGCACCGTCGTACCCAACGACTTCATCGTGGAGCTGAGCGCCCCCGACTACGACCGGCTCGCTCCCTACTCCGGCCAGCTCGGCGAGGAGCTGGCCGCCATGGTCCGCGACTACGCCCAGCAGCAGCGCTACACCTTCATGGGCCCGATAAAGGTGCACCTGGAGAAGGCCGAGGACCTCGACACGGGCCTCTACCGGATCCGCAGCCGCACCCTGGCGGGCAGCCACTCCCAGGCGCCCGCGCGGGGCCGGCCCGGCGGGGCGCCCACCATGCCCCCGGGACCCGCGGGCCCCGGCAGCTACGGCTCCCAGCCCAGCGACTACGCCGCCTACGGCCGGCCGCCGCAGCACCAGCCGCCGCCCATGCCCGCAGGACCGCCGCCAGGACCGCCCGGCGGCGCCCCCGCCGGTGCCGCAGCCGGCGCGCGCCGGCTGCGGCACTGGCTGGAGATCAACGGCGTACGCCACCAGATGACCAGGCAGTCGCTGGTCCTGGGCCGCAGCACGGAAGCCGACGTGCGGATCGACGACCCCGGCGTCTCCCGCCGGCACGCCGAGATCCGCACCTTCGACGGCGGCGCGATGGTGCAGGATCTCGGGTCCACGAACGGCATCGTGGTGGACGACCAGCACACCCAGCGCGCTACGCTCCGCGACGGCTCACGCATCCGCGTGGGCAACACCACCGTCCTCTACCGGCAAGAAGGGTGAAGCGGGGCCGATGTCAGAGCTGACCCTGACGGTCATGCGGCTGGGTTTCCTCGCCGTACTGTGGCTGTTCGTCATCGTCGCCGTACAGGTCATCCGCAGCGACCTGTTCGGCACCCGGGTCACCCGGCGGGCGGCGGCCGCCCAGGACCGGCCGCCGCCGCGGCCACAGGCGCCGCCGCAGGACGCCAGGGGCGGCCGCGGCGGGCGCCGGGGCCAGCGCGGGGCCCCGACCAAACTCGTGGTCACCGAGGGGTCGCTCACCGGCACCACCGTCACCCTGCAGGGGCAGACCATCACCCTGGGACGGGCCCACGATTCGACAATCGTGCTGGACGACGACTACGCCTCCTCGCGGCATGCCAGGATCTATCCGGACCGTGACGGGCGCTGGATCGTGGAGGACCTCGGTTCCACCAACGGCACCTACCTCGACCGGACCCGGCTGACCGTGCCGGTGCCGATCCCGCCCGGCGCACCGATCCGGATCGGCAAGACCGTCATCGAGCTGCGGAAGTAGAAGACCATGACCGGAGGGCGGGCACCATGCGGATGTACCCGGAGCCGACCGGCGAGGTGCGCATGAGCCTCTCTCTGCGCTTCGCCGCCGGGTCGCACGAGGGCATGATCCGTGACCACAACGAGGACTCCGGCTACGCCGGTCCCCGGCTGCTCGCCATCGCCGACGGCATGGGCGGCCAGGCCGCCGGCGAGGTCGCCAGCTCCGAGGTCATCTCCGTCATGGTCGCCCTCGACGAGGACGTCCCGGGCTCCGACCTGCTCACCGCACTCGGTACGACCGTGGAGCACGCCAACGACCGGCTGCGCCGCATGGTCGAGGAGGACCCGCGCCTGGAGGGCATGGGCACCACGCTCACGGCCCTGCTCTGGACGGGCCAGCGGCTGGGCCTCGTGCACGTCGGCGACTCCCGCGCGTACCTGCTGCGCGACGGTGCGCTGACGCAGATCACCAAGGACCACACCTGGGTGCAGCGGCTCGTCGACGAGAACCGCATCACCGAGGAGGAGGCGACCACCCACCCGCAGCGCTCGCTGCTCATGCGCGCGCTCGGCAGCGGCGACCAGGTCGAGCCCGACCTGTCCATCCGCGAGGTGCGCGCCGGCGACCGCTACCTGGTCTGCTCCGACGGCCTGTCGTCCGTGGTCAGCCACGAGACGATGGAGAACACCCTCGCCGGTTACGCCGGGCCGCAGGAGACGGTGCAGGAGCTGATCGAGCTCGCGCTCCGCGGCGGCGGCCCGGACAACATCACCGTCATCATCGCCGACGTCCTCGACGCCGCCGACGACGACACCATGGCCGGCCGGCTCAACGACGCCCCCCTGGTCGTCGGCGCCGTCGCCGAGAACCAGCACCAGATCGACACCGCCGGCATGCAGACCCCGGCCGCCCGCGCCGCGGGCCTGGGCCGGCCCACGCCCCCGCAGGCCGGCGGCTTCGGCCCGGCCGGCGACGGCGGCGACCCGTACGGGCTGTCGTACAACGACGAGGACTTCGTCAAGGCCCCGCCCCGCTTCAAGTGGCTCAAGCGCGGGCTGCTGATCGCCGTGGTCCTCGGCGGGCTGGGGTTCGGCGGCTACAAGGCGTACGACTGGACCCAGTCCCAGTACTACGTGGGCATGAAGGACGACCACGTCGCCGTCTACCAGGGCATCGACCAGAAGCTCGCCTGGATGAGCCTCTCCTCCGTCCACCAGGACCACCCCGACATCGAGCTGAAGTACCTCCCCACGTACCAGCAGAAGCGTGTCGAGGACAACATCGCCGAGGAGAGCCTCGGCGACGCCCAGGCGAAGGTGGCCGACCTCCAGGAGCAGGCCGACGTCTGCCGTACGGTCGCGGAGGCCGAGGCCGCCGACTCCCGTGCACGGGAGGAGGAGCGGCGGCAGCAGGAGCAGGAGAAGCAGAACCCCGACAAGCAGGGCGACGCAGGGGACAAGGCCGGAGACAGGGCGGGGGACGAGAAGCCCGAGTCGCCGGCGCCCGGAGCCTCGTTCACCGAGGAAGAGCAGAAACTGGCGAGGCAGTGCCCGAACCAATAACCCGTTGGGGGGCGGACCGTACATGAGCAGCAGCCACACCAGCACCATCAGTTCGGTGGCTGCGCCCAGTCGGCGCAACACAGAGCTGGCGATGCTCGTCTTCGCCGTGCTGATCCCGGTCTTCGCGTACGTGAACGTGGGTCTGGCGAAGGAGGACACGGTCCCGGCCGGCGTCCTCGGCTACGCGGCGGGGCTCGGCTGTCTGGCCGCCGTCGCGCACCTGGTGGTGCGGAAGTTCGCCCCGTACTCCGACCCGCTGCTGCTGCCGATCGCCACCCTTCTCAACGGCCTGGGCCTGGTGCTGATCTGGCGCCTCGACCAGGAGCCGTCGCTCACCACGCCCGCGCTCGGCGGCCCGATGGCGCCCGGCCAGCTCATGTGGTCCGCGGTCGGCGTCGGGCTCTTCGTCGTCGTGCTGCTCTTCCTTAAGGACCACCGGGTCCTGCAGCGTTACACGTACATCTCCATGGCCGCGGCGCTGATCCTGCTCATCATGCCGATGGTGCCGGGACTGGGCGCGAACGTGAACGGCGCCCGCATCTGGATCCGCATCCCGGGCCTCGGCTCGCTGCAGCCGGGCGAGTTCGCGAAGATCGTCATCGCGGTCTTCTTCGCCGGCTACCTGATGGTCAAGCGGGACGCGCTGGCCCTGGCCAGCCGCCGCTTCATGGGGCTGTACCTGCCGCGCGGCCGCGACCTCGGCCCGATCCTGGTGATCTGGGGCCTCAGCCTCATGATCCTGGTCTTCGAGACCGACCTCGGCACCTCGCTGCTCTTCTTCGGCCTCTTCGTGATCATGCTCTACGTGGCCACGGAGCGCACGAGCTGGATCGTCTTCGGCCTGCTGCTGTCCGCACTCGGCGCGGTGAGCGTGGCCTCCTTCAACAGCCACATCGGCGACCGCGTCGACAACTGGCTGAACCCGCTGGCACGCAGCCCCGTCAACGACGGTGTCACCGAGACCGCCCAGGCGATGTACTCCTTCGGTTCCGGCGGCCTCTTCGGCTCCGGCCTCGGCCAGGGCTTCTCGCGGCTGATCGGCGGCATCGCCACCAAGAGCGACTACATCCTCGCCACCGTCGGCGAGGAGCTGGGCCTGACCGGCCTGATGGCGATCGTCGTCCTCTACGGGCTCCTCATCGAGCGCGGCATGCGCACGGCCCTCGCGGCCCGCGACCCGTTCGGCAAGCTGCTCGCGGTCGGCCTCTCCGGCGCGTTCGCGCTGCAGTGCTTCGTCGTCGCCGGCGGCGTCACCGCGCTCATCCCGCTGACCGGCATGACGATGCCGTTCCTCGCCCAGGGTGGCTCCTCGGTCATCGCCAACTGGGCACTGATCGCGATCCTGCTGCGCATCAGCGACACCGCGCGCAGGCCGGCACCGGCGCCCGCACCTTCGCCCGACGCCGAGATGACCCAGGTGGTACGCACATGAACAAGCCACTCCGCCGCGTCGCCGTCTTCTGCTGCCTGCTGGTGATAGCCCTGCTCGTCCGGGTCAACTGGATCCAGTTCGTCGAGGCCGACGAGCTGCGCAACCACGAGGACAACCGGCGCGTGGCCATCGAGCGCTACGCCCATCCCCGGGGCAACATCATCGTCGGTGACAAGGCGATCACCGGCTCGGCCGAGACCTCGGGCAGCGACTTCAGGTACAAGCGCACCTACAAGGACGGCCCCCTGTGGGCCCCCGTCACCGGCTACGCCTCCCAGGCGTTCGGCGCCAACCAGCTCGAGGCGCTGAACGACGGCATCCTCACCGGCAACGACGACCGGCTGTTCTTCAACCGCACGATCGACATGATCACCGGCAAGGACAAGAAGGGCGGCAACGTCGTCACCACCCTCGACGCGAACGTGCAGAAGGCCGCGTTCGAGGGCCTGGGCGACCGCAAGGGCGCCGTCGCCGCCATCGACCCGGAGACCGGCGCGATCCTCGGCCTGGCCAGCAGCCCCAGCTACGACCCGTCCTCCTTCGCGGGCAACTCCGACAAGGACTCGGAGAACTGGGTCGCGCTGAACAAGGACAAGGACAAGCCGATGCTCAACCGGGCGCTGCGCGAGACGTACCCGCCCGGGTCGACGTTCAAGGTCGTCACCGCCGCGGCGGCGCTGGAGAGCGGCGAGTACGACATGGACGAGCCGACCGGCGCCCCCGAGACGTACAAGCTGCCGCTGTCGACCAACACCCTGGGCAACGAGGTCAAGAACGTGTGCGAGGACGCGACCCTGCGCGAGGCGCTGCAGTGGTCGTGCAACTCCGTCTACGCGATGATCAGCGACAAGGTCGGCAACGAGGGCATGATCGAGATGTCCGAGAAGTTCGGCTTCGGCAACTCCGAGCTCGACACCCCGGTCCGCGCCGCCGAGAGCATCTACCCGGAGATGGACCGCCCGCAGAACGCCATGGGCGGCATCGGCCAGGCGTCCAACCGCGCGACGCCGCTGCAGATGGCGATGGTCGCCTCGGCCGTCGCCAACGACGGCGAGCTGATGAAGCCGTACATGGTCGAGAAGCTGGTGGCGCCGAACCTCAACGACATCGAGGTGACGCAGCCGCAGACGCTGAGCGAGCCGCTCTCCGGCGAGAACGCGCAGAAGATGCAGCAGATGATGGAGACCGTCGTCAACGAGGGCACGGGCTCCAACGCCAGGATCGACGGGGCCACCGTCGGCGGCAAGACGGGTACCGCGCAGCACGGCATCGACAACCGCGACCTGCCGTACGCCTGGTTCATCTCGTACGCCAAGGACCCCGACAGCGACAAGCAGATCGCCGTCGCCGTCGTCGTCGAGGACGCGAGCGCGAACCGCGACGACATCTCCGGCGGCGGCGTCGCGGCGCCGATCGCGAAGAGCGTCATGGAAGCCGGTCTGGGGCGGTAGCGGACCGCACGCAAGCGGAACGCAGGCGGGGAACGAAAGGGTGAGGAGTGGAGCGGCGGGGGATGTCACCCGGGGGGAGTGCCGGGAAAGTGACCGCATGAAGGGAACCGCGGAGCGGGTGCGCGGCGTCACCCGATAGCGGTCGGATACCGGTCGGATATCGGCTGACGGTCTGGCCCGAGCGGTGTCATCCGCGCCCGGTACGGTATGCCGAGCAGCACGAGCCGGACACCCCGTGCCGGTGCTCCACTTCGGCACGGGGGCAGGAACGGAAGAGGGCTGGGAGAAGCTATGGAAGAGCCGCGTCGCCTCGGCGGGCGGTACGAGCTGGGCCAGGTGCTCGGCCGCGGCGGGATGGCCGAGGTGTACCTCGCCCACGACACCCGCCTCGGCCGTACGGTCGCGGTCAAGACGCTCCGCGCCGACATGGCCCGCGACCCCTCGTTCCAGGCCCGCTTCCGCCGCGAGGCCCAGTCCGCGGCCTCCCTGAACCACCCCGCCATCGTCGCCGTGTACGACACCGGCGAGGACTACATCGACAGCGTCTCCATCCCGTACATCGTCATGGAGTACGTCGACGGCTCCACGCTGCGCGAGCTGCTGCACTCCGGGCGCAAGCTGCTGCCCGAGCGCACGCTGGAGATGTGCACGGGCATCCTCCAGGCCCTGGAGTACTCGCACCGCAGCGGCATCGTCCACCGCGACATCAAGCCGGCGAACGTCATGCTGACGCGCACCGGCCAGGTCAAGGTCATGGACTTCGGCATCGCCCGCGCGATGGGCGACTCCGGCATGACGATGACGCAGACCGCGGCGGTCATCGGCACCGCGCAGTACCTCTCCCCCGAGCAGGCCAAGGGCGAGCAGGTCGACGCCCGCTCCGACCTGTACTCGACGGGCTGCCTGCTGTACGAGCTGCTGACCGGCCGGCCGCCGTTCGTCGGCGACTCCCCGGTGGCGGTGGCGTACCAGCACGTACGCGAGGAGGCGCCGCCGCCGAGCACGTTCGACCCCGAGGTCACGCCCGAGATGGACGCCATCGTGATGAAGGCGCTCGTCAAGGACCCGGACTACCGGTACCAGAGCGCCGACGAGATGCGCGCCGACATCGACGCCGCGCTGGAGGGCCTGCCCGTCGCTGCGGCCGCCGCGATGGGCGCCGTCGGCTACGGCGGCGACACCCCGACCACCGCCATGACCCCGCAGAACGGCTACGGCACCACGATGCTGCCGCCCGCGCGGGACGACGACGGCGGCATGGGCTACGACGGCGGGCAGGGCCGCCGCCGGCAGCAGAAGCGAAGCGGCGCGACGTCGACGGTGCTGCTGATCCTCGCCGGCATCCTGGTCCTGGTGGGCGCCATCTTCATCGGGAAGTCCCTCTTCGGCGAACAGGGGGCGGACCCGGTCACGGTGCCGAACGTCGTCGGCGACAAGTTCGCGGACGCCCAGAACGCCATGAGCAACGTCAAGCTCACCCTGACGAAGTCCGGCGAGGAGCGCTGCGACGAGCCCAAGGGCACGGTGTGCAGCACCACCCCGGCGGCCGGCGAGGACGTCGACCGCGGCTCGACGGTCACGGCGGTCGTCTCCAAGGGCCCGGGCACGCAGAAGGTCACCGTCCCGAACGTGGAGGGCGTCGACGCCGACGAGGCCGAGGACACCCTGCGGGAGGCGGGCTTCGACGTCGAGCAGGAGGACCAGGAGTCCAGCGAGCCGGAGGGGCAGGTGCTGAGCCAGGACCCCGAAGGCGACACCAAGGCCCCGAAGGGCGCGACCGTGACGCTCACCGTCGCGGTCGAGCCGGAGGAGACGGAGCCGGCGACGATCAACATCCCGCGGGTCATCGACCTCTCGTACGAGGACGCGAAGTCGACCCTGGAGGGCCAGGGCTTCGTCGTCTCGCGCACCGACCAGCAGACGGCCGACGCCGCCCCGGAGACGGTCATCGCGCAGAGCCCGGAGGGCGGCACCGCGGCCACGGAGGGCGACACGGTCACGGTGACCGTCGCCGTCGAGCCGGACGAGCCGTCGACGGTGGCGGTGCCGTCGGACCTGGTCAACAAGACGGTCGGGGAGGCGAAGGCCCAGTTGCAGGGCATGGGCCTGGTCGCCGGCTTCATCCCCGGCGCCCCCTCGGACGACGCCGCGATCGTCATGGCGCACGACCCGCCGGCGGGCACCGAGGTGGAGCCGGGCAGCACCGTGAACCTGGTCACGCGGCCGGGCGACGGCAGGTAGGGCCCCCGGGCCCGGCTCCCGGCCGGGGAGATCACCGCGATGCGAGCGCCCCCGCCGAGCGGGTAGGCTGGGGGCCGCTTCGGGGCCTTAGCTCAGTTGGTAGAGCGCTGTCTTTGCATGGCAGATGTCAGGAGTTCGACTCTCCTAGGCTCCACGACCTGCGCCCGCGGACCGGATGCAGGGGAACGCCCTCCGGAAGGGATCTTCCGGAGGGCGTTCCTTTGTGTGGGGAAGGGGTCCCGGTGGTGACGGCCGCGGCGGCTTCGGCGTGATCGACGCCACACGGGCCGGCGGCTGGAGCGTCACCCGCCGTCAGAGGTCGTCCTCGCGTTCGTAGTACGCGCGGCCGGTGTCCGTGGGCTCGCCCGCCTCCGAGCGGGCCGTGCCGCCGCCCTCGGCGTCCATGTCCGCCGCCTGGCGGGCCTCGGCGTCCGCGTCCCGGCCTGCGTCGGCGCGGTCGACGCGGGTCTCGCGGTCCATGTACGCGGTGTCGTCGACGATCCGGGTGGTGGAGGCGTCGCTTCCGGGTTCCGTGGCCTCCGGGGGTTCGACCATCCAGTCCGGGTTGACCTGGCGGTCCCACCAGTGCCAGGCGACGACCGCCGCGGCGCCGAGGGCGCCGACGACGGCGGTGCGCTTGACCGTACGGCCGACGGCCGCGCGGCGCTGCCGCCTGCGCGCCAGCCGGTCGATCTCCGCCGGGCTCACCTCGCCGCGCAGCGCCGACAGCGCCGCGGTGCCGCGGACGGCGGCCTGCCTGGTCGCGGGGCCCGCGGCGGCCTTCGTCGCCACCGCCGCGGCCTTCGTCGCCGCGGCGGCGCCCAGGACGCGCGGGGCCGCGTACGCCGCCGCCCCGCGCGCCCGGCGGGCCATTCCGGAGGCGGTCCTGTCCAGTTCGCCGGGCACCGCCTGGCGCACCTTCCGTACCTGGGGCTCCAGGTGGGCGCCGTACGCCACCTGGGCGTTCGCGGCCATGTCGGAGACCATCGGGCGGAAGCGCTCCAGCGCCTCGTGCGCCATGTGGGCGCATTGGTCCCTGGCGGTGGCGGCGTACGGCGCCACCGCCTCGGCCGCCTGCTGCACGCTCTGCTTCGCCGTGTCAGTGGCCGTGCGCGCACCGTTCTTGCGGGTCACGGATCTCTCCTTCGTACGGGCCGGGTGGCACTGTGCGCCTCTTCACTGCGTACAGATCATGCCCAGATTCAACCTTTTAAGCATGTTATGTCACGCCGATCACTTGGCAGGAGGCTGGGGATCGCCCGGGCGGGCGTGCGAGGATCGGGGGACGCAAATGAATCCGTAAGGAAGGCACATCGTGGCCGAGCAGCTCTACGCCACCCTGAAGACGAACCACGGCGACATCGAGGTGAAGCTCCTGCCGAACCACGCGCCGAAGACGGTGCAGAACTTCGTCGGGCTCGCCACCGGCGAGCGCGAGTGGACCCACCCGGCGACGGGTCAGGTCTCCCACGAGCGTCTGTACGACGGCACCGTGTTCCACCGCGTCATCAGCGGCTTCATGATCCAGGGCGGTGACCCGCTGGGCAACGGCACCGGCGGCCCCGGCTACGAGTTCGGTGACGAGTTCCACCCGGACCTGGCCTTCGACCGCCCGTACCTGCTGGCGATGGCGAACGCCGGGCCCGGCACCAACGGTTCGCAGTTCTTCATCACCGTGGCGCCGACCGCCTGGCTGACCGGCAAGCACACCATCTTCGGTGAGGTCGCCGACGAGGCCGGCAAGAAGGTCGTCGACGAGATCGCGGCCGTCCGGACGAAGCGGGCCGACCGCCCCGAGAAGGACGTGGTCATCGAGTCCGTGGAGATCACGCGCCGCTGACCCCGGGAACCTGAGCGCCCCGCCCGTCGTACCACCAGCAGGTGAGTCGACGGGCGGGAGTGCGGGGCGGGGCCGTGCGGAGAACCAGAGGGGACGCGGTGCAATGACGGACCAGGCGCCGGGAGGGGCGGAGAGACCGGCCGGGGACAGCGGGCTGCCCGGCTGCTACCGGCACCCGGACCGCGAGACCGGCGTGCGCTGCGTCCGCTGCGACCGGCCCATCTGCCCGGAGTGCATGATAAGCGCGTCGGTCGGCTTCCAGTGCCCCGAGTGCGTCCGCGGCGGCTCGGGTACGGGTGCCGCGCCGGGCGCCTCCGCGCCCCGTACGCTCGCGGGCGGCGTCATGTCGGAGGACCCGCGGCTCATCACCAAGATCATCCTCGGTCTCAACCTCGCGGTCTTCCTCGCCGTGCTCACCGGCGGCGACCGGGTCAGCGACCCGATGCTCCTCGTCGGGAAGGCCATCTTCTCCTTCGGCGGGTCGCTCGAAGGCGTCGCGGAGGGCCAGTACTACCGGCTGCTCAGCTCCGTCTTCCTGCACGAGGAAGTCGCCCACATCGCGCTGAACATGCTGGCGCTGTGGTTCCTCGGGCCGCCGCTGGAGGCCGCGCTCGGCCGGCTGCGGTTCGTCACGCTCTACGTGCTCTCCGGCCTCGGCGGCAGCGCGCTGTTCTATCTGGTCGCCGCGCCCAACGACGCCGCGCTCGGCGCCTCCGGCGCCATCTTCGGCCTCTTCGGCGCCACCGCGGTGCTGATGCGCCGGATGAACTACGACATGCGGCCCGTGCTGGTGCTGCTGGCGATCAACCTGGTCTTCACCTTCACCTGGTCGGGCATCGCCTGGCAGGGCCACATCGGCGGGCTGGTGATCGGCACGGC
Organism: Streptomyces sp. CNZ287; assembly: GCF_007827615.1. NCBI lineage: Bacteria > Bacillati > Actinomycetota > Actinomycetes > Kitasatosporales > Streptomycetaceae > Streptomyces > Streptomyces sp. CNZ287. Next base: position 178,663 of record NZ_VISV01000011.1, on the reverse strand, counting down.
CGTGGCGTACGGGTTCGTGCACGCGCCCCGCGACAAGCGGGTCCTGGTGCAGCGGGCGGTGGCGGCGGCGGCGCTGCTGGCGATCGTCGCGGTGGTCGTGATCCGCACCCTGCAACTGACGTAGCGCCCGCCGCGGCGGGCCACGTAACCTCCGGGCCGCAGCCGCGTTGAGAGGGGTGGGGCAAGCAGCCACGCCCGAAGTTGTCCACAGGTAGTCAGCGATCCTGTGCGTACCGTGGGGACAGCCGTTCGCTATCGAACGCCCCTGCGTTTTCCTTGGCAGGTCGCGGAATCACCGCTGGTCCGGACGGTGTACCGCGGTCGGACCGGCGTCAACGCCGCTGAGGTTATCCACAGATCTTCTGCTTTCTGCACAGCATGTGGATGACCTGTGGATAACTCTGCCCGCGGGGGCCGCGAGGGGGAGTCCGGCAGCTACTTCCACTGCGTGGAGACGACGAACCCCGCGAGGATGAAGCCGAAGCCGACCACGATGTTCCAGTTGCCGATCGATTCGAGCGGCAGGTCCCCGGTGGTGACGTAGAACACGACGATCCAGGCGAGTCCGATGACGAACAACGCCAGCATCAGCGGTGCCACCCAGCTCCTGCCGGTGCCTGACAGCTTGAACTCGCCCGACTTCGCCGGCGGCGGGGTGTAATCGGCCTTCTTACGGATCCGTGACTTCGGCACGAGAGACTCTCCTGTCGACGCTGCGGTTGCGGGCCTGTCGGGGAGGCCCCGAGCCGCGGGGGCGGCTCCTTCCCCGGGCGTGTCCGTTAGCGTAGTCCTTCCACCGGGGGTAAGGAGACAAGGGTACGGTGACCAATTCCGCACGGCGGCTCCGTATCAGGCCCGCACGGCTGTTCACCTTCGCCGCCTTCGCCCTCGCCGGGCTGATCTTCTGGACCAGCTTCAACACCGCGCAGGGCACCAACCTGCGCACCGACGACTCCATGCTCCGCCTCACCGACCTCATCTACGAGCGCGACCGTGCCAACCAGCGCCTCGACGGCGGCAACGCCTCCCTCCGCGAGGACGTCGACTCCCTCGCCGAGCGCGACCACGGCGCCGGCTCCGCCCCCCGCAAGGAGTTGCGGGAGGCGGAGCGGGCGGCCGGGGCCACCGAGGTCGACGGCGCCGGGCTCACCGTGACGCTCACCGACGCCCCGCCGGACGCCACCGCGCTCATCCCCGGGGTGCCGGACCCCACGCCGGACACCCTCGTCGTGCACCAGCAGGATCTCCAGGCCGTCGTCAACGCCCTGTGGGCGGGCGGCGCGGAGGGCATCCGGGTCATGGACCAGCGGCTCATCTCCACCAGCGCGGTGCGCTGCGTCGGCAACACCCTGATCCTCCAGGGCCGGGTGTACTCACCCCCGTACAAGATCACCGCGGTCGGCGACCGGCAGGACCTCCAGGCCGCCCTGGACGCCGAGCCCGCGGTGCAGAACTATCTGCGCTACGTCGAGGCGTACGGCCTCGGCTACGAGGTCGACCGGCACGATTCCGTGACGCTCCCCGGCTACTCCGGCACCGTCGGCCTGCACCACGCCCGCCCCGTGGAGTGACCACTCCCACGTCCCCCCGGCCGGTGGCGCGGGCGAAGCCCGCCGCTTCGTGGGGCACGGGTCGTTAGTCTGGTGACTCGTACGGACGAATTCGGCAGCGGCGCACGGCCGCACGCGGGCCGCGGAGGGCCCCGCGAGGGCAGTGCGAGGCAACGCAGGGACAACGGCGAAGATCGGCGAAGAGGGACGCATGTACGGCTGGATCTGGCGGCATCTGCCGGGCAACGCGCTGGTACGGGCGCTGATCTCGCTCATCCTCGTCCTCGGCATCGTCTTCCTCCTCTTCCAGTACGTGTTCCCCTGGGCCGAGCCGCTGCTGCCGTTCAACGACGTCACCGTCGACGAGGGAGCCGCCCGGCGATGAGCGCGCGCATTCTGGTCGTGGACAACTACGACAGCTTCGTCTTCAACCTGGTCCAGTACCTGTGCCAGCTCGACGCCTCGTGCGAGGTGCTGCGCAACGACGAGGTGACGCCGCGGCACGCCGTGGGCCCCACCTCGCCGAAGGCGGGCGAGGGAGGCTTCGACGGCGTGCTGCTCTCCCCCGGGCCCGGGACCCCGGAGCAGGCGGGGGTGTGCGTCGACATGGTGCGGCACTGCGCGGAGCGGGGGCTGCCGGTGTTCGGGGTCTGCCTCGGACTGCAGTCGATGGCGGTCGCGTACGGCGGTGTGGTCGGCCGGGCGCCGGAGTTGCTGCACGGCAAGACCTCGCCGGTGACGCACGGCGGCGCGGGCGTGTTCGCCGGGCTGCCGTCGCCGTTCACGGCGACGCGGTACCACTCGCTGGCCGTCGAGCGCGAGTCGCTGCCCGACGAACTGGCGGTCACGGCGGAGACGGACAGCGGCCTGGTGATGGGGCTGCGCCACCGCGATCTGCCGGTGGAGGGCGTGCAGTTCCACCCGGAGTCGGTGCTGACGGAGTGGGGCCACCGGATGCTGGCGAACTGGCTGGTCGAGTGCGGCGACGCCGGTGCCGTCGAGCGGTCGGCGGGGCTGGCGCCGGTGACGGGCGGGCCGGTGACGGGCCCGGCACAAGGGCCGGCACCTGACGTGGCGCCCGTGGGCGGGTTGGCGCCCGCGGGCGGCGGGGCGGCCGGGACAGCGGGGTGACCGACACCCGGCCGGACGACAACGCACCGGGGCGCGCGGAGGAGCGCGAGCCGGGGCGCGAAGCGCGTTACCGCGGCTTCCACGACTCAAGCGCCCCCGGCCGGCCGGCGGACGACGCCGCGGACCCGCTCACCGACCCGCAGTCCGGCGGCCGGCCGCCGCTGCCGCGCCGGGACACGTCGGGAGCGGGCGGGCGTGCGGGCCCCGGTGCGGGGGGCCGCGGGCAGGGCGCCGGGATGTCCGGCGCGGGTGCCGGATCGTCCGGTACGCGGCCGGGGTTCGGCTCCGGTACGGGGCCGGGGCCCGCCGGTTACGGCGCGGGCGCCGAGGGCGGCTCCGGGACGTACGAACAGGGACAGGGCGGCCGGGGCCGGGGGCGCGGGAGCTACGGCGCCGGCGGACAGGATCCGCTGGAGCAGGGCCACCTGCCGGAGTACGCCCACCGCAACCCGCTCCGCGGCGACCCCCTGCCGCCGCCGCGCAGCGCGGACGCGGGGCCGCGGCCGGAGCAGGGCGCACTGCCGCCGCAGGGGCAGGATCCCTTCACGCGGCAGCCCTCGCAGGGCGAGCACCCGCGGCCCCGGCATCCGCAGACCGCCTACCCGCAGCCGCAGGTGCCGCGGCAGGAGCCCGCTGCCGTGGAAGGACCGCGACCGCGGCCGCTGGAGCGGCCCGAGTCGCCGACCTCGGCGGTCTCGCGCTGGTTCCGCCCGCACACCCCGCCGGACGGCCGCGACCCGAACGCCGCCCCGGCCGCCTACGCGCCCCCCGCGCACGGCACCCCGCGAAACGATCCGCCGCCCCACGACGGCCCTCACCCGGGCGACCACCACCCCGGCGGCTACGCGCCCGACCCGGACCCCGCCCCGCACGCCCACCACCCGGACGACCGCGCCGCCCCCGGCGCCCACGCGCCCCCGGCGTACCCCGCGCACACCGATGCGCCGGCCGGCCAGACGGCGATCGTGCCGCAGGAGGGGACCGCGGCGCAGTACCCGATGTCGTCGTACGACGCGGGCCACCCGTCGCCGTACGCGGAGGCGCCGCAGGCGGCCGCGTACGGGCAGAGCACCTCCGCGTACGACCCGCAGGGCCCGGCGGCGTACGACCCGCAGCTCCTCGGCTACGACCAGGCCCCCGCCGACCCCCTCGGCGCCTCCTACCCGGCGGCGACCGGCGACCCGCTGACCGACCCCCTCGACCCGGCACCCCCGACCGGCCGCCGCCGGGCCGGGACCGGCGACCCCCTCACCGATCCGCTCGACCCGCCCGCCGCCCCCCAGCCCTCCCCGCGGCGTCACGCCGGGCGGCCCGCGGTCGAGGAGCAGCAACAGCCGTACACCGTGCCCGCCCAGGGCCGGCACGCCGGCGGCGCCGCCCCGGCGAGCGCCGCCGCCTCAGGTGCAGCCGTCGGCGCCGACCCCTCGGCGCACCGCGACCCCTCCCCCTGGGGCGACCTCTCCGCCGCCGCCCACGCCGGCGGCCCCGCCGCAGCCGACCCGGCGCAGGCCCCGGCAGCAGCCCAGCCGCACGCCCAGGCCCAGACCGCGGTGCAGCCACGGACCCGGGTGCAGCCGCCGGCCCCCGCCCCCGACCAGCCCGCGAACGGCGACCAGCGCCTCACCTGGGGCACCGCCCCCGCCACCCGCCGCCGCGGCATGGGCGACGACGTCCGCGAGGGACGGGGCGACCGCGACGACCGCACCGTTCAGACGATGTCCCTGAACGTCGCCCGCGCGCTGGGCACCCGGATGTCCGCCCGCAAGGCCGCCCGCGCCGCCAAGCAGCAGCGCACCGTGCTGATCAGCCGCATCACCGGCGAGGCGTTCATCACCCTGGGCGTGCTGATGCTCCTCTTCGTCGTGTACCAGCTCTGGTGGACCAACGTCCTGGCCGACCGCGAGTCCCGGCAGGAGGCCCGGCAACTGGAGGAGCAGTGGAAGCGCGGCGACGGCGCGGGCAAGGAGAACGCCCGCGACCCGGGGGCGTTCGAGGCCGGCGAGGGCTTCGCGATCATGCACATCCCGTCGCTGGACGTGAACCGCCCGGTCGCGCAGGGCATCGACAAGCAGAAGGTCCTGGACCGCGGCCTCCTCGGCCACTACTCGGAGGGCGACCTCAAGACCGCGATGCCGTGGGACGAGAAGGGGAACTTCGCGGTCGCCGGGCACCGCAACACCCACGGCGAGCCCTTCCGGTACATCAACCGACTGGAGAAGGGCGAGGAGATCATCGTCGAGACCAAGGACACGTACTACATCTACGAGGTGGCCAGCACGCTCCCGTCGACTTCGCCGTCGAACACCGATGTCATCGACCCGGTGCCCGAGGGGTCCGGATTCACCGAGCCGGGGCGCTACGTCACACTAACGACCTGCACGCCTGAGTACACGTCCAAATATCGGCTTATTGTCTGGGGCAAGATGATCGAGGAGCGTCCGCGCAGCGAGGGCAAGCCCGACGCGCTCATGGACTGAGCGGTACGGGCGGCCGGAGGCCGGCGGACGGAACGGACGGGGAAGCGGTGGCAGCGACGGACGATGAGCGGGAGAGCAGACCCGCAGCGGAGGCCGCGGGAGAGGCTGCGCCGAAGGCCCGGGAGCCGGAGGACGCCGGGGAAGAAGCGGCCGGGCCCGTACGGGACGACGGGGAAACGGCCGCGGAGGAAGAAGCCGGAGAAGCGGCCCCGCCCCGGCCCCGCCGCCGCGGTCTCCTCGCCGGGGCCGTCAGCCTCTTCGGCGAGGTGCTGATCACCGTCGGCGTCCTGATGGCCCTCTTCGTCGTCTACTCCCTGTACTGGACCAACGTCCAGGCCAACCGCGAAGCCGGCCGCATGACCGACGACCTCCGCGACTCCTGGGAGAACACCCCGGACGACGGCAAGCCCCGCCCCGTGGACATCGGCGACCTCAAGGGCGGCATCGGCTTCCTGCACGTGCCCGCGATGGAGGAGAACATCCTCGTCCGCAAGGGCACGGCGACCGACGACCTGAACAAGGGCGTCGCCGGCTACTACACCGAGCCGAAGAAGTCGGCCATGCCCTGGGACCGCCGCGGCAACTTCACGCTCGCCGCCCACCGCGACGGGCACGGCGCGAAGTTCCACGACATCCACCGCATAGAGGAGGGCGACCCGATCGTCTTCGAGACGAAGGACCGCTGGTACGTCTACAAGACGTACGCCGTGCTCTCCGAGACGTCGAAGTACAACACCGCCGTGCTGGACAAGACCCCGGAGGAGTCCGGGAAGACGAAGCCCGGACGGTACATCACGCTCACCACGTGCACCCCGATGTACACCTCCCGGCACCGCTACGTCGTCTGGGGTGAGCTGGAGCGCGTGGACCGCGTCGACGAGGAGCGCACCCCGCCGCCCGAGCTGTCCTGAGCCCCCGGCGGGTGCCCGGAGTGGCACGCGTAGACCGTCGCGGACGTGGAAGAACGCGTCCCGGTTATCTCACCTCCCCGAGGTCTGTCTGGGGGCGGTCCCGCTCCGTAGGATGCAGTTCGCAAGCGCGAATCTGGACTCGGGGACATCTGGGGAGGCCGCACGGCATGGGAGCTCCACGGCAGGACACCAGCGAACGCGCACGAGAACTACAGCGAAGCTGGTATGGCGAACCGCTGGGCGTGCTGTTCCGGCGGCTGATCGACGATCTCGGCCTGAACCAGGCACGGCTGGCCGCCGTGCTCGGCATCTCGGCGCCGATGCTGTCGCAGCTCATGAGCGGGCAGCGGGCGAAGATCGGCAATCCGTCGGTGGTACAGCGCGTACAGGCGTTGCAGGAGTTGGCCGCCGAGGTGACGAGCGGCAGCGTGTCCGCGGCGGAGGCGGCGGAACGGATGGAGGGGATCCGCAAGAGCGCGGGAGGCGCGGTGCTCGGGACGGCGCAGACGCAGTCGTCGACCGGATCGACGACGGTGCGCCGGGTCGTACGGGAGATCCAGTCCCTGCTGCGCTCGGTGGCCGCCGCCGGCGACATCATCGACGCGGCGGACAGGCTCGCGCCGACGCAGCCGGAGCTGGCAGAGTTCCTCCGGGTGTACGGCGCCGGGCGCACCGCCGATGCCGTAGCACATTACGAAGCACATCAGTCATAACCGGGTGAATTACTAACGAAGCCGTACAAGGGGCGGGCGCAGCAGCATGGGTGAGGTCTTCGCTGGGCGGTACGAGCTGATCGATCCGATCGGCCGGGGCGGGGTGGGCGCGGTCTGGCGCGCCTGGGATCACCGGCGACGGCGCTATGTGGCGGCCAAGGTGCTGCAGCAGAGCGACGCGCACACGCTGCTGCGCTTCGTCCGCGAGCAGGCGGTGCGCATCGACCACCCGCACGTGCTGGCACCCGCCAGTTGGGCGGCCGACGACGACAAGGTGCTCTTCACGATGGATCTGGTGGGCGGCGGCTCACTGGCCCATCTGATCGGCGACTACGGACCGCTCCCGCCGCGGTTCGTCTGCCTGCTGCTCGACCAACTGCTCGCCGGCCTGGCCGCGGTGCACGGCGAGAACGTCGTGCACCGCGACATCAAGCCGGCGAACGTGTTGCTGGAGGCGACCGGCACCGGCCGGCCGCACCTCCGGCTCTCCGACTTCGGCATCTCCATGCGCAAGGGCGAGCCGCGGCTGACCGACACCAACTTCGTCGTCGGGACGCCCGGTTACTTCGCGCCCGAGCAGATGCTGGGCGCCGAGCCCGACTTTCCCGCGGACCTGTTCGCGGTGGGTCTGCTGGCGCTGTACCTGCTGACCGGGGAGCGTCCGGACAGCCAGGCGCTGGTGGAGATGTATCTGAAGAACGGCGTGCCGCCGGCCCCGAAGGACGTGCCGGAGCCGCTGTGGCAGGTGCTCGCGAGCCTGCTGCAGCCGGATCCGGAGATGCGGTTCCGCACCGCGACGGGTACGCGGAAGGCGCTGGCGGAGGCGGCGGAGCTGCTGCCGGAGCTGGATCCGGCGGAGGAGCCGGTGGAGGTCTTCGACCAGCTCGGGCCGCTGCCGGTGGGGTTCGGGCCGCGAGGTCCCGAGCGAGCGCAGGAAAGGGCGGCGGAGGCCGCGCCGGGGCCGGGTCCGGGACTTGGTGCCGGTGCGGGTCTCGGCCCTGGTGCCGGTGCGGGGCCCGGTCCCGGTGCCGGTTTCGGTCCCGGTACGGGTACGGGGCCGGCCGGTGACGCCGGCGCCGCGGGCCCGGCGGGGCCCACGTACGCGCCGCCGGGCGGCGCCGGATACGTACCCCCGCCCGCGGCCGCCGCGCCCGAGCCGGGCACGGCGGGGCCCGGCACCGCGCACCCGCCCGCGGCGGGCCCGCCCGGCCCCGGCGACCCGGCCGAGGCGACCAGCTACGGCATCGCGCCACCCGCCGCGTCGCAGCCGCCGACGCCCACCGCCCCGTACACGACGGCCCGGCCGCAGCCGCGGTCCCAGCCGCCGCAGCCCCGGCCCGGCGCCGCGGTGCCGCAACGGCGACCGGGACCGCCGGCGAAGGTGGCGATCCCGGTCGCGGTGCTCGCGGTGCTGCTGATGGCGGCCGGCGTCTGGGCGCTGGTGTCGGGCTGACGCCCGTACGCCCGCGGTCCCGCTGGGCGGCTTCCCCTACTGCCGCCAGTTCTGCTGCGGCGGCAGCGGCGGGTGCCCGTCCCCGTACGGCCGCTCGCCGTACGCCGGACCGCCGGCTCCGCTCCCGTACGCCCCGGGCGCCGTCTGCGTGTCCGCGCCCGCCACCTGCGGGCCGCCCGCCGCGCCCGGCACCGCCCGGCGCCGTGCCAGCAGCGTCCACAGGCCCAGACCCGCCAGCAGGACCACGCCCGCGCCGATCCCGGCGATCGCCAGGATCTTCTTCCCGGCACCGTCCCCGTCGCTCTCCGCGCCGGCCGCCGTGCCCTCCGCCGCCGTGTCGCGGTCGTCGTCCGTCACCCCGAAGCCGGCCGCCGCCGCGTCCCCGTCGTACGCCGGGCCCTCCTCGGGCTCGCCCTTGACGGTCGTCCGCAGCTCCACCGGCACCGGCCCGTCCGCGAACTCCCCGACCTCCTCGGAGACGCTGACGGCGAGGTAGTACCAGCCCGCGAAGCCGACGTTGCCGAGTTCACGGCTGTAAGACGCGTAGCGGTTCTCGTACGCCACCGGCGGGGCCACGGCGGGGATCGCCGCGGGGTCGTCGCCGAAGTACGTCTCGTTCTCGTCGGCGACGAACCCGCGGGCGGGGTTGTAGAAGTCGACGCGCACCCCGTTGGAGGCGAACGCCGTCTCGTCGCTCACCCGCGTCGTGCCGAACTCGGTCTGCAGGAAGAGCTGCTGGCCCCAGTCGAGCGGCACCCGGTAGAAGTGCGTGGCGCCCGGCCGGATCTCGTCCGTCCACACGCCGTGGTCGATGGCGACCGCGTCGTTGAACCCGGTGCCGCCCTTGCGCGGCTCGGCCTTGCCGGTCGGCGGCGGCGGGGCCTCGGTGGGGATCGACTGCGGGTCCGGCGGGGTCGTCGGCCCGGCCTTCGCCAGCGGCGGCTCCGCCATGAAGCGCAGCTCCAGCGGCCACTCCGCCGGGCTGGAGGTCGCGTCGCTGACGCGGGTGACGATGAGGTGGTAGACGCCGGCCTCCTGGCAGGCGCCGCCGGGCTGGACGACGCGCCCGACGTAGTCGGCGATCGGCCGGGCCGCGCCGTCGGCGGCGAAGTCGACGTCGGAGCTGCTGCACCGGTCGCCGCCCTTGCTCTCCAGCTCCAGCTCGATGCCGTCGCCGTACGCGACCTTGGTGCCCGGCTTCGGCGCGGCCACGGCGGATATCCAGGCGTGGGACTTCGCGTCGAGCGTGACGCTGTAGTACAGCTCGTCGCCGGGGGCGAGGGAGTCGGTGTAGGTCTTGCCGGCCTCCACCTTCTCGCCGCCGGTGCTGCTCGCGGCGCCCTCGATGGGCTCGGCGTCCTCCGCCGTCCGGTACTCGCCGGCGTCGACCGGCGAGTCCACCGGCGCCGCGCCCTGCCGGCCGGCCGCCGCCGCGGCCGGAGCCGCCGCCGGGAGCGCGGCCTGCGCCGCCAGCGCGGCCACCGCCAGCGCCGCGGCCGGCCCCGCCATCGTTCGCGTCCTCACCATCCACCCCTTACGCCGTTGCCTGCCGCCGCTTCCGCGGGCGCTTCACCCGCGGGCCGCCGCTTCCGGTTCCGTACGATCACGAACGCGGCCCCCGCGCCGACGAGCAGCACCCCGCCCGCGATCCCGCCGGCGAGCGGCAGGACGGAGTCCGATGATTCCCCCTCCGCCCCGGCCCGCGCATCCCTCCCGCCGTCCTCGCCGTTCGCGCCGCCGCTCCCGTCACCGGCGACGGCAGGCGCCCCGTGCCGCGGCCCCGACTTCTCCTCGCCCAGCACGTCGACGCGGAGCATGACGCCGATGGCCGTGTTCCGCGCGAAGCGCGCGGCGTCGGGACCCAGCGAGACCGACAGGTAGTACGCGCCGCCGCGGCGCACGGGCACGACCTCCGCGGCGGTCTCGTAGCGGTTCGTCCAACTGACCGGCACCGTACCGAGGTCGGCGGCGACGGGCTCACCGTAGTAGCTCCGGCTGCTGCTGAACGGGCCTTCGCCGACGACGGCGCGGCCGGGCGAGTAGAGGTCGGTGGCGGCGAAGCTGGAGGTCCCGGCGGCGCCGTCGAGCGTGGGCTCGTTGGCGAACTCGACGCGGTAGCGGAGCTGCTGGCCCCAGCCGACGACGACCTTGTAGAAGCGCGTCTGCGCGGGCAGCAGTTCGTCGCGCCAGACGCCGGGGCCGATCGCCTTCGCGTCGTTGAAGCCCGTACCGCCGGTGATGTCCTCTGGGTCCGCGGTGGGCAGTTCGGCGCCCTCGGCGCCGGCCGGGCCGTAGTCCGTCTCGGACTGCGCGGGCGTGACGCCGGCGCGCAGCGGCTCCTCCCGGCCGACGGCCAGCTCCAGCGGCCAGCGGGCCCGGTCGGAGCCGGCGGCGCTCGTGCGGTGGACGCTGAGGAGATAGCGGCCGGCGGCGTCGCAGGGCTCGCCGCCCTCGGCGCTGGGTATGCGGCTGACCGCGGCGGTCAGCGGCTGCGCGCCCTCGTCCTGCTCGAAGTGCCCGTCCCTGGCGTCGCACCGGGTGCCGTTGCCCTCGGTGGCGTGCAGCTCCAGCTCGATGCCGTCGCCGTACGCGACGGGCACACCCGGCTGCGGCACGGCGGTGACGCCGAAGTCGGCGGCGGAGGCGGCGTCCAGCTCGGCGGCGTACCACTTGGTCTCGCCCGCGCCGATGCTGTCGAGATACTGGCCGGGCCGGACGTCCGCGGCGCCGCCGCGGCCGAGGCCGCCCTCGACCGGGTCGCCGCGGAAGCGGTACCCGTCGGCCGAGAGGCGGGCCGCGCGCTGGAGCTGGCGGGCGAGCGCGTCGGCGTCGGGGGCGTCGTAGTACGCGCCGTGTCCCTTCTCCGCGATGCACTTCAGCTCGTCGCGGGCCTTGCCGCCGACCTGGAAGCCGACCGTGTCGATGCGCAGGGCGCCGAAGGCGCCGCCGGTCTCGCCGAGTCGCGCCGCGACCTCGCAGGGGTCGGGGGTGCCGCAGGTGTCCTCGCCGTCCGAGACGAGGAGGAGGGAGCGATGGCCGAGGGCGCCGGGCGGGCGCTCGGGGAGGTCCCGGGCGGCCTGCCGGAGCGCGTGGCCGATGGGGGTGTCGCCCTTCGGCTTCACATCTGCTACGGCGCCCTTGATGCGGTCCCGGTCCAGCGCCGCGACGGGCACGGCGAGGCGGGTGTCGGTGCAGCCGCCGGCGCGGTCGGCGCCGTAGACGCGCAGGCCGGTCGGGTAGCCGTCGGGCAAGGCGTCGACGACGGTGCCGACGGCCGCGCGGGCGGACTCGATCCGGGTGGCGCCGGAGCCGTCGTCGTCGGCCATGGAGCCGGAGGAGTCCAGCACCATCACCAGGCCGCCGCCGGTCGGCGCGGGCGCGGCGGGCGCGCCGGGCGTTCCCGGTGCGGCGGGTGCGGCGGTCGCCGCGGAGAGCGGTCCCGCGGTCAGCGCGGCGGCGAGCACCGCTGCCACGCCGGCGTACGCGGGCCGTCGCGGGCGGCCGCGTGGTGGTCGTTCCATGACATGTCCCCCCTCGTTCTCTGCCATGTGCTCATGCACCGTAAAGCGTGTGCAGTAGCAAATAACAGGGGGCGTGCGTCACGGTCGTGCAACAGCGCTCCGGTCATGCCGAGGCCCCGGCCGCACTGCCGCGCGAGCGGCGGGGCCGGGGCCCGGGGGCCTGCCCGGAACGGGCGGCTCTGCTCGGAACTCTCGCGTCTCAGACGCCCGAAGAGGAGGGCACCGAGTCGGTGGCCTCCGTCCACAGGTCTTGCTCGGCGCGATCCGCCTGGATCTGGCGGTACACGAGAAGCCCGCCCAGAGCGGCCAATGCGATCAGGAACAGCTTCTTCACCGCGCTACCTCGTCCTTCCAGAGACATTCGACTACGAAGCCCGATGATACACAGCGCAAACGACACCGGAGCCGGGCTCGGGACCGCGGCACCAGGATCGCTCCAGCTGCATAAACCCCCCTGTCACCCGATCATGCAGTAGTCCCGTGCCCTGAGCAGGGAGGAGATTACCAGGAGGCGCCCGGGAGGCCGGAGCTCAGCGCACCCGTCAGGTTCTCCTGACGGCAGCGGCCCAGGTGTTCGTTGTGCAGGGTGTGAACGCACCCATACGTGCCATCGCCGGCCGCGCTCAGGTGGGCCTGGGCACCGTGTACCGACACTTTCCGTACAGCTCAAGATCCACTTTCGACACGGCCTAAAAGACGTCGCGCAGGGTCTCCACGAGGCGGGCTATGTTCGCCTCGTCGCGGCGGTAGTAGGTCCACTTCCCCCGCCGGGTGGCGACCACCAACCCCGCTTGCCGCAGCATCGCGAGGTACTGCGAGGTGGTCGGCTGGCTCAGACCTGCACGTTGCCGGACGTCGGTCACGCAGACGCCAATCTCGACGTCGTCGGGATCCTGGCCGGGGAAGCTCATCGGCTCCTTGAGCCACACCAGCATCTGGCGGCGGGCCGGGTTGGACAGGGCCCGGAACACAGCCAGCAACTCCTCCTCCGAGAACACGCGCCCATCATAACAGATGCATTGGTGATTTGGAATATGTCAATCTAAGATTGACGCATGTCAACCTCGATGCGTGTGATGGAACTCGTCCGCTTCGGTGGCGCGGACACCGCGTTCGCCACCCGAGAGCTGCCACGGCCCACTCCGGGGCCCGGCCAGGTGCTGGTACGTGTGATGGCCACCTCCGTGAACCCCCTCGACCTGCAGACCCGGCGCGGCGACTACCGAGACCAGGTGGCGCTGCCCGCGGTCATCGGCAACGACGTGTCTGGCGTGGTGGCCGGGACCGGACCCGGGGCGGACGACTTCCGGCAGGGCGACGAGGTCTGGTACCTGGCGCCGGTGTTCGCCGGGCAGGGAACCTATGCCGAGTTCCACGTAGTCGACCAGGCTCTGGTCGCCCGCAAGCCCGCGCGCTTGTCGCACGTCGAGGCTGCCGGTCTCGCGCTTGTGGGCGTGACGGTGTGGGAAGCACTGGTCGAACGCGCCGGGTTGCGGGCCGGGGAGCGCGTCCTGGTGCACGGTGGAGCGGGCGGGGCCGGCTCGGTCGCCGTCCAGGTCGCCAGCGCGCTCGGGGCCGAGGTGGTGACCACCGCGCGGGCCAGGGATCACGAGTTCGTCACCGAACTCGGCGCCGACCTCGCGATTGACTTCTCGACCGGTGACTACGTGCCACAGGTCCGCGCGATGGGCGGGGTCGACGTCGTACTGGACACCGTAGGCGGGGACACCCTCACCCGCAGCCCGGAAGTCCTCGCCGACCGAGGCCGCGTGGTGTCCATCGTCGACAACTCCGAACCTCAGAACCTGCTCGCCGCGTGGGGCGTGAACGCGACCTACCACTTCGTCTTCGTCAGCCCCGGCCGGGCGAAGCTCGAGGCCCTCGGCCGACTGGTCGACCAGGGAGAACTCCGACCGGTGATCGGCGCCGTGCTACCGCTGGCCGACATCGCACAGGCGCACACGCTGCTGGAAGGCGGCTCTACCAGCGAGGGCCGCAGACGCCCCCGTGGCAAGATCGCCATCGCCGTGCGTCCCCTGGACCAGCCGCCGCACGGGACAGGGCCCCTGGCTCGGAAGAGCTAGGGTCTGTCTTCCATCTCGCGTCGTTCGCCCGCAGGGGGGGGCGGGGCAGGGGGCACCGCCCACGCCCTCCGGGGCGTAGGGGGAGGCTGGTGCGTGCGATCGCAAGGCGGAGGGCTGACCGCATAGGGGGCCTCTTCGGCCGATCCCGACAACGCAGCGAGCGTGCGTGCCAGACTCCCCCAGCGCGCTGCGCGCAATCGTGCGGCTGCCGAAGCGGGCCGAGAGCCGGGGTGCGAGCTGGGAGGCGATGACGGTCACCGGCGGGCTGCTCACGGGCGCCGGTTTCCTCTGGCAGGCGGCGGCGATGGACGCGGACGGCGCCTTCCTCTCCGCGATCCTCGGCCCGGCCCTCCCGATGGCCGCGGGCCAGGCCGTCCTGCTGGCGCTCCTCACGGACGTCTCCACGTCGGGCGTCGGCGAGCGGGACGCCGGCGGCGTCTCGGGCCTGGTCAACACCTCGCGCCAGATCGGCGCGGTGCCGGGCCTGGCGATCCTCGGCGCGGTCGCCTCCGCGGGCCACGGCGCCCCCGAGGACGGCTACGCCCGCGCCTTCCTGGCCGCGGGCCTCATCACCGCCGCCTCGATGCTCCTGGTCCCCTTCCTCCCCCGCCCGGGCAAGCAGACGCGACCGGTCTCCGGGTCCGTGGCCGCGTGAGCCCGGCGGCATGACAAAGCCGAAGGGCGCCCCCTCGTCACAAGGAGGCGCCCTTCGCCATTTCCGGTGCGGCTACCAGGACTTGAACCTGGGGCCTCATCCTTATCAGGGATGCGCTCTAACCGACTGAGCTATAGCCGCGCGCTGCACAGAGATTACCCCACCGCCGAGCCGCGGCCCAAATCGATAGCGGGCGTTACCCGGCGGGCGCTACTCGTCCTCCGCCAGCGTGACCTCGATGCCCCCGACGAAGCCCGCGGAGAGGTTGTAGATGAACGCGCCCAGCGTCGCCAGCGCCGTGGCGAGGACCACGTCGATCAGCGCCACCACCGCCGTGAAGCCGGCCACCCGGGGCAGCGACAGGAACGACTCCAGGTCGAAGCCGGCCGAGTCGTCCGAACCGGTGGCCTCGCTGATCGTGCCGCCGACCGTGCTGAAGACGCCCATCGCGTCCAGCACCATCCACAGCACCGTCACCGCCACGATCGTGCAGATGCCGAGCGCGATGGAGAGCAGGAAGCTGACCTTCATCACCGACCACGGGTCGGCCTTCGCGATCCGCAGCCGCGCCTTGCGGGTGCGCGGGACGGTCCTGGCGCCGGTACGCGACCTGCGTACCCCGGCGGCCGTCTGCTGCGCCTGCTCGTACGCCTGACCGCCGTGCCCCGCCGTGTGCCCCGCGGCGTGGCCGCCGGCCACGCCGCCCGGCGGGGTGTACGCCTGCGGCGGCTGGTGCGGCGCCGGCGGGGCGGCGGGGGCCGTCGACGGCGGGGGCATCGGGCCCTCGGGGGCGGCGGCGTACGGATACGCGTGCCCCTGCGGGTCCTCCGCGCCCCCGGCGCCGGAGGCACCGCGTCTGCGCCCGCGCCGGCCGCCGTGCCCGCCGCCGGCGTCGTCCGGACCCGGCGGGGGGTTCGGCTGGGCGTACCCCTCCGCCCTCGCCGGCCCGGCGCCGGCACCCGTGGCTCCACTCACGACCTACTCCTCGCCTTCACCGTCCGCGGCGGGGGACTGGGCCCCGGCGTCCGTGCTCCCGGCCTCGTCGGCGGCGACGGCGGCGTCGGCGGCCTCCTCGACCTCCTCCGCCTCCCGACCGGCTTCGGCGTTCCGCGCGATGCCGACCACGGCGTCCCGCTTCCCCAGGTTGATCAGTTGGACACCCATGGTGTCACGGCCCGTCTCCCTGACCTCGTCGACCCGCGTACGGATCACGCCGCCGCCGAGCGTGATGGCGAGGATCTCGTCCGACTCCTCCACCACCAGCGCGCCCACCAGCGAACCCCGGTCCTCCACCAGCTTCGCCGCCTTGATGCCGAGGCCACCTCGTCCCTGAACGCGATAGTCGTCCACGTTCGTACGCTTCGCGTAACCGCCGTCGGTGGCGGTGAACACGAACGTACCGGGCCGCACGACATTCATCGAGAGGAGTTCGTCACCCTCGCGGAAGCTCATGCCCTTCACACCGGAGGTCGCGCGCCCCATCGGGCGCAGCGCCTCGTCCGTTGCGGTGAACCGGATCGATTGGGCCTTCCTGCTGACGAGCAGCAGGTCGTCCTCGGGCGAGACCAGCTCGGCGCCGATCACCTCGTCCGGCGAGCCGTCGGGCATCTCCCGCAGGTTGATCGCGATCACGCCGCCCTGGCGGGGCGAGTCGTAGTCCTTGAGCACCGTCTTCTTCACCAGCCCGGCCTTGGTGGCGAGCACCAGGTACGGGGCGGCCGCGTAGTCCCGGATCGCCAGGATCTCCGCGATGTGCTCGTCGGGCTGGAACGCCAGCAGGTTCGCGACGTGCTGGCCCTTGGCGTCGCGGCCGGCGTCCGGCAGCTCGTACGCCTTGGCGCGGTACACCCGGCCCTTGTTCGTGAAGAACAGCAGCCAGTGGTGGGTGGTGGAGACGAAGAAGTGGTCGACGATGTCGTCCTCGCGCAGCCGCGTCCCGCGTACGCCCTTGCCGCCGCGCTTCTGCGCCCGGTAGTCGGTGCTCTTCGTCCGCTTCACATAGCCGCCGCGGGTGATCGTGACGACGATGTCCTCCTCGGCGATCAGGTCCTCGATGGACACGTCGCCGTCGAAGGGCACGAGCTGCGTGCGCCGGTCGTCGCCGAACTTCGCGACGATCGCCGCCAGCTCCTCGCTGATGATCAGCCGCTGCCGCTCGGGGGAGGCGAGGATCGCGTTGTAGTCGTCGATCTTCGCCTGGAGGTCGTCGTGCTCCGCGGTGATCTTCTGCCGCTCCAGGGCGGCCAGCCGGCGGAGCTGCATCTCCAGGATCGCGTTCGCCTGGATCTCGTCGATCTCCAGCAGGTCCATCAGGCCCCGGCGCGCGACGTCCACCGTCTGGGAGGCCCGGATCAGCGCGATGACCTCGTCGATGGCGTCCAGCGCCTTCAGCAGGCCGCGCAGGATGTGCGCCCGCTCCTCGGCCTTGCGCAGCCGGAAGGTGGTCCGGCGGACGATGACGTCGATCTGGTGCTCCACCCAGTGGCGGATGAAGGCGTCCAGCGACAGCGTGCGCGGCACGCCGTCGACCAGCGCGAGCATGTTGGCGCCGAAGTTCGTCTGCAGGTCGGTGTGCTTGTAGAGGTTGTTCAGCACGACCTTCGCGACGGCGTCCCGGCGCAGCACGATGACCAGGCGCTGGCCCGTCCGCGACGAGGTCTCGTCCCGGACGTCGGCGATGCCCGTCAGCCGGCCGTCCTTCACCCCGTCGGCGATCTTCTGCGCGAGGTTGTCGGGGTTGACCTGGTAGGGCAGCTCGGTGACGACCAGGCACTGCCGGTCCTGGATCTCCTCGACCTCGACCACCGCGCGCATCGGGATCGAGCCGCGGCCGGTGCGGTACGCCTCCTCGATGCCCTTGCGGCCGACGACCAGCGCGCCGCTGGGGAAGTCGGGGCCCTTGATGCGCTCCAGGAGGGCTTCGAGCAGCTCGTCGTTGGACGCCTGGGGGTGCTCCAGGTACCACTGCACCCCGTCGGCGACCTCGCGCAGGTTGTGCGGCGGGATGTTCGTCGCCATGCCGACCGCGATCCCCGCCGAGCCGTTGATCAGCAGGTTCGGGAAGCGTGCGGGCAGGACGGTGGGCTCCTGGGAGCGGCCGTCGTAGTTGTCCCCGAAGTCGACGGTCTCCTCGTCGATGTCGCGGAGCATCTCCATGGCGAGCTGCGCCATGCGGCACTCGGTGTAGCGCATGGCGGCGGCGGGGTCGTTGCCCGGGGAGCCGAAGTTCCCGTTGCCGTCGACGAGCGGCATCCGCATCGACCAGGGCTGGGCCAGCCGCACCAGGGCGTCGTAGATCGCCGAGTCGCCGTGCGGGTGGTAGTTGCCCATGACGTCGCCGACGACGCGCGCGCACTTGAAGTACCCGCGCTCCGGGCGGTAACCGCCCTCGTACATCGAGTACAGGACGCGGCGGTGCACGGGCTTCAGGCCGTCGCGGATGTCCGGCAGCGCACGCGAGACGATGACGCTCATCGCGTAGTCGAGATAACTGCGCTGCATCTCCGTCTCGAGCGAGACGGCGTCCACGCGCAGCACGATGCCGCCGTCTTCGCCCTCGCCGTCCGGCTGCGGGTCGGGGTTCTGGGGAGTGAGCTCGTCGGCCATTGCGGGTCTTTTCTACCTTTTCGAAGAGGTCTCGAAGGCGGTCGGTCGCACCCGGGCGGGGAGCCCCGGGAAACCCGGGCGGGAGGCCGCCCGGGCGGGGCCGACTCAGATGTCGAGGAAGCGGACGTCCTTGGCGTTGCGCTGGATGAACGAGCGGCGCGCCTCGACGTCCTCGCCCATGAGCACGGAGAACAGGTCGTCGGCCGCGGCGGCGTCGTCGAGCGTCACCTGGCGCAGTACGCGGTGCGCCTGGTCCATGGTGGTGATCCGCAGCTCCTCCGCGTTCATCTCGCCCAGGCCCTTGAAGCGCTGGATCGAGTCGTCCCTGATCCGCTTGGACTGCGAGCGGCCCAGCTCGATGAGCTGGTCCCGCTCGCGGTCGGAGTACGCGTACTCGAACTCGTCCCTGGTCCACTTGATCTTGTACAGCGGCGGCTGGGCCAGGAAGACGTGCCCGCCCTCGATCAGCGGGCGCATGAAGCGGAACAGCAGCGTCAGCAGCAGGGTCTGGATGTGCTGGCCGTCGACGTCCGCGTCGGCCATCAGCACGATCTTGTGATAGCGCAGCTTGCCGAGGTCGAAGTCCTCGTGGATGCCGGTGCCGAACGCCGAGATCAGCGCCTGCACCTCGGTGTTCTGCAGCACCCGGTCGATCCGGGCCTTCTCCACGTTGAGGATCTTGCCGCGGATCGGGAGGATCGCCTGGTACCGCGGGTTGCGGCCGGACTTCGCCGAGCCGCCCGCGGAGTCCCCCTCCACGATGAAGATCTCGCACTTGGACGGGTCGTTCGACTGGCAGTCGCTCAGCTTGCCCGGCAGCGACGCGGTCTCCAGCAGCCCCTTGCGCCGTGTCAGGTCGCGCGCCTTGCGGGCGGCCACACGGGCCGTCGCCGCCTGGATGGACTTGCGGACGATGTCCGCCGCCTCGTTCGGGTTCCGGTCGAGCCAGTCCGTCAGGTGCTCGTGCGTGACCTTCTGCACGAAGGTCTTCGCCTCCGTGTTGCCCAGCTTGGTCTTCGTCTGGCCCTCGAACTGGGGCTCGCCCAGCCGGACCGAGATGATCGCCGTCAGGCCCTCGCGGATGTCCTCGCCGGTGAGGTTGTCGTCCTTCTCGCGGAGCAGCTTCTTGTCCCGCGCGTACCGGTTGATCAGCCCCGTCAGCGCGGCCCGGAAGCCCTCCTCGTGCGTACCGCCCTCGTGGGTGTGGATGACGTTGGCGAAGCTGTAGACGCCCTCGCTGTACTGCGTGTTCCACTGCATCGCGATCTCGACCGACATCAGCCGCTCGGTGTCCGCGGCCTCGAAGTCGATCACCGAGGGGTGCACCGGCTCGCCCTTGCGCGAGTTCAGGTGGCGTACGAAGTCGGAGATGCCGCCCTCGTAGTGGTACGTGACGCTGCGCGCCTTGTCCTCGTCCTCGTCGCCCGCGGTGTCCGCGCCCGAGGTCTGCTTGGCCGCCGCCCGCTCGTCGGTGAGCGAGATGGTGAGGCCCTTGTTGAGGAACGCCATCTCCTGGAAGCGGCGCGACAGCGTCTCGAACGAGTAGTCCGTCGTCTCGAAGACGTCGCCGTCCGCCCAGAACGTGACCGTGGTGCCGGTCTCGTCCGTCTCCTCGTTCCGCGCCAGCGGCTCGGTCGGGATGCCCAGCTTGTAGTCCTGCGTCCAGCGGTAGCCATCGGTCTTGACCTCCACCGACAGGCGGGTCGAGAGCGCGTTCACGACCGAGACGCCGACGCCGTGCAGACCGCCGGAGACCGCGTAGCCGCCGCCGCCGAACTTGCCGCCCGCGTGCAGGACGGTCAGCACGACCTCCACCGCGGGCTTGTTCTCCGACGGCACGATGCCCACGGGGATGCCGCGGCCGTTGTCGACGACGCGCACGCCGCCGTCGGCGAGCAGCGTCACCTCGATCGTGTCCGCGTGGCCGGCCATCGCCTCGTCCACCGAGTTGTCCACGACCTCCTGCACCAGGTGGTGCAGACCGCGCTCACCGGTCGAGCCGATGTACATGCCCGGGCGCTTGCGTACGGCGTCGAGGCCCTCCAGGACCGTGATCGCGTTCGCGTCGTACGCCGCGTCCTCGACGGCCTCCGCCTCCGCGCGCGCGTGCGCCCGTGCGGCCTCAGCGGCCGCCTCCGCGGCGCCGTCGGCGCCTGGAGGCACGTTCTCGCTGGCAGGGATGTTCTCGTTGGAGTTGCCGGAATCGGCCACGAAGCGCCCTTTCTGGCACAGCACGGGCCACTCTCCTGGCTGAGCGGGGAGCGGCCGCGTCGTTGTTGGTCAGCGTGTTCCGCAAGTGGGCGGGTTGCTCCCAGTCTACCGGTAGCCCACGACAGAATGGCGGTTTGCCGGTGCCTGAACCCGCATGTGGCGCCCTGAACATCTGCCCACCGAGGGGGACTGCACACACCGGGGCCTGCAGAGCCTCTGAGCGCCACTCAGCGCTTCGGGGCGTCAACCATCAGCTACTGTGACCGACCTCACTCCATCACAGGTTTACCGCCGGGGTTCAGCAGAAGGTAGGGGGCTACCCGTACGTGTCCCCGGGCCCCTGGCTCCCCGGCGCCCGCAGCGGCCCGAAGCGCCGCCCGCCGCCGCCGGGACCCACCACTTTGATCAGCTTCACGGTGCCGTGGCCCAGCTCCTCGTTGAGCCGCGCCACCAACTGCGGCGCCAGCAGCCGCAACTGCGTCGCCCACGCCGTGGAGTCGCACGCCACCACGAGCACCCGCTCCTGCTCGTCGTACCGCTCGGGCGCGCAGTGCTGCGCCACCTCGGGACCGACGAGCTGCGGCCAGCGGCCCATCACGCCGCCCACCGCCGCCGGCGCCTCCCAGCCGCGCTCGGTGATCAGCCTGCTCACCGCGGCACCCAGCGGCAGCGGATCGCGGCCGTCGGCGCGGGCGCCCGAGCGCAGCCCGCCGCCGCGGCGGGCCTGCCGGCGCTGCTGCGCCGCCGCCCCCCGCGCCCGGGCCTCCGCCCGCGCCGCCCGCAGGGCCACACGCGCCAGGTCGACCCCGGAGGGCTCGGGCGCGGCGGGGGACTCCGCGGCCCCGGAGTCCGCGGACGGGTCCTGGCGGGCGCCCCCGGGGCGTACGGGCTCCTCGCTCATCCGCGCTCCACCCGCCCGTCGGCCACCGTGAACCGCGCCCCCGCCAGCACCTCCGGCACGTCCTCCGCCACCGCCGCCGTCACGAGCACCTGCTCGCCGGGCGCCACCAGCTCCGCCAGCCGCTCCCGCCGCCGCGCGTCCAGCTCCGCGAACACGTCGTCCAGCACCAGCACCGGCTCCCCGCCGCCCTCGCCGCGCAGCAGCTCGTACGACGCGAGCCGCAGCGCCAGCGCGTACGACCACGACTCCCCGTGCGACGCATAGCCCTTCGCCGGCAACTCGCCCAGCTTCAGCACCAGATCGTCGCGGTGCGGACCGACCAGCGTCACGCCCCGCTCGATCTCCTGCTTCCGCGCCTCCGCCATCGCCTCCAGCAGCAGGCCCGCGAACTCCTCGCGCGTACGCGCCTCCGCGAACCGCCCGCCCGCCGGCGACCTGTACTCGAACGCCGTCGGCCCGCCGCCCGGCGCCACCTGCTCGTACGCCTTGTCCACCAGCGGCTGCAGCACCGCGATCAGCTCCAGCCGCTGCGCCAGCAGCTCCGCCCCGGCCCGTGCCAGATGCTGGTCCCAGACGTCCAGCGTCGACAGGTCGAGCTGCCGCCCGCCGTGCCGCCGCGCCATCGCGGCCGTCTTCAGCAGCGTGTTGCGCTGCTTGAGCACCCGGTCGTAGTCGCTGCGCACTCCCGCCAGCCGCGGCGCCCGCGCCGTGATCAGCTCGTCGAGGAAGCGGCGCCGCTGGTCCGGGTCGCCCTTGACCAGCGCCAGGTCCTCCGGCGCGAAGAGCACGGAACGCAGCACGCCCAGCAGATCGCGCGGCCGCACCTGCGAGGAGCGGTTCAGCCGCGCCCGGTTCGCCTTGCCCGGGTTCAGCTCCAGCTCCACGAGCTGCTGCCGGCCGTCCTGCGTCACCGCGGCCCGGACCACCGCACGCGCCGCGCCCATGCGCACCAGCGGCGCGTCCGCGGACACCCGGTGGCTGCCCAGGGTCGCGAGATAGCCGACCGCCTCGACCAGGTTCGTCTTGCCCTGGCCGTTCGGCCCGACGAAGGCCGTCACCCCCGGGTCGAGGGGCACCTCCGCCCGCTCGTACGAACGGAAGTCGGCCAGCGAGAGATGAGACACGTGCATGGCCCGACGCCGACCTCCCCAGGCACTCGGCCGATTCAGCTTCGATTCAGCTTGGGCGAACAGCGGGCCGGCGCTCCCGCCGGCCGCCCGGCAGAGCTACTTCTCCTCCTTGACCGCGTGGCCGCCGAACTGGTTCCGCAGCGCGGCGATCATCTTCATCTGCGGCGAGTCGTCCTGGCGCGAGGCGAACCGGGCGAAGAGCGACGCCGTTATCGCCGGCAGCGGCACCGCGTGGTCGATCGCCGCCTCCACCGTCCACCGGCCCTCGCCGGAGTCCTCCGCGTACCCGCGGAGCTTGCCCAGGTGCTCGTCGTCGTCCAGCGCCCGGACCGCCAGGTCCAGCAGCCAGGAGCGGATGACCGTGCCCTCCTGCCAGGAGCGGAAGACCTCGCGCACGTCGGTGACCGAGTCGGCGGCCTCCAGCAGCTCCCAGCCCTCGGCGAATGCCTGCATCATCGCGTACTCGATGCCGTTGTGGACCATCTTCGCGAAGTGCCCCGCGCCGACCTTGCCGGCGTGGACGG
This sequence comes from Streptomyces sp. CNZ287, assembly GCF_007827615.1. Lineage (NCBI taxonomy): Bacteria > Bacillati > Actinomycetota > Actinomycetes > Kitasatosporales > Streptomycetaceae > Streptomyces > Streptomyces sp. CNZ287. Next base: position 155,796 of record NZ_VISV01000011.1, on the reverse strand, counting down.
CGCCGTACTCGCCCTCCGGCTTCAGCGCGTCGAAGACGGGCTGCACCCGCGCCACGTGCTCGGCGTCGCCGCCGTACATCAGCGCATAGCCGTTCTCCAGGCCCCACACGCCCCCGGAGACACCGCAGTCCACGAAGCCGATGCCCTTCGCCCCCAGCTCCACGGCGTGCTTCTCGTCGTCCGTCCAGCGCGAGTTGCCACCGTCCACGAGCACGTCGCCGGGCTCCAGCAGCTCGGCCAGCTCGTCGACGGTCGACTGCGTGGCCGCGCCCGCGGGCACCATCACCCACACCACACGGGGGGCGGGCAGTGCGTCCACAAGCTCCCGCAGGCTGTGGACATCGGCCCTGTCCGGGTTGTGGTCGTACCCCACGACGGTGTGGCCCGCGCGCCGGATGCGCTCACGCATGTTCCCGCCCATCCGGCCGAGACCCACAAGACCGAGCTCCATCACTGCCCCTTCGTCCGCCTGTGCGTCCTATCGGGTCCGAGCCTACGCCGGGCCTCAGCCGCTCAGCCGCACGGGCATGATCAGGTACTTGTACGCCTCGTCCGCCTCGGCGTCGAGCGCGGGCTTGCCGCTGAGCAGCGCCGGCTTCGTCGACGTCGTGAACGAGAGCTGCGCGGCGGGAGAGTCGATCGCGCTCAGCCCGTCGAGGAGGAAGAGCGGGTTGAAGGCGATCGAGATGTCGTCGCCCTCCAACTGTGCGTCCACCCTTTCCACAGCCTGTGCATCGTCGCTCGACCCCGCCTCCAGGGTCAGCACGCCCTGCTCGAAGCTCAGCCGCACCGGCGTGTTCCGCTCGGCCACGAGCGCCACGCGCTTGACGGCCTCGACGAACGGCGGGGTCTCGATGACCGCCACCGAGTTGAACTCCGTGGGGAACAGCGTGCGGTACTTCGGCAGGTCGCCCTCGATCAGCCGCGTCGTCGTCCGCCGGCCGGCGCCCTCGAAGCCGATCAGGCCCTCGCCCGCGCCGGCGCCCGACAGCGCGAGCGTCACGATGTCGCCGCTGGTCAGCGACTTGGCCGTGTCCAGCAGCGTCTTGGCGGGGACGAGCGCCACCGAGGAGGCATCGGCGGTCTCCGGCTTCCACAGGAACTCGCGGACCGCGAAGCGGTACCGGTCCGTGGAGGCCAGCGTGACCGTGTCGCCCTCGATCTCGATGCGCACGCCCGTGAGCACCGGCAGGGTGTCGTCCCGGCCGGCTGCGATGGCGACCTGCGAGACGGCGGCGGCGAAGACCTCGCCGGAGACCGTGCCGGTCGCGGTCGGCATCTCGGGCAGCGCCGGATACTCCTCCACAGGCAGGGTGTGGAGTGTGAACCGCGAGGAGCCGCAGACCACGGTGACCCGGACGCCGTCGGTGGAGATCTCCACAGGTCTGTTGGGAAGTGCGCGCGAGATGTCGGCGAGCAGCCGCCCGGAGACGAGGACCTTGCCGTCCTCCTCCACGTCCGCCTCCACGGAGACGCGGGCGGAGACCTCGTAGTCGAAGCCGGAGAGGCTGAGCGTCCCGCCGTCCGCGCCGTCGGCCTTCAGCAGCAGTCCCGCGAGCACCGGCGCGGGCGGCCGGGCCGGGAGGCTGCGCGCTGCCCACGCCACTGCCTCCGCGAGTACGTCGCGCTCCACCCGGATCTTCACGGAGACCGCCTCCTGGTGCTCTCGGCCCTTGCCGGCTCGGTTGGTGTGGGGGACCAGTCTGACGCACGGCACCGACACAGGGGGCAGGTCGGGGTCAACTCGTCGCTGCCGCTCCTGGAGGCCGTCGACCGCACTTGTGCACAGGCCCCGCTTCGAAGCGGATTCCGAGCTAGCTACGTGTAGAGGTAGTAGTAGGGCTTGTGGAAACCGTGGAAAACCTTGTCTGCGCAGGTCAGCCCGCGAATTTTGCCCACAGGCGGGTTGGGGACGAAGAGTGGATAACCCGCTGTTCCTGTGGACGATGCGCGGCTGTACACAGGCCGTTCACAGGCGGGGGCCACTTAGCCACAGCTCCGTCCCCAGAGTTACCCGGGTTTCTGCACAGCCAATCCTGCTTCTCGGTGTGACGGCTTTCACTCGACCTGGTGAAGGGGCGCGTTGCGTTGCCGAACAGTGGACAAACTTGTGGACAGGCTGTGTACAGAGCGGGGTTTTCTGTGGGTGAGTGGTCTTCCGCGGTGGACAGCGCTCGGCGCCGATCGGACCGGCGGACGGTGTCCACAGGGTGTGGGCAACGCTCACCCACAAATCCACACCCCCATGAGCTGCGCGGACGCGAGTTGTCCAGACTGCGTCCACACCCGCCCGTGGGTAACTCGCCGATCCCCAGGGTGTGGACGGCGGAAAAGCCGCCGAGGTGTGGAGAAGCGCCTGGTCAGGGCCTGGAATCGAACACGGCGTGGGGGCTCGGCTGTTCGGGTACGTGCCGGGGGGCGTGCGGATGCGGCCGGACGCGTGCGGAAGACCTGTGCAGAACCGGCTGCCGGGGACGCGTGGGAGCCCGCGAGGCGCCGTGGAGCGGCGCGGGGCACGGTGGAGCGGCGCGGTGGAGCGGCGCGGTGGAGCGGTGGGGGACGTACGGACCGGCGGCGGGGCCGCTAGCTGTTCTTGATGCGGTTGGTCAGCTCGGTGACCTGGTTGTAGATCGAGCGCCGCTCGGCCATCAGCGCCCGGATCTTGCGGTCCGCGTGCATCACGGTGGTGTGGTCCCGGTTGCCGAACTGGGCGCCGATCTTCGGCAGGGAGAGGTCCGTCAGCTCCCGGCACAGGTACATGGCGATCTGGCGCGCGGTGACCAGCACGCGGCTGCGGGAGGAACCGCAGAGATCCTCCACCGTCAGCCCGAAGTAGTCGGCGGTGGCGGCCATGATCGCGGCGGCGGTGATCTCCGGGGCCGTGTCCTCGCCGCCGGGGATGAGGTCCTTCAGCACGATCTCGGTGAGCCCGAGGTCCACCGGCTGCCGATTGAGCGAGGCGAAGGCCGTGACCCGGATCAGGGCGCCCTCCAGCTCACGGATGTTGCGGGAGATCCGGGAGGCGATGAACTCCAGCACCTCCGGCGGTGCGTTCAACTGCTCCTGGACCGCCTTCTTCCGCAGGATCGCGATCCGGGTCTCCAGCTCCGGCGGCTGCACGTCGGTGATCAGGCCCCACTCGAAGCGGTTGCGGAGCCGGTCCTCCAGGGTGATCAGTTGCTTGGGCGGCCGGTCGCTGGAGAGCACGATCTGCTTGTTGGCGTTGTGCAGGGTGTTGAAGGTGTGGAAGAACTCCTCCTGCGTCGACTCCTTGCTCGCCAGGAACTGGACGTCGTCGACCAGGAGGATGTCCATGTCGCGGTAGCGCTTGCGGAACGTGTCCGCCTTGCCGTCGCGGATGGAATTGATGAACTCGTTGGTGAACTCCTCGGAGCTCACGTACCGCACCCGGGTGCCGGGGTAGAGGCTCCGGGCGTAGTGGCCGATGGCGTGCAGCAGGTGCGTCTTGCCCAGGCCGGACTCGCCGTAGATGAACAGCGGGTTGTACGCCTTGGCCGGGGCCTCGGCGACGGCGACCGCCGCGGCGTGCGCGAAGCGGTTGGAGGCGCCGATGACGAAGGTGTCGAAGAGGTACTTCGGGTTCAGCCGCGCGGTCGGCTCGCCCGGTCCCGTCGCCGGGGCGGGCTGGGCGGCGAGCGGGCCGGGCGCGCCGCTGGGCGCGGGCAGCTCGACGTTCCCCATGGCCTGCACCAGGGGCGGGATCGGGGCGCCGGAGGGGCTGTGCCCGCCCGTGTGCCCGCCCGTGTGCCCGCCCGTGTGACTGCCGGGGTGCGCGTACCGGTCGTGGGCGGGGCGCTGCGCGAGGTGGTCGTGGGCCGGGTAGAAGTCCGTGCCGTCGGGCCCCGCCGAGGTGTCCGGCTGGGTGCCGGGCGGGCCCGGGTGGTGGTCGGCGCGGGGCCAGGCGGCCGGCGCCGGGCGCGGCTGCGCGTACTCGGGGTACGTCGGGGCGGCGGTGGGGAGGCGGTCGTCCCCGGGCGCCGGGCGGCTGTACGCGTCGTACGGCGGCTCGGGCAGCGGCCCGCCGTGGCTCTGGTGCGGCGGCTGGTGGCTCTGATGCGTGGGCTGCGCGGCGGTGTGCGGCAGCGGCAGGTGCGGGGCGCCGGGGTGCGCGGCCTGCTCGTGCGCCGGCGGCTGCGGAGCCTGCGGGGAATGGGGTACGTGCGGGCCGTGCCCGCCCGACTCGGGGCCCGGCTGCGCCGGCGGGCCCTGCTGCGGCTTCGACTCCGGCTCACCGGGGCTGACGGTGACGGCCAGGCCGATGGGCTGGCGGCAGGCGTGGCTCAGCGCATCGGTGATCTTGGAGGCGAGACGGCCCTCGAAAACGCCCTTCGCGTACTCGTTGGGCACGGCCAGCACCGCGGTCCCGGCCACGAGGACGAGCGGCTGGCAGTCGCGCAGCCAGCGGTGGTCCTTGGCTTCGACGCCCTGTTCGTCCGCGAGTAGTCGCTCGAGCACGCGTGGCCACACTGCAGCGAGATCGGCAGGCAGGTCGGCCACGGGGCACGCTCTTTCAGGTCACGGCAGGTCACGAAGGTGTGATCTCGGGACGGGTGGGATGGATCCGCGCAAGGGTCGGAAGTCCAGCCACGGTAGTCACGCCGAGCTGCCCCATTCAAGTCGCTGTCCACAGGCTGTGCACAGTGTCCTGTGGCGTGTCGGCCGCACAGGGCGGGTTTGACCGGACGGCGGCCGCCCGCGTACCGTGTCGAGGTCGAGATGTCGACGGCTGCTGCCGCCTGCCTCCGATCAGTCTCAGGCCGCGACAGTGATCATGTCACGTGTCGGGCGATGACGAGCCGGCTCGAGGGCGCACGGTGGCAGCCGTTCGGCGCCTAACCACCCGTGACGAATCTCCTGGAGCCCCCGAGTGAGCAAGCGCACTTTCCAGCCGAACAACCGCAAGCGTGCCAAGACGCACGGCTTCCGGCTGCGTATGCGTACCCGCGCCGGCCGTGCCATCATCACGGCCCGTCGCACCAAGGGCCGCGCACGCCTGTCCGCCTGACCTCTTGGTGTGCTCGTGTTGCCCGCTGAGCACCGGCTGCGGCGGCGCGAGGACTTCGCCCGAGCGGTACGCCGCGGACGACGGGCCGGCCGCCCGCTGCTCGTCGTCCATCTGAACAGCGGCGGAGACCCGCATGCCGCCGGGGAGGACGCCTCCCCGACGCGTGCGGGTTTCGTCGTCAGCAGGGCCGTCGGACCGGCGGTCGCGCGCAACCTCGTCAAGCGTCGCCTGCGTCATCTCCTACGGGATCGGTTGGATCTGCTGCCCGCAGGTAGCCTGGTGGTCGTACGGGCGCTGCCCGGCGCCGCGGAGGCCGGCTACGACCGGCTGCGCGATGACCTGGACGCAGCGCTGGGGCGGTTGCTGGGAAGGGCGCCGCGATGAAGTATCCGCTGCTTTGGTTGATCAAGCTGTACCAGTGGACCCTCAGCCCGCTGCTGGGGCCGGTCTGCAAGTACTACCCGTCGTGCTCGCACTACGGCTATGAGGCGATCAGGCTGCACGGTGCGGTCAAAGGCACGGGCCTGACCGCCTGGCGCATCCTGCGCTGCAACCCGTGGTCGCTCGGCGGGGTCGATCACGTTCCGCCCCGTAAGCATCCGGTCTGGCACCAGCGGCTGCGCAGCCGGCTGGGCAAGACGCAGCCCAAGGCCCAAGGAGCCTGATTCGTGGACACGGTCCTCAAACCTCTCTATATCGCCGTTTCCTGGATCATCGTCCAGTTCCACTCGCTGTTCAGCCTGGTCTTCGACCCGGCCAGCGGCTGGGCATGGGGGCTGTCCATCGTGGCGCTGGTGGTCGTCATCCGGATCGCGCTGATCCCGCTCTTCGTGAAGCAGATCAAGGCGACGCGGAACATGCAGGTGCTCCAGCCGAAGATGAAGGCGATCCAGGAGCGCTACAAGAGCGACAAGCAGCGCCAGTCCGAGGAGATGATGAAGCTGTACCGGGAGACGGGTACCAACCCGCTCTCGAGCTGTCTTCCGATCCTCGCCCAGTCGCCCTTCTTCCTGGCGCTCTTCCAGGTGCTGAACAAGATCGCCGGTAACCACGAGGTCGGCGTCCTCAACGCCACGCAGGTCGCGGAGGCCCGGCAGGCCCACGTCTTCGGTGCCCCGATCGCGGCGAAGTTCATGGACAGCGCCGGCAAGGTGGAGAGCCTCGGCGCCACGCTCGCCGACGTGCGGGTCGTCACCGTCATCATGATCGTGCTGATGTCGGGGTCGCAGTTCTACACGCAGCGCCAGCTCATGACGAAGAACGTCGACCTCACGGTCAAGACGCCGTTCATGCAGCAGCAGAAGATGCTGATGTACATCTTCCCGGTCATGTTCGCCGTCTTCGGCATCAACTTCCCGGTCGGCGTCCTCATCTACTGGCTGACCACCAACGTCTGGTCCATGGGCCAGCAGATGTACGTGATCAAGCGGAACCCCACCCCGGGCAGCAAGTCCTACGCGCACCTGCTGGAGCGCATGCAGAAGCACGTCATCGACCGCGGCGGCGTGCGCGGCCGCCGCGACCGCTACGTCGTCAAGCAGATGGTCGCCAAGGGCAAGGACCGCAACGAGGACGAGCGGAAGTTCGTCTCCGCGCTCGCCAAGCACGACCTGCTCCCTCAGGCGGACGGCACCATCGTCAAGAGCGAGACGCCGCTGGCGGACGCCAAGCCCGGCAGCGGCGACCCCAGCCGGCGGCAGCAGCCGAAGCGGCAGTCGAAGTCCCAGCGCCGCAGCCACGCCCAGTCCGGCGGCTCCGGCCAGCGGCAGGAGGACGCGGACGGCGCCGCGGAACCCGAGGACAAGAAGCCCGCGTCGAGCGCCGCGAAGAAGAAGGCGGGCGGCTCATCCGGCCGCGGCGGTGCGGGTGGCAACGCCCGTAACGCGAAGTCCGGTCAGCGCAAGGGGCCGCAGCGGCCCAAGCACCCGTCGAAGAAGTAAGAAGGAGTCCCCACGTGACGGACACCGCGTCCACGACCGGCGAAACCGGTTCGGACACCGAGGCCCAGCCCGAGCAGCCCGAGGCCTCGGCCGAGGACGTCCTGACGCGCCTGGAGCAGGAAGGCGAGATCGCCGCCGACTATCTGGAGGAGCTGCTCGACATCGCGGACCTGGATGGCGACATCGACATGGACGTCGAGGGCGGCCGGGCCTCGGTGTCGATCATCGGCGAAGGATCGTCGGACCGCCATTTGCAGAAGCTGGTGGGGCGCGAAGGCGAGGTGCTGGAGGCGCTGCAGGAGCTGACCCGGCTGGCCGTGCACCGGGAGACGGGCGACCGCAGCCGGCTGATGCTGGACATCGCGGGGTTCCGGGCACGCAAGCGCGCGGAGCTGACCGAGCTGGGCACCGAGGCCGTCGAGCGGGTCAAGGAGAGCGGCGAGCCGGAGAAGCTGCGGCCGATGTCCCCGTTCGAGCGCAAGGTGGTGCACGACGCGGTGAAGGCCGCCGGGCTGCGCAGCGAGTCGGAGGGCGAGGAGCCCGAGCGGCGCGTGGTCGTGCTCCCGGCCTGACCGGAACGTCGTCGCTCCACCCCTGGGCCGGTTGTTCCGACCGGCCCAGACTGCTCCCCTGCCACCCGCCGTCGCCTGCCCGCCCGTGCTCCAGCGAGAGGACGTTCCCGTGTCCGAAGTAGCGGATCTTCCGCCGGCGCCGCAAGCCGCCGACAAGGTCTTCGGCGGTGCCCTTCCGGACGCGGTGCGCTACGCCGAGCTGCTGGCCGACACGGCGGTGACCCGCGGGCTGATCGGCCCGCGGGAGGTCCCCCGGCTGTGGGAGCGGCACCTGCTGAACTGCGCGGTGCTCGCCGAAGTGGTGCCCGACGGCGTCGCGGTCTGCGACGTCGGCTCGGGCGCCGGTCTGCCGGGCATCCCGCTGGCCCTCGTCCGTCCCGACCTGCGGATCACGCTGCTGGAGCCGTTGCTGCGGCGCACCCGGTTTCTGCAGGAGGTCACCGAGTTGCTGGGGCTGGAGCAGCAGGTGACCGTCGTCCGCGGCCGGGCCGAGGAGGTCCTCGGCACGCTGGAGCCGGTTCATGTGGTCACCGCGCGGGCGGTCGCCCCGCTGGACCGGCTGGCCGGCTGGGGCGTTCCGCTGCTGCGCCCGTACGGCGAGATGCTGGCGCTCAAGGGTGAGAGCGCCGAGGAAGAACTGCGTGCCTCGAAGGCCGCGCTGCACAAGCTCGGCGTCACGGAGACCGAGATCGTGCAGGTCGGAGCCGATGTGGTGGACCCGCCGGCGACCGTCGTACGGGCCGTGGTGGGCGAGAGTCCCGGAGGCGTACGCTTCGCCGCCAAGCGGGCCCGCGCCGCTCGCAAGGGCGGTCGCGGCGGGCACGGCCGACGCCGTTAGTCTGCTCGTATCCGAAAGAGGGCCGTTCGGTCCATTAAAGCCGCCTACCGTACATACACCGGAGTGTCGCTGCGGTGGTACCCGCGGGGCTGTGCATCGTGTTTCACGTGAAACATCGTTCGTTGCTCCCCGGGATCCTCAGCCGAGGACGCGGTGCCGCAGAGGCCCGCGAGCCGGCTGTGGATAAGGAATCATCCACAGGAGAACGGGCCTCGCTGGTTCGCGACCCCGAAAGCATGGCAGGCTCTGTGCAGTGCGAGTCTGAAGTCGAGGAGAGTGAATCCTTGCGGTCCGACGCCAATGTCGCGGGGCCGATGGCCGATCCGGTCCCCGGTCCCCGCTCCGAATCGGCGGATGTTTCACGTGAAACACCGCCTCCGATGGACGACACTCCGATCGGCCGTGCCGCTCAACTCGCCGTAGAGGCGCTCGGGCGGGCCGGTCAGGGTCTGCCACGCCCTGAGCAGACCCGTGTGATGGTCGTCGCCAACCAGAAGGGCGGGGTCGGCAAGACCACCACCACGGTCAACCTGGCGGCATCACTGGCCCTGCACGGGGCCCGGGTGCTGGTCATCGACCTCGACCCGCAGGGCAATGCCTCGACCGCACTGGGCGTCGACCACCACGCGGAGGTGCCGTCGGTTTACGACGTGCTGGTGGAGGCCAAGCCGCTGGCCGAGGTGGTGCAGCCGGTTCCCGATGTCGAGGGGCTGTTCTGTGCGCCGGCGACGATCGATCTCGCGGGCGCGGAGATCGAGTTGGTCTCGCTGGTGGCGCGGGAGAGCCGGCTGAAGCGGGCGATCGACGCCTACGAGCAGCCGTTGGACTACATCTTCATCGACTGCCCGCCCTCGCTCGGCCTGTTGACCGTCAACGCCATGGTGGCGGGCAACGAGGTGCTCATCCCCATCCAGTGCGAGTACTACGCGCTGGAAGGGCTGGGACAACTGCTCCACAACGTCGACCTGGTGCGCGGGCATCTCAACCCCCGGCTCCATGTGTCGACGATCCTCCTCACGATGTACGACGGGAGGACGCGCCTGGCCTCCCAGGTGGCGGACGAGGTCCGCGGCCACTTCGGCAACGAGGTGCTGAGGACCAGCATCCCGCGCTCGGTGCGCATCTCGGAGGCACCGAGCTACGGGCAGACGGTCCTCACCTACGATCCGGGGTCGAGCGGCTCGCTCTCCTATCTGGAGGCGGCCCGCGAGATGGCCCTGCGCGGTATGCCCAGACAGGGCGAAGCTCATCACGAGCGGCACGACGGAGGGGCTCAGTGACGGAACGACGCAGAGGGCTGGGTCGCGGGCTGGGGGCGCTGATCCCCGCCGCTCCCACTCCCGCCGATGACTCGGGACCGCTGGTCGGTGGCGCCACCATGTCGCCGGGAGCGGTGCCCGTCATAGTGTCGGAGCGGGCGCCGCAGCCTGAGCCACAGGGATACGAGGAGCAGGTGCCGCCGGAGCACGCCTACGAGGCGCCGCCGGCCGTCGAGGGTGCCGCGGACAGCGGCGAAGTGGCCGGTGCGCACTTCGCCGAGGTTCCGCTGGACGCCATCACGCCGAACCCGCGGCAGCCCCGCGAGGTGTTCGACGAGGATTCCCTCGCCGAACTGGTCACCTCCATCCAGGAGGTCGGGCTCCTCCAGCCGGTCGTCGTCCGCCGGCTGGGCTCGGACCGCTATGAGCTGGTCATGGGTGAGCGCCGCTGGCGTGCCTGCCGCGAGGCGGGCATGGAGCGGATTCCCGCGATCGTCCGCGCCACGGACGACGAGAAGCTCCTCCTGGACGCACTGCTCGAAAACCTGCATCGAGCACAGCTCAACCCGCTGGAAGAGGCGGCCGCCTACGACCAGTTGCTGCGGGACTTCGAGTGCACGCACGACCAGCTCGCCGACCGGATCGGCCGCTCCCGTCCGCAGGTCTCCAACACGCTGCGGCTGCTGCGGCTCTCGCCGCCCGTGCAGCGACGGGTGGCGGCCGGGGTGATCTCGGCGGGCCATGCGCGGGCGCTGCTCTCCGTGGAGGACGCCAGCGAGCAGGACCGGCTGGCGCACCGCATCGTGGCCGAGGGGCTGTCGGTGCGGGCCGTCGAGGAGATCGTGACCCTGATGGCATCGGAGCCCAAGACCGGGCGCCGGCCGAAGGCGCCGCGTGCGGGCAACCGGATGTCTCCGGCGCTGACCGATCTGGCGTCCCGGCTCTCCGACCGCTTCGAGACCCGGGTGAAGGTCGACCTGGGGCAGAAGAAGGGAAAGATCGTCGTCGAGTTCGCCTCGATAGAGGATCTGGAGCGCATCCTCGGATCGATGGCTCCCGGCGAGGGCAGGGTGCTGGAGAAGAAGCTGAGCGACGAGGACGCCGACGAGGACGAGTGACCCCTCCCCTCGATTTCACGAGACAGGCCGCGGAGGGAATCCGCGGCCTGTTTTGTCGTCTCCGGATACGATGCATACGGGTATCGAGGGGGATGCCGGTGAAGGAGAGGATCGGGCTGCATGGGGCGAAGGCTCGTACCGCTCACCCTGGACAATCTCCCGGACTTTCCCCGGCGGTGCCGCTCGTGCGTCTTCTGGGAGCTGGATCCCGTCAGCGGTGAAGCCGCCGTCAAGTCCGGGCACCCGGAGCGGGAGAAGGAGGCCTGGATCTCCTCCGTCCTGCTGGAGTGGGGCTCCTGCGGCCGGGTCCTCTACGTCGACGATGTGCCGGCCGGGTTCGTGATGTACGCCCCGCCCGCCTACGTGCCCCGCTCCCTCGCCTTCCCGACGAGCCCGGTGTCGGCGGACGCCGTCCAGCTCATGACCGCGTGGCTGAACCCGGGATATCAGGGGCAGGGCCTGGGCCGGACCCTCGTCCAGACGGTCGCGAAGGATCTGCTGCGCCGGGGCGTCAAAGCCGTCGAGGCGTTCGGGGACGCGGCCTGGAAGGAGCCCGCGTGCGTGCTGCCGGCGGACCATCTGGTGGCGGTCGGCTTCAAGACCGTACGCCCCCACCACCGCCATCCCCGGATGCGGTTGGAGCTGCGCTCCGCGATCTCCTGGAAGGAGGACGTGGAGCTGGCGCTCGACAAGCTGCTCGGCGGCGCACGCAAGGATCCGGTGCTGCGTCCGCTCTGACTCCGCGTCCCGGCACGACGAAGGGCCCGTCCCTCACGGGGACGGGCCCTTCGGCTCCCGCGGCGGCGTTTCACACGCCACGCGCACGTTTCACGTGAAACGAGGTTCGCTTCGTCAGCCGATGAACTCGCTGAGGTCGCGCTCCAGGGCGGTCTTCGGCTTGGCGCCGACGATGGTCTTCACGACCTCGCCGCCCTGGTAGACGTTCATCGTCGGGATCGACATGATCCCGTACTTCGCGGCCGTCGCCGGGTTCTCGTCGATGTTGAGCTTGACGATGGTGATCTTCTCGGGGTTCTCCGCGGCGATGGCCTCCAGCGACGGAGCGATCTGGCGGCACGGGCCGCACCAGGCAGCCCAGAAGTCGACCAGTACGGGCTTGTCGCTCTTGAGGACCTTCTCCTCGAAGTCCGCATCGGTTGCGGTCACCGTGGCACCGGCCATGGCGTACTCCTTACGTCGTTGTGCGTTGATGGCTGCTGGGTCTCAGACGGCGTCTGCGACCTTCTCCGGCTCCGCCGACTTCTCCTTGTCGGCGATTGCGGCGAGGTAGCGCTCGGCGTCCAGCGCCGAAGAGCAACCCGTCCCGGCGGCGGTGATCGCCTGGCGGTAGGTGTGGTCGACAACGTCGCCCGATGCGAAGACCCCGGGGAGGTTGGTGCGGGTGGAGGGGGCGTCGACCGTGAGGTAACCCTCCCCGTCGAGCTCCAACTGCCCCTTGAACAGCTCCGTGCGCGGGTCGTGCCCGATGGCGATGAAGAGACCCGTGACCGCGATCTCGGACTCCTCGCCGGTCTTGGTGTTCCTGAGGGTCAGACCGGAGAGCTTGTCGCCGCCCTGGATGGCGGCGACCTCGCTGTCCCAGATGAACGAGATCTTCGGGTCCGCGAAGGCCCGCTCCTGCATCGCCTTGCTGGCGCGCAGGCTGTCCCGGCGGTGGACGACCGTGACGCTCTTGGCGAAGCGGGAGAGGAACGTGGCCTCCTCCATCGCGGTGTCGCCACCGCCGACGACCACGATGTCCTGCTCGCGGAAGAAGAAGCCGTCACAGGTGGCACACCACGAGATGCCCCGGCCGGACAGCTCGTCCTCCCGGGGCAGCCCCAGCTTGCGGTGCTGCGATCCGGTGGAGACGATCACGGTCCGCGCTCGGTGCACCGTGCCCGCGGTGTCGGTGACGGTCTTGATGTCGCCGGTGAGGTCCACGGACACCACGTCGTCGGGCACGAGCTCGGCGCCGAAGCGCTCCGCCTGTGCCCGCATGTTGTCCATCAGATCCGGGCCCATGATCCCGTCACGGAACCCCGGGAAGTTCTCCACGTCCGTGGTGTTCATGAGCGCGCCACCCGCGGTGACGGCGCCTTCGAAGACCAGCGGCTGCAGCGCGGCGCGGGCGGTGTACAGCGCGGCGGTATAGCCCGCCGGCCCCGAGCCGATGATGATCACGTTGCGAACGTCGCTCACGGACTCTTCCTTGTCTACGACCGGCTGCCTGAAGGGGTGGGGAAACGCTTGCGTCCTGTCCCTCTCACCCACCCAACGGATCCTACGGGCCGGACATTCCCGCGGGCGGGTGGGCGCGGCTCAGGGTCGCTGGAAGGTGTCGCTGTGCAGAATCTCGCCCGGCTGGTCCGGGGAGGCTGCGCAGGAAGAATCCACCACGTAGGCGTCCACTCGCTGAGCGTCGCCGGGGTGCGGCAGCACGACGACGTAGGCGGGGGATCCCTCGTACGTGTCGGTCTCGGCCGCGAGTGGCGCTTCGGATCGGTTGAGGGCGGCCCGTACGCACTCGGGCACCTGGGGGTCGTCCCCCTCGGCGACGAGCGGGTCGTCGCCGGTGTCGGCCGTGCCCTCGCCGGCGCCGCCGCCCTCGCGTCGCTCGGGCTGCTGGAGCATGCCGAGGACGCGGGTCTCCAGTGAGTCGGCGCCCAGCGGCCCCTGGCTGCCGGCGCTCGGCGCGACCTTCGGGGCGTTCCCCTGGGACTGCTCTTGGTTGGCCGTCATGTCTGCGGCGCTGTCGTCGTTGCCTCCGCTCTCCGGGAGCTGGAAGAGGACGACGGTGAGTGCGACGAGCGCGGCCGCCCCGGCGGCGCCGAGGAGGACGCGCGGCCAGCGCCGGGCGGGCCGGCCGGGGCCGGTGGCGTCCGCACGGTGTGCGGCGGGCCGGCGGTGCGAGCGGCGGGATCGTGTTTCACGTGAAACAGACTCGCGCGGCGCGGGCACATGGGTCTCCGGCGGCGCGGTTTCACGTGAAACATCGACGGCGGACACATCGGCGTCGTAGCGCGCCTCGGCCGCCAGTGCGGCATCGATACGCCCCGCGATCTCGGCAGGCATCGGGGCGGGCTCCGGGAGGCTGCCGAGGAGCCCGCGTACGCCGTCGAGGGCGTCCCGGGTCTCACGGCAGGTGGCGCACTCGTCGAGATGGCGGTGGAGCTGCTGCGTGCGGGCGGGGGAGGTCAGGCCCTCGGCGAGGTCGGCCAGTTCTTCGACCTCCGGGTGCCCGTCGTCGGCGCCGGAGGACCGCGGGGGCTGCGTCATGGCTTCTCACCTCCACCCTTCGCCGCGCGTACGTCGTGCTGCTCTGCCGTCGGTGGGACGGATGTCCCCTGCGCCGGGTTCCGTCCGCCCGCCCCGGAGTCGGCGGCGGACAGCCGCAGATGACGTACGAGAGGGAGGAGACGGGCACGGCCGCGGGCGCAGCGACTCTTCACGGTACCCGCGGGAACGCCGAGGATGTCGGCGGCCTCCGCGACGGGATAGCCCGCCATGTCGACGAGCACCAGGGCGGCCCGCTGCTCCACGGGCAGGGTCGCCAGCGCCTCGCGCAGCTCCCGGCCGGTGTCCTCCCGCTCCGCGGGCGCCTCGGCGGACTCCTCCGGCTCCAGCAACTGCTCGAAGCGCTCGGTGTCCGCGACCGGTGCCGCGCGGCGGCTGGCGGCCTTGCGGGCCCGGTCCAGGCAGGCGTTCACGGTGATGCGGTGCAGCCAGGTGGTGACGGCGGACTGGCCGCGGAAGGTGTGCGCCGCGCGGAAGGCGGAGAGCAGCGCGTCCTGCACCGCGTCCGCGGCCTCCTCGCGGTCGCCGAGGGTGCGGAGCGCCACGGCCCACAGCCGGTCCCGGTGACGCCGGACGATCTCGGCGAAGGCGTACGGGTCCTCACCGGAGACATGGCGGGCGAGGAGTGTGCGGTCGTCGACGTCGCCGCCGCTGGCGTTCTCCAACGCCGACCCCTCCCCCTGATCGAGTACTGCGCGCTCAGCTCCGAACCTGGATGTCGGAGATCTTGCCACGGAAGTTGCCCTCGTTCGACGGCGGAATCTCCGTGAGCCACAGCAGAACGTACTGGGTGACGACCGGCTTGGTGGGCTTGAGCGTCAGATTGGTGCCGTCCGCCGCGTCGAACTCCTCGAAGCCGGAGAGGTCCGTCGGCATCGACCCGGTTTCCTGCGGGGTGGCCATGGCCGTCAGCTTGCTGTCGCCGATGAGGGACACCTTCACGCTGCCGACGCGCTGGGGCTCACCGAGATCCAGGACCAGCCCGACGCCTTCCTTGAGGTTCCCGAAGACCGCGCTGGTGTACCACTTGGTCTCCCAGTAGCTCGACGGGTCGGAGTCGTAGGCCGCGGGCACGCTGCTCGGGGACTCGCTGCCGGTGCCGTACGGGTCGAAGTCCCGGGCGCTCTCGATCTCCACCGGCTTGCCGCCCTCGCGGCCGCCGCCGGATCCCCCGCCCCCGCCGCCGGGCTGGGCCGCCGAATTGCCGGTGTCGCCGCCGCGGCCGTCGTGGTTGATGAGGGCGTCGGCGAGCTGCCAACTGCCGAGGGCGAGCGCGACGATCAGCAGCACGGACACGCACCACTTCACGGCCTTCCCGGTCCGCCCCGGCAGCGTGGGCGGGGCGGGCGGTGGCACGGCGGCGACGGGGCGCGCGGCGGGCCCGGGGCGGCCGCCGCTCTGCGCGTAGCCCTGCTGGTACGTCGTCTGCTGGTACGGCGCGGACCGCGGGAACTGCGGCTCCGGTGGGCGGATGCGCGGCAGCTCGGCGCAGGCGGCGCTCAGCTCCGCGGGCGTCGTGCACGGCCGCGGGTGCTCCGCGGCGGCGGGGGAGCCGGCCGCGAGCGCGCGCATCGCCAGCTCCGAGAGCCCGCGGTGCACCCCCGCGCGCACCTTCTCCGGCGCGATGAGGCCCACGTGCTTGGGCAGCCCGACAAGCCCGTAGGCGTCCCCCTCGTACGGCCAGCGGCCCGTCAGCGCGGCGTACAGCAGCGCGCCGACGGCCTCGGTGTCGGTGCGCTGCGGGTCGTCCGCCTCGGTGCCGTGCAGCGCCGCGTGGATGGAGAGCCCGCGGATGCGCCACTGCCCGCTGCCCGTCCGCAGCACGGCCGACGGGGTGAGCCTCAGGTGCGCGAGGTCCTTGCGGTGGGCGGCGGCCAGCGCCTGGGAGACCTGCGTGACGAGCTCGTACGCCTCGTGCGGCTCCATGGGCGCGCCGCCGGCGAGCAGCGTGGACAACTCGGTGGCGTCGGGGAGCCATTCGTGGACCACGTAGACGACGTCGTCCTCCTCGACGGCGTCGAGGATCTGGACGAAGCGCGGGTCGCCGATGAGGGCCGCGGCGCGGGCGGCGTCGAGGACGGCCTCGGCGTGGTCGTGCCCGGCGGCCAGGACGTGGATGCCGACGGCGCGGCGGAGTTTCTCGTCGACCGCGCGCCAACTGCTGAAGCCGTCGAGGCGGGTGACGCACTCCTCCAGCCGGTAGCGGTCGGCGAGCTTGTGGCCGCTGTGCATGTCGGCGACCGGAACGCCGGCCCGCGGCGGTCCCTCGGGCGCGGGCGGCTTTCCTGCCGAGGAGTCCGGTGCGGGCGGCTCCGCGGCGGCCGGCCGCGTATCACCGGCTTCCGTCTCGGCGGCTGCCGCGGCGCCGGAGTCGGGGGCTGCCGCGGCACGGGCCCCGGCAGCGGGCGCCTCCGTGGCGCCCGTTGGGTCTTCCGTGTCCGCCGCCTCAGTCGTGTCGGCCGCATCGCTGCGGTCGTCCGCCGAGCCGTCGACGGCTGCCGTGCTCCGTTCCGCCACCGCCGTTCCTGCCTCCCCAACTCTCGTGTCGTGCAGCCGCGCCATGACAATTGTGCCTACAGCCTCACGTCATCCACGACACACGGCGATGACGGAAGGTTGTGCCCCCGGTTACCGGCCGAGGCGGCCGCGGACCATCCCCATCATCGCGTTCAGCTCCTGGATCCGCATCCGCCGGGCGGCCACGTAGAAGATCGCGCCGAGGACGAGTGAGCCGACGACGAGCGCCGCGAGGGACCCCGTGACGCCCTCCCCGAGCTTGTCCGTCACGGCCCACGCGGCCGCGCCGCCGGCGAGCGCCGCCGGGATGCTGGCGCCGATGAGGCGGGCGTACGTGCGGACGACGTGGGCGCCGTCGAGGTCGTTGGTCCCCATCCGCTGCTTCAGCCGCCGCCAGGCGACGCCGACGCCGACCACGTAGGCGACGCCGTAGCAGGCGGCCATGCCGATGACCGCGTGCCGGTCGGGGAGGAGGAGGAAGGAGATCGCCGAGCCGGTCGCGAAGACCGCGGCGACGATCAGGGTGTTGTAGAAGGGCGTGCGGGTGTCCTCGTAGGCGTAGAAGCCGCGCAGGACGACGTACTGCACGGAGAAGGGGATCAGCCCGAGGCCGAAGGCCATCAGGACGTACCCGATCGAGGTGGCGGCGTCGCTGCCGACCGCGGCGAAGAGCAGGGTGCACATCGGGATGCCGAGCGCGACGAGCGCGAAGGCGATCGGCACGATGGCGACGGCCGAGGTGCGCAGGCCGTGCGAGATGTCGTCGCGCACCGCGTTGGGGTCGCCGTCGGAGGCCGCCCGGGAGATGCGCGGCAGCATCGCGGCCATCACCGACACCGTGATGATCGCCTGCGGCATCTGCCAGATCAGCAGCGCGTTCTGGAAGGCCATGATGCCGGTGCCCTTGTGGCCCACCTCGGCGGCGGACTCGCCGGCCCAGGTGGCGAGCTGCGTGACGACGAGCATGCCGGCCTGGTTGGCGAGGACGAAGAGGAACGTCCACTTGGCGAGCTTGGCCGCCTTGCCGAGGCCGTGGCCCTTCCAGTCGAAGCGCGGCCGGATCCTGAAGCCCGTCTGCCGCAGGTACGGGATCATCGCCAGCGACTGCACCACGAGGCCCAGGAGCGTGCCGACGCCGAGGAGCCGCACGCCCTCCGCCGGGATGGTGGTCTCGTCCATCGCCGAGGAGTCGGAGGTGCCGTAGACCCAGAGGAAGAGGCCGAAGGTGGCGATGATGACGATGTTGTTGAGGACCGGCGTCCACATCATCGGGCCGAAGCTGCCGCGTGCGTTGAGGATCTGCCCCATCACCACGTGGATGCCCATGAAGAAGATGGTGGGCAGGCAGTACTGCGCGAAGGTGATCGCGACCTCGTTGGAGTGCGGGTTGTCGGCGATCTTCACCGACATCGCGCGGATGAGCAGCGGGGCGGCGAACACCGCGATGAGGACCATCCCGCCGAGGATCACCGAGACGAGGGTCAGCAGCCGGTTCGCGTAGGCGATGCCGCCGTCGGGGTCGTTCTTCATCGCGCGCACGAGCTGCGGGACGAAGACGGAGTTGAGGCCGCCGCCGATGGTGAGGATGTAGATCATCGTCGGCAGCGTGTACGCGACGGTGTAGGTGTCGCCGAGGACCGCGACGCCCAGGGCCGCGGAGATCACCAGCGTGCGCAGGAACCCCGTGATGCGCGAGACGAGGGTGCCGGCGGCCATGACGGCGCTGGAGCGCGCCAGGCTCGCGACGCGGCCGCCGCGGCGCTGCGGCGGTACGGGCGCGGGCGCCGCCGCGGGCTGCGGCTGGAGGCCCGGCGGCGGCTGCGGGGCGCGCTGGTCGCGGAAGAGGTGGGCGAAGGCGTCCGGCTCCGGCTGCGCCGGTCGGCCGGCCCCGGTGACGAGGTCGTCCATGCCGACGAACTGGGTGGTCTCGTCGCCGTAGCGCAGGTGCCGGGTGGGTCCGTCGGGTTCGGGCGCGGGCGGGTCGGCCCACTGCCGGGGGTCCGTGCGGTAGTGCGGTGAGGGCGGCTGCTGGTACGGCGGCTGGGCGGCGGGCCGGCTGCCCGCGGGCGGCGGGGGGTGGGCGGCGTGGTCGTAGAACGCGTCGCCGAGGGGGTCGGCGCGCTGCTGGTACGGGTCGGGCGCGTAGGCGTCCTGGAGGTACGGGTCGTGGGAGTAGGGCGCTGACGGGCCGGGCGCGCCCTGGGCGGCGGTCTGGGCGTACGGGTCCCGGGGGTCGGCGTGCGGGTGCTGCGGCTGCCCGCCCTGGGGGTGGTGCGGCTGCTGCGGGTAGTGCGGGGCCCGGGGGTCGCTCTGCTGGTACGGGGAGCGGGGGTCGTGCGGCGCCTGGGGGGCGGAGGGCTGCGGGCCGGCGGCGTACGGGTCGGCGGGCCGGCCGTAGGGGTCCTGGCCCTGCCTGCCGTACGGGTCGGGCGCGTGCTGGCCGCCGGGCTGCCCCTGGTACGCGGGGGGCGTGGGGGGGCCGTACTGATCGGGGTGGGCCTGCTGCGGAGGGCCACCGTGCTGCGGCGGTTGCGGCTGCCCGTAGTGGGGCTGCCCGCCGTGCTGGCCGGGCTGTGCGTGCTGACCCTGCTGGCCGGGCTGTGCGTAGGGGTCCTGTGTCCCCGGGTGGGCCTGGGGCGGGTGCTGGGCGTAGGGGTCGGCAGCGGCGGGGTGTCCGTAGTGGCCCGGACCTCCCTGGCCGTACGGGTCGGCGGCCGGCGGGGCGTAGTGCTCCTGCGGGTACTGCGCGTACGGGTCCTGGAGGGGCTGCGCGTAGGGGTCGGGCGCGTACGGATCGGCGTTCTGCTGATCGGCCGGGGACTGCGGGTGGGCAGGCGGAGGCGACCCGGCGGGCGGAAGGTTCGCGGGATCGCCGGTGCCCTGACTGCGGTCACCGTCGTACGGCGCGTTCATCGACACCCCACAAGGGTCATGGCCGGCCTGGAAACGGCCTGGTCGTTCTCACCGCTCCACTCTCTCACTGGCACCCGACCGGGCACCGCTTTCCGTGTCGGTGTCGTCGGCGCGGTCGCCCCCGGTGTGGTGCGTTCCGTGTGCCTCCTTGTCGGCTTCCCCGGTATCGCCGTCGCTACCGGGATCCGCCGAGTCCTCCGGGCTCCCGGCACCGCCGGTGCCGCCGCCCCCGTGCCCGTTTCCGTCCTCGTCCCTGTTCCCGTCCGCCTCTTCGCCCGTCTCCGCGGTCCGGGCGGCGCGCTTGCGCTGCGAGTACATGCGTACCCCGGCAAGGACGAGCAGCAGGATCCCGGCGCCGATGACGAGCAGCACCGTGGAGGTGATGGACGTCACCTCCACCTGGAAGGTCTTCTTTGCACCGAAGGGCCTGCCGTCCGCGGTGTAGAGCTGGGCGGTGATGGTCACCGGGCCGCTGGCCCGCGCGGACGCCTCGAACTTCACCGAGGTGCTGTGGCCGCCCGCCACCTCGATGGACTGCCGCTCCTCCTCGATCCGCAGCCGGCTGGGCACGTCCGACGTCAGCCGCAGCTCCAGCCCGCGGACGTTCTGCAGGAGGTTGTTCTGCACCGTCACCGGGATCGTGCCGCTGTTGCCGGACAGCGTGAGGTCCGACTTGTCGATGAGCTGCACCTGCGAGGTGAGGTCCTCCAGGTAGCCCTGTACCTCCCGCCGGAACGCCTCCGCCTCCGTCTTCCGCCCGCGCCACTGCGTGGACATCTCGCGCAGCAGCGCGTTGCCGAAGGGAACGGTGACCCGGAGGCTGTTGTCGAGGATGACGGAGAAGTTGTCGAGGTGCTGCCGGGTGTCGAGGATCCGCTCGAAGGCCGCGCGCGGGATCTCCTGCTTCCGCAGCTTCTTCGGATACGCCCCGGTGCTCGGCACCGCCCGGTTGGCGCCCGGGTCCGCCGGCTCCACCGCGGCGCTGCTGAGGTTCAGCGGCGTCATCCACGTGCTGGTGTCGAGGCCGCCGAGTGCCTCGGCCATCGCCTGCACCTGGCCGAGCGTGGGTGTGCGCTGCGGCGCGACCACGATGCTGCGCTGCAGATTGGGCTGCTGTAGCGTCGTCACGAGGGTCTGGGCCAGGTACTCCTGGATGGCCAGGGAGTAGGTCTCCGCCCGGCTCATGTCCCCCTCGAAGGCCCGGGAGAGCTGTGCGTCGGCCACCAGCGCCTTCCGGCCGCCGCCGATGGGGCGGGCCGCGGTCGGCGTATACGACAGGCCGCTCTCGGTCATGCTGTCGCTGCGGGCGAGGATCCACTGCGCCCCGGCCGCGCCCGCGACGCCGACGATGCGCTTGTCGATCGCGCCCTCCGCCGGCCAGGCGAGGTCGGTCTCCGGCTCCAGGTGGAGCTCCGACTCGACGGTCGTACGGGCCAGAGTGGTGGCGTCACCGAGCTGATCGAGGGTGCCGGAGACCTTGCGGCCGCGATGGGCGATGGCGGCCAGGTCGGGGTCGCCGAAGGGGAGCGCGACGACCTCGCGGCCCTTCACGGCGTTCCGCAGGTCGGCCAGCCACTGCCGTGCGGTGTCCTGGCCCTTGCCGGGGACGGTCTCGCCGTCCTCGTCCACCACGTTGTACGCCTCCGTCATCGCGGACGCCGTGGCCAGCAGGTCCGGGTCGATGACCCAGGTCACGGGCAACTCCTCGCCGAGCGCGACCATCTGCTGCAGCCGGCCGCCGGGCTCCATCTGCTCCAGCAGCCGGTCGCTGGCGAGCACCGGCGTCTGTGTCTGCTGCTCGTCCGGCTCGGTGCGCGCGGTGAGCTGGGGGGTGGCGATGACGGGCCAGACGAAGGTGAGCCGGGTCTTGGTCGACAGGTCGTCGGGCTGCCAGGGGAGGAAGGTGTGCTCGATGCCGAGCACCTGCTCGTAACCGGCGGCGGCGGAGGTGCCGCTGAGGGAGACCGCGAGCTGGTAGACGCCGGGCGCGTCCAGCGGCAGCCGGTTCACGGGGATCGTGATGCTGAAGTCGCGGCTCATCCCGGGAGCCAGGGTCTTCAGCTCCTCGGTGCCGGGGCCGTCGATCTCCGTCCCGTCGTAGTCCGAGAGCCAGCCCGTGCGCTCGGTGGCCTGGGTGACCTCGCTGCGGCTCGTCAGCGGGCCGCTGAGGCGCAGGGAGACATGCGGGTCGGTGATCTTGGCGTCGGTCTTGTTGGTGACCTTGCCGGAGACCGTCAGATCGTCGCCCCCGGAGGGGACGGAGGGGTTCAGATAGTCCACGGACACGTTCACCGAGCGGGAGCCGGACGGCTGCGCGTGGGCCGTGCCCGCCGTCGGGATCTGCACCAGTGCGGCCGGCAGCAGCAGCGCCACGAGCAGCAGGGCGGTCAGCAGCCGCCGGTGGGCCGGGGGACGGGCGGGAGAGCCGCCCGGGGACCCGGTCAAATGTGCCAGCTCGGCCACGCGCTCGCCCGTCCTCATAGTCCTCGTGCCCGGCCCGCGGCCTTGTGCCGCCTGCCTTGGACCCCGATGGTAACGAGGTACGGGACGCCGGGTGGCGGGGACCGCGTCAACCTCCGGGCGCTCCGCCACCCGATCGGCACCCGGGCCGAACGGAGAGGCCGCGGAGGGTGGCCAGTTGCGGTCCCGCGGCGCACGGGCCGTACCCTGTTCTGTTGTGCCGAATGCCCGCGAAGACCACCGAACCCAGCAGGCCACGCTCAGCCGTGCCCAGCGCAGCGCCGTCAGCGAGCTGCTGCGCGTCTCCCCCGTCGCCGACGACTTGGCGCACCGCTTCCAGGACGCCGGCGCCCGGCTGGCGCTCGTAGGCGGCTCCGTCCGGGACGCGCTGCTCGGCCGGCTCGGCAACGATCTCGACTTCACCACCGACGCCCGCCCCGAGCGGGTGCTCGACATCGTCCGCCCCTGGGCCGACGCGGTGTGGGAGGTGGGCATCGCGTTCGGCACCGTCGGCTGCCGCAAGGGCGAGCTGCAGATCGAGATCACGACGTACCGCTCCGAGGCGTACGACCGGACGTCCCGCAAGCCCGAGGTGTCGTACGGCGACTCCATCGAGGAGGACCTCGTCCGCCGCGACTTCACGGTCAACGCGATGGCCGTGGCGCTGCCGGAGAAGGAGTTCGTCGACCCGCACGGCGGTCTGGACGACCTGGCGGCCCGGGTGCTCCGCACCCCCGGCACCCCGGAGGAGTCCTTCGGCGACGACCCGCTGCGGATGATGCGGGCCGCACGGTTCGCGGCCCAGTTGGGCTTCGAGGTGGCGCCGGAGGTCGTCGCGGCGATGACGGACATGGCCGCGCGCATCGAGATCGTGTCCGCCGAGCGGGTGAGGGACGAGCTGAACAAGCTCCTCCTGGCACCCCGCCCGCGCCTGGGTCTGCACCTCCTCGTGGACACCGGGCTGGCCGGGCACGTGCTGCCCGAGCTGCCCGCGCTGCGGCTGGAGCGCGACGAGCACCACCGGCACAAGGACGTCTACGAGCACTCCCTGATCGTGCTGGAGCAGGCCATCGCGCTGGAGGAGAGCGGGCCCGACCTGGTGCTGCGCCTCGCGGCGCTCCTCCACGACATCGGCAAGCCGCGCACGCGCCGCTTCGAGAAGGACGGCCGGGTCTCGTTCCACCACCACGAGGTGGTGGGCGCCAAGATGACCAAGGCCCGGATGACGAAGCTGAAGTACCCCAACGACCAGATCAAGGACGTCTCCCGCCTGGTCGAGCTGCACCTGCGCTTCCACGGCTACGGCACCGGCGAGTGGACCGACTCCGCCGTGCGCCGCTATGTGCGCGACGCCGGGCCGCTGCTGGAGCGGCTGCACAAGCTGACCCGCTCCGACTGCACCACGCGCAACAAGCGCAAGGCGCTGGCCCTGCAGCGGGCGTACGACGGGCTGGAGGAGCGCATCGCCCGGCTGCAGGCGCAGGAGGAGCTGGACGCGATCCGTCCCGACCTCGACGGCAACGAGATCATGAAGATCCTCGGCATCGGCCCCGGGCCGGCGGTCGGCGGCGCGTACCGGCACATGCTGGAGCTGCGGCTGGAGCACGGGCCGATGGGCCACGAGGCGGCGGTCGAGGCGCTGCGCGCGTGGTGGGCGGAGCAGAACCCGCCGGCGTAGGGCCTACGGGTCCGTAGGCCGGCGGCGTACCAGAACAGCGGCAGCGCACCCGCGTGGGTCTCACGTTTCACGTGAAACATGGGGCTCGGCGCCGCCCTCCAGGACCGGCGGGTGCTCCTGTTCCACGGGCACGTGTTTCACGTGAAACATCGACAAGGCGATGACCGCGAAGATCACCGAGACTCCCGCCACCAGCAGCGCCGAGCGCCCGTCCGCGGGCAGCAGCGCCGAAGCTGCGGCCGCGGCCCCCACGAAGGCGACGTTGAAGAGCATGTCGTAGAGGGAGAAGACCCGGCCGCGGTATGCGTCGTCCACCGACGACTGCACCACCGTGTCCGTCGTGATCTTGACGCCCTGCGTGGTCACGCCGAGGACGAACGCCGCGACCAGCATCGGCCCCGGCGCGAAGGAGAGCGCCAGTACCGGCGTCAGCACCGCCGCCAGCGCCGCGCACAGCGTCATCCAGCCGGACCGGCCCAGCCGTGTCACCAGCGACGGCGTCACCACCGCCGCGACGAAGAACCCCAGCCCCGACAGCCCGACGGCCACACCGAGCAGCGCCATGCCGTCGTCCTCGCCGTCGGACCAGGCGTAGCGGCAGAGCATCAGCAGCATCACCGTCAGGGCACCGAAGCAGAATCGCATCAGGGCCATGGCGGACAGCGCCTGCGCCGCCTCGCGCCGCTCACGCAGATGCCGTACCCCCGCGACGAGCCCGCGGGCGGTGCTGGCGACCGCCGCCCTTATGCGCGGCAGCACCAGTTCCGGGTCCGGCCCCAGCGCCCCCGGCGCCATCCGCAGCGACGCCACCGCCGCGCAAAGATAGAGCCCCGAGCCGACCAGCACCGTCAGCGCGTCCGCCGTGCCCCCCTTGGGCCCGGCCAGCCCGACGAGGAAGGCGACGCCACCGCCGGCCGTGGCGGCCAGCGTGCCCGCGGTCGGCGACAGGGAGTTGCCGACCACGAGTTGCTCCTCGGTGTCCACCACACGCGGCAGCGCGGCGGAGAGCCCGGAGAGCACGAAGCGGTTGACGGCGGTGACGGAGAGCGCGGACAGATAGAACAGCCAGTCCGGCACCCCGGCCAGCAGCAGCGCCGCCGTGCCCGCGGCGAAGACGGCGCGCAGCAGGTTCCCGTAGAGCAGCACCTGCCGGCGCCGCCAGCGGTCCAGCAGCACGCCCGCGAAGGGGCCGACGAGCGAGTACGGCAGCAGCAGCACCGCCATCGCGGAGGCGATGGCGGCCGGCGAGGTCTGCCGCTCGGGGGAGAAGACCACGTACGCGGCGAGCGCCACCTGGTAGACGCCGTCGGCGCCCTGGGAGAGCAGCCGTACGGCCAGCAGCCGGCGGAAGCCGTGCAGCCGCAGCAGACTGCGGAGGTCGCGGACAACGGGCATGGCGTTCAGCATCACATGCCCAGGGGCCCCGGGCTGCAGCCCGGGGCCCCTGAAGACGGCGAGTCGTCGGCGGTGGAGTGGCGCTCAGCGCTCGACTTCACCGCGGATGAACTTCTCCACGTTCTCCCGCGCCTCGTCGTCGAAGTACTGCACGGGCGGGGACTTCATGAAGTACGAGGACGCGGAGAGCACCGGGCCGCCGATGCCGCGGTCCTTGGCGATCTTCGCGGCGCGCAGCGCGTCGATGATGATGCCCGCGGAGTTCGGGGAGTCCCAGACTTCCAGCTTGTACTCCAGGTTGAGCGGCACCTCGCCGAAGGCGCGGCCCTCCAGCCGCACGTACGCCCACTTGCGGTCGTCCAGCCAGGCGACGTAGTCAGACGGGCCGATGTGCACGTTGTGCTCGCCCAGGTCGCGGTCGGGGATCTGGGACGTGACGGCCTGGGTCTTGGAGATCTTCTTGGACTCCAGCCGGTCACGCTCCAGCATGTTCTTGAAGTCCATGTTGCCGCCGACGTTGAGCTGCATCGTACGGTCCAGGATGACGCCCCGGTCCTCGAAGAGCTTCGCCATGACGCGGTGCGTGATGGTGGCACCGACCTGCGACTTGATGTCGTCGCCGACGATCGGCACGCCGGCCGCGGTGAACTTGTCCGCCCACTCCTTGGTGCCCGCGATGAACACCGGCAGCGCGTTGACGAAGCCCACGCCGGCGTCGATGGCGCACTGCGCGTAGAACTTCGCGGCGTCCTCGGAGCCCACCGGCAGGTAGCAGACCAGCACATCGACCTGCCGGTCCCGCAGCACCTGCACGACGTCGACGGGCTCCTCGGCGGACTCCTCGATCGTCTCGCGGTAGTAGCGCCCGAGGCCGTCGAGCGTGTGGCCGCGCTGCACGGTCACGCCGCTGTTGGGCACGTCACAGATCTTGATGGTGTTGTTCTCGCTCGCCCCGATGGCGTCGGCCAGGTCGAGGCCGACCTTCTTGGAGTCGACGTCGAACGCCGCGACGAACTCGACGTCACGGATGTGGTAGTCCCCGAACTGGACATGCATCAGCCCGGGCACCCGGCTGCCCGGGGCGGCGTCCTTGTAGAACTCGACGCCCTGCACGAGGGACGCGGCGCAGTTGCCCACGCCGACGATGGCTACACGAACCGAACCCATTGACGGTTGCTCCCTGTTCTTCGTTGAGGCCGTGCCAGGGCAGGGCCTCAGATGGCGGTGTCGTCGGACGGATCCGGCCGGGTGCTGTCCCGGTCACGGGGCAGGCCGCCCGTCTCTGCCGAACCGGCGTTCCCCGAAGGGCGCTCGTCGCGCCCCGCCCGTTCGCTCTCGATCAGCTCGGTCAGCCAGCGCACCTCGCGCTCGACGGACTCCATCCCGTGCCGCTGCAGCTCCAGGGTGTAGTCGTCGAGTCGCTCGCGCGTGCGCGCCAGCGACGTCCTCATCTTGTCCAGGCGCTCCTCCAGCCGGCTGCGCCGGCCTTCGAGCACGCGGACCCGTACGTCACGCGACGTCTGGCCGAAGAAGGCGAAGCGGACGCCGAAGTGCTCGTCCTCCCACGCCTCGGGCCCGGTTTGGGCGAGCAGTTCCTCGAAGTGCTCCTTGCCCTCGGCCGTCAGCCGGTAGACGATCTTGGCGCGCCGGCCCGCCAGCGGTACGGCGGGACCGTCCTGGGGTGCAGGAGCGGTCTCCTCCGTCAGCCATCCCTGTGCGACGAGAGTCTTCAGACAGGGATAGAGGCTGCCGTAGCTGAACGCGCGGAACACCCCTAGCGAGCTGTTGAGCCGCTTGCGCAGCTCGTAGCCGTGCATGGGGGACTCGCGGAGCAGACCGAGGATGGCGAATTCCAGGATGCCTGAGCGCCTGCTCATCGCCGCCTCCTTCCGTGCCGCGGATGTCCCGCTCGGGTATACCGGGCCGATGTGTCGCACCGATGTGTCGCGCGGATGTATCGACTCGATACATCTAAACGATAGGGCGGTGCTCGGGCAGCAGCAAGTGAGGGTTCTGTGAACGGCGTCACATCGGCTTGACCGGGCGCGCCGAAGTGTCCGGTAAAGCGCGTAATACCCGGCGCAAAGCGGGCAACGCCGGTGCGTACTCTGTTCCGCATGCTGTCCGAAGGGAACCGGGAGCCGCATGCGGACGTCTTCGTCCTCGGTACAGTGCGGCTGGTTGCCAGAGGACAGAGAACCGGTCGTGCATCGGGGGGACCGGCTGACAGAAAACGCCCACAGGCGATGCCACCTGTTCGAGGAGTAGTCCCTTCATGAGCGAGCACCGTCGCAAGCCGCCGAACAGCGGCCGCGGAGGAGGCCGTCACGGCGCGCACTCCGGCCGCCGCGGGACGCCCGGCGCGGACGGGGGCGTCTCGGCCGGCCGCCGGGCCGCCGGAGGCGGCGGTGGCAGAAGGAGAGCCCCCGACGGGAACACCGCCTACGGTGCGGGTGCCGGAGCGGGTGCGGGTGCGGCGGCCGGAGCGGCCGCCGGGCACGGCCGCAGCCACTCCGCCGCCGGCGGCTACGACGGCCCGCGCCGCAGGCGCCGCCCCGAGCCGCCGCCGCGGAAGCGCTTCATCGACTACCCCCGCTCCAACCACACCGGCCTGCGCCGCTGGCTCCCCTCCTGGAAGCAGGTCATGGGGATGTGCGTGCTCGGGTTCGGCGCACTCGTCGGGCTCTTCTTCCTCGGCTACATGCTGGTGAGCGTGCCCGACGTCGCGGCCGCCGCCCGGGCCCAGAACAATGTCTACTACTGGTCCGACGGCACCCAGATGGCGACGTACGGCGGTGAGAGGAACCGCCAGATCGTCGATCTGGAAGACATCCCGAAGGAGATGCAGAACGCGGTCATCGCCGCGGAGAACGCCACCTTCTACTCCGACCCGGGCATCGACCCCAAGGGCATCACCCGCGCCGTCATCAACATGGCGGGCGGCGGCTCCACCCAGAGCGGCTCGACCATCACGCAGCAGTACGTGAAGAACGCCATGCTCGACGACCAGTCGCAGACGCTCTCCCGCAAGGTCAAGGAGCTGTTCGTCTCCATCAAGGTGGGCGCGAAGGTCGACAAGAACGAGATCCTCGCCGGCTACCTCAACACCGCGTACTACGGCCGCGGCGCCTACGGCATCCAGGCAGCCGCCCAGGCGTACTTCCGCGTCGACGCCGAGAACCTCAAGCCCGACCAGTCCGCCTTCCTCGCCGCCGTCCTCAAGGGTCCCGACCTCTACGATCCCCAGGGCGGCTCCGTCCCGGGCGCCTCGCCGGAGGACAACCGCAAGCGCGCCGAGGAGCGCTGGGAGTGGATCCTCGACCGGCAGACCGAGGTCGAGCTGGACGGCCAGAAGATGATGTCACCGGCCGAGCGGGCCAAGTACGACAAGTTCCCCGAGATCGAGAAGTACAACCCCAGCGCGGGACTGACGGGTCAGAAGGGCTATCTCATCGAGACGGCCAACAGATACGTCCTGAAGAACTCCAACATCGGCAAGGAAGAGCTGGAGCGCGGCGGCTACCGCATCTACACGACCTTCGACAAGAAGAAGGTCGCGCAGATGGAGAAGGCGGTCGACGACGCCCGCAAGGAGTACCTCGACCCGAAGACCCGGGAGAAGGACAAGTACGTCCAGTTCGGCGGAGCCTCCGTCGATCCGACGACGGGGAAGATCGTCGCCCTCTACGGCGGCGAGGGCTTCGACAACGACCACTTCACCAACAACGCCGACACCCTCGGCGTCCCCGTGGGCTCCACCTGGAAGCCCTTCGTCCTCGCGTCCGCCTTCGAGAACGGCACGTACCGGAGCGAGGGCGAGCCGATCTCGCCCGAGAGCAAGTACAACGGCAACAACAAGATCATCATCCGGGACCAGAACGGCGACCCCATGCCCGGCCCGGACGGTGAGGACTTCAGACAGGTCAACGAGAGCGACTACCCCTACGGGTACGTGACGCTGGAGAAGGCGATGGGGCTGTCCATCAACTCCCCCTTCGTCCAGCTCGGCGTCGACGTCGGTCTGTCGAACGTCCAGAAGACCGCCTTGTCGGCGGGCATCCTCGAGGAGTCCATGCCGAAGCGCGAGGATCTGGACGCCTCGTTCTCGCTCGGTACGTCCACCCCCAGCGCCATTCGCATGGCCAGCGCCTACGCGACCTTCGCGGCCTCCGGCGAGCACATCGAGCCGTACTCGGTGACGAAGGTGATCAAGAAAGGCGACGAACTGCCGGGGTACGACGACCATCCGACCGAGCGCGGCATGGACGCCAACGTCGCCGACAACGTCACCAAGATCCTCAACGAGCAGGTGGTGAACGGCGAGTACGGCGAGCTGGGCGAGGGCACCGGCGCCGCCGCCAAGGACCTGGGCCGTCCGGCCGCGGGGAAGACCGGTACCACCGACGAGAACAAGTCCGCGTGGTGGGTCGGCTACACCCCGCAGTTGTCCACGGCGGTCACCCTCTTCCGCACCGACCCGCGGAGCGAGAAGCAGGAACTCCTCTCGATGAACGGGACCGGCGGCTTCGACTCCATCCACGGTGGCCAGATCCCGACCGAGATCTGGACCAACTACATGAAGGAAGCCCTCAAGGGCACGGACGTCATCGAGTTCCCCGTCCCCGACCCGCTCGGCGACATCGTCGACGGCGGCGGCGTCCCCAGCCCCACCCAGTCGTCGATCGACCCCGAGCCGACCGAGAGCGAGCCCAGCGAGGAGCCGGACGACCCCACCAGCAGCCCGCCGCCCTCGACGTCGCCCCCGCCCAGCCAGACGTGTGAGCCGTGGGACCTGGAGTGCCAGTCCGGCGGCGCCACCAACGGCGGTGATCCCGGCGGTGAGACGACCGGGGAGACGACGACCGGTGAGACGACCGGGGAGACGACGACCGGTGAGACGACAGGAGAGACGACCACCGGCGGCCAGCCCAACGGCGGCAACGGCAACGGAGGAAGCGGCGGCGACGACGGCGGAGGACTGATCCCCTGACGCCCGCCGCCCCGCCCCGGGCCTCCGTCTCCTGAGCGGCCCCGCGGGAGCCCCGGCCCCGGTCGCCTCTGCGCGGCCGGGGCCGGCCCGTTCCACCGGGCGCGGTGCACGTACGCCCGCCTGCGCCCCGCCCCCGTACGGCAGGATGGCCCCATGACGAGCGTGGACCACGACCCGGCCCGGCGGCCGGCCGCCGCCCCGGCGCCGGACGAGCCGCCCGTCCCCCCCACCCGGCACGACGAGATCGCCGCCCGCGGCAGCGAGGTCCTCGGTGGCCCGCTCGGGCGCCGGGCGCTGCTCGGCGGCTCCTGGTGGACTCCGGTGCGGGTGATCGCGCTCGTGGCGATCGGGATGTTCGCGCTCGGCATGGTGCAGAAGTACCCGTGCTACGACGGCGCCTGGTTCTCCGGCGCCAACGCCCAGTACACCCGCGCCTGCTACTCCGACATCCCGCACCTCTACCAGGGCCGCGGCTTCGCCGACGACCTCACGCCGTACTTCGACCGCATCCCGCCGGAGGCGTCCGGCGGGATGGAGTTCCTCGAGTACCCGGTGCTGACCGGGCTGTTCATGGAGGTCGCCTCCTGGCTCACGCCCGGCGGCGACGACCTCGTGCACCGCGAGCAGGTCTACTGGCTCGTCAACGCCGGCATGCTGATGATCTGCGTCGCGATCGTCGCCGTCTGCGTCGCCCGTACGCACCGGCGCCGGCCCTGGGACGCGCTCCTCGTCGCCCTCGCCCCCGCGCTCGCGCTCACGGCGACGATCAACTGGGACCTGCTCGCCGTCGCCCTCACCGCCGCCGCGATGCTCGCCTGGTCCCGCAGCCGCCCCGTCGCCGCCGGCGTGCTCCTCGGCCTCGCCACCGCCGCCAAGCTCTACCCCGTGCTGCTGCTGTGGCCCCTGCTGCTGCTCTGCCTGCGTGCCGGGCGGCTACGGCAGTTCGCCACCGCGACCGCAGCCGCGGCCGGCGCCTGGCTCGTCGTCAACCTGCCCGTGATGATCAGGGCGCCGGACGGCTGGGCGAAGTTCTACACCTTCAGCCAGGAGCGGGGCGTCGACTTCGGCTCCTTCTGGCTGATCATCTCCCAGCGCTCCGGCGAGCCCCTGGACGACGCCAACATCTACGCCGCCGCCCTGATGGTCCTCGGCTGCCTCGGCATCGGCGCCCTCGCGCTCGCCGCGCCGCGCCGCCCGCGCTTCGCGCAGCTCGCGTTCCTGATCGTGGCGCTGTTCATCGTCACCAACAAGGTCTATTCGCCGCAGTACGTGCTCTGGCTCATCCCGCTCGCCGCCCTGGCCCGGCCGCGCTGGCGCGACTTCCTCATCTGGCAGGGCTGCGAGGTCGGGTACTACATGGGCATCTGGCTCTACCTCGCCTACACCAACGGCGGCGAGGACGCCAAGGGCCTGCCCCCGGACGGCTACCACGTGGCCATCGCCGCGCATCTGCTGGGCACGCTGTACCTGTGCGCGGTGGTCGTACGGGACATCGTGATGCCGGACCGCGATCCCGTGCGCCGCCTCGGCGACGACGACCCCGGCGGCGGTGTCCTGGACCGGGCGCGGGACGTGCGGGTGCTGGCCGAGGCAGGCCACGGGCGGCACGCGGCGGGCGTGCACGGCGGGCCGGGCTTCGGGGGCGGGCCGGGTGCGCCGGGCGCCCCGGGAGCGGGCGGAGCGCCGGGCACGATGCGCGTGCGGTGGGGTGTGGAACGTAGCGCGCAGGCGGGCCGGGTGTCCCCCGTCGAGTGACATCGCACGGCGTCCGACCGGGCATTCTGAGCGGTTGGTCAGGCCGGGCCGTCCCGCTCCGGACACCAGCGAGGGCCCGGAGCCGCGGCTCCGGGCCCTTCGTGCGTCCTACGCCGTACGCGGCACACTCCGTGCCGTACGCGGTGGGCGAACCGCTAGCGTTCCACCACCCGGTCCGGCTGCGTCGTCGTGTGCCGCAGATGCGCGACCATCTCGTCCCCCTGCACCGGCGCCGACGACTCCGCCGGCAGGTACAGGATCGACACCTGCATGTGCGGCGGCTCCGCGAACCACCGCTGCTTGCCTTCCCACACGAACGGCGACAGGTTCCGGTTCACCGTCGCCAGCCCCGCCCGCGCCACGCCCTTGGCCCGCGGCGCCAGCCCGTGCATCGCCTTCGGCGCCTCCAGGCCGACGCCCTGCGACGTACCGCCGGCGACCACCACCAGGTGGCCGTCGCCCGACACCTTCTGCTGCCGGTAGCCGAAGCGGTCGCCCTTCGCCACGCGCGTGACGTCCAGCACCGTGCCCCGGTAGTGCGTCGCGTCGTGGTCGCCCAGCCACAGCCGGGTGCCGATCCGCGCCCGGAAGCGCGTCTGCGGGAACTGCCGCTGCAACTGCTCGAACTCGTCCGCCCGCAGATGGCTCACGTACATCGTGTGCAGCGGCAGCCGGGCCGCGCGCAGCCGGTCCATCCACGCTATGACCTCGTCCACCGCGCTGGAGCCGTCCGTGCGGTCCAGCGGCAGGTGGATCGCGAAGCCCTCCAGCGTCACGTCCGACAGCAGCGACGCCAGCTTCGGCAGCTCCTCCTCCGTCACGCCGTGCCGCCGCATCGAACTCATCACCTCGATGACGACCCGGGCCCCGACCAGCCGCCCCACCGCGTCCACCGACGCGACGGTGCGGATCACCCGCGTCGGCAGCGGGACGGGCTCCTCGGTGAGCTGGTACGGGGTGAGGACGAGCAGGTCGCCGCTGACGAAGTCGCGCGCCCGCGCCGCCTCGTACACCGTGCCGACCGCCAGCGGACTCGCCCCCAGCCGGCCGGCCTCCGCGGCCAGGCGCTCGTGGCCGAAGCCGTACCCGTTGCCCTTGCAGACGGGGACGAGTCCGGGGAACTGCTCCAGGATGTGCTGCTGGTGTGCGCGCCACCGCGCGGAATCGACGTAGAGGGTGAGCGGCATGGCGGTCGATGTACCTTCCTTCGCGGTGTCGGGGGCTCTTTCCTTCGCGTGAAGTCCGCTGCTTCGCGTGAAGTCGCCGTGGTCAGCGGCGGGACATGTAGATGTCGAGAGCCTTGTGGAGCAGCTTATTCAGTGGGTAGTCCCACTCGCCCAGGTATTCGGCCGCCTGCCCGCCCGTGCCCACCTTGAACTGGATCAGCCCGAAGAGGTGGTCGCTGTCGACGAGCGCGTCGCCGATGCCCCGCAGGTCGTACACGTGCGCGCCGGCGGCGTGCGCGTCCTTCATCATCTGCCACTGGATGGCGTTCGACGGGCGCACCTCGCGCCCGTGGTTGGCGGAGGCACCGTACGAGTACCACACGTGCCCGCCCACCGTCAGCATCGTCGTCGCCGCCAGGCACTCGCCCTGGTAGAGCGCGAAGTACAGCCGCATGCGGCCCGGCTCCTCGGCGTTGAGCACCTTCCACATGCGCTCGAAGTACCCCTGCGGCCGGGGCCGGAACTTGTCGCGCTCGGCCGTGATCTCGTACAGCCGCTGCCACTCGCCGAAGTGCTCGAGACCGCCCTGCACCACCTCGACGCCGGCCTTCTCGGCCTTCTTCACGTTGCGCCGCCAGAGCTGGTTGAAGCCCTTGAAGATCTCGTCCAGGGACCGCCCCGCCAGCGGCACCTGGAAGACGTACCGCGGCTGTACGTCGCCGAAGCCCGCACCGCCGTCCTCGCCCTGCTGCCAGCCCATCCGCCGCAGCCGCTCGGCGACCTCGAAGGCCCGGGGCTCGACGACGTCCGCGTTGACGTCGCGCAGCCGCTTGACGTCCGGGTCGGCGATGCCCGCCTTGATCGTCGGCGCCTCCCAGCGGCGGATGATCACCGGCGGGCCCATCTTCACGGAGAACGCGCCCTGGCTCTTCAGATGCGCCAGCATCGGGTTGAGCCACGCGTCGAGGTTCGGCGCGTACCAGTCGATGACCGGCCCCTCCGGCAGATACGCCAGATACCGCTTCACCTTCGGCAACTGCCGGTACAGCACCAGCGCCGCGCCCACCTGCCGGCCGTCGGCGTCGAACCAGCCCAGGTTCTCCGCGCGCCAC
Source organism: Streptomyces sp. CNZ287 (assembly GCF_007827615.1). NCBI lineage: Bacteria > Bacillati > Actinomycetota > Actinomycetes > Kitasatosporales > Streptomycetaceae > Streptomyces > Streptomyces sp. CNZ287. The sequence goes on along the minus strand of NZ_VISV01000011.1, from coordinate 121,760 downwards.
TCGGACTTCACGTCCGCCCACGCCGGGATCTGGCAGTGGCTCGCGGCGGGCAGACTGCGGATGTACGCCAGATGCTGCTCGCGGCTGATGGGCTGCAGGGTCAGGCTCATGGCGGCGCTCCTCGTGCTGCGGCGGGTTGCCGACTGCGGCAGGCTTCTCGCGGGTGAAGCCTACTGCGGGCGCACCTCACCCCAGGAGGGAAGGCCCAAGCGGCGGGGCCGTGCAGACACGGAGAGCGCCGGTGGTGTAGGGCGGCGGCGCCGTACGGATCAGAGGGAGAAGCCCCCGCGCGCCATCGCCAGGAAGAACCCGAGGCCGGAGGCCCCCAGCCCCAGGAGGATCAGGAACCGCTCCCTGGTGGTCACGGAGATCATCTGTCCCCACGCCCCGGTGACGATCCCGATCAGTCCCGCCCAGGTCGCCGGCACGTGCAGGCCGCGCCACTGGGCCAGGACGAGCGCGATCGCCCCGACGGCGAGGGTGATGGCCAGGAGCGTGTCCTGGGCGACGTGGTATTCGCCGTCGCTGGCGAAGAGGCCGATGTTGCGCTGCGGGGGCTGTACTGCCTGAGGCATAAGGGCACCTCCATGCCCGTATGGCGGCGCCGGGCTCCAGAGTCGTAGGTGACGCCGCTCACACCCGATGTGTACAGATTGCCGGGAATCGTGGCCGGATTTCAACCGGAAGGGCCGCTGCGGGTACTGTGTACGGTCTGTAGCGGAGTCTGCCCAGGCCACCCCACCGCACCGGCGCCCCATCCGGCGCCGCCCCCGCGGTTGTCAGTGCCGGGCGCTACCGTTGCGACGCAATGAAGAACCTCCTGCCACGGAGAGACCGTGGCCGCCGAGTCCAGAGGAGGTGGGTTCCACAATGCGTCACTACGAGGTGATGGTCATCCTCGACCCCGATCTCGAGGAGCGTGCAGTCTCCCCGTTGATCGAGTCCTTCCTGTCCGTGATCCGTGAGGCCAAGGGCAAGGTGGAGAAGGTCGACACCTGGGGCCGTCGTCGTCTCGCTTACGAGATCAAGAAGAAGCCCGAGGGCATCTACTCGGTCATCGACATCCAGGCCGAGGCCGATGTCGTCAAGGAGCTCGACCGGCAGATGAACCTCAACGAGTCGGTGCTGCGGACCAAGGTCCTGCGCCCCGCAATCCACTGACCGCAACCGACGAGCAGACCGCGTACGGCCCGTCCGGCGACGGACGGACCGCGTACGAGTAACCGGACCGACTGAACCGACAGCGCTGGCCGTGCGCACAGCACTGGACAGCACTGACAGCACTGACAAGCCAGACCGCACCACCCGGCAGCAACCGCGAGAGGTCAAGACATGGCAGGCGAGACCGTCATCACCGTCGTCGGAAACCTGACCGATGACCCCGAGCTGCGCTTCACGCCGTCCGGCGCGGCCGTCGCGAACTTCACGATCGCGTCGACCCCCCGGACGTTCGACCGGCAGACCAACGAGTGGAAGGACGGCGACCCGCTGTTCCTCCGCGCGTCGATCTGGCGCCAGGCGGCGGAGAACGTCGCCGAGTCGCTGACGCGCGGCACGCGCGTGGTTGCCCAGGGCCGGCTCCGCCAGCGTTCGTACGAGACCCAGCAGGGCGAGAAGCGGACCGTGGTGGAGCTGGAGGTCGACGAGATCGGCCCCGCGCTCCGGTATGCCACCGCCAAGGTCACCAAGACCACCGGCAGGGGCGGCCAGGGCGGCGGCTTCGGCGGTGGCGGCGGCCAGCAGGGCGGCCAGGGCGGCGGCTGGGGCGGAAACCCCGGCGGCGGCCAGGGCGGTCAGGGCGGCGGCGGCCCGCAGGGCGACCCGTGGGCGACGTCGGGCGGCGGTCAGCAGGGCGGTCAGGGCGGCGGCTGGGGTGGGAACTCCGGCGGCGGCCAGGGCGGCCAGGGCGGCGGTTACTCGGACGAGCCCCCGTTCTGATCCCGGGCTTCCCGGGGCGTGACGAGCGTGCTCGTACACCACACTTCTTGATCACACTGGAGTAAGAGACATCATGGCGAAGCCGCCTCCGCGCAAGCCGAAGAAGAAGGTTTGCGTCTTCTGCAAGGAGAAGATCTCCTACGTCGACTACAAGGACACGAACCTGCTGCGGAAGTTCATCTCCGACCGCGGCAAGATCCGTGCCCGCCGGGTCACCGGCAACTGCACCCAGCATCAGCGTGACGTCGCCACGGCCGTGAAGAACAGCCGGGAGATGGCGCTGCTGCCCTACACCTCGACCGCGCGCTGACTGGGAGGGTGAGACAAGCATGAAGATCATCCTCAAGGGTGAGGTCTCCGGCCTCGGTGCCGCGGGCGATGTCGTCGAGGTCAAGGACGGGTACGCCCGCAACTACCTGATCCCCAACGGGCTGGCGATCCGCTGGACCCGCGGCGGGGAGAAGGACGTGGCGCAGATCCGCCGCGGCCGCAAGCTGCGCGAGATCGCCTCGGTCGAGCAGGCCAACGCCGTCAAGTCGGAGCTGGAGGGCGTGCAGGTGCGCCTGTCCACGCGGGCCGGCGCCAGCGGCCGGCTCTTCGGCGCCGTCACCCCGGCCGACATCGCCACGGCGATCAAGCAGGCCGGCGGTCCGGACGTCGACAAGCGGCGCATCGAGCTGTCCGCGCCGATCAAGAGCCTCGGCGCCCACCAGGTGTCCGTACGGCTGCATCCCGAGGTCGACGCGAAGGTCGGCGTCGAGGTCGTGGCCGGCTGACGCCGTTCGGCGACGGGTAGGACGAAGGACGGGCCGCGCCCTTGCGGGGGCGCGGCCCGTTCGCGTACCGGGACGGCGGGCTCACGCGGGCCGGGCCCCTACGAGGGCTGCGCGCGGCCCGGACTCGTACCGGGCTACGCCCGGACGGCGCCCGTGACCAGCCACCGCCCGGACCGTGCCCGCAGCCACAGCGTCACCAGCCGCGTCAGCATCATCAGCCCCATCGACCACCACACGGCCGTCAGCCCCCCGCCCAGTGACGGCACCGCCAGCGCCACGGGCGCGAAGACGGCCAGCGTGAGCAGCATCGCCCAGGCCAGATACGGCCCGTCGCCCGCGCCCATGAGCACGCCGTCGAGCACGAACACCACCCCCGCCAGCGGCTGCGTCACCGCGACGACCAGCAGCGCGGGCAGCAGCACGTCGTGCACCCGCGCGTCGTCCGTGAAGAGGGGCAGGATCAGCGGCCGGGCGGCCACCACCAGCGCACCCAGCACCGCGCCGGTCGCCACCCCCCACTGCACCATCCGCCGGCACGCCTCCCGCGCCCCGTCCACGTCCCCCGCGCCCAGATACCGGCCGATGATCGCCTGCCCGGCGATCGCTATCGCGTCCAGCGCGAACGCCAGCAGCGACCAGATGCTCAGCACCACCTGGTGCGCGGCGACCGACTCGTCCCCGAGTCCCGCGGCCACCGCGGTCGCGATGAGGCCGATGGCGCGCAGCGAGAGGGTACGGATGAGCAGCGGCACCCCGGCCCGTGCGGAGGCGCGTATGCCGGCCGGCTGCGGGCGCAGCGCGGCGCCGTGCTTGCGGGCGCCCCGTACGACGACGACCAGGTAGACCGCGGCCATGCCCCACTGGGCGAGCACGGTGCCCCAGGCGGAGCCGGCGATGCCGAGGCCGGCGCCGTAGACGAGGGCGATGTTGAGCACGGCGTTGGCGGTGAAGCCGCCGATGGCGACGTACAGCGGCGTGCGGGTGTCCTGCAAGCCGCGCAGCACGCCGGTGGCGGCGAAGACGATGAGCATGGCGGGGATGCCGAAGGCGCTGATGCGCAGATACGTCACCGCGTACGGCGCGGCGGTGTCGGAGGCGCCGAAGAGCCCGACGAGCCCGGGCGCGGCGGGGACGGTGACCGCGACGAGCACGGCGCCGAGCAGCGCGGCGAGCCAGATGCCGTCGACGCCCTGCTGGATCGCGGAGCGCAGATCGCCGGCGCCGACGCGGCGGGCGACGGCGGCGGTCGTGGCGTAGGCGAGGAAGACGAAGACGCTCACGGCGGTGGTGAGGAGCGCGGCGGCGACGCCGAGCCCGGCGAGATGCGGGGTGCCGAGGTGGCCGACGATGGCGCTGTCGGCGAGCACGAAGAGCGGCTCGGCGACGAGGGCGCCGAAGGCGGGGACGGCGAGGGCGACGATCTCGCGGTCGTGCCGCCGCCGGATACGGCGTCGCTGCTCGCCGGGCGTGCCCTGGCCGGCGGCGGTGGTCGCGGGGACGTCGTGCATGCAGCAAATCTAATAGTCCACAGGTAACAGACGCAACAGGATGTGGGTACTTACAAGATGACGTGTACGGGGTGATCACGCGCGGCGTGCGCCGCGACCTCGGCCCCGCGGGGAAAGTTTTTCTCCTCCACCGGGGGTGGACGAAGAATCAGCAGGTCAAACGGGTGATCGCGGAGCGATAGTGTGCTTGTCCACAGCGCTGTCCCCCGGCTCGTACACAGCTTTCCCCAAGTAATCCACAGGTTGGGCGCGGCTTTCCACACCCCCTGTGGATAGCGCAATTGGCGACAGCCCGCCGCGGACCTACCGTTGACCCTCCCCCCTGCCGGCAGCGGCGCCGCCGCCCCGCGGTCCGGGGGCCCGGCCGACGCGCCGGAAGCGGAACGCCGCGGGCGATTTGTCAGCGGTGTGCCGTAAGAAAGAGGGGCGCCCTGAGAGGTCCGCCGCGAGGCGGGTGGGAGGAGGTGGGGGCAGCCGTGTCAGAGCACGGGGACTATGTCGACACCATGCCCGGGGACGTCCGTCCACTGCGCCGCGAGGACCGGCACAGCCGGCCGGACCAGCCCGCGCCGGATGACCCCTGGGGTCCCGGCGCCCCCGCCGCCTTCGAGCGCGTACCCCCGCAGGATCTGGACGCCGAGCAGTCCGTCCTCGGCGGCATGCTGCTGTCGAAGGACGCCATCGCCGACGTCGTCGAGGTCCTCAAGGGCCACGACTTCTACCGCCCGGCGCACGAGACGGTCTACACCGCGATCCTCGACCTCTACGCCCGCGGCGAGCCCGCCGACCCCATCACCGTCTCCGCCGAGCTCACCAAGCGCGGCGAGCTCGCCCGCGTGGGCGGCGCCTCCTACCTCCACACCCTCGTCCAATCCGTCCCCACGGCCGCCAACGCGGAGTACTACGCCGAGATCGTCCACCAGCGCGCCATCCTGCGCCGCCTGGTCGAGGCCGGCACGCGGATCACGCAGATGGGATACGCGGCCGACGGCGAGGTCGACGACATCGTCAACTCCGCCCAGGCCGAGATCTACGCCGTCACCGAACAGCGCACCGCGGAGGACTACCTCCCCCTCGGCGAGATCATGGAGGGCGCCCTCGACGAGATCGAGGCCATCGGCTCCCGCAGCGGTCAGATGTCCGGCGTCCCCACGGGCTTCACCGACCTCGACTCCCTCACCAACGGCCTCCACCCCGGCCAGATGATCGTCGTGGCCGCCCGCCCCGCCATGGGGAAGTCCACGCTCGCCCTGGACTTCGCCCGCGCCTGTTCGATCAAGAACAATCTGCCGAGCGTCATCTTCTCGCTGGAGATGGGCCGCAACGAGATCGCGATGCGACTGCTCTCCGCGGAGGCCCGCGTGGCGCTCCACCACATGCGCTCCGGCAGTATGACCGACGACGACTGGACCCGCCTGGCCCGCCGGATGCCGGAGGTGACGGGCGCCCCGCTCTACATCGACGACTCGCCGAACCTGTCGATGATGGAGATCCGCGCCAAGTGCCGTCGGCTGAAGCAGCGCAACGACCTGCAGATGATCGTCATCGACTACCTCCAACTGATGCAGACGGGCGGCTCCCGCCGCCCGGAGAGCCGCCAGCAGGAGGTCTCGGAGATGTCCCGGAACCTCAAGCTCCTGGCCAAGGAGCTGGAGGTCCCGGTGATCGCCCTCTCCCAGCTCAACCGCGGCCCGGAACAGCGCACCGACAAGAAGCCGATGGTCTCTGACCTCCGTGAATCGGGATGCGTCACCGCGTCGACCCGCGTTCTGCGAGCCGACACCGGCAGCGAGGTCACCATCGGTGAGCTGCTCACCCGCGGCGAGAAGGACATCCCGGTCTGGTCGCTGGACGAGCAACTCCGGGTCGTCCCACGGACGATGACGCACGTCTTCTCCAGCGGGGTCAAGGAGGTCTTCCGCTTGCGGCTCGCTTCGGGCCGGGAGATCGAGGCGACGGCAAACCACCCGTTCCTGACGTACGACGGCTGGACTCCCCTCGGCCAACTCGCCGCGGGCTCACGTATCGCCACACCGCGGCAGATCAGAGGGCCTGTGCAGCAGAGGGCCTGGCCCGAAGCCGAGGTGATCATGCTCGGGCACCTGCTCGGAGACGGCTGCATCGCACCGCGCCAGCCCGTGCACTACACGAGCAAAGACGAGGCCAACCTCGCCGCAGTGGAAGAGGCGGCGGCCCACTTCGGCATCACTCCCCGGCGTACTGCCCAAGGCACCTGGTCGCACGTCCGTCTGCCCGCCCCCTTCCGCCTCGCACGCGGACGGCTCAACCCCATCGCCGCCTGGCTGGACGGCATGGGCCTGTACGGCAAGCGCGCGCACGAGAAATTCCTCCCGCGCGAGGTGTTCGCCCTGCCCGACGAGCAGGTGCGGCTCTTCCTGCGCCACTTGTGGGCGACGGACGGTTCGGTGACGGTGTCGGGTTCCGGCGCTGTCCGCGTCTCCTACGCGACAACGAGCGAACGTCTCGCCCGGGACCTGCAGCAACTCCTGCTGCGCCTCGACATCCGCGCCCGACTGCGGGCAGTGGGCAACACCACCGGCCGTCCCGGCTGGACCGTGGATGTCTCCGGGGTGGACGACCAACGTCGGTTCCTGCAGAACGTCGGCGTCCATGGCGACCGCTCCCGCCATGTCGTCTCCGCGGTGGAGCGCCTACGACACGTGCAGGCCAACCCCAACGTCGACACCGTCCCGCGCGACGTCTGGGAGCAGGTCCGCGAGCAGATGCGTGAGCAGTCCCTGACGACGCGCGCTTTCCAGGCCGCACCGGGCACCAAGTCCTGGGGAAGCGCGCTCTACAAGAGGTCGCCCGGTCGAGTCCGGCTCGGGCACATCGCGGAGATCCTGCAGAGCGCGGATCTGGAGATGCTTGCGACCAGCGACGTGTTCTGGGACGAGGTTGTCTCGATCGAGGCCCTGGGCGAGCAGGAGGTCTACGACGCCACCGTGCTCGGCACGCACAACTTCATCGCCAACGGGATCAGCGTGCACAATAGTATCGAACAGGATGCTGACATGGTCATCCTGTTGCACCGTGAGGACGCGTACGAAAAGGAGTCGCCACGCGCCGGCGAGGCGGACCTGATCGTCGCGAAGCACCGCAACGGCCCGACGGCGACGATCACGGTGGCGTTCCAGGGCCACTACTCCCGCTTCGTGGACATGGCCCAGACCTGACCCGCGGCGTGTGGTGAGACAGCGGGAAGCTGCTCAGCGCCTCGTCTCGTACCTGGTCAGGACCACGCCGCCGGGAAACGTCCGCGTCTCCACCAGGTCCAGGTTCACCTGGCCGTCCAGCGCGGCGAAGAACGGCGTCCCGCCGCCCACCAGGACCGGCGCGGTGGCCAGCACGTACTCGTCGATCAGCCCGGCCCGCATGGCCGCCCCGGCGAGCGTCGCGCCGCCGATGTCCATCGGGCCGCCGTCCTCGGCCTTGAGCCGGGTGATCTCGGATACACGCCCGAGATACCTGCGGAAGTGCGCACTCGCCCAGGGCGGCGCCCCGGGCGGCGCGTTGGGCGAAGACGTCCTCGCGGTCCCGGCTCTTCCCCCTGCTGCTCCGCCCGGTGCGGACGTAGGAGACGATCCCCTCCTGCGTCCAGCGGTGCCCGAGGGCCTTGACCAGGGAGCGTACGAGCTGGTTGATCCCGCTGCGGCAGTGGTCGAGAACGGCGGCCTGGAGGAGCGGGGCGGCGTGCCGGCGCGTACGGTCGGGGCCGGCCTCGGCGGCCCGGCCGATCTCCCGGCGCTTGACCTCGCACCGGCGGTACGCGCTCTCCCCGGCCCCGTCCGGAACGGCCCAGGCGGGGCTGAAGAGTTCCAGCAGCCCGTCCAGGTGCGGTTCGAACGCGGCGGTACGGGCCGGAGGATCCGCAATCATCTCGAACGTCACAGGCATCCCCCGCCCCGCCCTGGAATCTACTCCTCGCCCGCCAGCGTCAGCGACCGCAGGCGCTGGGCGGCGAACCACGTCGCGCCCGCCGTGACCACGATCAGCAGGACCGTCGCCACCGGCAGTGCCACGTCGGAGACCACGTGGCCGCCCTGGCCGATCCTCTCGCCCACCGCCAGCGCCCACTGCTGGATGCTGAGCGTCTTCACGCCGTCGACGAGGCTGCCGAGCAGGGCCTCCCACACCAGCGCGTAGACGAGCCCGAAGACCACCGCGTGCCGCGAGATCGTGCCGAGCATCAGGAAGAAGGCGGCGTACGCGACGGAGGCGACCGCGGCGGCCAGGGCGTACGCGACCGCCAGGCGGCTGCCGTTGCCGCCGAGGATGACCCCGGCGACCAGCGTGGGGAGCGCGGAGAACGCGACGGTCACGCTCACCGCGACGATCAGCTTGGTGAGGATGATCGTCGGGCGCGGCACGGGCTTCGCGAGCAGATAGACGATCGAACTGTCGTCGATCTCCGGGCCGATGGCGCCCGTGCCGGCGATGACGCCGATGAGCGGCACCATGGTCGCCAGCGCGAAGCCGCCGAGGAGGTCGGCGGTGACCTCGTCGTCGGCGCCGACGAGGGCGCGTACGACGATGGCGATGACGATGAGCAGCACGGGCAGCAGGAGCAGGATGAGCGCCCGGCGGCGGCCGAGGATGGCCCGCTGGGTGAGCCGGGCGACGGTGGGGTGGTACAGCATCGTGTTCTTCGCTCCTCAGGCCGCGACCAGGTACGAGAAGACGGATTCGAGGGACTCGTCGGAGGGCGAGACCTCGTAGAGGCGGATGCCGTGGTCCCTGGCGACGCGCGGCAGCAGCTCGGTGAAGCGGGCGAAGTCGACGGCCTGGATGTGCAGGACGCCGTCGCGCCGGTCGAGTTCGAGCCCGGCGGTGGACGGGTCGGCGATGAGCGCGGAGGCCAGCGCGCGGTCGTCGCTGGAGCGTACGGCGTAGTGGTGCGGGCGGTCGGTCATCAGCCGGCGGATCTTGCGGAAGTCGCCGGACGCGGCGTGCCGGCCGGCGACGATCACCTCGATGTGCGCGGCGAGTTGCTCGACCTCCTCCAGGATGTGCGAGGAGAAGAGCACGGTGCGGCCGGCGGCGCCCATCTGCCGCAGCAGGTCCATGAGGTGCATGCGCTGGCGCGGGTCCATGCCGTTGAACGGCTCGTCGAGGAGCAGCACGTCGGGCTCGTGGACGAGGGCGGAGGCCATCTTCACGCGCTGGCGCATGCCTTTGCTGTACGTGCTGATGCGGCGATTCTGCGCGTACTCCATCTCGACCGTGGCCAGCGCCTTGCGCGCGGCCTCGGCGCCGAGGCCGTGCAGCTCGGCGTTGGCGAGGACGAACTCGCGGCCGGTGAGGAAGTCGTACATCGCCTCCCGCTCGGGGACGAGCCCGATCTGCTTGTAGACCCGCTCGTTGCGCCAGATGCGCACACCGTCGAGAGTGACCGCGCCGGTGGAGGGGGGGAGGAAGCCGGCCATCATGTTGATGAGGGTCGACTTGCCGGCGCCGTTGGGGCCGAGGAGGCCCGTGACGCCCGGGCCGATGGCCATGCTCACGTCGTTGACGGCGACGACGTTGCCGAACCAGCGGGAGACGCTGTCGATCCGGATGGTGGTCACAGCCCGGCCTTTCGGTAGCGGCGCAGCAGGAAGAGGAAGCAGCCGGCGGCGAGCGCGAGCGCGACCAGCAGCGCGGCGCCGCCGGCCGCGGTGGACGGGTCGACGGGCTCGGGGGAGGCGGTGCTGGGGGTCGCGCCGAGGAACGTCGACTGGATGTTGTCGATGATGCCGATGGGCGAGAAGAGCGCGAACCAGCCGATGGCGCCGAGGTTGTCCTGCTCCCACGCGATGCCCTGCAGCGCGCCGACCGCGCCGAAAGGCACGATGAACGCGGCGATGACGGCGGCGACGCCGAAGCCGCGGCGCGGGGTGAGGGCGGCGATGGCCAGGCCGATGCCGGCGAAGAGCACGGAGAGCAGGGCGACCGAGAGGAGCGCCTGGGCGAAGCCCTTGGTCTGGTCGGTGAAGTCGAGCTTCGCCAGCAGCGCGCCGACATAGAGGATCAGCAGGGGGGTGGCGGTGAGGATGAAGAGCGCGCCGGCCATCGCCGCGTACTTGGCGGAGACGTAGTCGAGGCGTTCGACGGGGCGGGAGAAGTAGAGCGGGACGGTGCGGAACCGCAGGTCGCGGGAGACGGACACGGGGGCCTGGGCGGCGATGAAGAGGAAGATGACGGGCTGGAGGTAGATCGCGTAGTCGGTGTACTCCAGCGGCAGTTCGTCCATGCTCGTGCCGATGGCGACGGCGACGAGGATGAGCGCGACCAGGCACATGATGCCGAAGAGGAGCGCGGGCGGGACCTTGGACTTGGCGGAGCGGCCGAGGCCGTACGCGGCGCGCAGGGACTGGGTGAACAGGGAGCGGCGGGCGTAGCCGCGGCCGAGGCGGGGGCCTTCGTAGTGGCGGTAGCCGATGTCGTGGATGACGTCGGTGGCGGCGGGGGTGCTCGTGCCGGGGGCTTCGGCGGGCGCGCCGGGTTTGCCGGTGGCGCCGGAGTTGCCGGTGGCGGGCGCGTCAGTGGGCATGAGGGCTTCCTGCGGGGTCGGTCGCGGGGGTGCTGGGATTCGTGTCTGCGCTCGCGTTCTCGCTCGTGCTCGTGCTCGTGCTCGCCGGGAGGGTGTCGTCGTCGCGGAAAATCTCCGCGATCCGGTGCCTGCGCTGCTCCATGCGCACCAGCCCGAGGCCGAGACCGGCCACCGCGTCCCGTACGACGTCGTACGTGCCGTCGTCCTCGGCCTCGACGTACAGCAGCCGGCCGTCCGCGGTGATCCCCAGGCCCGCGCCCGCGAGCGCCTTGCGCAGGGTGGCGGTGCCGTCGGGGTGGGCGTCGGTGTCGGTCACCTCGACCGCGAGGGTGGCGGTGGTCTGCGTGAAGTCGCTGGTGGAGCTGGAGCGCAGCAGCCGCCCGCCGTCGATGACGACGACGTGGTCGCAGGTGCGTTCCAGCTCGCCGAGGAGGTGCGAGGTGACGAGGACGGAGATGCCGAAGTCGGCGTGTACGCGGCGGATGAGGCCGAGCATGTCGTCGCGGCCGACGGGGTCGAGGCCGTTGGTCGGCTCGTCGAGGAAGACGAGCTGCGGGTCGTGCACGAGGGCCTGGGCGAGCTTGACGCGCTGCTTCATGCCGGTCGAGTAGCCGCCGATGGGGCGGTAGCGCTCCTCGTACAAGCCGACGTGGCGCAGGGTGTCGGCGGTGCGCTCGCGGGCCGCGGTGGCGGGAAGGCCGGACATGCGCGCCATGTGGACGACGAACTCCGTGGCGGAGACGTCGGGCGGCAGGCAGTCGTGTTCCGGCATGTAGCCGACGCGCTCGCGGATGGTGGCGGCGGTGTCGCTGCCGGCGGCCACGTCGAGGCCGAGCACGGTGGCGGAGCCCTCGGAGGCGGGGGACAGGCCGAGCAGGATCTTGATCAGCGTGGACTTGCCGGCGCCGTTGGCGCCGACCAGGCCCGTGACCCCGGGGCCGATGTCGAGGGTGAGGCCGTCGAGCGCGGTGACCCGGGGAAACCGTTTGCTCAGGTTCTCGGTGGCGATGACTGTCACGTTGCACGACGGTAGTGGCGCGGGGGCGCGGGGTCGTCAGACCTGGCGATGGTTGCCGGATACGACCGGGGAGGGACGGACCCGTAGGGGGAAGGGGGCGGGAACCCTGAGGTTACCGACGGTATCCACAGGGCGACTGCGGGCATTGACGGAGCCATGGGGCGATGTCACAGTCGTTGGTGTCAGCTTTTGGGGCGGGGCCGGGCGAGGCCGGGTCGGCTGCGGCGGCGCGGTTTCGGGTGCGTTTTGAGGTGCGGTTTTCGGGTGCGGAATCCGGTTGGCGGAAGGGGAGGGGCGGACTGATGACACTCACCGAGTCCTCGGCGGCTCTGCGGGGGTTCAGAAGTGTGCAGCGGCTGGCGTACGAGTGCGCGGAGGCGGTGGCGGCGCAGCTCCGGCCGGGGGTCACGGAGCGGGAGGCGGCGCGGATGCAGCGGGAGTGGCTGCGCGAGCGCGGCGTGCGGGACTGGTTCCACCTGCCGTTCGCGTGGTTCGGCGACCGGACGGCGTTCGCGGGCTTCCGGGTGCCGCTGCAGTTCTTCCCGACGAACCGGGAGCTGGCGCCCGGTATGCCGTTCATCCTCGACCTCGCGCCGGTGCACGGCGGGCATACGGCCGACGTGGGCTATTCCGGCTCGCTCGGGCCGAATCCCGTGCACGACCGGCTCATGCGCGACCTGAGGGTGCACCGGGAGCTGATCCTGCGCGAGGTGCGCGAGCGCCGCCCCCTGCGGGAGATATACGAGGACGTGGAGCGCCTCATGGTTCGCCAGGGCTATCACAACCGGCACCGGGCCTATCCGTTCGGCGTCATCGCGCACAAGGTCGACCGCGTCCGGGAGCGGCGCTTCTCGCCGCACGTGTTCGGCTTCGGCACGCAGAGCCTGAAGGGGCTGGCGAAGGACGCCCTGCGCGGGCACCGCGAGGGATGGTCGCCGCTGTGGAGCCCGCACCGGTTCTCGCAGCATCCGCCGCGGCCGGGGCTGTGGGCGGTGGAGCCGCACCTGGGCTTCCGCGGCACGGGGGCGAAGTTCGAGGAGCTGCTGGTGGTGACGGACTCGCGGGACGCGGAGGAGAGCGCGTTCTGGCTGGACGACGACCTGCCGCACGTGCGGCGGTGGCAGGAGGCGGAGGCGGACGGGGAGCCGGCGGAGGAGGCGCCGGGCGGCGGGCAGGGGGAAGCGCGGGGGCGGGTGCAGGAGAAGGGGCGGGTGGCGTGAGCGAGTGGGGCGGCGTGGCCGTGCGGGAACGGTGGGTCAGGACCGGCGGGGTCGAGCTGTGCGTGGCGGAGCTGGGGGACGCCGGGCAGCCGACGGTCGTGCTGCTGCACGGCTATCCCGACAGCAAGGAGGTGTGGTCCCAGGTCGCTTCCCGGCTCGCCGAGCGCTGCCACGTCGTGCTGTACGACGTCCGCGGCCACGGGCGCTCCACCGCGCCGAAGCCGCTGAAGGGCGGCTTCACGCTGGAGAAGCTCACGGACGACTTCACCGCCGTGCTCGACGCCGTCAGCCCGGACCGCCCGGTGCACCTCGTGGGCCACGACTGGGGCTCGGTGCAGGGCTGGGAGTTCACCACGGTGGAGCGCACGGAGGGCCGCATCGCGTCGTTCACCTCCCTCTCCGGCCCCTCCCTCGACCACTTCGGGCACTGGATCAACGGCCGGCTGCGCCGCCCCACCCCGCGGCGGGCCGGCCAACTGCTCGGCCAGACCGCCAAGTCCTGGTACGTGTACCTGCTGCACACCCCCGTCCTGCCCGAGCTGGCCTGGCGCGGTCCGCTCGGCGCGCGCTGGCCGGCCATCCTGCGGCGGCTGGAGAAGGTCCCCGGCGACGGCTATCCCACGGCCTCTCTGGGCGACGACGCGGCGCACGGCGCCTGGCTCTACCGGGACAACGTCCGCGCCCGGCTGCGCCGCCCCCGCGCCGACGCCTACGCGCACGCTCCGGTGCAGCTCATCACCCCCGCCGGCGACGCCTTCCTCTCGCCCAGCCTCTACGACGACCTGGACCGCTGGGTGCCGCAGTTGCTGCGGCGCACGATCGACGCCCGGCACTGGGTCCCGCGCACCCGGCCCGACCAGCTCGCCGCGTGGATCGGGGAGTTCGTCCTCGCGCACGAGGACGGCACGCCGGCGGCGGAGATCGTCCCCGACGGGCCGTACGCGGACCGGTTCGGCGGGCGGCTGGTGCTGATCACCGGCGCGGGCAGCGGCATCGGCCGGGCCACCGCGTTCGCCTTCGCGGAGGCCGGCGCGCGGATCGTGGCGGCGGACACCGACGCCGAGGGCGCGGCCACGACCGCCGAACTGTGCCGGATGATCGGCGCGGCGGAGGCGTGGCCCGAGGCCGTGGACGTCGCGGACGAGGAGGCGATGGAGAAGTTCGCCGAGCGGGTCGCCGCTGCGTACGGGGTGGTGGACGTGCTGGTGAACAACGCCGGGATCGGTCTCTCCGGCCCGTTCCTCGACACCTCGACGGCGGACTGGCGCCGGGTGCTGGACGTCAACCTGTGGGGCGTCATCCACGGCTGCCGGCTCTTCGGCAGGCAGATGGCCGAGCGCGGCCAGGGCGGGCACATCGTCAACACCGCCTCGGCCGCCGCCTATGCGCCGTCGCGGACCCTGCCCGCGTACGCCACGTCGAAGGCCGCGGTGCTCATGCTCTCGGAGTGCCTGCGCGCGGAGCTGTCGGGGCAGGGGATCGGCGTCTCGGCCGTCTGCCCGGGCTTCGTGCACACCGACATCACGGTCACCACGCGGTTCGCGGGCGTCTCCGAGGAGGAGGAGCGGAGGCGGCGGAAGAGCGCGCACCGCTGGTACGGGAAGCGGAACTACCCGGCGGAGAAGGTCGCGGACGCCGTACTGCGGGCGGTCGCGCGAAACCAGGCGGTGGTGCCGGTCACGCCGGAGGCGCGGGGCTCGCGGCTGCTTGCGCGGTTCGCGCCGCGGGCGCTGCGGGCGATAGCCCGGGTGGAGCCGGAGATCTAGCGCGGTCCGGCGCCCGTCGTCCACCCACCAACCGGCCACCTCCCTCTGCCCTCCAGGAGCCGCATCATGAGCACCGAAGCACGCCCCCCGCCCGCGGAGAACGGCGCGAGCACGTCGCACCAGGTCTCGTTCGGCCGGCTGGAGCCTCCGGTGTACGCGCCGGCCGTACCATCCCTCCCAAGAGGGCCCGCCGCGGCGGCGGGCGGGCCGGGGGACGGGCCGAGGGGCAGGCGAGCGGTGCTGGAGGAGCAGACGGCCGGTGAGTACCGGATCGAGGGGCTGGCGCACGCCAGCGGCACGACCGTACGCACCATCCGCGCGTACGCCGACCGCGGGCTGCTGCCCCGGCCGGAGCGGCGCGGGCGTACCAACGTCTACGGCGAGGAACACCTCGCCCGGCTGCGGCAGATAGCCGGCCTCCTCGACCGCGGCTACACCCTGGCGTCCATCAAGGAGCTGCTGGAGGCGTGGGACGAGGGCCGGGGGCTCGGCGGTGTGCTGGGCCTGGTCGCCGAGGTGCAGGGGCCGTGGACCGACGAGGAGTCCGGGCAGTTGAGCCGGGCGGAGCTGGAGGAGCTGTTCGGCGGGGCGGCGGACGAGTCCGCGGTCGAGGAGGCCGTCGAGCTGGGCGTGCTGGAGCGGGTGCCGGGCGAGCCGGAGATGTTCCTCGTGCCCAGCCCGCAGCAGCTCACGGTCGCCGCGGAACTGCACGCGGCGGGTGTCCCGTTCCCCGCCATCACCGGTCAACTGCGTGAGCTGCGGCTGCGGGTGGAGGAGATAGCGGCGGGCCTGCTCGACTTCACCGCCGAGCACGTCTTCCAGCGCTACCTCGACCACCCTCCGTCGGACGCGGAGGCGACCGAGGCCGCGGGGCTCGTCCGGCGGCTGCGGCCGCTGGCGCAGCAGACGATGGACGCGGAGCTGGCCCGCGCGATGCGCACCCTGGCCACGCGCCAGCTCCACGAGCACCTCGCAGGACCGTCCCAGCCCCAGGCCGCCGCCCCGGCGACGGTCCCGGTGAGCCTGCCGGCGGCCACGGTGGCGGCGGTCCGCGATCTCGTGGGCCCGGCGGCGATGGCGGAGTTCGTCACCTCGGCGACCGAACGGGAGGTCCACAAGCGCCGCATGGACACCCTGGCGGGGAGCGGGGCCGGGGAGGACGGCGCGGCCGGATACGGGGGTTGACCACGGGTTACTCGCGGGTCACTCTGGGTCGGCCGTCCACGGGAGGAGAACACCCATGCGCAGACGCAGCTTTGTCAGCGGGTTAGCCGCCACGACCGCCGCCACCGGCCTCGGCCTCACCGCCGCAGGCCACGGCCACGCCGCCGCCACCGCCCCCGCACCCACCGACGGCCGGTCCGGCCGCGGTGCGGGACCCCGGGCCGCCTGGCGGGAGGTTCCCGTACCGGCCGGGGCGCCCGCCGTCCTGCTCAGCGCCGTTGCCGCCGCGGGGCCCGATCTCGCGTGGGCCGTGGGCGAGGAGGCCCGTAGCGGCTCGACGTCCGGCCGGCCGGTCGCCCGTACCTGGGACGGCTCCGGCTGGCAGGCCACCGATGTCTCGCACCTCGCCTTCGCCGGCAGCATCCGCAACGTCGCCGCCGCCCCCGCGGGCGCGGCGGTCGCGGCGTGGGCCGTGGCGTACGACCGGGCCGGTGCCGACCACCTCCTCGCCTGGGACGGCGCCACCTGGCGCGAGCACGACTTCCCCGGACGCGGCGAGTCCGGTACGGAGTTGTGGGCCGTCGCCGTCGCGCCTGACGGCACCGTCCGGATCTCCGGCACCCGCGACGGCGCCTCCCGCGTACTGCGTTCCGGCGACGCGGCCGGCACCCGCTGGAGCTGGTCGCCGCCGCTGCCCACCGACGACGGTTCCGTCCCCAGCCTGTGGAACGTCCACGTCGACCGCGCCGGTGCCACCTGGGTCTCCGGTGACGTCGTCGTCGCCCGCTACGACGACCGCTCGTGGCTCGTCCTGCCCCGGCTCGCCGGGCTGCGCCTGTCCGTCACCGACCTGCTCCCCGTCGCCCCCGACGACATCTGGCTCACCGGCCACGACTACGGCGCCGGCGGCCCGCCCGGCAAGCCGCCGAGCGTCGTCCTGCGCCACTACGACGGCACGGCGTGGAGCGACATCGCCGCCCCCTTCACCGTCGGCTCCCTCGGCGCCATCGCGCCCGACGCCGCCGGCGGCCCCGCCCTCATCGCCGGCTGGGACTTCTGGGACGGCACCAGCGCCCACTACCTCCGCTGGGACGGCACCGCCTGGACCAGCGAGCGCGGCCCCGTAGCCGCCCAGGGCACCACCCCCGTGATGTCCGCTCTCGCGCCCATACCCGGCACGGCCGGCTTCTGGTCGGCGGGCACCACGGCGAAGTCGCCGTTCCCGCCCGCCCAGGCCCGTATCGAGCGCTACGGCTGACGGTCCCGCCCTCTACGCTGGACGCCGGCAGAGAGCGGACGGCGCCGGGAGGGTGGCTGGTGGGCAGCGGACGGATCCCCGTGGTCGTCCTCGCGGGTTTTCTCGGCTCCGGCAAGACCACCCTCCTCAACGGGCTGTTGCGCAACGGCACCGGCACCCGGATCGGCGCCGTCGTCAACGACTTCGGCAGCATCGAGATCGACGCCATGGCCGTCGCCGGCCAGGTCGACTCGATGGTCTCCCTCGGCAACGGCTGCCTGTGCTGCGCCGTCGACACCTCCGAACTCGACGCCTACCTCGACCGGCTCGCCGGCACGGGCAGGATCGACGTCATCGTGGTCGAGGCCAGCGGCCTCGCCGAGCCGCAGGAACTCGTCCGCATGGTGCTGGCCAGCGAGAACGACCGCATCGTGTACGGAGGGCTGGTCGAGGTCGTGGACGGTGCCGAGTTCGCCGCGACCCGCGAGCGGCACCCCGAGATCGACCGCCACCTCGCCGTCGCCGACCTCGTCGTGCTCAACAAGACCGACCGGATCGACGACGCGGAACGCCACCGTCTCCACGAGGCGATCGGAGAACTGGCCCCCGGCACCCCCGTGGTGGCGACGGCGTACGGGCGCGTGGATCCCGAGCTCTTCTTCGACCCGCGGGGCGACGACGCCCCCGGCGCCGCGGCGCCCCGCCACCGCCAGCTCTCCTTCGCCGACCTGGCGGCCGGGGAGTGCACCGGCGACGACCACGGCGCGCATCTCCACGCGGCGTACGAGAGCGTCGAGTTCACCACCGACCGGCGCGTCAGCCCGCGCCGCCTGCTGGACTTCCTCGACACCCGCCCCGCCGGCCTCTACCGCGTCAAGGGCTTCGTCCACTTCGGCGTCCCCGGCCACCCGCAGAAGTACGGGCTGCACGCCGTCGGCCGGTTCCTGCGCTTCCGGCCCGCCCCCTGGGGCAGCGGCGAGGAACGGGTCACGCGGCTGGTGCTGATCGGCGCGGGGATCGACGCCGACGCCGTACGCAAGGAACTCGACGCCTGCCGCGGCCACGGGCCGCAGGACGGCGGCGAGGACGCGATGTGGGGAGTGCTGCGGTACGTGGACGGAGACGAGGACCCGGCGGCGTAGCGACCGCGCGGCGTGGCGACCGCGCGGCGTGGCGACCGGGCCGGGGAGAGCCAGCCGGTCGCCCGGGTTCAACTGCCCGTTGCGGGACAGAAAGTCTGCGGGCCCCGAGACCCTGCAAGCTGGCCCGCGTCGCGCATCCGACCGAGAGGGATCCCGCATGAGCACGTTGAGCCGCCGCGCCCTGGTCGCCGGGGCCTCCGCCTCCGGCCTCGCCCTGGCGCTGCCCCACTCCGCCGCCGCCGAACCCGTAGCCGGCACCGCCGAATCGGCACCCGCCGCCGGTGCCGCCGTCGCGTACGCCGCCTTCCGCCTCGTGCGCCTCCGCCCCGGCGACCCCGCCGTGCCCGAGGTGACGCTCCCCGACGGCTACGAGTTCGTGCCCGGCGACCGCTACCACGTCGCCAGCCGCGCCGAGTACTACTCCTTCGTCCGCGGCCCCGCCGCCCCCGACGGCATCGAGGTCTCCGTCCGCTGGCCCGGCGTCACCGTCGCCGCCGTCGTCCACATGGACACCCGGCTGCGTCTCAGACGCGACCGCTCCGACCGCCACCGCTTCGCCTTCACCCTCCCCGTCACCCAGTCCTCCGCCGACGCCAACCAGCCCACCCTGCAGATCTGGAGCCACCCCGACATATCCCCGGGGATGTACTACAAGCTCGACCACAACGACCCCGACCGCGTCGCGGGACCCTGGACCACGGTCGCGTGGCCCGCCAACCAGGCCCGCTCCCAGCTCCACCAGCTCGTCGCCGCCCACCGCATCCTCGTCGACTCCGGCCTGAAGGCCACCGCGGCGGCGAAGGGCCACCGCTGGTTCGTCGCCGGCTTCGAGACGAACAACACCCTGCACGCCGACAACCCGCCCCACTGGCACATCTCCTACAATTCCGGCAGCGACTTCGACTCCCCCACCCACAACACCCACTTCTGGCTCGACGCCGAGGCGAAGAACTTCTACAACGGCATGGACGTCACCGGCCTCGGCCGCCTGCGCCACTACGTCGGCGACCCGGCCCGCCTCTACGACTTCGCCGGCGACGCCAACGGCGGCCGCGGCGAACTCGTCGCGACCATGACCATCCGCGAGGACGGCGGCATCGACATCGCCCCGCCCGCCGGCCCGGTCTACGCCCTCGCCGCGGGCCGGGACGGCTCGCTGATCGAGGAGGTCACGGTCGTACGCGACGGCAGCCCCTGGCTGCGCGTCGCGACCGAGGACCGCTATCGCGTCGGCGTCATGACCGTCCGCACCCACGGCCTGAGCGACCCGGCGGACAACGACTTCACGCTCCTGCGCTACGACCCCCTCACCGGCGTCCTCGTCTGAACAACCGGCGCCCCGCAGCCGGCACCCCGCCCCCCACCCCGGGTACGCGACGTCAGATCCCCGGCCCGTACCCGGGGTCGGGCGCCCGCCGCGGCGACCACCACTCCGTGAGCCCCCACACCCCCAGCCCCAGCGCCACCACGGCCGCCACCGCCGCCACCCACGGCCGCCCCGCCCACGGCCGCCCCACCCACCGCAGCCCCAGCGCCCAGACCCCCAGCGGCAGCAGCGCGCCGCCGAGGACGACGAGGGGCAGGTCGACGTAGAGCACGCTCAAGTCGCGCGCGTGCCCCTCGAACCCGCCGCGTACGCTCACCGCCGCCCGCGGCGCCCACGCGAGCGGCGCGACGACCGCCCCGAACAGCGCGAGCGCGCACCCGCCCAACCCGGTCCCCGTATCGCGGCGCGCCGCTACCCCCACGCCGTCACCGCCCGCGCCGTCACCGTCCCTCCTCACCTCCACGCCACCACCCGTCTCGTCACCCTCCACCCTGCCCACGCCCCACACCACCCCGCCGGAAACAGACGCGTCCGCTCCGCGCGAAGTTCCCCGTCTCCCCGCCCCGCGCCCTCTGGCGACGCGCGTAGACATCGGGCATCATCCTGCGGTGTACCACCTGCTCAGCAAGACCCCCACAATTCCCCCGCACCAGCAGGAGGTTCCACATGCGCGTACGTTCCGCACTCACCGCCCTCGCCCTCGTCGCCGGCGCCTCGGTGGGCCTGGCGGCCGCCCCCGCCCAGGCGGCGCCCGCCGCGCCCACCGTGGCCGCCGCGCCCGCCGCACCCCTGGTCACGAAGATCAGCCACTCCCAGGCCACGTCGATGTTCCGGTCCTCCGGCATCACCTGGTCGTCCTCCGGCGGCTGCTCCGACCGCAACAACCCCACCTGCACCTCCTTCGAGCAGCTCAACCTCGCCTCCGCCCAGGGCGCGCAGACGCTCAAGTCCGCGAGCGGCTGCGCCCTGAACATCACCGGCGGCACCGAGACCGGCCACGCCGGCGGCACCTACAGCCACTGGAACGGCTACAAGCTCGACTACTCCCTCAGCACCTGCGTCAACAACTACGTCACCGGCAACTTCGCCTACATCGGCGTCCGCGGAGACGGCGCGCCGATGTACCGGTCCGGCTCCGGCAACATCTACGCCCGCGAGGGCAACCACTGGGACGTGACGTACTACAACTGCGGCGGCTGCTGACCCACCCAGGCCCGCAACAGCCCGCCACAGCCCTCCGCCGCGACCCTGCGGCCGCGCAACGCAGGCCGTAGGGTCGCGGTATGCGACTGAGCACCCTGATCCTGCCCGTCCGGCGGTGGCACTCCGGCGGCCGTGCGCAATGGCAGCGGGCGGAGGAGCTGGGCTTTTCCGCCGCGTACACCTACGACCACCTGTCGTGGCGGACGTTTCGCGACGGGCCCTGGTTCGGTGCCCTGCCGACCCTGACCGCCGCCGCCTGCGCGACCTCCCGGCTGCGCCTCGGCACGCTCGTGACCTCGCCGAACTTCCGGCATCCGGTCACGCTCGCCAAGGAGTTGATCTCGCTCGACGACGTGTCGGGCGGGCGGATGATCCTCGGGATCGGCGCCGGGGGCTCCGGGTTCGACGCGACCGCGCTGGGGCAGCAGCCGTGGGCGGGGCGGGAGCGGACGGAGCGGTTCGGGGAGTTCCTACCGCTGCTGGACACGCTGCTGACGCAGGACACCACGTCGTACGCGGGCACGTACTACTCGGCGCACGAGGTGCGGATGATCCCCGGGTGCGTACAGCGGCCGCGGCTGCCGTTCGCCGTGGCGGCGACCGGCCCGCGCGGGATGCGGCTTGCCGCGCGCTACGGGCAGTCGTGGGTGACGACCGGCGACCCGCAGACCTCCGCGACCGGCACCGCCGCCGACTCCCTGGCCGCCATCCGCGCCCAGATCGCCCGGCTCGCCGAGGCGGGGGCCGCGGTCGGGCGGGACACCGCGGCGATGGAGAAGGTGCTGCTCGCCGGCTTCACCCCGGACCGGCCGCTCGACTCCCTCGACGCCTTCGTCGACTTCGCCGGCAGGCACGCGGCCCTCGGCTTCACCGAGATCGTGCTCCACTGGCCCGTCCCGGACTCGGTCTTCGCCGCCGACGAGCGCGTCTTCGAGCGCATCGCCACGGAGGCGCCGGCGCAGTTGGGCGTGTAGACGGGCGCCTGACGGCCCGTCGGGGACCGGGCGCCTGATCCGCTCAGGGGGCCCGCAGCGCGTCCACCGCCAGGCGGCCCGCGGTGCCGATCACCGCGTCGGCCGCCGGGAGCGTCACCGCGGTCGCCGCCGCGCGGGTGCAGACGGCGACCGCGTAGCGGCCCCCGTCCGGGTACTCCACGACGCCGATCTCGTGCCGCAGCGTCGGCAGCGTGCCCGTCTTCCCGCTGACGCGTACGTCGTCGAAGGGGAACCCGGACGCCAGCCGGTGCCCCCACGCCTGGGTGCCCAGCGTGCGGCGCAGATCGGCGGCGTACGCGCCGGTGCACACCTCGTCGCGCCAGACGGCCGTGAGGAGCGCGGTGAGTTCGCGCGGGGTGGAGCGGTTCGTACGGGCCGGGTCGAGGGCGCGGAGGCGGGCGACGCGGGCGGGGTCGAGGAGCGCGGGGGCGCCGGCGGGGCCGGCGTCCTCGGCGAGTGCGGCGTAGAGGTCGCGGACCTTCTGCACGGCGGTGGTACGGGTCAGGCCCAGGGCGGTCATGGTGCGGTTGACGGCCTCGATGCCGACGGCGTCCCACAGCACGTCGGCGGCGGTGTTGTCGCTGACGGAGACCGCGAGGACGGCCAGGTCGCGGAGCGAGAGGCGGGCGGCGTCGCGCATCGCGCCCAGCCCGGTCGGGCCGGGGGTGCGGCCGCCGGCGGGGATGTCGACGGCGGCGGTGAGGTCGACGCGGCCGTGCTCGGCCTCGCGGTAGAGGGTGGCCAGGAGGCACACCTTGTGCACGCTGGCCGTGCTGACCGGGGTGTCGGCGGCCACGGCGAGTTCGGCGCCGGTGTCGATGTCGCGCGCGTGGAGCTGGCCGGTGACGCCGGCCTCCGCGAACACCCGGCGGATGCGCGACCTGGCGGTGCGGTGGGCGGCCGGTGTACGGGAGCCGGGGGGCGCGGGGACGTCCGGGGGGCGCGGAGGGCCGGGGCGCTCCGGGGGCGGCGGCGGTTGCGCGGGAGGCGGCTCGGGCGGGGTCACAGCGGGAACTCCGATGCGGGGCGGGGGTGGACGGCCGCGGCGCGGGCGGGGCGCATGCCGGCGTGTTCGCGCATCGCCTCGTGGGCGGCCTCCGCGAAGCGGGCCACGGCCGGGTTGTGGCCGTCCGCCGGCCACGCCGCGGACGTACGCCAGCCGATCGGCTCACCGGCCAGCGGGCGCCACACCGTACCGGGGCCCGCGGTGGTACGGGGCAGCAGGGTGACGGCGCCGCCGGGGGTGGCGGGGGCTTCGGGCGCCGTCTGCGTGCCGGGTGCCGCCGGTGCTTCGGCGTGGGCCGGGGCGGCCGGGGCGGCCGGGGCGGTGGAGAGGACGAGGGCGCGGGTGAAGTCGCCGCCGGACGCCTCGTGGACGGCGGCGGGCGTGCAGCCGTGCCGGGCGCAGGCGGTGAGGACCTCGTCGTAGAGCGCGGGATCGTCCGCCCGCGGCGTGAGGACCAGCGCGCGCCCGCTCAAGTCGGCCGCGGTCACCCGCTGGACCGCGGCGAGCGGGTCGGTGGCGGCGAGGAGCACGCCGAGCGGCTGGTGGAGTACGGGCCCGAAGGCGAGGCCGGGTGCGGGGCACGGGTGCCGTACGACGCCCGCGTCGAGCGTGCCGGCGGCCAGTTCGCGGGCCTGCGCGGTGGTGGTCAGCTCGCGCAGCTCCAGCTCGCCGCCCGGGGAGCGCTCGCGGTACCCGGTGATGAGCGCGGCGACGGCCGCGGGGCCCAGGTGCGGCGGTACGGCCGCGCGCAGCGTACCGGCCGCACCGCTCCCGATCCGCGCCACCGCCGCCGCCAGCCGGTCCGCCGCGGCCAGCACCTGGTCGGCCTCGGCCAGCACGAGCCGGCCGGCGGGCGTCAGCGCCGTGCCCTGGCTGCCGCGGTCGAAGAGCCGCACGCCCAGCTCGCGCTCCAGCCGGCGGATGCGCTGGGAGAGCGACGGCTGCGCGATGCGCAGCCGTTCGGCGGCGCGGCCGAAGTGGCGTTCCTCGGCGACCGCCCTGAAGTAGCGCAGATGCCGGAGGAGGTCCATGAGCAGTGAGGATAGTCAATCGCCTATCGGATCGATGAAGATATTGGTCTTGGACTGGACCGCCCGGGGGCTGATCTGCTGTCCGGCATGACAGGACATGGGGTGGGGTACGGGGACGGACCGAGGGATCCGTACGGGGCGGACGGGTACGGCGTCGGCGTGTACGGGGCCGATCCGTACGACGACGTGCCGGAACACCGCCCGCGCGCGCGACGGCGCAGGCGGCGCGGTCCGGTGCTCGCCGCGGTGGCGGTGGTGCTGGCCGGCGGCGGGTACTGGGCGGCGACCGCCGGGCCGCTCGACAGCGGCGCGGACGGCGGCGGGCCCGCGGACCCGGAGGCGCGGCGGACCGCCGAGCGGTTCCTCGGCGGCTGGTCGGCGGGGGAGATGAAGGCGGCGGCCCGGCTGACGGACTCGCCGGCCGAGGCGGAGCGGATCCTGTCGAGCTTCACGGAGGGCCTGGAGATCGCGAAGCCGAAGCTGACGGCCGGCCGGGCCCGGGCCGACGGCGACAACGGGGCGGAGGTGGCGTACACCGCGAAGATGCCCGTACGCGGCCTCGGCACCTGGACGTACGAGGCGACGCTGCCGCTGGTCCGCGAGGACGGCGGACAGTGGCGGGTGCGGTGGGAGCTCGGGGCGGTGCACCCGAAGCTGACGGAGACGGAGAAGTTCCGGCTGGTGCGCGAGGAGTCGGAGGAACTGGACGCCGTCGACCGCGACGGGGGCGCCGTCTCCGCCGCCGACCACCCGTCGCTGGCGGGCGTGCTGGGTCTCGGCGGCGGGCAGCCGCAGGGCGCGGTGCAGGTCGTCGACCGGCACTCGGGGGACGTACGGAGCACGGAGGCGCGCTTCGGGCCGCGGCGGGACCCGGGGGACGGGACGTTGCGCACGACGGTCGACCCGGAGCTGCAGGGCGCCGCGGAGGCGGCGATGGAGCGGCACGCCGGCGGCCGCAACGCCGGGCTCGTCGCGCTCGACATGGACAGCGGCGAGGTGCTGGCCGCGGCCAACTCGCCGGCCGCGGGCTTCAACCGGGCCTTCCAGGGCACGTACGCCCCCGGCTCGACCTGGAAGGTCCTGACGACCGCCGCGCTGCTGAACAAGGGCGCGGTCGCCCCGGAGACGACGGTGGACTGCCCGAAGTACCTGACGGTCGGGAAGCAGTTCCACAACGTGGAGACCTCCGAGATACCCGGCGCGACCTTCCGCGAGGACTTCATCCACTCCTGCAACACCGCCTTCGTCGCGCTGCGCGGCTCGCTCGGCGACGAGGAGATGACGGACTTCGCGGAGCGGTACTTCGGGATCGGGGAGGAGTGGAGCACCGGGGTGCCGTCGTTCGACGGGGAGGTGCCCGTGCCGGGGGACGAGACGGAGAAGGCCGCGTCGCTCTTCGGGCAGGGGCGGCTGCGGGCGAACCCGCTGGTGATGGCGTCGGTCACGGCGACGGCGGCGACGGGGACGTTCCGGCAGCCGGTGATCGTGGCGGGGCAGGAGCCGTCGGCTTCGGCCGAGGAGCTGCCGGAGGGGGTCGTGGAGCAGTTGCGGGCGCTGATGCGGGACACGGTGACGGAGGGCAGCGCGCAGGTGCTGGCCGGGCTCCCGGGGGACGTGGGGGCGAAGACGGGGACGGCCGAGGTGACGGCGACGGGGCCGAACAACGGGTGGCTGGTGGCGTACCGCGACGGGGTGGCGGTGGCGTGCGTGGTGGAGGACGCGGAGAGCGGGTCGGGGGACGCGGGGCCCGTGGTGCGTGACGTGCTGGAGGCGGTGGGGTGAGGCGGCAGGCGGCAGGCGGCAGCAGGCGGCGCGGGGCGGGCGGTTCGTGAGCGGTGGCGGGGGTGGTGGCTGTCCGTACGCCTGTACGGTCCTCGCGGGCCGTACGCGATGATGGCCGGGTGACCGACGCCGCTGCCCCGACCTCCCCCGCCGCCGCCCCCTCCGCCTCCGCCTCCGTCTCCGCCTCCGACTTCCGTCCCCGGCTCATCGCCACGGACCTCGACGGGACCCTGCTGCGGAACGACCAGACCGTCTCCGACCGCACGGTCGCCGCGCTGGCCGCGGCGGAGGAGGCGGGGCTGGCGGTGGTGTTCGTCACGGGGCGGCCGGCGCGGTGGATGGGCGTGGTCGCCGAGCACGTGCACGGGCACGGGATGGCGATCTGCGCCAACGGCGCCGCGGTGGTCGACCTGCACCGCGGGCTCGAACTGGCGGAGGTCTGCCCGCTGCCGCTGGCCGACGCGGTGGCGGTGGTCGGTGTGCTGCGGACGATCGCGCCGGGTACGGCGTTCGCGGTGGAGTACACGGGCGGCTTCGGCCGCGAACCGGAGTATCCGCTGCACCGGGGGACGGGGCCGATAGCACCGGTGGAGAGACTGCTCGCGGAGGACGGGGAGCGGGCGGGGGACCCGCTGCTGAAGCTGCTGGCGTACCACCCGCGCCTGGGCGCGGACGAGTTCCTGCACGCGGCGCGGTCGGGGGCGGCGGGGCACGGGGAGTTCACCCGGTCGACGTCGAGCGCGCTGCTGGAGGTGAGCGGGCTGGGCGTGAGCAAGGCGAGCACGCTGGAGCGCTACTGCGAGGCGCGGGGGATCGGGGCGGCGGAGGTCGTCGCCTTCGGCGACATGCCGAACGACCTCGAGATGCTGACGTGGGCGGGCAGGTCGTACGCGATGGCCAACGCCCACCCGGAGGTCCTGGCGGCGA
Organism: Streptomyces sp. CNZ287; assembly: GCF_007827615.1. NCBI lineage: Bacteria > Bacillati > Actinomycetota > Actinomycetes > Kitasatosporales > Streptomycetaceae > Streptomyces > Streptomyces sp. CNZ287. The sequence continues at coordinate 95,167 of NZ_VISV01000011.1, read as the reverse complement.
CGACGTACCGCACGGCGGCGAACGAGGACGACGGGGTGGCGGTGGTCATCGAGCAGTTGCTGCACGGGCTGTGAGGGAGAGCACTGCTCCGGACCGAGAGCGGCGCTCTCCCGCGCGGGCGCTGCTCCGCCCCCGGTCCTCTACGCCGCGGCCGCCCCCGCCCCCGGCCCTCTACGCCGCGGCCGCCCCCGCCGCCCCCGGGCCGCCGCCCGGCTCGCCGGCCGGGGCCGTCAGCGGGACCTCCCAGATCAGGGACGTCCCCCCGCCGCAGTCCCCCAGCCCCGGCCCGTACGTCGCCTGCCCGCCCAGTTCCTCCGCCCGGCGCTCGATGTTCCGCAGCCCGCTCCGCCGTCCGTCCGCGTCCGGCGGCAGCCCCTGCCCGTCGTCCGCCACCGTCAGCCGCACCGCGTCCCGCCCGTCCGGCAGCTCCGCCGTCGCGTCGACCACCACCCCCACCGCCCCCGCCCCCGCATGCCGCGACGCGTTCGACAACCCCTCCCGCAGCGCCGCCAGCAGGTGCCGCGCGATCCGCTCGTCCACCCGCTCGTCCACCGCGCCCACGAAGCTCGTCGACGGCTGGAACCCCAGCGGGCCCGCCGCCGTCGCGACCTCCCGCAGCACCAGCGCCCGCAGCCCCGTCGGCGCCTGCGCCGGCTCCTGCTGCAGCGCGTAGATCGTGCCGCGGATCTCCTCGATCGTCAGCTCCAGCGCGTCGACCGCCGCGTCGATCCGCTGCCGCACCTCCGGCGCCCGCTCCAGCCGCTTCGCCCCCTGCAACTGCATCCCCGTCGCGAACAACCGCTGGATCACCAGATCGTGCAGGTCCCGCGCGATCCGGTCGCGGTCCTCGTACACCGCCAGCCGCTCCCGGTCCCGCTGCATCTCCGACAGCATCAGCGCCAGCGCCGCCTGCCCCGCGAACTGCGTCGCCGACTGCTTCTCCGACTCCCGGTACAGCCGCGCCCCCGGCGCCCGCGGCAGTGACAGCGCGCCGAGCACCTTCTTCCCGCTCCGCAGCGGCAGCATCATGCACGGCCCGAAGCGCTCCGCGCCGTCGCTCACCGCCCGCGGGTCGGCGCCGGCGTCGTCGAGGAAGACCTCCTTGCCGGCCAGCAGCGCGCACACGGTCGGGCTGTACGACGGCAGCACCCGCCCCACGAGGTCGTCCACCCCCTCGCCGGCCACCGCCACGACCTCCAGCCACTCCGGCCCGGCGGACCTGCCCGCACCACCCCGACCACCCGCCACACCCGCCTCTTCGCCCCCCGAGCGCGGCAGCAGCACCACTCCCGCCATCGCGTCCGCGAGCCCCCGCGCCTGCTCCGCGATCACCCCCAGCGCATCCCGCGCGTCCGCGCTCGACAGCAGCGCGGTCGTCACGGCGTGCGCCCCGTCGATCCACCGCTCCCGCTGCCGTGTCTCCAGGTGCAGCCGGGCGTTGCCGATGGCGATGCCCGCCTCGGTGGCGATGATCCGGACGAGGTGCAGGTCGTCGTCGAGGAACCGGCCGCCGCCGCGCTTCTCCGCCAGCACCAGGTCGCCGAAGTACCGCCCGTCCACGTCGATGGGCACCGTCAGCGTCGTCCCCGGCGCGTCCGGGATCGCGTCGAGCCGCGCCCGGTCCACCTCATCCACGCCGTACGACGCGAACTCGTCGAGGTCACCGCTCTGCTCGTCGATCACCACGATCGACGCGTACCGCGCTCCCGCCAGCTCCGCCGCCGTCTGCGCGATCACGTCGAGCGTGGGGTGGAGCTGCAGCCCGGTGCCGATGGACCGCATGGCGGCCAGCAACTGCGTCACGCGCTCGGCCAGCTCGCTGGAGACGCCCTGGAGTCCGCGGGTGGCGCGGGCGGCGGCGTCCATGGACTCGGCAGCGGTCATGTCCCGAGGGTAATAAGCGGCTCTCGGTGGGGAAAGTCGGGATTGTCGGTTACGTGGGGCTCGCCGGGTGCGCCGCGGCCGTCCGCGGTCTCGTACGGGTACGGGGACGGGTGCGCCCGTTCCCGTAGCAGCGTGCGCCGGAACGGGCCGTTAGCCTCGGCCAGCTCCGCGTACGTCCCGCGCTGCACCACCCGGCCCCGCTCCAGCACCACGATCTCGTCCACCGCCTCCAGCCCCGTCAGCCGGTGCGTGATCAGCACCGTCGTCCGGCCCTCGGTGGCGGCGAGGAGGTCGGCCGTCAGGGCGTCGGCGGTGGGCAGGTCGAGGTGCTCGGCGGGCTCGTCGAGCACGAGCACGGGGAAGTCGGCGAGGAGCGCGCGGGCCAGGGCGAGGCGCTGGCGCTGGCCGCCGGAGAGCCGGGCCCCGTGTTCGCCGACCGGGGTGCCGAGGCCCAGCGGCAGGGTGTCGACCCAGTCGAGGAGGCGGGCGGCGGCGAGGGCTTCGCGCAGGTCGTCGTCGGTGGCGTCGATGCACGCGAGGCGCAGGTTCTCGCGCAGGGTGCTGTCGAAGAGGTGGGCGTCCTGGGCGCAGAGGCCGACGAGGCGGCGTACGGCGTCGGGGTCGCAGACGAGGGCGTCAGCGGTGCTCTCGTGTGAGAGCAGTGCACTCGCGGGAGAGCGGTGCTCCGGAGAGCGACGCTCCGGGTCGAGAGCGGTGCCCTCCCCCTCCTCCCCCAGCCGGTACGCACCCGCCACCGGATCCAGGAACCGCAGCAGCACGTGCGCCAGCGTCGTCTTCCCCGACCCCGACGCACCCACCACCGCGACCCGCCGCCCCCGCGTCAGCGCCAGATCCACCCCGTCCAGCGCAAGCCCGGCCTGCCCCGGATGCCGCGCCACCACCCCCGTCAGCGTCACCGGGAACGGATCCGAAGGCGGCCGCCCCGTGCCCTCCGCGGCCGGCGGCGGCGCGTCCAGGATCTCGTCCACGCGCGCCGCGCTCCGCCGCACCCGGGCCCGCTGCTGCAACGCCAGCGGCATCCCGTTCACCGCCTCGAACGCCGCGAGCGTCCCCAGCACCACCACCCCCAGCCACACGCCGGGCAGCCGCCCCTCGTACACCGCCTGCGCCCCGGCAGCCGCCGCCCCCACCACGGTCAGCCCGCAGATCAGCGCCGACAGCCCCGCGCCCAGCGCGAGCGCCGCGGCGCTGCGGGCGGCGATACGGGTCAGCCGGCGATCGGCGTCGCGGAGGGCGGCGAGACGGCGGGGCAGCGCGCCGGCGACGGCGAGTTCCGCCGTGCCGGTGAGGACGTCGACGACCTCCGTCGCGAGCGCCGCCCGCGCCGGCGCGAGCCGGGCCTCCGTCCGCCGGGCCGTCGCCACGGCCAGCAGCGGTACCCCGACGCCCGCCGCCAGCAGCCCGGCCGCGAGCACGGCGCCCGCCTCGGGCAGCAGCACGGCCGCCATCCCCACGGACCCGGCGCCGACCAGCGCGGCTGCGGAGACGGGCAGCAGCCAGCGCAGGTAGCGGTCCTGGAGCGTGTCGGTGTCCGCGACGAGCCGGGTCAGCAGGTCGCCGCGGCGGTGCGGGGCGAGGCCGGCGGGGGCGAGGCGTTCGAGCCGGGTGTACACGGCGACGCGGAGGTCCGCGAGGATCCGTAGCACGGCGTCGTGGGAGACGAGGCGCTCGGCGTAGCGGAAGACGGCGCGCCCGATGCCGAACGCGCGGGTGGCGGTCACCGCGACCATGAGGTAGAGCACCGGCGGCTGTTCGGAGGCCCGGGAGATCAACCACCCCGAGACGCCCATGAGTCCCACGGCGGAGGCGAGCGCCAGCGCGCCGAGCAGCGCGGCGAGCGCCAGCCGCCCGCGGGCGGTGGTGGTGCGCAGCGCGCTGCCGCCGCGGGGCGCCTCCTCCGGCTCGTACGATCCGCTGCCGTACGTGCCCTCGCCGGCCCGCTCCGGTACGGAACGGGCCGCCGGCACCTCCGCCCCGGCCCGTACCGCGTGCGTCCCGGCGGCAGCCGGCGGACGGCCCTCCCCCAGTCGCACCACCCGGTCCGCCACCCCCAGCAGCGCCGGGCGGTGCGCTACGAGCAGCACCGTGCGGCCCCGGGCCAGCCGGGCGATCGCGGCGGTGACGGCGGCCTCGGTGTCGCCGTCGAGGGCGGCGGTCGGCTCGTCGAGGAGGACCACGGGCCGGTCGGCGAGGAACGCCCGTGCGAGCGCGACCCGTTGCCGCTGCCCGGCGGAGAGGCCGGCGCCGCCCTCGCCGAGGACGGCGGCGGGGTCGAGGTCGCCGGCGGCGGCGTCGCGGAGTGCGCGCACGACCTCGGCGTCGGTGGCGTCGGGGCGGGGGAGGCGGACGTTGTCGGCGATGGTGCCGGCGAAGAGCGCGGGCCGCTGCGGTACCCAGGCGACCTGTGCGTGCCAGCTCGGCAGGTCCAGCCCGGCGAGGTCGCGCCCGCCGATGAGCACCCGGCCGGACGCGGGGGGCACGAGGCCCAGGAGCGCCGCGAGGAGCGTCGACTTGCCGCCGCCGGAGGGCCCGGTGAGCGCCACGGTCTCGCCGGGGCGGAGGGTGAGGTCCGTACGCGGAAGGGAGTCCTCGGTCCGGCCTTCGTGCCGTACGACGAGACCGTCGAGGACGAGGTCCGCGTGGCGGGCGTCCGGGCACGCGTTGTCGGTGGGGGCGCCTACCCTTGGGCGGGCGTGCGGGGCCGGGGCTGCGGTTGCCGTGGCGGCTGCGGTCGTCGAGTCCGCCGGCGCCGGCGCTGGCGCCGGGACCGTGCCCGTGCCCGTGGCCGGTGCGGTCGGGCGTGCCTCGGCTTCGCGGGGTTCGCCCCGTTCCAGGATCGCGAAGACCCTGTCCGCCGCCGCCAGGCCCTCCGCCGCGGCGTGGTAGTGCGTGCCGACCTGGCGCAGCGGCAGGTACGCCTCCGGGGCCAGGATGAGCACCACCAGGCCGGTGTACAGGTCGAGTTCGCCGTGGACCAGCCGCATGCCGATGGTGACCGCGACCAGCGCCACCGAGATCGTCGCCAGCAACTCCAGCGCGAACGACGACAGAAAGGCGATCCGCAGGGTGCGCATCGTCGCGCGCCGGTAGTCGGCGGTGATGGTGCGGATGTTGTCGGCCTGCGCCTTCGCGCGGCCGAAGACCTTGAGCGTCGGCAGGCCGGAGACGACGTCGAGGAAGTGGGCGGAGAGTCGCGAGAGGGTGCGCCACTGGCGGTCGGTGGCCGCCTGGGTGGCCCAGCCGATGAGCGTCATGAAGACCGGGATCAGCGGCAGGGTGCCGGCGATGATCGCGGCGGAGACCCAGTCGTCGGTGACGATGCGCGCGAGGACGGCCGCGGGGACGACGACGGCGAGGCCGAGTTGGGGCAGGTAGCGGGCGAAGTAGGCGTCCAGGGCGTCGATGCCGCGGGTGGCGAGGGCGGCGAGTTCGCCGGTACGGAGTTCGCCCCCGGCGGCGCCGTCCGCGGCCTGCGTCTCCGGGCGGTCCGTGTCCTGCTTTTCGGGGCCCGCCGCCCCCGCCCGCGCCGGAGCACGGGAACCTCCGATCCGTACCGCCTCCGTCAGCAGCCGCATCCGCAGCTCCGACTTGACCGCCGCACTCGACCGGTGCGCGGCCAGCTCCGTCAGCCAGCTCACCACCGCCCGCCCCGCGGCGACCGCGGCGAGCAGCAGCAGCGGCCTAAGGAGGGCGGCGGCCGGCAGGCCGTCCTCGAAGGCGCCGACGACGATCTCCGCCATGAGCACCGCCTGCGCGATGACCAGCCCCGCACCGGCCGCGCCGAGCGCGACCGTGGCGAGCAGGAAGAGCCGGGTGGCGCGGGCGTAGCGGGCCAGGCGCGGGTCGACGGGCTTCATCTCACCGGCCCGTCCCGCCGGTCTCCGTACCGTCCGCACCCGCACCGTCCGCGCCCGCCCCGCCCGCGGCGACCGCCGCGTGCGCCTCCGGCGCGATGTGCTGCGTACCGATGCGCTTGCGGAACACCCAGTACGTCCACCCCTGGTACATCAGCACCACCGGTGTCGCGATCCCCGCGCACCACGTCATGATCTTCAACGTGTACGGCGTCGACGAGGCGTTCTCCGCCGTCAGACTCCACGCCGGGTTCAGACTCGACGGCATCACGTCCGGGTACAGAGCCAGGAACAGCGTCGCGACCGTGGCCACGATCGTCACCCCGGAGTAGAGGAACGACCAGCCCTCCCGGCCCGCCGCCACCGTGCCGATCGCGCAGAAGAGCGCCGCCACCGCCACGATCAGCGTCACCAGGCTCCGCCCGTCGCCGGTGTCCGCCTGGAGCCACAGCAGGAACCCGAGCGCCAGCGCGGCCGTCGCCGTGCCGAGGACGGCGGCCAGCCGGCGCGCCCGCATCCGGATGTCGCCGACGGTCTTCAGCGCCGTGAACACCGCGCCGTGGAAGGTGAAGAGGAAGAGGGTGACCAGCCCGCCGAGCAGCGCGAACGGGTTGAGCAGGTCGAAGACGTCGCCCACGTACTCCTTGTCGGGGCCGATCTGCACCCCGCGCACGATGTTGGCGAACGCCACGCCCCACAGGAACGCGGGCAGCAGGGAGGCCCAGAAGATGGCGAGTTCCCAGTTGCGCTGCCAGTGCTCCTCGGGGCGCTTGGCCCGGTACTCGAAGGCCACGCCGCGGACGATGAGGCAGACGAGGATGAGGAGCAGGGGCAGGTAGAAGCCGGAGAAGAGGGTGGCGTACCAGTCGGGGAAGGCGGCGAAGGTGGCGCCGCCCGCGGTGAGCAGCCAGACCTCGTTGCCGTCCCAGACGGGGCCGATGGTGTTGATGAGCACGCGCCGCTCGGCGCGGTCGCGGGCCAGCACCCGGGTGAGGACGCCGACGCCGAAGTCGAAGCCCTCCAGGAAGAAGTAGCCGGTCCACAGGACGGCGATCAGGACGAACCAGACGACGTGCAGTTCCATGGTGTGATCCCCTCTCCCTCAGTACGAGAAGGCCATGGGCCGGTCGGAGTCCTCGCGGTCGTGGCCGCCGATCTTCGTCGGCGGGTTGCGGTCGGACTCGGTGAGTTCGGGCGGCCCCGCCTTCACGTACTTGATCATCAGCTTGGCCTCGATGACGGCGAGGGCCGCGTACAGGAGCGTGTAGACGCTGAGCGAGGTGATGACCTCGCCCTGCGAGACGCCGGGGGAGACGGCGGAGGAGGTGGGCAGGACGCCGTAGACGACCCAGGGCTGGCGGCCCGTCTCGGTGAAGATCCAGCCCCATGCGTTGGCGACGAGCGGGAAGAGGAGGGTGTAGAAGGCGAGCCGCCAGTACCAGCCGCCGAGGCGCGCGCCCAGTTCGCGGTCCTTGGTGAGGGCGAGTCGGGGGACCTCGTCCGCGCCGGTACGGAGCCGGTCGGCGAGCCAGAAGCGGCGGCGGGTGAGCCAGAGCCCGAGCATGCCGAGGCCGAGGGAGGACATCCCGAAGCCGATCATCCAGCGGAAGCTCCAGTACGCGACGGGGATGTTGGGCCGGTAGTCGCCGAGCCCGAACTTGTCGTCGTACTTCTCCTTGAGCTCCTCGTTGGTGGGGTTGATGCCGGGGACCTCGTCGGAGAAGTTGTCGTGGGCGAGGAACGACAGCACGCCGGGGACCTCTATGGCGACCCTGTTGTGGCCCTTGTCGACGTCGCCGATGGCGAAGAGCGAGAAGGGCGCGGGCGCCTCGGTCTCCCACAGGGCCTCGGCGGACGCCATCTTCATCGGCTGCTGGTCGTACATGATCTTGCCGAGCCGGTCGCCGGTGAACGCGGTCAGCAGCCCGGCGACGACCATCGTCATCAGGCCCAGCCGCAACGAGCTGCGCATGACGGCGACGTGCCGGCCGCGCATGAGGTGGTACGCGGCGATGCCGACGACGAACGCGCCGCCGGTGAGGAAGGCCGCGGTGATGGTGTGGGAGAACTGCGCGACGGCGGTGTTCTGGGTGAGCACGCGCCAGAAGTCGGTCAGCTCGGCGCGGCCGGACTCCTCGTTTATCCGGTAGCCGACGGGGTGCTGCATCCAGGAGTTGGCGGCGAGGATGAAGTAGGCGGAGAGCACGGTGCCGACCGCGACCATCCAGATGCAGGCGAGGTGGATCTTCTGCGGCAGCCGGTCCCAGCCGAAGATCCAGAGGCCGATGAAGGTGGACTCGAAGAAGAAGGCGATGAGGGCTTCGAAGGCGAGGGGGGCGCCGAAGACGTCGCCGACGAAGCGGGAGTAGTCGGACCAGTTCATGCCGAACTGGAACTCCTGCAGGATGCCGGTCACCACGCCCATGGCGATGTTGATGAGGAAGAGCTTGCCCCAGAACTTCGTCGCCCTGAGGTACTTCTCGTCGCCGGTGCGTACCCAGGCTGTCTGCAGTCCGGCGACGAGGGCGGAGAGGGAGATCGTCAGGGGGACGAAGAGGAAGTGGTAGACGGTGGTGATGCCGAACTGCCAGCGCGCCAGGGTCTCCGGGGCGAGTGCCAGATCCACGAGGTCTCCTCTCCGCGATCACGGGCGCGGCTCTGACCGATGATCCATGCGCCTGTCGGCCGGGTGGGGCCGTGGCGGCATGGCATACAGGGGTAAACCTCTGCGAACAGCGCCGCTCGTGAATGCGTTCACATTCACAAGGCCCAGTGTGGCACAGCGGTTCCCCGGCCCTTCAGGGGGGTCCCCTACGTCTTGTTTCGGCAGGTCTAGGGGGTGATGGGGGGAGAGTCCGAGAGCGGTGCCCGCACGGGAGAGCGGCGCTCACCAGTGCGAGCACCGCTCCGGCCCCGCCCGGCCGGCCGCCGCCGGCCCCCGCTTACAGCTCCTTCCGGAACTCCTCCGCCACCGCCAGCAGGATGTCGTTCGCCTCACGTTCGCCCACCGACGCCCGGACCCCGTCGCCCGCGAACGGCCGGACCACCGCGCCCGCCGCCTCGCACGCCGCCGCGAAGTCCATGCTCCGCTCCCCCAGCCGCAGCCAGACGAAGTTCGCGTGCGTCTCCGGCACCGTCCAGCCCTGCGCCAGCAGCCCCTCCCGCACCCGCGTGCGCTCCCCGACCAGCGACTCCACCCGCTCCAGCAGCGCGTCCTCGCTCCGCAGCGACGCGATCGCCGCCTCCTGCGCGATCTGGCTCACCCCGAACGGCACCGCCGTCTTCCGCAGCGCCGCCGCCACCGGCTCGTGCGCCACCGCGAAGCCGACCCGCAGGCCCGCCAGCCCGTACGCCTTGCTGAAGGTGCGCAGCACGCACACGTTCGGCCGGTCCCGGTAGACCTCCAGCCCGTCCGGGATGCCCCCGTCCACGCCGTCGTCCCGGACGAACTGGCAGTACGCCTCGTCCAGCACCACCAGCACGTCCTCCGGCACCCGGTCGAGGAACCGCTCCAGCTCCCCGCGGCGCACCGCCGTGCCCGTCGGGTTGTTCGGCGTGCAGACGAAGATCAGCCGGGTGGCGTCCGTCACCGCGTCCGCCATCGCGTCCAGGTCGTGCCGCTCCTCCGCCGTCAGCGGCACCCGCACCGACCGCGCGCCGGAGATCTGCGTGATGATCGGGTACGCCTCGAACGACCGCCAGGCGTAGATCACCTCGTCCCCGGGCCCGGCCGTCGCCTGCAGCAATTGCTGTGCCACCCCCACGGAACCTGTGCCGGTGGCGATGTGCCCGGGCGGCACGCCGAGGCGTTCGGCGAGCTCCGCGGTGAGCGCGGCGCACGCCATGTCGGGGTAGCGGTTGAAGTTCCCGGCCGCCGCGACCGCCGCCGCCAGCACGCCGGGCAGCGGCGGGTAGGGGTTCTCGTTCGAGGAGAGCTTGTACGCCGCCGCCCCCGGCCCCGCACCCGCCGCCGGCTTCCCCGGCTTGTACGTCGGAATGCCCGCCAGCGCGGCCCGCAGCCTGGGCGTCGCAGCAGCCCCGGCAGCCTCCGGGGTCTCAGCGGCCTCAGCGGCCCCAGCGGCCCTGGGAGTCTTGTCTTTCGTCACCGCGGTCCTCCTCGACCGAGCCCGTACCCTGCCGTTACGCGCCGTTCCCGCCGGCCCGTTCCGCCTGCCGCGGACGGGGCCGCACCCGCAGGGGGCGCATCCACCCTGGCGCGCACGGGTGGCGGACGCCATGGCGCGCATCACCCGTGAAGGTGACTGAGACCTCTTCGAGACCTTCGTGCCATGGCAGGTGCCACCCAGCTTGCGCCATGGACCGATGGCCGACAATGGTGCAACCACTTGGCATTCCATGGTCGTTTGACCGTTGCGCTCCTGCAGAATCGTGCCTGTCAGTTACGGTTCGGATTCTCCCGCAATCGAGCCATCCGAGCCCTACTATCAGCTCGCGATGACAAGCCTGCCTGACTACACGGCTTGCACGGGGGACCACGTACGTGCTTGAAGAAAGAAGGCGCATGACCGGCTCGATTCAACCGCAAGTGAGCCGGCCGCCCAGCCGTAAGCTGGCGCGGGCGGGCATCCGGGATGTCGCCGCCGCCGCGGGCGTCTCGATCACCACCGTCTCCGACGCGCTGAACGGGAAGGGCCGGCTGCCGGAAGCGACCCGCCGGCACGTCCGCGAGGTGGCAGACCGCCTCGGCTACCGGCCGTCGGCAGCCGCCCGCGCGCTGCGCACCGGCAAGTCCGGACTCATCGGCTTAACGGTGACGACCTACGGGGAAGAGCCGTTCACCTTCACGGAGTTCGCGTACTTCGCCGAGATGGCCCGCGCCGCGACCTCGGCCGCCCTCGCCCGCGGGTACGCGCTGGTGATCCTCCCCGCGACCTCGCGGCACGACGTGTGGTCCAACGTGGCCCTCGACGGCACCGTGGTCATCGATCCGGCCGAGGGCGACCCCGTCGTCAGCGAGATCGTCCGGCAGGGCATCCCCGTCGTCAGCGACGGCCGCCCCGGCGGCTCCCTGCCCGTCACCGCCTGGGTCGACAACGACCACCAGGCCGCCGTCCTCGACCTGCTCGACCACCTCGCCGACGCCGGCGCCCGCCGCATCGGACTGCTCACCGGCACCAGCACGGACACCTACACCCGGCTGTCCACCACCGCGTACCTCACCTGGTGCGAGCGCGTCGGACAGGACCCGGTGTACGAGTCCTACCCCGCCCACGACCCCCGCGCGGGCGCCGTCGCCGCCGACCGGCTGCTCGCCCGCCCGGACCGCCCGGACGCCGTCTACGGCCTCTTCGACCCCAACGGCACCGACCTCCTCGCCGCCACCCGCCGCTACGGCCTGCGGGTGCCCGACGACCTGATGCTCGTCTGCTGCAGCGAGTCCCCGGGCTACGCCTCCACCGACCCGCCCATCACCACGCTCTCGCTCAAGCCGCGCCGCATCGGCACGGCGGTCGTCCAGCTCCTGATCGACGCCATCGAGGGAGTCGACGCGGGCCGGCCCATCGAGCAGGTCATACCGACGGATCTGATCGTGCGGGCGTCCTCGCAGCGCCGCCCGCCGCGTACGGTCGTCAGCGCCCCGCGCCGCCCGGCGTAGCGGAGTCCTCCGGCCGTACGACCCGGCTCACGCCCGGCTCGTACGGCCACCCGCACCCCCGCCGCCGGACCCCGCCGTATGCCCCCTCGGGCACCGCGACACACCCCGGGCGATGCCCCGCCGCGCCCGCCCGGCACGGACCCGCCCGCACCCGCGCCGTACGGCGACTCATGATCCCGGTGGCCCCACCCCGCCCTCACTCGCGCCGGTCGTGCCCCGTTTGCCCGGTTCTGGTGGTCCGGCGGGCGCCGTCTTCCGCAGCCGGAGCCAATTGGCGGCCCCTGGTACCGCACAAGGCGGGACAGGCATTTCTATGATGGGCGCACGCACACCGCGGATCTCCTCCACCAGCACGGGGGAGTGGCACCTGGTCCCATGGCGGCCGGGTCGTGTCCCGGTGGCAGAACGGCTAGGCGGTGGAGGGGTTCGATGCAACAGGGGGCCGGTCAGACGCCGGGGCTGCGGACCACGGCTGGGGTGCCCGCCGGGGCGGCGCCTCCCGTCCCCGCGGCCCCGGCCGCCGGTGACGCCTTCGGGCACGCCGACGACGGGTACACCCCGACCCAGGCCGACCTGCCGGTGATCAGGCGCGGCGAGAGCGGCGGCTACGGCCCGCTGTACGTCGTCGGCGACGTCCACGGCTATCTCGACGAGCTGCGCGCCGCCCTGCGCGCCCAGGGCATCGTCGACGAGGCCGACCGCTGGATCGCCGGGAACACCCGCGTCTGGTTCCTCGGCGACTTCACCGACCGCGGCCCCGACGGCATCGGCGTCATCGACCTCGTCATGCGGCTGTCCGCCGAGGCGGCGGCCGCCGGCGGCTACTGCAAGGCGCTCATGGGCAACCACGAGCTGCTGCTGCTCGGCGCCAAGCGCTTCGGCGACACGCCGGTCAACTCCGGCGCCGGCACCGCCTCCTTCCAGGCCGCCTGGCTCCTCAACGGCGGTCAGCGCACCGACATGGAGCGGCTGGAGGACGTCCACCTGCAGTGGATGGCGCGGCTCGACGCCATCCACGAGGAGGACGACCACCTCCTGGTGCACTCCGACACCACCGCGTACCTCGACTACGGCGACTCCATCGAGGGCGTGAACGACACCATCCACGACATCCTCGCCCGCTCGGAGGCGGACGAGGTATGGGATCTCTTCCGCAAGTTCACCAAGCGTTTCGCCTTCCGTGACGAGGAGACGGGACCCTCGGCGGTACGGGAACTGCTGGGCCGGTACGGCGGCGAACGGCTGGTGCACGGGCACAGCCCGATCCCGTATCTGCTCGGGGAAGTGCCCAGCGAGGACACCGATCCCGAGGAGCGCGGCGCCTCCGTACAGGGGCCGCACATCTACGCGGACGACCTGGCCATCGCCATGGACGGGGGGGTCACCATGGCCGGAAAACTGCTTGTCGTGCGACTTCCGCTGGTCGGGCGGTAGCGCGCGCCCGCCTGGCGTGCTCTAATACGGAACCTCCTTTTCTGAAAAGACACTTATCCGCCATACGCGAAGCGCTCTACCATCGGTAATAGGCTCTGCCGCCCAGGGCCTAGCGCCGCAGGCACGCTCCGTCCCCGTTTGCCTTGTTGCCTGCCCATCCGGGGGAGCACAAGCACATGACCCGTGCGTCGCATCTGCTGACCGAGGACCGCCCGGAGTTCGAGCGGCTCCTCGATACCGCGCTGCACAACGCCGAGTTCACGGTCGGCGCCGGCGGCGGACGGCCGCTCAACCCCGAGCAGCTCCGCACCCGGGCCCTCGGCGCCACGGCCGAGATTTCCGCGACCGCGTCGGCCGAATACGAGCGGTATGTAGGGCTGCGCACGGAGTTGCGCCGGCCCTCGGCGGGCGGCGGGACGCTGGGCGGCCCTGACGGTATCCGTTTCTCCGGCGCGCGGGGCGGCGCCCAGGGCGACAACTCCAGTGCGGGGGTGGCCGCCGCGGCGGCCGTGCTGGTGCCGGTGCTGGCCGGTACGGCGGCGGTGATCTTCCTTCTCGTCGGCTATCTGCTGCACTTGATGAACCCCGAGCCGTCCGTGGCCTCCTCGATGCGCCAGGCGGGCTGGATCTTCGCGATCCTCGCGGCCGCCGCCATCGTCATCTCGATGGTCGCGCTGCTGCTGACGGCGGTGCGCAACGGCTCGACGTCCATCAGGGCGGCGGCCAGCCGGGACCTGACCGAGCAGGTCGACCGCGCCCGCGAGGAGTGGCGCGCGGCGCTCCTCGAACGCGGCATCCAGCCCTTCATCGAGCAGGCCCTCGCCGGCGGCACCGAGGGCGGCGGCCCGGACGCGGGACCCGAGGGCGGCGGCGCCGGGGGCGGCGGGGCGTACCCCGCGGTGCGTACCGACCCGACCGCCACCCGCACCCCGCGGCTGGGCTACTCGCGCCCGGCGTTCTCCAGCCCCGACGACGGCCAGTCGAAGGACGGACCGAGCTATTCGAGCCCCGACTTCACCAGCCCCGACTACGGCGGCCCGGAGCACGACCCGGACTGACCCCGCGGTGCCGCGCCGCGTCACGGCACGGGGTGTGGCGCAAGTAATCGTTTGTCCGCGGGTGTGCGCACGTCCTAGCCTCACGCCATGTCCCGGCTGCACATCTTCGACATGGACGGCACCCTGCTGCACGGCTCCTCCGCGAACATCGAGCTGGCGCGGCAACTGGGCCTGGTCGCGGAGTTCCAGGCGCTGGACGCGGCGTTCGTCTCCGGCGAGATCGACACATACGACTACGCCGAGAACGCCCACGGCATGTGGAGCAGCCTCACGCCCGAGATCCTGGGCCGGGCGTTCGCGGGCGCGCCGTGGCTCGCGGGGATCCGCGAGGTGTGGGCGGACATCACCGCCCGCGGGGAGCACTGCGCGGTCATCTCCCTGGCGCCCGGCTTCTTCGTCGAACGCCTGCTGGAGTGGGGGGTGCACGCGGCGCACGGGTCGCGGTTCCCGGCGCTGCCGTTCCGCGAGCCCGTCGACATGGCGGGCATCCTCGGGCCGCCCGACAAGGTGCGGATCGCGGATCTGCTCTGCGCGGAGTACGGGCTGACGCGGGCGGACTGCGTGGCGTACGGGGACTCCATGTCGGACACCGACCTCTTCGCGGTGGTGCCCCGGTCGGTCGCCGTCAACGCCGACCACCATGTGAGCGGCCTCGCCTCGCACGCGTACAGCGGCCGGGACCTGCGGGAGGCGTACGCGCTGACCCTCACCGGCGGGTGAGGGGCCGCTAGCCGAAGTCGTCGGCGAGGACGGCGAGGACGCCCTCGATGTTCGTGCGCAGATAGGCGCGCAGGCTGGGCGGAACGACGTCGACGGAGTCGACGCCTTCGCGGGTGAAGGGGATGCGCACCGTCTCGTACTCGCCGCAGGGCTCGTCGACTTCGGGGCCGTGGCGCCGGGCCGGATCCATGGACGCCAGCCGGCAGGCGAAGAAGTGCTGGACCTTCACCCCGCGCCCGTCCTCCGGGACGGTGTCGACGAAGACGGGGACGACTCCGGTGACGCGGGCGCCCAGCTCCTCGTCGACCTCGCGGTGCAGCGCGGCGACGACGGAGGCGTCCGCGGGCTCGACGCCGCCGCCGGGAGTGATCCAGTAGGGCTCGCGGCCCGGCTTGGTGCGCTTGATGAGCAGCATCTCGTCGCCGTCCAGGAGGACGGCGCGGGCGGTGCGCTTGACCACCGGCCGGTGGGACACGGTCATGGGATGTATGTGGCACGCGGGGCGGTGGTCGAAACCCGCGGCCGGCGGAGGAATGCGGCGGAGCGGTGCGTACGGTGGGAACACCCCCGTCCCCGCCGCGCCGGGCGCGCGCGGGGCGCGGGGGCGTCGACGGGACGGGCGGTGATCCGGCGGTGGGGCGCCTGGGCGGTCACCGCCGCTTGTCGTCGTCGCCGGGGGCCGGCTCGTCCTTGCCGAAGACCCGGTGCGTGGTGCCGCTCTGGTCGGTGCCGGGTTTGCTCTCGTGCGCGGTGCCGCCGGTGATGTCGCTGTGCGTGGTGCGGCCGGGGTCGGGCGAGGGGGACGTACGGGACGTGCCGCCGGACGCGCCGGACTTGCCGCCCTGCATGCCGGACGAAGCCGAAGTGCCGGACGTGTCGCCGGACATGCCGCGCTTGTCGCCGTGCCTGCCGTGCTTGTCCCCGTGCCTGCCGTGCTTGTCCCCGTGTTTGGGGTGCTCGCCGCCGCGCATCTCCTCGCCGGACTTGTCCATCTGGCCGGCGTCCTTGCCGTGGCCGCGGGCGTGCCCGTGGGTGTCGTGCTCCATGCCGTACTCGCGGCGCGTGCCCGTCGTCTGGGCGGCGCGGTCGGAGACGTCGCCGCGGCGCTGGCTCGTGCCGGACTTCTTCGCGAGACCGGCGAGGCCGAGCAGGCCGGCCAGACCCAGCAGGCCCCAGTTGCTCGCGCTGTCGCCCTTCGGGCCGCGCGGACCCTGCTCCTGCTGGACCGTGGTCTGGGGGTTGTCCGCCGGGGTGGCGGCGGGCTGCGCGCTCGCGCCGGTCAGGGGAGCCAGGGCGACGACCCCGGCCGCTCCCAGTGCTGCGGCGATCTTACGCATGGTGTGATCTCCCTTGAGAGCTGTGCCGACGGGCGTCTCGACGCGGCTCCCGACCCGCGTGCCCGCGGCTCCCCCACACACCATGAACACATGCCCTACCGATTTACGCGAGTTTTGTCGCTTTCGCCGGGCTTTTCCCGGTTGTGTACGGAGTCAGCGGCCGAGCGCGTACGCGAGCGCTTCGCGCAGGTCAGCGACGAGGTCCGCGCTGTCCTCGACGCCCGCGGAGAACCTGACGAAGCCCTCCGGCACCGCGTCCCCGCCCCAGCGCCCGCGCCGCTCCGCGGTCGAGCGCACGCCGCCGAAGCTCGTCGCCTCGTCGACCAGCCGCGCCGCGCCCAGGAACCGCTCCGCCGCCGCCCGGTCCGGCAGCGTGAACGCCACCACGCACCCGTACCGCCCGGCGCGCATCTGGCGCGCGGCGAGCGCGTGCGCGGGGTCGGACGGCAGGCCGGGGTGGCGCACGTCCCGTACCCCCGGCGTCGCGCGCAGCGCTTCGGCCACGGCGAGGGCGTTCGCCGCCTGGCGCCCGGTGCGCAACTCCAGCGTCGCCAGCGAACGGTGCGCGAGCCACGCCTCCATCGGCCCGGGGATGGCGCCCGCGGTCTTCCGCCAGGTGCGCAGCCGGCGGGCGAGCGCGGGGTCGCGGGTGACGGCGTAGCCGAGGAGGACGTCGCCGTGGCCGGTGAGCGCCTTGGTGCCGCTGGCGACGGAGAGGTCGGCGCCGAGCTCCAGGGGGCGCTGGCCGAGGGGGGTCGGCAGGGTGTTGTCGACGGCGACGAGCGCGCCCGCGGCGTGCGCGGCGGCGGCGAGGCGGCGGATGTCGCAGACGTCGAGGCCGGGGTTGGAGGGGGTCTCCAGCCACAGGAGGCGGGCGCCGTCGAGGAGTTCGGCCTGGGCGTCGCCGGCGGTGGGGGCGGTGCGGACGTCGGTGCCGTGCTCCTGGAGGAGGGCGCGGAGGCCGCCGGGGACGAGGTTGTAGCCGTCGGAGGGGAGGACGACGTGGCCGCGGGGCGCGCCCCCGTCCCGCGGCGGTCCGGGGACGGCCATGAGGGCGGCGGTGATCGCGGCCATGCCGGAGGCGAAGGCCACGGCCTCGGCGGGGACGCCGGGCGACTCCAGCTCGGCGAGGGCGGCTTCGAGGCGGGTCCAGGTGGGGTTGGCGTCGCGGCCGTAGTCGTAGGGGGCGGCGGTGACGTCGCCGGGGAGGTGGTAGTGGGCGGCGAAGACGGGGCCGGGGAGGGCGGGTTCGTACGGCTCGGGGGCGGGGAGGCCGGCGCGTACGACGCGGGTGGCGTCGGCTGCGGCCGAGTCGGCCGCTTCGGGTGTTTCGGGTGTTTCGGGTGTTTCGGCGGTGTGCCGCGGGGGCGGGTCCGCGTGCGGGGTGTCGTCCGGGGTCATCGGCCGGCTCCTTCCAGGGCCGCGCGCGCCGCGGCGCCGCACTGCGCGCCGTAGCCGGCGCCGAACAGCGCGGCGTGCACGAGCAGATGGTGGAGTTGGTACAGCGGCACCCGGCCGCGGCGGCCGGGCAGCGGGCGCACCTCCTCGTACGCCGCGAGCAGCCGCCCGAGCTGCGGGCAGCCGAAGAGCTCCAGGAACGCGAGGTCGACCTCGGGATGGCCGCCCTGCGCGGCGGGGTCGATGAGGTACGCGCGGTCGCCCGCCGACCACTGCACGTTGCCGGACCAGAGGTCGCCGTGGATGACGGCGGGCGGCTGCGGCGGGCCCGTGACCTGGTCGATCACGTCGCAGAGGCGCTCGACGGCGCGGGTGTCGGCGGGTGTGAGGGCGCCGTTGTCAGTGGCGAGACGTAGAAAGGGAAGCAGCCGGTGCCCGGCGTAGAAGGCGGGCCAGTCAGCGGGGGAGGCAGGCGCATGTCCGGTGTGCTCAGGGGGTGGTTCCGGAGCCGGATCCGGAGGGCCGGGGGTGTCCGCGGTGCCGGGCGGGTCCGGTGTTCCCGGTGGGCCCGGGGACGGCAGCGGGAGCGAGCCGATGTAGGCGGGCCAGGGGGTGCCGAAGGCGGCGGCGGGGGTGGCGTGCAGCGCGGCGAGGTCGCGGCCCAGCCGCTCGGCCTGCGCGGCGGTCGCGGGGCCCGGCTCGACCCACTCCAGCAGGATCATCCCGGGCTCCTCGCCGAGCACGGCGGGGACGGGGACGGTGCCGGTCTCCGCGAGGAGGCGCAGGCCGTGTGCTTCGGCGGCGAAGAAGTCCGCGGGGGCGCCGGCGCGGGTCTTGGCGAAGACGCGGCGGCCGTCGGCGAGTTCGAGGCGGTGCGCGGCGGAGATGTCCCCGCCGCCGACGGGGCGCGCGGTCCGTACGGGAGCGCCGGCGAGCGCGGCGGCGCGGGCCTCGACGGCCCGGGGGGCGTTCCCGGCGCCCCGCGCGGCGCCGGCCGGCGGGGGGCTCACGGCCGGGCGGTGAGTTCGTCGCGTACGGCCTGGAGCAGGCCCTCGGCGGCGGTCTCGATCAGGTCCAGAGCCTCTTCGAAGCCGCGGGTGCCGCCGTAGTACGGGTCCTCGACGTCGGTCAGGTCGAGGTCGGGCGCGAAGGAGAGCAGCAGCCGCACCTTCTCGGCGTCGACGGGCGTCGGCGCGATCTTGAGCAGCCTGCGGACGTGCCCGCCGTCCAGGCCGAGGACGAGGTCGCGCTCGGCGAACCAGTCGGGCGTGAACTGCCGGGCGGTGTGCGCCAGCTCGTAGCCGTGCCCGGTGAGCACGGCGGCGGCGCGCGGGTCGGCGGCTTCGCCGATGTGCCAGCCGTCGGTGCCGGCGCTGTCCACCTCGATCTCGCCGTCGAGCCCCGCTTCCGCGACCCGGGCGCGGAAGACGGCCTCGGCCATCGGCGAGCGGCAGATGTTGCCGGTGCAGACGAAGCAGACGCGGAAAGGCGCGGGGAGGGGGCGTTCGCTCGTTCGCATGCGCTCCATCCTGCCTCAGCCGGGGCGCGGGCGCCCGGTGCCGGCGGCCGGTTCCCGCGCCGGTTCCCGGCCCCGGAGGGCGCCGCTCCGGTCCGTACCGGTGTGCGCGGCCGTCAGTCCCGGTCCAGGGCCATGCTCGTCGCCCACGACACGATGCTGATCACCAGTCCGCCGAGCACCGCCGTCCAGAATCCGTCCACATGGAAGCTCAAGTCCGCTTTGTCCGCGATCCAGGAGGTGAGCATCAGCATCAAGGCGTTGATCACGAGCGTGAAGAGCCCGAGGGTGAGCACCAGCAGCGGCAGCGACAGGAGTTGCACGAGGGGCTTGACGATGAAGTTCACGACGCCGAAGATCAACGCGACCAGCAGCAGTGTGACGGCCTTGTCGGCGTTGTCGTGACCGGTCAGCCCGATGTCGGGGATCAGCCAGACCGCGACCGCGAGGGCCGCCGCGTTGGCGAGGGTCTTGATCAGGAAAGTCTTCATGGGTGGATCGTTCCAGAGGTAGTCGGGAGCACCATGGACGCGGAGGATGGGGCACGATGAAGGCATTCCGGCTGGACGACCTCGAGGCGGAGCGCCGTGCGAACGACGGAGCGTACCTGCAGTTCGTGCGCGAGCGGAACATGTCGGTGGGCCTCTACGCGCTGGACGCGGGAGCGTCCGATCCGCAGCAGCCCCATCGCCAGGACGAGGTCTACGTGATCATGAGCGGTCGCGGCTCCGTCACCGTCGGCGACGAAACCCTGCAGGTCGGCAGGGGCTGCGTCGTCTACGTACCGGCGGGCGTACCGCATCGTTTCCACCACATCACCGAGGATCTCCGGGTTCTGGTGGTCTTCTCTCCACCCGAGGCGTGAATCAGTCCCTCAGGGTCGCCTCAGGGTTCGTTCCGGGGTGGACCGGGGCAGGGGGCACTCCCATCCGCCCGCCCGGCGTCCTAGCATCGAAGGCACCGGGACAACCCCGGCGTACCGGAGGAGGAATGACCGTGTCCGTGAAAGAGATCACCGCGGGACTGCCGTGGTGGGTGACGTGGGTGCTGATCCCGGCGATCGTGCTGGTGGTCTTCGGCAGCCTGATCATGGCGCTGGTCGGCTTCATCATCGGCCTGCTCTTCAAGGTGCTGCTGGCCGCGGCGCTGATCGCGGGTGCGATCTTCCTGGTGCGGAAGTTCATGACCGCGTCGTCGTCGAAGAACGACTGGTAGCCGGCCGGCTCCCCCGTCTCCGGCGCTACCTCCGGCGCCGCCGTCCGCCGCCGCCCCGGCGGCGGGAGCGGCCCTCGGGGGGAGCCGCGGCAGGGCCGGAGCCCGTGCCCGCCGCCCGGCCCCCGGGGTCCCCAGGGGCACCCGGCCCCCAACCCGGTCCCGTACGCGGATCCGCTCCCGTACCCGTACCGGCACCCGGGCCCCAGCTCCCGCCCGGTTCCGCACCCGGCACCGGTCCCGGTCCCGATCCCGGCCCCGCCCCGTGGCGGCGGTCGGCGGAGACGACGAGCGCCGCGAGCCCCGTCGTCAGCGGCACCGACGCGACCAGCCCGATGCTGCCCACGAGGGTCCGTACGATCTCCTCGGCGACGAACTCGCTCGTCGCCACCGTGCCGACGCCCTGGTCGGCGATCGTGAAGAGCAGCAACAGCGGCAGCGCCGCCCCCGCGTACGCGAGGACCAGCGTGTTCACCACCGACGCGATGTGATCGCGCCCGATCCGCATCGCGGACGCGTACAACTTCCGCCACGACGCCGACGGATCGGCCTGCCGCAGCTCCCACACCGCGGACGCCTGCGTCACCGTCACGTCGTCGAGCACTCCGAGCGAGCCGATCAGCACCCCCGCGAGCAGCAGCCCGCTCATGTCGATGTCCGGGTACTGGGTGTGGATGAGCCCCGTGAAGTCGTCGGTGTTCCCGGTCAGTTTCGACCAGCCGATGAACAGCGACCCCAGCAGCCCGATCAGCAGCAGCGACACGAGCGTGCCCAGGGCGGCCACCGACGTACGCACGTTGAAGCCGTGACACAGATAGAGCGCGATCAGCATGATGGCGCTGCCCCCGACCACCGCCACCACCAGCGGGTTCGACCCGTCGAGGATCGCCGGCAGGATGAAAAGGATCAGGATCGCGAAGCTCACCGCGAGCGCCGCGAGCGCCGCGAGCCCGCGCAGCCGCCCGACGACGACCACCGCCACCGCGAACAGCAGCGCCAGCGCCGTCATCGGCACGGTGCGTACCACGTCGGAGACGGCGTACTGCAGCTCGCGCGGCGCCTTCGGCGAGTAGGAGACGACGAGCTCCTGCCCCACCTCGTACCGCCGGGACGCGTCGGGCGCGACGATCTCCGTGAAGGCCCGCCCGGCGTGCTTGCCCGACGTCACCTCGATCGTCGCCTGCTCGCACACCGCGTCCTCGTCGGGCCGCGGCTCGTCGGTGTCGCCCCCGCCGCCCGGCGGCCCCTGCTCCTGGATCTGTGCGCCCACGTCCGCGCACTTCACCTCCTCGACCTTCGTGACCTTCGCCCGCTGCCGCTCCTGGTCGAAGCCGATGCCGCTGCGCTCGCCCGCCGGTTCACTCCCCGGCCAGAGCGCGATCAGCCCGGCGAGCACCGCCAGCGCGAAGGGGACGAGCACCGCGGCGATCACCCTGCGCAGCCGGTGCGAGGCGGGCGGGGCGGGGACGCCGTGGTGGTGGCTGTGCGCATGTGTCACCGCCAGATCATCGCAGGAGTGCCCCGGGGCCCTCTTTCGTACCGGTGCGTGCAGCGGTTAGCGTGGTCGGCGAAATGCACACCGCGGGAGCTCGGAGCACCGGGCTGAGAGGGCGCTGACGGATCCGGATCCGGACCGAGGCTGCGCCGACCGCCGAACCTGTTACCGGGTAATGCCGGCGTAGGGAGTGGGTCTCCATGACCGTTTCGGATGCACGTACGCCCGCCACCGGGGACTCCGCGGAATCCGCGAAGTCCGCGGAAACCAGCGCGATCGGCTGGCACAAGGACCACCTCGAGCACCCCGCACGGCCCGACATCAGGGTCCCGGTGCGGCGCGTGCACCTCACCAACGGCCAGGACGTGACGCTGTACGACACGTCCGGGCCGTACACCGACCCGACCACCGACACCGACGTACGCCGCGGGCTCACCCCGCTGCGCGACAACTGGATCATCGCCCGCGGCGACACCGAGGAGTACCCGGGCCGCCCGCCCCGCCCCGAGGACGACGGCCTCAAACACACCTCGCCCCGCGGCGGCCTGCGCAACCTCGACGCCGTCTTCCCCGGCCGTCCGCGCCAGCCGCGGCGCGCCCGCGGCGCGGCCGTCACCCAACTCGCGTACGCCAGACGCGGGGAGATCACCGCCGAGATGGAGTTCGTCGCGCTCCGCGAGCGCGTCGAGCCCGCCTTCGTCCGCGACGAGATCGCGGCCGGCCGCGCCGTGCTCCCCGCGAACGTCAACCACCCCGAGTCCGAACCGATGATCATCGGCAAGAACTTCCTGGTGAAGGTGAACGCCAACATCGGCAACTCGGCCGTCACCTCCTCCATCGAGGAGGAGGTGGAGAAGATGACGTGGGCCACCCGCTGGGGCGCCGACACGGTCATGGACCTGTCCACCGGCCGCAACATCCACACCACCCGCGAGTGGATCCTGCGCAACTCCCCCGTGCCCATCGGCACCGTGCCGCTCTACCAGGCACTGGAGAAGGTCGACGGCCGCGCCGAGGAACTGAGCTGGGACGTCTACAAGGACACCGTCCTCGAACAGTGCGAGCAGGGCGTCGACTACATGACCGTCCACGCCGGCGTCCTGCTGCGCTACGTCCCGCTCACCGCCCGCCGCAAGACGGGCATCGTCTCCCGCGGCGGCTCCATCATGGCCGCCTGGTGCCTGGCCCACCACCGGGAGTCGTTCCTCTACACCCACTTCGACGAGCTGTGCGAGATCCTCGCCGCGTACGACGTGACGTTCTCCCTCGGCGACGGCCTGCGCCCCGGCTCGATCGCCGACGCCAACGACGAGGCGCAGTTCGCGGAGCTGCGCACGCTCGGCGAACTGAACCGGATCGCGAAGTCCCACGGCGTGCAGACCATGATCGAGGGCCCGGGACACGTCCCGATGCACAAGATCAAGGAGAACGTCGACCTCCAGCAGGAGATCTGCGAAGAGGCCCCGTTCTACACCCTCGGCCCCCTGGCCACCGACATCGCGCCCGCCTACGACCACATCACGTCCGGCATCGGCGCGGCGATGATCGCCTGGTGGGGCACGGCGATGCTCTGCTACGTCACCCCGAAGGAACACCTCGGCCTCCCGGACCGCGACGACGTCAAGACCGGCGTCATCACGTACAAGATCGCCGCCCACGCCGCGGACCTCGCCAAGGGCCACCCGGGCGCCCAGGACTGGGACGACGCCCTGTCCGACGCCCGCTTCGAGTTCCGCTGGGAGGACCAGTTCAACCTGGCCCTGGACCCGGACACGGCCCGCGAGTTCCACGACGCGACCCTCCCGGCGGAGCCGGCGAAGACGGCCCACTTCTGCTCGATGTGCGGCCCGAAGTTCTGCTCGATGAAGATCAGCAGGAACATCACGGAACGCTTCGGCTCCGACGACCAGGCGGAGCTGACCGCGGAGGAGATCGAACGCGGCATGCTGGAGAAGTCCAGGGAGTTCGCCGCCACGGGCAACCGCGTCTATCTGCCTCTCGCGGACTGACCCCGGCACCCCGGCCCCGAGCGGGCCCGGCCGGAGTGCTCCCCGAGGGCTCCGGCCGGGCACGGCCCCTTCGTACCTCCGGCTACGCCCGGTCGGCCGCGCCCAGGTAGAGGCGGGCGAGGCGTGGCAGGCGTTTCTGCATCTCCCCGTCGTCGTCGAAGTCGAAGTCCTCCCCCATGTCGGGTGCCGTGCCGGCCTCGCCGTCCGCCGGCCGGTACGCCGCCCACGCCTCGTGGAAGGCGTCCCTGCTGCCCGTCAGCCGCTCGAAGGCGGCGCCCGCCGCGTAGTTCACCTCCTCGTGGAACAGGACCTCGTCGTGGCCGTCCCGCGCGGCCTCGGCGACGGCCGGGTGCTCGGCGAGGCTGTCCGGCGCGGCCACGGCGCGCTCGTACCACTCGCGGCCGAGGGATATCACCCCGGCGCGGAAGTCCATGAAGCTGTCGTCCGAGCAGCCCCCGCCGATGAGATACGCCGCCGCCCACACGTCCCAGCGGTACAGGGCACCGTGCACCTCGCCGAACCGCTCCGCGTACGCCAGGATCTCCCGCCGGGGGAGTCCCGCGAGGAGCCCCACGAGCGCCTCGTCGAAGGGCACGCCGTCCGCCGCCGCGGAGGAGCGCGCCGATTCGACGAGATGCCAGAACCGGTCGATGTCCATGGCCCGTACTGTGGCAGCCCTCACTGACATTCCGGTCTCATCCCGTAAAGCCATTGCATGGCGGCGGACGGCGTGGGACATTGGCCGCCGTCCGCGCCCGCGGACGCCTCCGCCGGCCGTCCGCCGGCGCACTCACGGTGAGGAACGAAGCCTTTGATCCCGGCGCCCGTCAGCGGCCGCCGTCGGCGCCGAGCGGCCCGCCCGCTTCCGTAGCGGAGCCGCCCGCTCTTCAGCGCCGGACACGCCCGTCCCGTACGGCGGCCCCACGCTCTCTCCTGTCTGCGCACGTCAGAGACTTCGTGAGGTCGATACCACCATGGCTACCCCCATGGACAAGCAGGTCCAGAACTTCGCCGTCGCCAACCTCCGCCGCCGCCCCGACGTCGTCGAGACCGGCGGCTTCGTCGCCGGCTTCGCCGCCGACACCGACAGCCCTTACCTCAACTACGCGACCCCGCTGCCCGGCACCGCCCCCACCCCCGCCGACGTCGCCGCGCTCGTGGGCGCGTTCCGGGAGCGGGGGCTGCTGCCGCGGCTGGAGTTCGCGCCGCAGGCCGCGCCGCTGGTGGCGGGGGCGCTGCGGGCGGCGGGGTTCGCGACGGAGGCCGTGCACGAATACCTCGTCTGCACCCCGCACACGTACACCGCTCCCCTGCCCGGCGGCAGTCATCCGCGGGTGGAGACCCCCACCACCGACGCGGAGTTCCGGGTGCTGGACGCGGCGCTCGCCGAGGCGTTCGGCGGCGCCTTCGCCGCGTCCGCGGAAGGCGCGGCGCGGCTGCGGCGGCTGGGGGAGGACGGCGGGGAGGTGCGGTTCGTACGGGCCGGGGACGGCGGCTGCGCCGGCGGCGCGACGTGCTCGCCGCCGGCCGAGGACACCGCCGAACTCGCCGGCGTCGGCACCCGCCCCGCGCACCGGCGCCGCGGCGTCGCGGCGGCGGTGACCGCGGCGCTGACGGCGGCGATGTTCGAGCGCGGGGCGGGGTCGGTGTGGCTGGAGTCCTCCGGTGCGGGCTCCCGCGGCACGTACACCCGCGTCGGCTACCGCCCCGGCGGCACCCGCCTGTACGTCTCCCTGCCCGACTAGACCCGGGGCGGCGGGCTGCGGCCGGCTGCCGCCGCCCGGAAGATCACCTCACCCCGGGACCGTACCGCGGGCGGGGCGCGCGGGTCACGACTCCGGGCGCCCGCAGGGGGCATGACTCCGGTCGGAACTCCGGCGGGCGGGGCTCCGCTGGTCAGAGCTCCGGTTGCCAGGGCTGGACCCGGAAGTCGCCGGTGCCGCCCTTGACCTTCTCGAACGGGGCGGAACTCACGCACGGCACAAGGTCCTCGTCCTCCACCGGGCTGCCCGTGGCCGCCCAGCTGTAGCCGAGACGGTCGTGGCGGCCCTGGTCGTGGACGGTGACGCCGACGCGCAGGCCCTTCGCGCCGGGGAGGTCGGTGTCGGTGATGACACCGGAGACGACGGCGACCTTGCCGCCGGTGACGAGGCAGTCGACGTCGGCCTCCGCCCACGCGCCCTCGCCGCCGAGGTAATGGCTGAAGCGGAACGTGCCGGTCGCCTGGCGGGGGTTGTCGTTGTGCTTCGCGGCGAGGCGGGCGTCGAAGGAGAACGTGATGTCGTCGCCGAGCGACCGGGTGAGCTTCGCGGTGCCGGTCAGGGAAGCGGCGGGCCGCTGCCCGCGGTCGGCGCCCGGGGCGCTGTCCGTGCCGCCTGCATCGTGGACGTTCCTGGCGCCGCGGTCGTCGGTGCGGGCGTCGCCGGCCGCGGCGGCGGTGCCGGCAGTGGCCGTCGCGAGCAGGGCGGCGGCGAGGGCGACGGCGCGAAGGCGGTTGCTGCGTACGTAGCGCAAGAGAGCTGCTCCTCAAGGGCTGTCGGCCCGGACGATCCGGGTTTCAGCAGCCTCGCCCGCGGCGGGGGCGCGCCGCGTCAGCCCGCGGCGGCAAGCGACGTACCCCCGTGGTCTGTCCCACCACCCGTTACCGCTACCTCCCCGGCATGACACGCTGTACCTGACCAGGGCAGGCTCCCGGCCACCGGCCGCGGAACCACGCCGCGGCGCCGGGCGTCCCCCACGGAACCACGGTGCGCCGCGCACAGCCTGCCGTGCGCCGCACGTCATACGCCACCACAGCCGCAACCACGGCCACCGCCACAGCCGCCGCCACAGCCGCAGTCCGACCGCATCGGAGAGGGATCGAGTCCATGGCCACCGCACCGCTCGCCAAAGGCGCCAACCTGCCCGTCGACGCCCCCGCGGTACGCGCCGAACTCTCCTGGTCCGAAGGCCCCGGCGTACCCGACGTCGACGCCTCGGCGCTGCTGCTCACCGCCGCCGGCCGGGTCCGCGACGACGGCGACTTCGTCTTCTACAACCAGCCGCAGCACACCTCCCAGGCGGTCACCCACCTCGGCAAGCAGCAGGCGGGCGGCCGCTACACCGACTCGGTCGAGGTGCTGCTGAAATCCCTGGGCCCGGGCATCGAACGCGTCGTTCTGTGCGCCTCGGCCGACGGCGGCACCTTCGGCCAGGTGCCCGGCCTGTCGCTGCGGCTCCTGGACGCCGGAACGGGCGCCGAACTCGCCCGCTTCGACATGGAGGCGACGACGGAGACGGCGTTCGTCGGCGGCGAACTGTATCTGCGCGGGGGCCGCTGGAAGTTCCGCGCGGTGGGCCAGGGCTACGCCTCCGGACTCGCCGGCCTGGCCACCGACTTCGGCATCACGGTCGACGACTCCCCGCCCCCTCCCTCCCCCACCCCGCCCCCGGCCACCCTGCCACCTCCCGCGCCCGCGGCCCCTGCGGCACCACCGCCCGCACCGGCATCGCCCACCCCGCCCCACGCGCAGACGCCCCCGGCTTCGCAGGCACCCGCGCCCCCGGCGCCGCAGGCACCCATGCCTCCGGCTCCTGCGCCGGCAGCGCCCGCGCCGCAGGCACCCGCCGGCGCGCCGCCTCCCGCGCCTTACCCGTCGGCCGCCCCCGCCGCGCCACCCGCCCCAGGCGCGTACCCCGCACCGGCGCCGGCCGCCTCACCCGCCGCTTCCGGCGGGCCGCGGCTGGTCAAGGGCGAGGAGCACCTGCCCGTCGACATGCGCAAGCGGCTGTCGCTCCGCAAGGAGCAGGTGGCCATCAGCCTGCGCAAGCACGGGGCCGCGGATATCTCCGCGCGCGTCATCGTCGTGCTGGACGCCTCCGGCTCCATGACCCGCCTCTACGCCCAGGGCGTCGTCGCGGACGTCGTCGAGCGCATGGCCGCGGTCGCCGCGGAGCTGGACGACGACGGGGCCATGCAGGCGTGGACGTTCGCCTCCCATCCGGCCCGGCTTCCGGACCTGTTCCTGGGGGACCTCCCCGAGTGGCTGCGACTGCACGTACGTGTCGGGCAGCTCGCTCTCTTCCGCCCCCGCAAGAAGCGCAAGGGCCTGGAGAACGGCCAGATCGACATGCGGATGGTCGGTATCCAGAACGAAGAGCAGAAGGTCATCGCCGAAGTCCGCGCCTACGTCCGGGAGAACCCCGCTCCCGATCCCACACTCGTGCTGTTCTTCTCGGACGGCGGGGTCTACCGCAACGCGGAGATCGAGCGCGAGCTGCGCGAAGCGGTCGAGGAGCCGATCTTCTGGCAGTTCGTGGGCCTGGGAGCCTCCGACTACGGCGTACTGGAACGGTTCGACAGCCTCGGTGGCCGCCGCGTCGACAACGTCGGCTTCTTCTCCGTCGACGACATCAGCGGACTCCCCGATCCGCAGCTCTACGACCGCCTCCTCTCTCAGTTCCCCGGCTGGATCACCGCCGCCCGCAGCGCACGCATCCTCTGACCTTCCTTCACCCCCGACTCCACCAAGTGACAGCACCGCCGAGCCGCCCCGCCCGTCCGGCCCGCCGGACCGTCAGCGGGCGGCCGCGGCCGTGTGGGGGACGAGCTCGGCTATGACCGCGTCCCACAGCTCCGGGGGCGGCATCTGGTGGCCCATCCCCCGCAGCGGTACGAGCCTGGCCCCCGGGATCTCGCGGGCCAGCGCCTCGCCGTGGGCGTAGGGGAAAAGGGGGTCGTCCGTGCCGTGGAGCACGAGGGTCGGCGCGGTGATGTCGCCAAGGGAGAGCGCGTCCTGCTCTTTTCCGTCGTCGAGAAGCCAGTGGTTGGCGGCCGCGGCGGGGGCGGGACTGCGGTCGAAGGCCCGCCCGGCGACGCGGCGCACACGCTCCTCGTCGACCGGGATGGCGCCGGCGAAGGTGTGTTCACCGGCGAGGAAGTAGGCGAGGACCGACTCGCGGTCCGACCAGTCCGGCCCCGGCTGCGGCTCCGCGAACTTCCGGGCCAGTTCGTCGCTCATCGGCGGCAGCTCGGGCCGGTCGGGCCCACCCGGCGCCGCCGGGCTCGTGGCGATCAGCGTCAACGAGTCGACCCGGCCGGGATATCGCGCCGCGATGACCTGCGCCATGCCGCCGCCCATCGAGACGCCCACGAGGTGCGCGGAGCGGAGGCCGAGCGCGTCGAGCAGCCCGATCACGTCGGCGATCAGATCCTCGCCGCCGTACGTCGGCGCACCGACCGGGAACGTCGTGGACCGGCCCGTGTCGCGCGTATCGAAGCGGACGACATACCGCCCGGCCGCGGCCAGGCGTGAGCAGAAGCCGTCCTCCCACCAGTCCATCGACGCCTCCGCGCCCCCGATCAGGAGGATCGGCGGATCCGCGGCAGCGCCGAACGCCTGCGTACAGATGTCGACCTCCCCGACCCGCACCAACCGCTCCGCCTCGGGCCGGACTTCCGCCGTGCCGTTCATGACTCGCCTCCCTCACCTGGCTTTTTCGAAGGCTACTACACTTCTCGAAGTGTGTGCTACATTTTTCGTAGCGAATTTGGCAGGGGGAGGAGTGCGGAGATGGCGAGGGACGGCGGCGACGAGAGGCGGACGTACGGGCAGGCGTGCCCGATCGCGCACGCGCTCGACATGATCGGCGAGCGCTGGGCGCTGCTGGTCGTGCGCGAGCTGCGTCTGGGCCCCCGCCGCTACGCGGACCTCCAGGCCGCGCTCCCCGGCATCGGGCCCAGCGTGCTGTCCCAGCGCCTGCGCGATCTGGAGCGGTTCGGCGTGCTCGCCCGGCGTGCGCTGCCGCCGCCCGCCTCGGCGAAGGTGTACGAGCTGACGGAGTGGGGCAGCGAGCTGGAGCCGGTCTTCGCCGCCCTGCGCACGTGGGGGCTGCGCTCCCCGGTGATACCGCTGGAGGGGGTGCTGACCTCCGACACCGTGCTGCTCGGGTTGCGCGCCTTCTTCCAGCCGCAGCCGCACGCGGCGTGGTCGGCGAGCTACCGCATAGAGCTGGAGCGCGAGGTGTACCGGGTGGAGGTCGCCGACGGCGAGTTGACCGCGGTGCGGCGCGGCGAGGAGCCGCCGTCCCCGGACGTCGCGGTGACCACGGACCACGACACGCTGCAGTCGGTGCTGTCCCACGAGCGCCCGCTGTCCGAGGCGGTCGAGGCGGGAGAGCTGACGGTCGAGGGCGACGGGGACGTGATGGAGCGCCTGGTCGAGGCGGTCCAGCGGAGCTGAGGCCCCGGCCTGCCGCTCCACGTCGGACAGGCGCCTCGACCGCCGCCCCGGTCCTCGGCCTGACGCCGGGGCGCCGGGCGCCGGATCACCACACGGGGCGCAGCGGGGGGAGGTCGTCGCCGGCCAGGCCGTGGACGAGGCGGAGGAGTTCGGTGCGGAGGAGGGGGGTGTCGGTGCCCGTGCGGCGGGCGAGTTCGGCTTCGAGGTCGTGCAGGACGTCCCCGGCGATGTGGAGGTGCCGGCGGGCGGCGTCGGTGAGGACGACGAGCTTGCGCCGGCCGCCGGCGGGGTGGGCTTTGCGGAGTACGTAGCCGCGGCGCTCCAGGT
This sequence comes from Streptomyces sp. CNZ287, assembly GCF_007827615.1. Lineage (NCBI taxonomy): Bacteria > Bacillati > Actinomycetota > Actinomycetes > Kitasatosporales > Streptomycetaceae > Streptomyces > Streptomyces sp. CNZ287. The sequence continues at coordinate 65,064 of NZ_VISV01000011.1, read as the reverse complement.
CGTCGACGAGTTGGCCGGCGGCCTGTTTGGTGACGCCGAGCCTGGCGGCGAGTTCGCTGCTGGTGGCGCCTTCGGTGCCGAGGATCTGGAAGATCATGCCGTGCACCGGCCGCAGGTCGGGGTAACCGGCGGCGGCCACCCTCTCGTTGAACTCGGTGAGCACGAGCTGGAAGGCCATGCCGAGCAGGAACAGCAGCTCGGGCGTCGGCGGGCTGTCGTGGTCGCGGGTCACGGGGACATCTTGACACGGTTGAGTAAACCTCCTTTACTCAAGGCATCCGAGTAAAGGAGCTTTACACGTATGAAGGTCATCACTCCCGCCCCCGACCGGACCGTCACCACCCCGAACGCCTCCATGGAGTCCCTTGCCACCCCCTCCCGGGGCAGCACCGCGCTCAGCACCTGGCGGGTGCGCATGGACGCGGGCCGGTCCGGGCCGGTGCACGCCATCGACCGCGAGCAGGTCTGGATGGTCATATCCGGCTCGCTCACCGTGACCTGCGACGGCCGTACCGAGACCGCCGCCGCCGGGCAGGCGGTCCTGCTCCCGTCCGGCGTACCGCGGCGGCTCGGCGCGGCCGAGGGGACCGGCGCCGTCGAGGAGCTGGTGGCGATGGAGGCCGGCGGCAGCGCCGTCACCGAGGACGGCGCGCGGCACGCCCTGCCCTGGGCGGAGTAGGGCGCGCCGCTACGGCGGCGCTGTCTTCGGCCCGTATCGCCGGCAGGTCCTGCCGCGGGTCGCTCCCTTCGTGGCGTACGGAACCGCCCGCCACCCGTACCGTCCGTGAGGCGGCCGCCGTACCCGCGGTGCCTGCCGCGCGGCGCTCCAGCCTTGCGGAGAGGAACGCGAGGGCCAGGCCGGAGGCGGCGAGGGCGGCGCCGACCCAGTTGGGGGCGGTGTAGCCGAGACCGGCGGAGATGACGAGGCCGCCGAGCCATGCGGCGAGGGCGTTGCCGAGGTTGAACGCGCCGACGTTGACGGCGGAGGCGAGGGTGGGCGCGGCGGCGGCCTGGTCCAGCACCCGCTTCTGCAGCGGCGGCACGGTCGCGAAGCCGAAGAACCCGACGAGGAAGATGCTCACGGCCGCCGCGGGCTTGCTGTGTGCGGTGAGCGTGAACAGCGCCAGCGTCGCGGTCAGGGCGCTGAGTGCGACGTACAGCATCGGCATCAGGGCGCGGTCCGCGAAGCGCCCGCCGATCAGGTTGCCGCCGACCATGCCGAGGCCGAAGAGGGCGAGGAGCCAGGTGACGGAGCTGTCGGCGTAGCCGGTGACCTCGGTCATCATAGGCGCGATGTAGGTGATCGCGGCGAAGACCCCGCCGAAGCCGATGACGGTCATGCCCATGGCCAGCAGCACCTGGACGTTGAGGAACGCGGCCAGTTCACGCCGGAGGCCGGTGGCGCCGGGGGAGGAGGGTTCCCCGGGCGTCTGCGGCAGGTCAGGTACGAGCCTGGCCACACCCGCGAGCCCGACGACCCCGATCGCCGCGACCGCGAGGAACGTGGCCCGCCAGCCGACGGTCTGCCCGAGGAGCGTGCCGCCGGGGACGCCGACGACGTTGGCCACGGTCAGCCCCGTGAACATCATCGCGATGGCCCCGGCCCGCTTGTCCCGGGCGACGAGCCCGGCGGCGACGACCGCGCCGATGCCGAAGAACGCGCCGTGCGCGAGCGAGGCGACGACGCGTCCTGCGAGCAGGATGCCGAAGGCGGGCGCGAGCGCGGAGATGACGTTGCCGGCGATGAACAGGCCCATGAGGCTCATCAGCATCCGCTTGCGCGAGACGCGGGTGCCGAGCGCGGTGAGCAGCGGGGCGCCGCCGAAGACGCCGAGGGCGTAGCCGGTGGTGAGCCAGCCGGCGGTGGGGACGGAGACGGAGAACTCGTCGGCCACCTCGGGCAGCAGGCCCATGACGACGAACTCCGTGGTGCCGATCCCGAAGGCGCCGATGGCGAGCGCGAGCAGCGCGAGAGGCATGCGGGACTCCTGCGGTGGGTGCGGGGGCTGCCATTTACCAAGCGTCCACAATAATTGTGCACGCTGATTCTTGCAAACGCGGGCTATTGCGGGGTGGAGTAACCTGGGAGTCAGGACGGCGTACGCACGCACTGCACTCACGGGACGCGGAGGCGCTCATGGCGGCCACAGCCGAGCAGCTCGACGAACTGGCCCGGGGCTGGGTGGCCCTGGCATCCCTGCACGCCCGCATCGAGACCCACGTGGAGCGCACGCTCCAGCGCACGCACCGGCTGAGCGCCCGCGAGTACTCCGTACTGGACGCTCTCAGCCGCCAGGACGACTTCCACCTGCGCATGAACCAGCTCGCCGACACCGTCGTCCTCAGCCAGAGCGCCACCACCCGCCTCGTCACCCGCCTCGAGGACCGCGGCCTGCTCAGCCGCCACCTCTGCCCGGACGACCGCCGCGGCATCTACACCGAGGTCACCCCCGCCGGCCGCCGCCTCCTCGCCGAAGCCAGGCCCGGATACGAGGCATCCCTGCGCGCCGCGCTCGACGAGGCCGCGAAGCGGCCGGAGTTGGCGCCGCTGGTGGCGGCGGTGGAGGCACTGGAGGCCCCCGCCCCTGCGGCGTACGCGACATAGGAGCGCGTACGGCGGCGGGGCGGCGCGCAGGGCGCCGGCGGGCGCATACGGCATGGGGCGCGCCCCGGCGGCACGCGTAGGGTCGGCACCATGACCGACCTGGCAATCCGGCGCGCCACGGCCGCCGACGTCCCCGCCATCGTGGCGATGCTTGCCGACGACCCCCTGGGCGCCACCCGCGAGAGCCCCGGCGACCCCGCCCCGTACGAGGATGCGTTCGTGCGCATCGACGCCGACCCCGGCCAGCACCTCGTCGTCGCCGAACGCGACGGCCGCGTCGTCGGTACGGTCCAACTCACCGTCATCCCCGGGCTGTCGCGGCGGGGCGCGACGCGGGCGCTCATCGAAGCGGTGCGCGTGCACCGCGAGGAGCGCGGGGGCGGCCTGGGGACGCAGCTCATCGAGTGGGCCGTCGAGGAGGCGCGACGACGCGGGTGCGCGGTCGTGCAACTCACGTCCGACGCTACGCGCACGGACGCGCACCGCTTCTACGAGCGGCTGGGGTTCGCGGCGTCGCACGTGGGGTTCAAGCGGATGCTGTAGGGGGCGTGGTGGGGCAGGAGCCGGGGGGCGTACGGGCTCGCAACTGGCCGCCCCGGGCTCCGGACAGGCCCGGAGGGACGAGCCCGTTGCATCGAATCGTCCCTTGTCAGAAGGCTATCGGCGGGGAGGATCCGAAGTTATCCACAGACCTGAGCGGGCCGGGGTGAGCTTCGGCATACTGCCACTATGCAGATCACGACAGAGCAGCGACGAGCCCGTATCGGCGTGCGGCATGCGCTGGCGCCGGCCGCCCGCGCGGCCTCGCCCGTCGCCGCCGCTAACGCGGTCGTGGCGCTGCATGCGACGGACGCGGCGACCGTCTTCCTCTCCGCCTGCGCGCGGATGAGGGAGCCCGGAGTCACGCCCGTCGAGCGCGCGCTCTACGAGGAGGTGGCGCTGGTGAAGCTGCTGTCCATGCGGCGCACGCTCTTCGCGGTCAGCCGTGAGCTGGCGCCCGTCGTGGACGCGGCGGCGGCCCGCGCCATAGCGGCCCGCGAGCGCGCCACCTTCCTCAAGCACCTCAAGGACTGGAACGGCCTGGACGAGGCGTGGCTACAGCGCGCCGAGGCCGCCGCGCTGGCCGTGCTCAAAGACAGGGGCGAGGCGACCGGCAGCGAGATATCCGCCGCCGAGCCGCTGCTGCGCACGAAGATCACGGTCTTCCCGGGCAGCCGCCAGGAGACGCAGCAGGGCGTGACGACGCGCGTGCTGCGGATGCTCGCCTGCGACGGGCACATACGCCGCGGGCACCCGCGCGGGTCATGGACGTCGAGCCAGTTCCGATGGGCGCCCGGCGAGGACTTCGGCGGCATGGACGTCGCCGAGGCGCAGACGGAGCTGACCAGACGCTGGCTGTACGCGTACGGGCCGGCCACCGAAGCGGACCTCGTGTGGTGGACCGGCTGGACGAAGACCGCCGCGCGCAAGGCGCTGGCCGCGACCGGCGCCGTGGCGGTGGAGCTGGACGAGGGCACGGGGTTGGTGCTGCCGGACGACACCGAGCCGGTCGCGCAGCCGGAGCCGTGGGCGGCGCTGCTCCCCGGGCTCGACCCGACACCGATGGGCTGGAAGGAACGCGACTGGCACCTTGACCCCGGCTACCGCAAGGCGCTTTTCGACGGCAGCGGCAACGTGGGGCCGACGGTGTGGTGGAACGGCGAAGTCGTCGGCGGCTGGGCGCAACGACAGGACGGAGAGGTGGTGTGGCGGATGCTCAGGGACGTGGGCGGCGAGGCGGAGCGCGCAGTGGCCGCGGAGGCCGAGCGGCTGGCGGCATGGGTGGGCGACGCCCGGATAACGCCGAGGTTCCGCACGCCGCTGGAGAAGGAGCTGGCCGCATAGGGCCGTCCATCCGGGCGGAGCCTCCCACGTCTGCTGCCGGGGCTTCGGGGGCGACCTGCTTCCTGCGTCCCGTGTCCCGTGTCCCGTGTCCCGTGTCCCGTGGGGCGGGAGCGGGGTTACGTCCAGCCGCGGGTGCCGCCGGGGACGGGGGCGTCCGGGTCGTACGGTTCGCGGGTGAAGACGAAGGTGCCCAGGTCGAGGTGCGACACCTCACCGTCCGCCGCACGCTCCACCCGCAGCGTCTCACCGGCGCAGTAGCCGTCGACCGCCGTCCACGTGCCGTCCGCCTCCGGGCGGAGCCGGGAGGCGTAGCCGTTGCCGGTGAGCGGCCCCAGGTCCAGCCACCGGTCCTCCTTCAGCCGCAGCACGTGCGGGTTCGCGCCCCAGTACCACGGGCCCGTGAGGGCGAGCAGCTCCGGATCCACCGCATCCGCGGCCAGCGGACGCCACGGCTCGGGGATGCGCGGCTCGTGCCGCAGCACGGTGCCGATCAGATCGGCGGCCAGGCCGGAGACGGACACGCCGGAAGTGACGTTCGTGAGGACGACCGCGCTCACGTCCTCGTCGACATCGGAAAGGAGGCAGGCGAGGAACCCGGGCATGGAGCCGGTGTGGCCGGCGAGCACCGTGCCGTCGCGACGGATGAGCTGCATGCCCAGCCCGTACCCGCTGTCCCACGACGCGGCCTCGGGGGCAACGGCGGGGGTGCGCATCTCCGCCAGCGTGCCGGCGCAGAGCACCCGGTCGTCGCCGCGTACGAGGAAGGCCGCGAACCGGGCCAGGTCGCCGGCCGTGGACCACAACTGGCCCGCGGGGGCCATCCGGCCGGTGTCGTGCAACGGCTCGGGCTGCATGACGTCGGCCCACGGATGGACGGCGAACCCGCCGGCGTGGGGGGCCTCGGGCAGCGGTGTCGTACGCCGCAGGTCCAGCGGCTCCAGCAGCTCGCGTCGCAGCACGTCGTCCCACGGTGCGCCGCGCAGTGCCTCGACGACCGCGCCGAGGTACGCGAAGCCGGGGTTGGAGTAGTGGTACCGGCGGCCCGCCGGGTGGCGGGTGGGGTCGCCGTCGAAGAGTGCACCGAGCTCGGGGCGGAGCGTGCCCGGGGTCCGCTCCCACCAGGGACCGCGGGGCTCGGCGCCGATACCGGAGCTGTGAGAGAGGAGTTGAGCGATGGTCACCGCGGGGGCCTGAGTGCCCGGGACGTGCTTGCCCAGCGGATCGGCGAGGTCGAGAAGGCCCTCGTCGCGCAGCCGGAGCACCAGCACGGCGACGAACGTCTTGGTGAGCGAGCCGACGCGGTACTGGGTGTCGGTGGTCGGCTCGTGCCCGTCGACCATCGAGCGGGCGCCGGACCAGACGGTCTCCCCGTCGCGTACGACGGCCGCGACGAGCGAAGGCGTACGTCCCTCGCGCTGCGCGACCGCGAGCCGGTGGCGCAGGGCGCGGGCGGTGGCGGGAAGCAGGGCGTCGTCATACGGCGGCATGGGGCGCAGCCTAGCCGCGGCCCGTTGGTGCGGAGCGCGGGAGTTTCGGCGCCGCGGCCGGCGGCGCCGCGGGTGGCGTACCAGACGGTGGCGATCACCAGCACGCAGCCGGCGTACTGCGTCGCCGTGGGCCGCTCGCCGAGGAACGCGACGGCGGTGGCGACGGCGAGCACCGGCTGGAGCAGGAGCAGTGCCGCCCCGGTGGCCGGGGCGAGCCGGGGCAGAGCGGGGGTGATGAGGAGCAGGGCGAGAACCTGGCCGAGCGCGGCCAGCGCGGCCAGCCAGCCGAGGGCGGCGGGCTCGGGCGTCGGATCGATACCGGTCCACAGCGCGCCGAGGACGCCGGAGGCGATGGCGGCGGAGAACGTCGCGGCGCACACAGGCACGGCGATGTGCGGGCGGGGAGGGGAGGGAGCGGAAGGGTTCGTGCGGGGGCGGGTGCCGGCCAGGCGGGTGAGGAAGAGGTAGGCGGCGAAGGCGACGCCCGCGGCGGTGCCGTAGAGGATGCCGGTGACGGGGTTGCTGCCCGGTTCCGGGTCGCCGATCGCGCCGCCCGCGAGCGCCACCCCGGCGAGCAGCACCGGCGCCGTGAGCCAGAAGCCGCGCGGCAGCGGCGTACGGGTCAGGAGGCGGGCCAGCAGCGGGAAGACGATCACCTGGATGTTGAGCAGCACGGTCGCGATGGACGCGCCGACGTCCCTGATGCTCGCCGCCCAGAACACGAAGTCGACGCCGAGCAGCAGCCCCGCCGCCAGGTCCGTGAGCACCGGGCGCCTGGCCCGGGGGCCGAGGCGGCGGAGTTCGACGGCCGCCAGCGGGGCGAGCAGCAGCAGTGCCAGCAGGCAGCGCAGGAAGGCGGCGGTGCCGGCGTTCACGTCGGAGAGCTTCACGAAGATCGCCGACAGCGAGATGCACGCCGAGCCGCCGACGACCATCGTCGCCGGGGTGGCCAGCCGGGTGAAGAGGCCCGAGGCGAGTCCCCGGTCGACGTGTGGGGCATGGTCCTGGGCGAGGCTCCGGGCGGCGCCCCCGTCGCCGCTCCCCTCGTGGTCCCGGGCGGCGGAGTTGCCGGCCGGCCGGCTTTCGGACGGTATGTCCCCCTGGCTGTCCTGGCTCTCCCCGCCGACTCGCATGCTCCTCACTCTGCCTCCCCGCTCCCACAAGAAAAAGCGATGATTCATTGCCCTCAAGCATTAGCATCACTTTGTGTTCAGCTTGGAGCGCCTCCGTGCCCTCGACGCCGTCGCCGTCCACGGCACCATCGCGCGTGCCGCCGAATCGCTGCACGTCACCGCCTCCGGTGTCTCGCAGCAGCTCGCCAAGCTGGAGCGCGAGTCCGGGCAGCGGCTGCTGGAGCCGTACGGGCGCAGCGTCCGCCTCACCCACGCGGGACAGGTGCTCGCCGCGCATGCCGCCCGGGTGTGTGCGCAGGTCGCCGAGGCCGAGGCGGATCTCGCCGATCTGCAGGACGAGATCCTCGGCCCGCTGCGCCTCGGCGGCGTCGGCAGTTCGCTGCGTGCGCTGCTGCCCGAGGTGCTCACCGCCCTCACCGCCTCCCATCCGCGGCTGACCCCCACCGTCGTCGACGGCGAGGTCGTCGAGCTGGTGCCCCGGCTGGTCGGCGGGGAGCTGGACCTGCTGCTCATCGAGAGCTGGAGCAGCCGGCCGATCCGGTTGCCGCAGGGGCTGGCGGTGCGGACGCTGGTGGTCGAGGACGTGCAGTTGGCGGTGCCGGACGCCCACCCGCTGGCCGGCCGCGAGCGCGTCGGCCTCGCCGAGCTGGGCGGTCTCGCCCATCCGACCGGGGCGGCGGTGTGGGCGAGTTGTCCGGTCGGCACCGAGCCGTACGAGGGGCTGACGCAGGCGCTGCGCGAGGTGGGCCTGGAGCCGGAGGTGCGGTACCAGGTGACGGAGTACGCCACGCTTCTCGCCCTCGTGCGGGGCGGGCTGTGCGTGTCGCTCGTACCGGAGATGGCGCAGCGGCCGTGCCCGCCCGGGGTGCGGTTCCTGCCGGTGCGGCCCGCGGTGCGGCGTACGGTGCAGGCCGCGTGGCGGTCCCGGGGTGAGAGTCCGGCCGTACGGGCGTGTGTCGCCGCCCTCGCCGAGGCGGGGCAGGCGGAGGCGGCACGGACGGAGCCCGCGGCGGGCGGATGACCTGCGGGACCTGTCGGTGGCCCGTGCGAGGATCACCGTACGGAGCACAGCCACTGGAGGACAGATGTTCGCGATATCCCTGGGTGACGACGGTGCCGAGCTGCGGCCGCTGGAGCCGTGGCAGGCCGGGGAGTTCCTCGCCCACATGGACCGCGGGCGCGAGTTCATCGGCCGCCACGTCGGCCTCCCCGACGCCACCGCCGACCTCGAGTCCACCCGCGCCTGGCTCCAGTCGTACGCCGACAAGGCCGCCTCCGACTCCGGCCGCCTCTACGGGATCTGGCTCGACGGCCTCCTCGTCGGCGGCGTCCTCTTCCGCGTCTTCGACGCGCGGCAGCGCACCTGCGAGGCGGGTTGCTGGCTGGAACCCGCGGCGGCCGGCCGCGGGCTGGTCACGCGCGCCGCACGCGTGATCATCGACTGGGCGGTGCACGAGCGCGGCGTGGAGCGGGTGGAGTGGCTCGTCTCCGCGGAGAACACCCCGAGCATCAAGGTCGCCCAGCGCCTCGGCATGAGCCGCGAGGCGGTGCTGCGCGCGAAGCACCCCTACCGGGGGGTGCGGCAGGACACGGAGGTGTGGTCGGTGCTGGCGTCCGAGTGGGGCAAGGGGCGGGAGGCGTAGAGGGCTTCCTGCTCGTACGTTCTGCCGTCCGCGCCGTCCGCGCCGTCCGCGCCGTCCGCGCCGTCCGCGCCGTCCGCGCCGTCCGCGCCGTCCGCGCCGTCGGCCTCCGCCCTCGCGCCGTCAGTCCGCCGTGCCCACCGCCTCCAGCAGGACCGGCAGCTTGCGCATGTCGTCGAAGAGCACGGTGTCCGGCCCCGCCAGCCAGTCGGCCGGGGACAGCCCGCCGGTGAAGCCGTACGCGCGCATGCCCGCGGCGCGCGCCGCCTGGACGCCGTAGCGGCTGTCCTCCACCACCGCGCACGCCCGCGGCGCGTAGCCCATCTCCCGGGCCGCGTGCAGGAAGAGGTCGGGCGCGGGTTTGCCGCGGCCGCCGACGTCGGTGGCGGAGTAGATGCGTCCGGCGAAGCGGTCGTACAGCCCGGTCCTGCCGAGGGTGCGGCGCATCCGCTCGTGCCCGCCGCTGGACGCGACGCAGGTGGGCAGGCCGGCGGCGGCGAGCGCGTCGAGCGCGTCGACGACGCCCGGTACGGCTTCGAGGCGGTCGAGGCCGGCGAAGAACTCCTCGTAGTAGCGGGTGCGCCAGGTCTCGTCGGTGCCCGGGCCGAGGCGTTCGACGACCATGGCGCCGACGGATTCCTGGGACTTGCCCATGAAGAGTTCGACGGCGTCGGCTTCGGTGAGCGGCCAGCCGAGTTCCGCCCCCACGGTGACCTGGGCGGCGGCGGCGATGCGCTCGGAGTCGACGAGGACTCCGTCGCAGTCGAATATCACGAGTTCGATGGCTCCGGGCATGGTCACGAGGCTAGCCGAGCCGTGCCCGTACGGGCCGGGCGGCCGGAGCCCCCGGGGCAGTGGCCCGGGGGCGTCAGCGGGCGCCGGGGACGACGAGGCCCGTTTCGTACGCCATGACCACCGCCTGCGTGCGGTCCCGCAGCCCGAGCTTCGCCAGCAGCCGGCTGACGTGCGTCTTCACCGTCTCCTCGCCGACGTGCAGGCGGGCGGCGAGTTCGGGGTTGGACAGGCCCTCGGCGAGGAGCCGCAGCACCTCCGTCTCGCGCGGCGTCAGCGCGGCCAGCGGCGCCGCCGCCCCGTCGCGTTCCGGCCGCGCGGCGCGCAGCCGCGCGAACTCGGCGATCAGCCGCCGCGTGACCCCCGGCGCGAGCAGCGCCTCGCCGGCCGCGACCACGCGCACCGCGTCGAAGAGCCGCTCCGCCGTGACGTCCTTGAGGAGGAAGCCGCTGGCGCCGGCGGCGAGGGCGTCATAGACGTACTCGTCGAGGTCGAAGGTGGTGAGGATCAGCACCTTCGGGTGTGGCGGCTCCGCGGTGAGGCGGGCGGTGGCCTCGATGCCGTCGACGCCGGGCATACGGACGTCCATGAGCACGACGTCGGGCCGCCGGGCGCGGCAGACGCGGACCGCGTCGGCGCCGTCGTGCGCGGTGCCGACGACGTCGAAGTCGGGCTGGGTGGCGAGGAGTCCGGCGAAGCCGGCGCGTACGACCTCGTGATCGTCGGCGACGACGACGCGCACGGTGTCCGTGTCCGCGGTGCCGGTCATGCGGCGGTCTCCTCCCTGCTCGTACGGGTCCGTGCGGGGAGCGTCGCTTCGAGGAGGAAGCCGCCGCCCGCGGCGGGGCCGCTGCGGAGCCGGCCGCCGACGGCGGCGGCGCGTTCGCGCATGCCGGGCAGCCCGTGCCCGCCGCCCGCGAAGCCCGGATCAGGGCCGTGGCCGGGATCCGGACCCGGACCCGGGCCGTTGTCGCGGATGCGCAGGCGCAGGGCGGTGCCGGTGTAGTGGAGTTCGACGTCGACGGCGGCGCCGGGGGCGTGCCGGCGGGCGTTGGTGAGCGCTTCCTGCACGATGCGGTACGCGGTGAGCTCGATGCCCGTGCCGAGGGGGCGCACGGCGCCGCTGACGATGAGCCGGACGGCGGCCCCTGCGGCGTCGCGGGCGCCGTCGAGGAGTTCGTTGAGCTGGGCGAGGCCGGGCGGGGGGCGGCGTTCCGCGGGGGCGGCGCCGGCGTCTTCGCGCAGGACGCCGAGGAGGCGGCGCATCTCGGTGAGGGCGGTGCGGGCGGTGTCGCCGATGTCGCGGAGCCGGCGGGCGCCTTCGTCGGGGAGGCCGGGGGTGGTGAGGCGGGCGGTTTCCGCCTGCACGGAGATCATCGAGATGTGGTGGGCGACGACGTCGTGGAGTTCGCGTGCGATGCGGGCGCGTTCGCCGCGGGCGGCGTGCTCGTAGAGGGCGTGCGCGATGGCGCGTTCGGTGGCGCTGTGCGCGGCGGCGGTGCTGCGGGTGCGGTGGGCGAGGCCGGTGGCGGTGGCGGCGGCGAGGAGGACGGCCGCGGCTACGGCGAGCAGCCGGCCGGCGGCGTCGAGCCGGCCGCCTGCCGCGGTACCGGGGTCGCCGACCGCGTAGCCGGCGAGCGGCAGCACGAGGAGGACGGCGAGGGTGCGGGCGCGGCGGGTGCCGTGGCGGGCGAGGCGGTGCAGGAGGAGCGCCTGGGCGGCGACGCCGGCGGCGACGGGGGCGCCGAGGAGGGCGGCGAGCGGGGCATTCGCGGCGGTCGTGAGGACGGCGGCGGGGGCGGGGTGGGTGCGTAGCAGCGCGACGGGGGCGGCGGCGCCGAAGGCGAGGAGCAGGGCGGCGGTGAGACGGTCGCCTGCGCCTGTGCGCAGGACGGTGTCGACGGCGGCGAGGAGGGTGAGGAGCGCGGCGGCGGCGACGGGCCCGTCGGGGGAGGAGGCGAGGCGGCGCACACCCCTGCCCCCCGCCCACTCCCCCCGTGCTCCCGTCACCCCGTCATTGTCCCTGCGTACGCCCCTTCCGGCGTCCCTCCCGCCCTGGACGATCGTGTCCCCCACACGAGCTACCCCGCCGCCCGCAAGACTCCTCCCCCGCGTGACGACCGGCCCGCCGCCCGGTTCGTAGCCTCCTCACCATGGCAGCGTCAGAAGCAACCATCGAGGTCCGGGAGCTGCGCAAGCGCTTCGGTCCCGTCGCCGCCGTGGACGGCCTGTCGTTCACGGTCGTGCCCGGTCAGGTCACCGGGTTCGTCGGCCCCAACGGGGCCGGGAAGTCCACCACCATGCGCGTCGTCCTGGGCCTCGACGCCCCGGACGCGGGCAGCGCGCTCGTCGGGGGCCGCCCGTACGCGGCGCTGCGCCGCCCGCTGCAGCACGTCGGCGCCGCGCTCGACGCGGCGGCCGTGCACCCCAGCCGGCGCGGGCGCGACCACCTGCTGTGGCTGGCGCACTCGCACGGGCTGCCGCCGCGCCGCGTCGACGAGTTGCTGGAGCAGGTGGGTCTGGCATCGGCGGCGCGGCGGAGGGCCGGCGGCTACTCGCTGGGGATGCGCCAGCGCCTCGGCATCGCCGCCGCGCTCCTCGGCGACCCGCCGGTGCTGCTCTTCGACGAGCCGGTCAACGGCCTGGATCCGGAGGGTATCCGCTGGATACGCGGCTTTCTGCGCCGGCTGGCGGCGGAGGGCCGGGCGGTGCTCGTCTCCAGTCATCTGATGAGCGAACTGGAGGACACCGCGGACCACCTCGTGGTCATCGGACGCGGCCGGCTCGTTGCGGACATGCCGGTGGCCGAGGTGCTGGCGGCGGCGTCCGACAGCAGGGTCGCGCTGCGTACGGGGGCGCGGGAGCGGGCGATGACCGTGCTGGCGGCGGCTGGGGCGACGGTGGCGGCGACGGGCCGTGAGTCGCTGACGGTGTCGGGGCTGCCGGCGGAGCGGGTGGCGGAGCTGCTGGGCGCGGGGGCGGTGCCGTTCTCGGAACTGGCGGCGCACCGGGCGTCGCTGGAGGAGGCGTACATGGAGCTGACGCGCGGTGAGGCGGAGTTCGCCGCCGGCCCGGAGGGGGAGGGTCCGCTGTGAGTACGGGTATCGGTTCCGGTACGGAGACGGGCGCGGGTTCGGGGACGGGCGCGGGCGCGGGTTCGGGCGTAGGCGGCGGTTCGGGGGCGCGGGCGGGTGCCGGGGGTGTGGCTCCGTACCGCTCGAAGCTGCCGCCCGCGCGTGCCGGCTTCTGGCAGTTGCTGCGCGCCGAGTTCACAAAACTGCGCAGTGTCGACCGGTGGCTGCTCACGCTGCTCGCGGGCGTGGTCGTGACGGTACTGGTGTCGCTGGTGTCGGCGGGCGGCAGCGGGACGGCCACGTCCGACGACGGCGGCGGCTCCGGTACGGAAGCGGCGGCACGGGTCGCGGATTCGTTCCGCTTCGTGCACCGGCCGCTGGCCGGCGACGGCAGCGTGACGGCTCGGGTGACGGACCTGACGCTGGGCGAGGGCACGGACGCGCCCTGGGCGAAGGCCGGTGTGATCGTGAAGGCGGGTACGGAGCCGGGGAGTCCGTACGTGGCGCTGATGCGCACGGCCGGGCACGGGGTGCGGCTGCAGTACGGGTTCGAGCACGACGTCGCCGGCGGCGCCGTGGCCGGGGACGCTCCGGTGTGGCTGCGGCTGGTGCGCGAGGGCGACCGGCTGACCGGCTACGAGTCCGCCGACGGTGAACGCTGGCGCGAGGTCGGCAGCGTGCCCGCGGCCGGGCTGCCGGACACGGCGCGGGCGGGGCTGTTCGTGGCGGCGCCGGAGACGGTGCGGGTGGAGCGGTCGTTCGGGTCGCTGAGCATCGGAGCGGGGCCGAGTGCGGCGACGGGGGTTTTCGACAACGTACGCCTCGAAGGGGGCGGTTCCGGCGGCGCGGGGAGCATTGAGGGGCGTACGGACTGGCGGGACGAGGCCGTGGGGCCGGCGTCCGGACCGGCGGCGGGAAACGGACCGGCAGGCGGCACCGAGCGCGCCGGCGGCACGTTCACCGTCACCGGCTCCGGCGACATCGGCCCGCTCCCGCCGGCCGGGGACCTGACGTGGATGAGCCTGGCGGGGGCGCAGGTGGGGCTGATCGCGTTCGCGGCGCTGGGCGTGCTCTTCATCACCGCCGAGTACAAGCGCGGCATGATCCGTACGACGTTCACCGCCGGGCCGCGCCGCGGGCGGGTGCTGGCGGCGAAGGGCGCGGTGCTCGCGGCGGTCGCGTTCGCGGCGGGGCTGGTGGCCGCGGTGGCGTCGTTCCTGGTGGGGCAGCGGGCGTTGCGGGCGGGCGGGCACCGGCCGCCGCAGTTCCCGGAGGTGTCGCTGGCGGACGGTCCCGCGCTGCGGGCGGTGGTGGGCACGGGGCTGCTGCTGGCGCTGGTGGCGCTCTTCGCCCTGGGTCTCGGGGCGCTGCTGCGGCACACGGCGGCGGCGGTGACGATCGTGGTGGTGCTGTTCGTGCTGCCGCTGGTGCTGGGCGGTGGACTGCCGCTGGGGGCGGTGGAGTGGCTGTTCCGGGTGACGCCGGTGGCGGGATTCGGGGTGCAGAGCACGACGCCGCGGTACGAGCAGGTGGGGACGGTGTGCCTGCCGGAGGACGGGTGCATGCCGCAGGGGCCGTGGGCGGGGCTCGGGGTGCTCGCCGCGTGGGCGGCGGTGGCCCTGGCGCTGGCGGCGTGGCGGCTGCGGCGGCGCGATGCGTGAGGGAGGGCTCGGGCGGCGGGGGCGGCGGCATGGGCCCGGTGCGCGGGCGGTGTGCGGGGGCGTACGGGACACGGGGTACGCGGCGCGCGCGGAATGGACCAAGCTGCGTACGGTCCCCAGCACCTGGTGGCTCCTCCTCGCCGTCGCCGCCGTCACCGTGGCGGTCGGCGCGGGTGCGGTCAGCGGGCTGTCCACGGCGCACTGCCCGCCTGCCGGCTGCCGCGAGGACGTCGTGAGGACCAGCCTGGTGGGCGTCTGGGCCGGGCAGGCGGCGGTGGCGGTGCTCGCGTCGCTGGCGTTCACGGCGGAGTACGGCGCGGGTACGATCCGCACGACGTTCACCGCCGTACCCGGCCGGCTGCGGGTACTCGCCGCGAAGTCCGCGGTGGTCGGCGCCGCGGTGCTGGTCGCGGGCGGCGCGGGGGTGCTGGGCGCGCTGCTCGCGGGGCGGGCGCTGGTGCCGGCCGGCTTCACCGCGTACGACCCGGGGGCGGGGCCGGTGCTGCGGGCCGGCTTCGGGACGGCGCTGTACCTGGTGCTGGTCGCGCTGCTGGCGCTGGGCCTGGGCGCGGCGCTGCGCGACACGGCGGGTGCGGTCGCGGCGTGCCTGGGGGTGCTGTACGCGTCGCCGCTGGTCGCGGGGATGCTGTCGGATCCGGAGTGGGTCGAGCGGTTCCAGCGGTACGGGCCGGCGTCGGCGGGTCTCGCGGTGCAGTCGACGGTGGACACGGCGGAGTTGCCGATCGGACCGTGGGCGGGCCTGGGGGTACTGGCGGCGTGGTCGGCGGCGGCGCTGGCACTGGGCGCGGCGGTGCTGCACCGCAGGGACGCGTGAGACGGGACCGGCTCCGGACGCCCGGGACCCGGGCGTCGTCGGCCCCGGCCGCGCGCCCGGTTCACGAGTCCGGCGGCCCGGGGCGTGCGCGCCTGTGGCCCTGGCCGTACGGAGTCCATGGGCGCGTACGAGCCCGGCCGTCATCGACCCGTACGAGCCCGGCCGCCACCCCCACGTCACGCCCGCACCCCTCCAGGAACCCCGTCACCGCCTCCCCGAACTCCGCCGGCGCCGGCGGCCACGGCAGTGCCCGCCCCGGACGGCACCGCCCATCTCCGCACGCTGTCCCCGCCGTTGCCCGGCCCGGTCACCTCCCCCGCAGTGCCCGACCCAGCAGCCGCACCCCCTCGGTCACGGCGTCGGGGTGGCTCGCCGCGTAGCCGAGGACCAGGCCGGGCGGGCCGGTCCTGAGGCGGTGCCAGGAGAGGGGCTGCACCTTGACGCCGCAACTGAGCGCCGCCGCGGCCAGCTCCGTATCGGTCACCCCCGTCAACCCCGCATCGGCTCTCCCCGCCGGCCCCGCGCCGACCGCTTCCGCCGCCGTCTCCCCGCCCGCCCCGTCGAACGTCACCGTCAGATGCAGCCCGGCCGCCGCCCCGTGCACCACCGCGCCCGGCAGATGCTCCGCGATCGCCGCGATCATCGCGTCCCGCCGCCGCCGGTGCCGGCCCCGGAGCAGCCGCAGGTGCCGCTCCAGCTCCCCCGACTCCATCAGCCGCGCCAGCACGAGCTGCGGCAGCACCGCGTTGCCCAGGTCGGTGAAGCGCTTGGCGTTCACCAGCGCGTCCCGGTACCCCGGCGGCGGCACCACCCAGCCCACCCGCAGCGCAGGCGCCAGCAGCTTGGACACGCTGCCCATGTAGCAGACGCGCTCCGCGAGCATCGCCCGCAGCGCGGGCACCGGCGGCCGGTCATAGCGGTGCTCGGCGTCGTAGTCGTCCTCGAGCACGAGCCCGCCGCCGTCCTCCGCCCAGCGCAGCAACTCGCGGCGGCGCTCGCCGCTGAGCACCGCCCCGGTCGGGAACTGGTGCGCCGGGGTGAGCAGCACCGCACGCGCTCCGGTGGCGCGCAGCGCGTCGACACGTATGCCGTCGGCGTCGACCGGCACCGGGACGATGTCCAGCCCGCCGTTCTCCAGATGCTGGCGCGTGCCGAGCGAACCGGGGTCCTCCACCGCCACCGCCCCCACGCCGTCGGTGCGCAGCACCGGGTGGAGCAGGGTGAGCGCCTGGGCGGTGCCGGCGACGATGACGACGTCGTCGGGATCGGCACGGATGCCCCGGTTCCGGGCGAGCCAGCCGGCGACGGCCCGGCGCAGCGCGGGGGTGCCGTGCGGGTCGCCGTAGCCGAGGTCGGCGGCGGAGAGCTCGCCGAGGACGGCCCGCTCGGCGCGCAGCCACGCGGCGCGCGGGAACGCGGCGAGGTCCGGCAGCCCGGGGGTGAGGTCGATCGACGCCGGGGCGGCGCGGAGGACTTCGAACGCCTCGGGCCCGGGCGCGGCGGGAAACAACACGGCCGGCTGCTCCTGCCCGGCCGCCCGGGGGCCGGGCCCCTCGTCCACCGGGGCCGCGACCACCACCGTGCCCCCGCGCCGCCGCCCCTCGACGTGCCCGTCCTCCGTCAGCCGCCGGTACGCCTCCGTGACCACCCCGCGCGACACCCGCAGCTCCGCCGCCAGCACCCGCGTCGGCGGCAGCCGGCCGCCTACCGCCAGCCGGCCGTCCGCGATCGCCTCCCGCAGCCGCCACGCCAGCCAGTCCGCCATCCCGCCCGCCGGTGCGTCCCCGACGTCGAGCTGCAGGAAATCCGACCCGGACGCTTTGGACCTCTCAGAGGTCCATTTCTCCACCCCGTTCATGGAGCCATCGTGCCACGGCCCACTGACAACGGCCCCGCCGAAGCCCGCTGCCCCGGCTCAGACGGCGTTCTTCAGCCGGCGCCGCACGCCGCACTCGCCCCGTGCCCCACTCCGCGCCTCACTCCCCGAACACGAACTCCGGCTCCGCCGCCGTCAGCAGCGCCGCCTTCGGCGCCACGCCCCACAGCCGCTCCAGCTCCCCCTGAACCGCATCCGTCAACTTCGCCACATCCGCCGCGGCCGTCTCGTGCACGCCCTCAGCCACCACCAGCACCCGGCGCGTCGCCTCGCCGACCGCCGAATACCCGCTCTGCCGGTTCGTCCAGCGCCGCGCGTGCGCCCGCCCCGCCGAGTCGGCGAACGTCACCTCCCCCGCCGCCGGATGCTCGCTCCCGCCCCCGAACGTCGTGTACGTCTCGTCGCCCCGCGCCCGGCGCACCTCCAGCCACGGCTCCGCGATCCGGTCCACGTCCAGCACGGCGACCGGAATCGCATACGCCACGGAGACCGCGTTGCAGAGGTCCACCACCGGGTGGATCCGCGGCAGCGACCCCTCCCGCCGCAGCCGCCGCAGCAGCGACTCCGACGCGCACCGGTACTGCGTCGGCCGCAGCCCCAGCCGCGTGTACGTCCGCCGCCAGGCCCGTACCTCGGGGAACTCCCCCTCCGTGCCCGCCGCCAGCCGCTCCCGCGCGACGTCCGTGTACGCCGCGACCCGCGCCTCCAGCTCCGCCCCCGCCGCAGGACCGGGAGCCCCGCCGGCGGGCCCGACGGCGCCGCCGCCGAACTCCCCGTACAGCACCCCCGCCACCAGCTCCGGAAACTCCGCCCGCAGCTCCCGCGCATGCCCGAACCGCATCGTCACGCCACCGCCAGCTTCGCGCCCAGCCCCAGGAAGGACACCGCGAACACCCGCCGGATCCCCGCCATCACCCGCGGCCGCCCCAGCACGTGTCCCCGTACGGCCGCCGCGCACAGCCCGTACGCCACGAACACCGCGAACGTCATCCCCATGAACACCGCGCTCAGCCGCAGCATCGCCGCCACCGACCCCTCCTGGCCCGCGGGCACGAACTGCGGCAGGAAAGCCACGAAGAACATCGTCAGCTTCGGGTTGAGCACGTTGAGCAGCACGCCTGAGACGATCACCCGCCTCACCGGCTGCGGCCCGGCCGCCGCGGCGTCCTCGACGACGAGGGCCTCCTTGGCGCGCAGCGTCGACCACGCCATGTAGAGCAGGTACGCGACCCCCAGGTACTTCACCACCTCGAACGCCACGGCGCTGGCGTGCAGGAGCGCCGCCAGCCCGGTGACGGTCGCGACGACGTGCGGGACGGTGCCGAGCGTGCAGGCGAACGCGGCGACCACGCTCGCCCGCCGCCCGTGGGACAGCCCGGCGGCGAGCGTGTAGACCACGCCGGTGCCCGGCGTGACGACCACGACGAGCGTGGTCAGCAGGAAGGCGATGCTCAAGGAGGGCCTCCGGCGGTGACGATTGCGGCTACGGCGGAACGCCACCCAGCCTTGCCCACCGATGGCCTGTCAGGCAGAGCCAAAGAGGGCCGAGATCATGGGTCCATAACTAGGGCGCCCCTTCGGTCTCCACTTCGGTCTCCACCCCCGCCGCCACCATGTCGGCGAACGCCCGGGCCAGCGGCGACAGCGCCGCCCACCGCCGCACCGCCCACCCCGCCCACAGCGGCGGCAAGTCCGGTACGGGTACCAGCCGCACCCCCGGATGCCGCCCGTCCCGCCACCCCGGCAGCTCCGGTACGACGGCGTAGCCGAGCCCCAGCTCCGCCAGGAGGATCGCCGTGTCCCAGTCCGCGACCGACGTGTCGAACGCCGGCAGCCGCACCCCCGACTCCGCGAACCACGCCTCCAGATGCGCCCGCGAGCTGGAGTTCGCCGGCAGCCCGATGAGCCGCACCGCCGCCAGGTCCGCCGCCCCCACCGCCGACCGCTCCGCCAGCGGATCGCCCCCCCGTACGGCCAGCACCCACCGCAGCTCCGCCGCGCGCCGCAGCTCCACGCCCCGTACCGGCGCGGCGATCGTGATCCACGCCAGGTCGGCGCCGCCCGCGGCCAGCGCGGCGACGCAGCCGCGGCTGGAGTTCTCCGTCTGGAACTCCAGGCTGACCTGCGGATACCGCTCGCGGAACGCGACGACCGCCGCCGACATGAAGTGCCGTACGGTCGTCGCCCCCGTCGTCACCCGCACCGAGCCGCCGTCCCCGCGCGCCAGGTCGCGCAGCCGCCGCAGCGCATGGTCCACGCCGCCGATGCCCTCGGCGGCGGCGCCGCGCAGCAGCTCCCCGGCGTGCGTGGGCACCACGCCGCGCGGATGCCGCTCCACGAGGCTGAGGCCGACCTCCCGCTCCAGCCGCTTGACGTGCTGGCTGACGGCCGACTGCGTACAGCCCAGCTCCCGCGCCACCGCGCTCAGGCTCCCCGCCCGGCACACGGCGACGAACACCCGCAGGTCGTCCAGAGTCATGCGCGTCAAGTTAGCCCTTGGGGACGTGCAAGAACACCCGAGGATTGACTTGGAGGGACCGCCGCGCCCACGATGACCACGATCTTCGCTGTACGCACCATCCGGAACGGGCACCGCCCCGCACCCCGCCGGGAGCACCCCGCCGGAGCCGAACCAACGGAACGAGGACGCCGCCGTGGAACCGCTCGAAGCCGCCGCGCTCGCCGGCGCCGGACTCGCCGCCGGCGGCATGAACGCGGTCGTCGGCTCCGGCACCCTGATCACCTTCCCGACGCTCCTCGCCCTCGGCTACCCGCCGGTCCTCGCGAACGTCTCCAACACCGTCGGCCTCGTCCCCGGCGTCGTCGGCGCCGTGTACGGCTACCGGCGCGAGCTGCGCGGCCAGCGCCGCCGCATACTGCGCTTCGGCACCGCCTCCCTCGCCGGCGGCCTGGCCGGCGCGCTGCTGCTCCTGCAACTGCCCGCCGAGGCGTTCCAGGCCGTGGTCCCCGTGCTGATCCTCACGGCCTGCGCCCTGGTCCTCCTCCAGCCCGTCCTCAGCCGCCGGCTCGCGGAGCGCAGCGAGGACGACGACAAGGACGGCGGCACGCCGATGTGGTTCGGCGTCCTCGGTACGGGCGTCTACGGCGGCTACTTCGGGGCCGCCCAGGGCGTCATCCTCATGGGCCTGTTCGGCACCTTCGTCCGCGACGACCTCCAGCGCCTCAACGCCGTCAAGAACGTCCTCGCCGCCCTCGTCAACGCGGTCGCGTCGATCGTCTTCATCATCGTCACCGACGTGGACTGGACGGCGGCCGGCATCATCGCCATCGGCTCCACACTCGGCGGCTTCCTCGGCGCCCACCTGGGCCGCAAGCTCACCCCGGCCCTGATGCGCACGATCATCGTCACCGTCGGGACCACCGCCGCCCTCACGATGATCATCCGCTGACGACGGGGCCGCCGCTGCCCGGAGGCCACGGGGGCGAAACCCAGCCGGTAAGCGCCTAGCCGAAGAGCCGGTCCAGCACCGTCGCGATGCCGTCCTCGTCGTTCGACCCCGTCACCTCGTCCGCCACCGCGAGCAGCTCCGGGTGCGCTCCCGCCATCGCCACCCCGTGACCGGCCCAGCGGAACATCGGTATGTCGTTGGGCATGTCCCCGAAGGCGATCGTCTCCGCGCCCATCACCCCGAGGCGGCGGGCCGCGAGCGACAGACCCGTGGCCTTGTTCAGCCCGTGGGGCAGCATCTCGACGGTGTCGGCGCCGGCCAGCACCACCTCGACGAGGCCGCCGACCGTGTCGCGGGCCGCGGCCGTCAGCGCGTCGTCGTCCAGCTCCGGGTGCTGGATGTAGAGCTTGCCGATCGGCTGGGCCCACAGCTCGGCGCGCTCCGCCACCCGGCGGACCGGCAGGTCCTCCCGGGCCACCGCGCGGAAGCCGGGGCCGAAGAGCACCTCGCCCGCGAGCCCGTCCGCGCTGGCGGCCACCGCGACCTCGCCGACCTCGGCCTCCAGCTTCGCCACCGCGTCGGCGGCGAGGCGCCGGTCGAGGGTCACGGAGGTCAGCAGCCGGTGCGCGCCCGCGTCGTACACCTGCGCGCCCTGGCCGCAGACCGCCAGACCCTCGTAGCCCAGCCCGTCCAGTATGTGCCGGGTCCAGGCCACGGCGCGGCCGGTGACGACGATGTGCGCGGCGCCCCGGGCGCACGCCGCCTCGATCGCCGCGCGCGTGCGCGGCGAGACCGTCTCGTCGCTGCGCAGCAGCGTGCCGTCGAGGTCGGTGGCGACGAGCCGGTACGGAAGCGCGTCGCTCATTTCGCGACCGGCTCCAGCAGCTCGCGCCCGCCCAGGTACGGCCGCAGCACCTCCGGCACCACCACCGAGCCGTCCGGCTGCTGGTGCGTCTCCAGGATCGCCACGATCGTCCGGGGCACCGCGCACAGCGTCCCGTTCAGCGTCGCCAGCGGGCGGGCCGCCTTCTTCTGGCCCTGTCCGTCGCGCATCCGCACCGACAGCCGCCGCGCCTGGAACTCCCCGCAGTTCGACGTCGACGTCAGCTCGCGGTACTTGCCCTGCGTCGGAATCCACGCCTCGCAGTCGTACTTCCGCGCCGCCGACGCGCCCAGATCGCCCGAGGCCACGTCGATCACCCGGTACGCCAGGCCGAGCGCCGACAGCCACTGCTTCTCCCAGTCCAGCAGCCGCGCGTGCTCCGCCTCCGCGTCCTCCGGGGCCACGTACGAGAACATCTCGACCTTGTCGAACTGGTGCACCCGGATGATGCCGCGGGTGTCCTTGCCGTGCGAGCCCGCTTCGCGGCGGAAGCAGGGCGAGAATCCCGCGTAGCGCAGGGGCAGCCGGTCGGCCTCGATGATCTCGTCCATGTGGTACGCCGCGAGCGTGACCTCCGAGGTGCCGACGAGGTAGAAGTCGTCGCGCTCCAGGTAGTACACGTCCTCGGCGGCCTGGCCGAGGAAGCCCGTTCCCTCCATGGCGCGCGGCTTGACCAGCGCGGGCGTGAGCATCGGGGTGAAGCCGGCGGCGGTGGCCTGGGCGATCGCCGCGTTCACCAGCGCCAGCTCCAGCAGGGCGCCGACGCCCGTCAGGTAGTAGAACCGCGAGCCGGAGACCTTCGCGGCGCGCTCGGTGTCGATGGCGCCGAGGATGCGGCCCAGCTCCAGATGGTCGCGCGGCTCGAAGCCCTCGGCGGCGAAGTCGCGCGGGGTGCCGACGGTCTCCAGCAGCGCGAAGTCGTCCTCGCCGCCCACGGGCACGTCGGGATGCACCACGTTCGCCAGGCGCAGCAGCAGGGCCTGCGTCTCGGCCGCGGCCTCGTCCTGCGCGGCGTCGGCGGCCTTGACGGCGGCGGACAGCTCGCCGGTGCGCCGCAGCAGTTCCTGCTTCTCCTCGCCCTGCGCGCGCGGGATCAGCTTGCCGAGCTGCTTCTGCTCGGCCCGCAGCTCGTCGAAGCGCGTACTGGACGACCTGCGCCGCTCGTCGGCGGAGAGCAGCGCGTCGACCAGGGCGACGTCCTCTCCACGGGCGCGCTGCGACGCGCGCACTCGGTCGGGGTCCTCACGGAGCAGGCGAAGGTCAATCACGCGAGCCAGGTTACCGGGGTACGCGGACCGGCTCGACGCCGATTTCCACCCCTGTGGATTTCTCGGCGCTTTGCGGTGAATAGCCGGTTTCGAGGCCGCTGCTTCCCGGTGCATGGAGAAAAGGTGCGGAAACGTCTATTCTGGACATAAAGGCAACGTACACCCGCGGTGCGCGCGGCAGTTGAGGAATCCTTTTCCACAGGTGGCCGGGGATCCCCCAAGTTATCCACAGGCAAGGGAGGTGGGCTGTGGAAGTAGGGGAAGATCGTTCCGCCAGGCCGGTGCTGGCGCAGGAATTCCCCGATACGTCCCCGGCTACACACCCTTTGGAGCGGAATTGCCTACCGCCTTAGAGTGGATCAAGGGAATTGCCGTGACGAGTAACCATCTGAGCAGTTGGACGCCGGAAATCAGTCACTAGACAGATTTGTCGACATTGCCCGTCCGGGCTCCGGAGTTATACACAGCCGACATCGACAACCTGTGGATAACTTTGCGAACTGTGCACAGACCCCAGGTCAGGCCCGGCCGTCCAGACACCGCGTCAGCCAGTCGGACGCCTCCGCGAAGGCCGTGTCAGACGTCCCCGCCCGCAGCGGCTGCACGTCCGCCGGCGACAGCCCCGCGCGCGGGTACGAACCGAGGAACCGCACCCGCGGGCAGATCCGCTTCAGCCCCATCATCGCCTCGCCCACCCGGCGGTCGGTGATGTGCCCCTCGCAGTCCACCGAGAAGCAGTACCGCCCGATGCCCTCGCCCGTCGGGCGCGACTCGATGCGCAGCAGGTTGACGCCGCGCACCGCGTACTCCTGGAGCAGCTCCATCAGCGCGCCTGGGTGGTCGTCGCCGAGCCAGATCACGACCGACGTCTTGTCCGCGCCCGTCGGCGCCGCCGGCCGCGCCGGGCGGCCGACGAGGACGAACCGTGTCTCCGCGTTCTCCGCGTCGTGGATGTCGGAGACCAGCGGCTCCAGCCCGTACACCGACGCCGCGAACTCGCCCGCGAACGCCCCGTCCACCCGCCCCTCCTGCACCTGCCGCGCGCCGTCCGCGTTCGACGCCGACGACTCCCACACCGCGTCCGGCAGGTGCCCCGCCAGCCAGCGCCGCACCTGCGGCTGCGCCACCGGGTGCCCGGTGACGGTCTTGATGTCCGCCAGCTTCGTCCCCGGCCGCACCAGCAGCGCGAACGCGATCGGCAGCAGCACCTCGCGGTAGATCATCAGCGGCTCGCCGAGCGCCAGCTCGTCGAGCGTGGCGGTCACACCGCCCTCCACCGAGTTCTCGATCGGCACCAGCGCCCCCGCGGCACCCCCGCCGCGCACCGAGTCCAGCACCGCCGGCACCGAGACCATCGGCACCAGCTCGCGCGTCGCCGCCTCCGGGAGGGTGCGCAGCGCGGCCTCGGTGAAGGTGCCCTCGGGGCCGAGATAGGTGAAGCGGCTGGCGGACATGGGGGCGGCTCCTCGTGGGCGGTCGGCGAGACGGCCAGCGTACCCACGGGCGCGGGGCGCCGGGTGCCGGTCCGGGGAACGGACGATCATGGAGCGGGCCCGGCGCGGAAGCCGGCTGCCCGTGCCGTACGGGCCGGGCGTGCCTGCCCGTACGGACCGGGCCCTGCCCGTACGGGACCGGGCCCTGCCCGTAAGGAGCGGGCGCCCCTGCCGTACGCCCCTTACCGGGCCCCGCTCAGCCCTCCAGCAGCCGCTGCCCCACGTACTCGCCCTCCGCCGCCCCGCCCGGCACCGCGAACAGCCCGCTCGCCTCGTGCCGCAGGAAGCGCGACAGCCCGTCGCCCCGGTCGAGCTTGCGCTGCACCGGCACGAACCCCTTCAACGGATCCGCCTGCCAGGCGACGAACAGCAGCCCGGCGTCGGGCACCGGTCCGTCCTTCGTGTCCAGATAGCCGTCGTGGTACGAGAACGAGCGGCGCAGCATCGTCGCCCCGCCGTTCGACTCCGGCGCCGCCACCCGTACGTGCGCGTCCCCCGCGATGGCGAGGGAGCCGTCCGCGAGTTGTTTGTTCATGTCGACAGGCGTCGTCTCCTCCCCGCCCGACAGCGGGGCACCGTCCGACTTGCGGCGCCCGATGACGCGCTCCTGCCGCTCCAGCGACAGGTGGTCCCAGGTGTCGAGCAGCATCCGGATCCGGCGGAACACGGCGTACGAGCCGCCCGCCAGCCACTCCTGCCCGCCGCCCGCGGACGCGGGCACGAAGACGTGCTCGTCGAAGTCCGGGTCCTCGGGCTTCGGGTTGTTGGTGCCGTCGACCTGCCCCATCAGGTTGCGGGCCGTACGCGGTCTGTCGGTGGCCCCGGGGGTGCGGTTGAAGCCGCTCATCTGCCAGCGCAGCACCGCCGCGTCGCCCGCCCGGCGCTGGAGCGTGCGCAGCGCGTCGAACGCCACCAGGGCGTCGTCCGCGCCGATCTGCAGCCACAGGTCGCCGTCGCTGCGCCGCGCGTCCAGCGCGTCGGCGGAGAACGGCGGCAGCGGGGCGAGCCCGTCCGGACGCCGGCCGGTCAGTCCCGTGCGGTCGAAGAACGTGCCCCCGAAGCCGAACGTCACGGTCAGCGCCGCGGGCCCGGCGTCCAGCGCGCTGCCGGTGCCGGCCGCCGCCCCCTTGCCCTCGCTCAGCTCGCGGGCCGTCGCCGACCACCGCTTGAGCAGCGCCGCCGCCTCCTTGCGCCCCGCGCCCGGTGCCAGGTCGAAGGCGGCGAAGTGGCCCGCGGCCTGCAGCGGGGTGGTGATGCCCGCCTGGTGCGTGCCGTGGAACGGCACCCCGGTCGCGCCGATCGACGTCAGCGGCGCGGGGGGCGCGTCCCGCAGCGCCTCGGCGGCGGCCGCGCCGGAGGCGCCGCCGGCGAGGAGCCCCGCCGCCCCGGCGGCCCCCGCCGCGCCGACGAGGCGGCGGCGGGAGACCGGGTGCCGGGGGGCTTCTGCCGTCTCTGACTCCGGTGCGGTACGGGTGGAACGTGTCGAACTCACGGGATCGTCAACTTCTTCTCTTCTGTCACCTGGTCGATGGGCGAGGTGCGCACGGTGATACGGAGTGTCCACTCCCCGGGCATCGGGAGCTGCACGCCGGTGGCGGCCCAGTGCCCGTTCTCGACGGGGGTGGGCGTGACGTCCAGCGGGCCGACGTTCTTCTCCTCCAGGGTGAAGGAGAGTCGTACCTCGGGGACGTTGAGGAGCTGGTTGTTGGCGTCCGTGAGGTAGACGTGCAGTTGGTTGTCGCCGGTACGACCCGGGTCCACGGTGATCTCCGCGGTCCCCGTGCCGCCCTGCCCGCCCGTGTCGTACGGGATCTTCACCTTCACCGGCCCCACCGGCTGCCGCTGCGCCGACTCGGCCGCGGCCTGCTCGGTCTCGGCCCTGCCGGGCTGGGTGCCCGTCAGGAGCGTCACGACGGAGAGTAGGACGACGGCGAGGACGGTCTCGACGAAGACCGACTGGCGCAGTCCCCGGCGCACGGGGTCGGAGTCGCGCTCCTTGCGCGCGCGGGTCGCGTCGACGGCGGCCCGCTGGCGGGCGAGCTGCGCGGCACGGTCGGGGTCGTCGTCCGCGCGGGACCCGGCGTCGCCGCCGTCCCCGGCATCGGCCCCTGGCCCGTCGCCGGAGGCGTCGTCATCCGGTTCGCAGCCGGAGCCGGAGCCGGAGCCGGAACCCGCGCCGGAGCCCTGGGCCGGCACCGAGACGCCGTCAGACGCCCCGCCGGGGGCTATCGCCGTGCCGGAACTCCCCGTACCGCCCGCCTCCGCGGTGGCGCCGGCGGGCACGAGATGCGCCTCCGCCGGCTCGCCCTCCCCCTCCGCGCGCGCCGTGAGCCCCGAACCCGCCAGCCGGTGCGTCCAGCGCCGCGACGTCCAGCCCGCGGTGACGAGCACCGCGACCAGCCCCAGCTTCACCAGCAGCAACTGCCCGTACGAGGTGTCCGTCAGCGCGCCCCAGCTCCCCAGCCCGCGCCACGCCTGGTACAGCCCCGTCGCGGCGAGCAACGACACCGACGTCAGCGCAAGCCGCGAGAAGCGGCGTATGACGTACGACGGGACCCGCGGCCCGAGGCGCAGGCTCAGTGCCAGCGAGGCGAGGCCGCCGAGCCAGACGGCGACGGCCAGCAGGTGCAGCATCGTCATCGGCACGGCCAGCCACGGCTGGATGCCGGTGGAGGCGTGCTCGGCCATGCCCCACGTCGCGGCGAGGCCGACGGCGACCACGCCGCCGCCGAGCCCGAGGCCGATGGCCAGGTCGCGGCTGCGCGCGGCGTCGTCGCCGTCGCCGTCGGCGGCGGGCTCGGCCTGCCCGGTTGCCGGCTCGGCGGCGTCCGGCCCCGTACCCGTACCGGAACCCTCACCGGCATCCGCATCCGCATCCGCATCCGCGCCCGCGTCCGCTTTCGCCTCCGCGCGCGCGCCCTTCGCGCCGGGCGCGGTCTCGCGCCCGTACACCCCGAACAGCACCGCCAGCACCACCGCCGCCGCGCCCAGCAGCAGCAGCCGCGACAGCAGCGCCGTGCCCGGCCGCGTCTCCAGCACATCGCGCAGCGAGTCGAGCCCGAAGTCCGCGCCCGTGTACGGCCCGCGCAGCAGCAGCAGCGCCACGGTGGCGGCGAACAGCAGCGCCCAGCCTCCGGTCGCCACCCGGCGCACGACCCGGTTGCGCCCGCCGCACACGCCCGCGAACACGGCGCCGCCGACGAGCAGCACGAAGCCCGCGTACGCCATGTAGCGCCCGGTGTCGTAGAGCGCCTTGGCGCTGCCGTTGTCCTCGCCCGCCTCGGACACCGTCACCGTCGTCTTCGACGGCTTGCCCACGGAGAACGTGAAGGCGCCGGAGATCGGGTGGCTGTCGGCGGACACGGTCTTCCAGACCACGGTGAACGTGCCGTCCGGCAGCCCGGGGCGCAGCGCGGTCGTCGCCGTCTTGGTGTTGCCGTCGGCGTGGGCGGCGCCGCCCTTGGTGACGTCGTTGCCGTCGGGGTCGAGGACGCGGATGGCGTCGTCGGCCAACTGGACGCCCTCGGAGAAGTCGAGTGTGACGGCCTGCGGCGCCTCCTGGACGACCGAGCCCTCGGCGGGGTCGGTGCCGGTGAGCGCGGCGTGCGCCGCGGCGGGGGTGGCGCCGGGCACGAGGACGCACAGCACGGCGGCGACCGCAGCGCACAGCGCCCCGAGCGCACGCCTGCGATGCGCGCCCCTGCGGTGCATCGACCGCCGGCGGATCGGTGCACGAAGGGCTCGGTGGAGCTGTCCGGTTGGTGTCATGACACGCCTCTCACTCCGCGGGGCGGTACGTCGTCGGCTGCACCGGCACCTCGACCTCGATCGGCTCCGACTCGGCGAAGTGCAGCACGAAGGACACCTTCTCGCCAACCTCCGGTCGGCGATCCAGCCTCTCCAGCATCAGGTGGGCGCCGCCGCGGGCGAGGGTCAGCTCGCCGCCCGCGGGCACGTCGAAGCCGTCGACGGCGCGCATCCGCTCGCCTTCCGTGGTGTGCAGGGTGACGTCGTCGGCGAGGTCGGTGCTGACGGCGGTGAGCCGGTCGTCGGCCGCGCCGTCGTTGCGTACGGTCAGATAGCCGGCGGCGAGGTCCTTCATCACCGGCTGCGGTACGAAGCCGGGCTCGGCGCGCAGCCGGGGCCCGGAGCCGGGTCCTGCGGCACCGCCGCCGTCGCCGGACTCCGCCTTCGTCCGCGTACCGGAGTCGTCACCCGAACACGCGGCCAGGCCGAGGGCGAGGGACAGGGCGGCAGCAGTAACTACTGATGCCCGGTGCCCGCGCCTCACGGGTTCTGCCCCTTCACCAGCTTCGGCATGTCCTTCGCGTACTGATCGGCCGTCACCCCGGCCAGATACAGCACGTGCGCCTTGTCGTCCTTCGGCGAGTACGCCAGCACCTCCGCGCCGTGGCTGACGGTGATGCTGCCGTCCTTCTCCTTCACCGGCTTCTCCAGATGCACGCCCACGCTCCGCGCGGCGTCCTTCACCGCGGCGAAGTCGCCGGTGAGGCCGATGAAGTCCTTGTCCTGGGCGTCGAGCCACTTGCCCATCCGCTTCGGGGTGTCCCGCTCGGGGTCGGTGCTGACCATGACGACCTGGAGTTCGTCCTGCTCGGCGCGGGGCAGCTTCTGCTTGGCGATGGCGATGTCGCTCATCGTCGTGGGGCAGACGTCGGGGCAGTTGGTGTAGCCGAAGAAGAGGAGGGTGGGCTTGCCCGCCGTCTCGGCGACGAGGTCGTACTCCTCGCCCTCCGTGTCGGTGAGGACGAGCTTTGGTTTCTCCTTCGGGGTGTCGAGGACGACACCCGGTTTGCTGCCGCCGGAGATCTCCACGGCGGGTTTGGCGCCGTCGTCGTCGGAGCCGGAGCCGCAGGCGGTGAGGGTGAGGGCCGCGGCGGCGGCGAGGGCCGCGGCGGCGTAGGCGGTGGTCGTACGGGTTGTGCGCATGCTGTGTGTTTCCTCGGGGCTCGCGGGTGGCCCGCCCGGTGCTGCCGGCCGGGCCACCCCTTGCGTATACGTGCCGGGTGCGGGTCGCGCCTACTGCGCCGCGGACGAGCCGCCCGCGCCGCCGCCGCTGCCCGCGCCGCGCCGCGACAGCACGCCGAACGCGACGCCGCCGGCGCCGAGCACGATGCCGACGATGCCCAGCGTGCGGGCCATGGTGTCGGAGGAGCCGTCGTCGTCGGCGGCGCTGTCCTCGGTGCCCTCGCCCTCGGCGGCGGCGGGTTCCGCGTCGTCGCCGTTCCCGGCGTCGTCGGCGTCGTCGTCATCTGCGCCGCCGTGGCCGCCGTCCTCCGCGGGCGTCAGGGCCAGCACGGGCGCCGGGCTCTCCGGCTCCTCCGCGCCCTCCCCGGGGACCTCGATCCAGCGGACGACCTCGTCGTTGTCGTACGTCTGGACCGCCTTGAACACCAACTGGTCGGCGTCCTCGGGCAGCGCGCCCACGGAGACCGGGAACCGCTGGAACGTCCCCGGCTCGACCTTCCCGCCGGACCACGTGACCTTGCTGACCGCCTCGGTGATCTTCTCGCCGTGCGACTCGATGGGGGTGTCGAGCTCGGCCTGCTCCACCTTCACGTCCCAGCCGGGCACGGGCTCGGGCATGACGGACGTCAGCGGGTGGTCGGTCGGCAGGGTGACCTCCAGCTTGATCGTGGAGGCGTTGTCGCGCTCGTTGGGCACCTTGAAGCTGACGGTGGCGTACCCGCCCTGCTCCGCCTCGCCGGGGTCGACGCTGACGTGCGCGGCGGCCGGCCCGGCGAGGATCAGGACGGTGCCGGCGGCGACGGCGGTGCTGACGGACATTCGCCGCATACGGGATGACTTCATGACTGACACACTCCGGTGGGTGTGGATGGATTGGGGGTTGGCGCGCGTGCGGCAGCGGCGCGACCACCCGCTCACCCGAAGCCCTGCGCCCGCGTTCGCCCGTGTCACAGGGGGCGTGCGGCGCGTGGGCCGTAAGCCGGAAGGGGTGCCGTCGCGTCAGGCCGCGAGGGCGAAGGCCGGGGGCCCGCGGCGTACGACGGTGTGCTGCAGTTCGCGTACGGTACGGGCGCTCCGCTCGTCGTACGCGGTCGCCGCCCCGGGGCGCGCGGCCGGGCGGCCCGCGCCGTCGAACCCGGCGTCGAGGGCCCGCCGGTAGCGCACGGCGGCCCGCAGCGGGGCGAGGCCGGCGCCGGTGGCGAGGTGCAGCAGGGTCGTGATGGCCGCGTCGCCGCGGCGCAGCAGCCACCCGGCGGTGAGGGCGGCGAGGAGGTGGCCCAGGACCATCGGCAGGGAGTACGTGGACAGGTCGAACGCGGCGCCGAGTCCTTCGCCGATCCCGCCGCCGTGCGCGGGGTGCGCGGCGTCCGTACCGCTGCCCGTGCCGGCGTCCGGGTCGAGCCCGGCGTTGGTGACGATCTCCCGGGCGCGGCCCTCGGTGAGGTTCATCGCGGCGTCGTTGCAGAGCAGCCGCCGGGCGAGATCGACGGCGGCACTGCCGCCCTCGCCCCCGGAGCCGCCCGCGTGCGCACCGCCGTGGCCCCCGGCGGCGGCGCCGACGGCGCAGTGCTGCCCGAGTCCGAAGACCCCGTGCAGCCCGATCTGCCCCACCGCCAGCAGTGCCGCGATCCCGGGCAGCGACCGCTCCCGCCCGGCCAGCGGCACGGCCACCGCGAACACCAGCGCCGCGGCGATGCCGAGCGTCCACAGCGGCACCGTCTCGTTCGAGGCCAGCACGTGCCCGCCCGCGGACAGCACGACGCAGACCGCGGTGAACACCGCGGCCCGCAGAAGGCGCAGCTCCACGGTGGCGGGAGCGGGAGGGGCAGCCATGGCGGGCGCCATCATCTCACCGCGCGCCCGTACGGACCCCGCCGGGGCGGCGATCGGCCGGACCCGGGCCAGGACATCTCCCACCCCGAAAGGCGGAAGAAACCCCTCCGCCGAATGAGGGTTCTCACGCAACTCGCGTGCTTACGGTGCCGACACAAGGGTTATACGTACCGTATGTCGGGGTGGCGGCCAGGAGGCTGAACGCATGAGCATGTGGTGGTCCCTGCGACTGCGCCGGGAGGCGGCCAGCGTTCCGCTCGCCCGCCGCCTGCTGGTCGGCGTGATGGAGACGGCCGGGGTGGACCCGGACGTCGCCTTCGACCTCTCCCTCGCCCTCACCGAAGCCTGCGCCAACGCCGTCGAACACGGCGGCGCGGCCCCCGGCGAGGACTACCGCGTCACCGCCTGCTTCGACGGCGACCGCTGCCACATCGAGGTCATCGACTCCGGCCCCGGCTTCGCCACCCCCGACCCGGCCCCCGGCTCCCCCGCCCCTTCCCCGCCCCTGACCGACACGGGCGCGGAGGGCGGCCGCGGCCTGTTCCTCATCGCGGAGCTGAGCGACCACGTCGACATCCGCGACCGCCCGGGCCGGGGAGCGGTGGTGAGCTTCGACAAGATTCTCAAATGGCGCGAGGACGCGCCGCTGCAGGCGGCGTGACTGACAGGCTGTCGCTCTGACCTGCTATTTCAGCCGGATCGGGTCGTGAAATCTGGGGCTTCGGGGCGCCGTGAACGACCCGGAATCAGGCCGCCAGGGCACATTGAGGGCACAGGTGTGCGTGATCTTGCTTCGCTGTGCCCCCGCCCGGTGGCGATGCGAAGGCCGCGTCGATGGCCTGGCGGGTGCGGGCCTCGCTCTGCGGCATGAGATGGGTGTACGTCCGGAGGGTGAAGCCCGGATCGGAGTGCCCGAGGTACTCGGACAGAGCCTTGATGCTCTCCCCGGCGTCGAGGAGCACGGAGGCGTAGGCGTGACGCAGAGCGTGCATGCCGTCCTCCGGCGCCGCGGCGTAGCGCGGTGAGCCCTTCTCCCGCGGCGGTATGACGCCGGCCGCGGCGAGGGCCGCCTTCCAGTCGTACTGGTTGAAGACGCTGCGGTGGTACGCCTTGCCCTCGTCCGTGGTGAAGAGCAGCCGGTACGTACGCTCCTCGCCATCCGGGACCCGCCACGGCAGGGCGACCCGCCGCGGCGGGAACTCCTTGATGTGCTCCTTCAGCACCTTGGTCAACTCGTCCGGCAGCGGGATCGAGCGCAGTCTCTCGCCCTTGGGCAGCGCGAAGACCATCGTCGACCGAACCAGCTTGACCTGCCGGTTCACGTGCAGCAGTCGACGCTTGAAGTCGATGTCTTCCACCGCGATGCCGAAGACCTCGCCCTGTCGCAGCCCGCAGCCGAAGGTCAGCTTGCCGCCCGCCCGGAAACGCTCGGGCAGGCCGGCGATGACGGCGTGCACCGATCGACGCTCCATGGGATGACCTTCTTCTTGGGTCGTGTGGGCACCTTGACCGAGCTGGACTTGCACGGATTCTTGACGATCAGCCCGTCCTCGACCGCGGAGTCGAGGATCGCGGTCAGGATGGAGTGCACCCAACTGATCGTGGACGCTTCCAGATCAGCATCCTGGAGCGTCTTCAGCCATCCCTGGATCAGCGACGGCTGCATGATCGATCGCAACTGGCGCCCGCCGAGGTGCGGCTTGATGTGGTTGCGCACCACGCCTTCATACAGGTCGACCGTGCCCATGCCCGCCGTCGCCGCTTGGAGCCACTGCTCCGCGTACGTGGCGAGGGTGACTTTCCCGGCGTTCGGGTCCACGAAGGTGCCACGCTGCAACTCGGTCTCGACCGAGGCCGCGCGGGCTTCGGCCCTCGCCTTGATCTCGAAGTTCTCTTTGCGCTGGTGGCCATTCAGGTCGCGATAGCGGACCTGCCAGCGCTTGCCTGTGCCGTGATCCTTGGTGGGCACCAGACGCCGGGTGCGGCTCTTGTGCTTGCCGCACTCCTCGTCGTCCTTCTTCGGGTGGGATTTGTGCCAGCGGTCGTAGACGTCAGCCATCGAGAAGAACCTCCTTGAGGTCGTCCAGAAGGTGGATGAGTTCGGTCTTGGTCAGACGGCCGAGCGGCGTCGGGGCTGACGCATCACCTCCCTTCGCGACGAGGTGGTCGGTGCGCCGGCCTTCGGGGCGGGTGCGGATGGCGTGGTCGAGCGCGCTGTCGTCCTCGCGCGGGAGCAGGGTGCGGATGCCGTCGGCCCAGTCCCAGGCGTCCGCAGTGGTGACCTCGCCGGCGCCGGTGACGGTGGTGGTGGTCTCGTCGGCGACCGGGGGCAGCAGCAGGGTGGCGGGGGAGACACCGAGGGCGATGGCAATGGCGACGAGGTCGTCGACGTCGCAGCGGCGGTCACCACGCTCGATCTTGCTCAGCGCGGTTGAGGGGATGGGGCGGCCCAAGTCGGTCAGGCGCTCGGCGAGTTCACGCTGGGAGATGCCCAGCAGGGAGCGGATGCGTTCGATGTTGGTGGCGGTCTGACGGCCGGTAGGGCCGATCTCCACGGGGCGGGTGGCCATGACCGCGATGTTGACCTAGTGCACGGCGCTT
Organism: Streptomyces sp. CNZ287; assembly: GCF_007827615.1. Classification (NCBI taxonomy): domain Bacteria; kingdom Bacillati; phylum Actinomycetota; class Actinomycetes; order Kitasatosporales; family Streptomycetaceae; genus Streptomyces; species Streptomyces sp. CNZ287. The sequence goes on along the minus strand of NZ_VISV01000011.1, from coordinate 31,600 downwards.
GGGCAAGTCCCGGTCCATGCCTTCGGGGCGTGGGCTGGCGGCGCCACGCGGCGGCGCGCCGGGCAACATAGACGGCGATCGCCGGTTAGGCAAACCGGCGTTTCTGCGGATCATTTGAGGAGTCGCCTTACACCAGTCGACGTCGTTTGGAGGTGTTACATGGTTTCCGCGACAATGCCGCTGGATGTGTCCCCGATCGTGTGGCACTCTTCGTGCCCCGCGGCGTCGCCTAGTCATGATGGAGAGTGTTGGATGCGTTCATCCCGTACCGCCCAGTCCGCTGACGTGACATCCCGTACCGCCTCGTCCAGCTCCGAGCGCAGCCCGCTGGCCTCCCCGGAGGAGCTGTCCGCCTACCTCGGCATCCCGCTCGGCACCCTCTACTCCTGGAACCACCGCGGTATCGGCCCGAAGGCCACCAAGGTCGGCCGCCACCTGCGCTACCGCTGGCAGGAGGTGGAGGCATGGCTCGACGCCCAGACGACGGATCACGACGTGGCCTGACCACGGGTACGAAGCGGCCCCCGGTGCGTCAACACCAGGGGCCGAAGACACCTCAAGAAACCGCCCTGTAAGCGATCTGCCACACGGTGAGGGTCGGGTTGCAGCCCGGCCCTCGCCGGAGAGGACTGTCTATGGACCCACAGACTAGGGCTTCCTCCGCCCCCGGTGCATCCCCACCCGCAGCCGATCGGCCGGGGCAGCATCTACTCGATGCGGCTGCGGCCAGCAACCACCGGCAGAGCCACGTGGCGCCCATGTCCCGCAAGGAGAAGCGACAGCATGTGCGCGCCCAGGCGCTGACTGAGCGAGCGGCGGCTAATGCGCGCCGTGCGGCAGCCCAGCAGCCCGATTCCGCCGAACCGTCCGGGGCCGCGTCAGCGGCCGGCGACGGGCCACGACTGGGAGACGCAGATGAGCCGGAGGACCGAGAACCTGCCGAGGCCGACGACCCCAGGACCGCGGCGGTCCCGGCCGACGAGAGCCCGGCGTCGCTGACCGCCTCCGGGGAAGGAAGCGCTCGCGAAAGCGCAGATGAGCCAGCGCAGAACGGAGACGAGGTACTGGCCGAGCTGCGGTCGGTGATCGCGAAGTTCGTGGTGCTGCCCGATGAGCAGGCACTGACCGCGGTCACCCTGTGGGTGGCGGCCACCCACCTACAGCCCGTCTGGCAGCACGCTCCCCGCCTCGCGGTGGTCGGCCCGGCCAAACGGTGCGGCAAGTCCCGCCTGCTGGACGTGATCACCGAGACGGTTCACGACCCCGTCATCACGGTCAACGCCTCCCCGGCAGCGATCTTCCGCTCCATTGGCGAGAAGGAGCCGCCGACCCTTCTGGTTGACGAGGCGGACACACTCTTCGGCACGCTGAAGATGGCCGAGAAGAACGAGGAGCTACGCGGCCTGCTCAACGCCGGACACCAGCGCAACCGCCCCACCCTGCGCGCGAGCGGCCCGGAGAACGGGGTACAGAAGTTCGCCACCTTCGCCATGGCGGCTCTCGCCGGGATCGGCGATCTGCCGGACACCATCATGGACCGCGCGGTGGTGATCCGGATGCGACGCCGGGGGCAGGGCGAGAAGGTCTCCGACTTCCGCTCCAGCCGCGACATCCCGCCCCTGCACCAATTGCGCGGACACCTGGCCCGATGGATGCACGCCCAGCGCAAGGACGCAGCCTCGTACGCTCCGACGATGCCGGTGGCCGACCGGGCGGCGGACACCTGGGAGCCCCTGGTCGCGGTGGCCGACCTCGCCGGTGGACCGTGGCCCACCCTGGCCCGTAGCGCGTGCAAGACGATGTGCGAACGGGAGGCCGGACGGGATGAGGACAGCGGACTGAAGACCCGCATCCTGCTCGACATCCGCGCCGCCTTCGCACAGCACGACGACCCCGAGGCGCTGTCGACCGCCACCCTGCTCCGCACCCTGAAAGCCGACCCCGAGGCGCCCTGGGCGGAGTACGGCACGAGCGGGCTGAGCCCGCGCGGACTGCAACTGCTGCTGCGGGACTACGGCATCTCCTCCGCCAACCGTCGCTTCCGCGACGGAAGCCAGGCCAAGGGCTTCACCCGAGCCCAGTTCGTCGACGCCTGGGACCGCTACACCCCCACCTCACCCCAGCCCGGGCAGGAACCGACGGCCGCCACCGAGCCGATCCCGATCGTCCGGCAACCTGCTCCGCCGCCACCGCCCGCCCTGCTGCCACGACCACCCGCACCGCCGCCGAAGCCGACGGGAGGAGCGGGATCGGCGCGCGGCCGGTAGGCCCGCTTCTGGCCGCGGCCCTGCACCCGTAGCCACTCGTCCCACCCGTCCCTGCGCAGCTCACACCGGGGCCGGGTGGCGTGGCCGGGACGAGTCAACCCGTCCCGCGTCTATCACCCGTACCACGCTGACCAGCCGTGCAACGAGTGGGACGAGTGGGACGGCATACGGCCCACATGCTCTCTCCAGCCACCTCACATCGTCGGCACCAGCCGCCCGCCTTACCCGTGGAGTCCTGCTTTGATGACCGAAGCCCAGCTCGCCGCTACCCACTTCGTGCCCGGCAGCGTCGCCATCCGGCTCAGCGTGGCCGCCCTTGGCGCCATCGGCTTCGCCCTGTCGTACGACGCCCTGCGCCAGATGGCCGTCGCCGTCCACATCGCCGGGCCGCTGACCTACCTTTTCCCCCTCCTCATCGACGGCTTCATCGCGATCGGCGTCTGCGCACTGATCATCCTGCGCACCGCCCCGACCCGGGCTCGTCTGTACGTATGGGCACTGGTCGGCACCGCCACGGCCACCAGCATCTGGGCCAACGCTCTGCATGCCGTACGCCTGAACCAACTCCCCACCGGCCAGCGCGGCCTGCAACTCGGGGACCTTCCGGTGGGGCTGCTCTCCGCGGTCGCCCCGCTCGCCCTCGCCGGAGCCGTACACCTCTACATCCACATCGCCCGCCACAGCCGCACCGCCCACCCGAACGAAACTTCCGCGCAGCACCCGTCGGATCCCGCCGCATCCAACGCAACTCCGCGCACGGGCTCGGCCCCCTCCGAGCACGCGAACCAAACCACAGGCGCCCCGACAGCGCCCAACACCGGCCACCCCGATAAGCCAGCCCTTCCGCCCTCCGATCAGGCGCGACAGCGCCGCACGGGCCGCCCACCGGGGGCCGACCTCGACCGGCTCCTGAAGATCGCCCGCAACGCAGTCGCCAGCCAAGGCAAGGTCTCCCGCTCGGTGGTCGAAACCGCCATCCGCGCCGAAGGGCTGCCCCTCGGCGGCGAATGCCTCACCGAGATCATGAAGATCGTGCGCGCCGAGGCCGACACCCCTTCCGACCACCTCGTCGGTTGACCTCCGCCTGCCCATCGCCGAACCGACCAGGGACGACCGGAGCCGTTGCGACCAGCCCGTGAGAGATCACGATGCAGCTACCGCTGGCCTCGTACCACGCCTGGGGCGTCGGAGCTGACAGCACACCTCGCCACCGACGCCGCCCCTTCCGCCCGACCCAATCCTTCCGGCATCTCTGAGGAGCGCAGAACCATGCCCGATCCCAAGCCCGGTCGCGAGACCTTCGGACTCGAACCGGCAGCCGATACGCCATCGCCCCAGAGCGCTCTGCAAGCCTCCCACCTGGGCGACCACCGGCCAGCAAGGTATCCCCCTGGACCGTCCAAGATCGGCTCCAGCGGGGGTGTCTTCACCCCGGGGGTGGCGGAGACAGTGGCCCGGCTCCAGGGGGAGCCGGGCCAGAACAGGACGGGCAGCGAGTCCGCCGAGCCGCTGCCGATCCGCGCTGCGATTGCCGCCGCCGTGCACCGCGCTGCTCGCCGCCGGCGTCGCGATACCCGTCAGCGCACCCGGCGGTTGACGGTCCGCTTCAGCCGTGCCGAGGAAGCCCAGATCAAGACGCGGGCCAGGGAGCTGAACATCGCGGTCGCGCACCTGATGGCGGACGCCACCATGGCCGTGGTCGACGACACCATCCCGCTCGTGGGGCAGCGCACCGCCACCGACGACCTGATCGACGAACTCGCGGCCCTGCGCACCGCCCTATCCCGGGTCGGCAAGAACGTCAACCAGATCGCCAAGCGCCTGAACTCCCGCGGCCCCACCCACCCCACGGACGCGGCTGTGCTGGCCGCCGCAGTGCAGGCCATCACGCTCATCCAGGAAGTTCTGGAGTCCGTGGACGCCTCGGCCCACCGGGCCGCCACCGGCCGGGCCCGCCGGTGATCGCGAAGATCATGAAGCCGGGTCACAGCACCCGCAACACGATCGCCTACCTGTACAAGACCGGCCGCAGCCACGACCACACCGACCCGCACCTCGTCGTCGCCTGGGACGAGCTGGTCCCCGACCCCGGCCGCACCGACAACCCCCAGCAAGCCCTCGGCCAGTTGGTGCAGGCCCTTGATCTGCGGGTGAAACAGGCCGGCGACCGCGCACCGAAGGGCCACGTGTGGCACTGCGCGATCCGGGCCGCACCGGAAGACCCGATCCTTACCGACGAGCAGTGGGCCCAGGTCGCCCGCCGCATCGTGCACGCCACCGGCATCGCCCCTACCGGAGACCCGGACGGCTGCCGCTGGATCGCCGCCCGCCACGCCGACGATCACATCCACATCGTCGCCACCAAGATGCGCGGCGACCTGCGCCGCCCCCGCCACTGGAACGACTACCACCGCGCCGACACCGAACTGACGAAGATAGAGACCGAGTGGGGGCTGCGTGTCTACGACCGCGGCGACCGCACCGCCGCCAAACGCCCCACCCGCGCCGAAACCGAGAAAGCCACCCGCCGCACCGGCAGCCCCGTCACACCACGGGAGAAGCTACGCGCCACCGTCCGCACCGCCGCCGCCCACGCCCAGAACGAAGACCACTTCTTCGCCCTCCTGGTCGGCGCCGATGTCCTCGTCGACAAACGCATCGCCCCCTCCGGAGACACCACCGGCTACAAAGTCGCCCTCGCTGGAGACACCAACGCCGCCGGAGAGCCGATCTGGTTCCCGGGCGGCAAGCTCGCCCCCGACCTGTCCTTGCCGAAGATCCGCGCCCGTCTCACGGGACCGTCCTCTGACACCCCCACCACCCGCCAGGTCCAGCCCGCCGAGCGCTGGCGCCAGGCAACCTCAGTGCTCCGCAACGCCCTCCGCACCCTGCACGAGAACGGCAACCCCTCTGCTGCCCAAGCCGAGCTGGCCGCCGCCGGCGAGCTGCTGGACATCCTGTCCGCCCTCACCACCGGCCCCGCCCGCCGCGAACTGTTCACCGCCGCCCAGACCTTCGAACGCGCCACCCGCTCGGCCATCCGCTTCGACTACGCCCAAGCCGCCGAACTCCGCACCTCCGCCAAACACCTCCTGCGCACCGCAGGCCAACCCATCCCCGACGCCACCGCCCTCGACCTCCTGCTCACCCTCACCCTCCTGACCATCGCCGCCGCCCGCTGGCACCGCGCCCAACGCCACACCCAGCAAGCCGCCGCAGCCCGCGCCAGCCTGTCCCATCTCCGTGCCGCTTACCGCCACACTGCCGCCCCGGCCCTGAACACCCTCGCCCAGCGGGCCCCGACACCCGAGTCCGTCGACCGCTACGCCGTCCTCGTCCGCGGGGCCCTCCCAGAGCGCGCCGAGCAGATCCTCACCGACCCCGCCTGGCCAGCCCTGGCCACCACCCTCCACGAGGCCGAGGCGGACGGTCACCGTCCGGCGGAGGTTCTGACCAAGGCCGTCGACGGCCGCGAGCTCGACACCGCCGATTCCGTCGTCGAGGTCCTCGTCTGGCGTATACACAACACCGCCGATCGACAGCCCCGACCCGCCGAAGGCGCACAGACCCGCACCGCCACCCGCAGCCGCACCAGCCAGCAGCCCGTGCAGGCCCCCGGTAGCCCGCGCTCGATGGCGCCGCATCACCGTCCGGACAACCCCCGGCGGCAGCGATGACAGCTTCGCTGCCTCCACCTATCTGCCCGGACGTACCGAAGCCGCGCCCGGCCCTGTCCTGACGGTGAGGGGCGGCCCCTCGGGCTGTTCTGCATGGGTGAGCCCGGGTGCCGCTGGGCCAGCGCGTCAGTTGAACCGCGGGGTCGGTCGTGCCGAAAAGGGTTCACGCACGGGGTCGCCGGCTGCGAGCAGGGGGTAGATGCGCGTGACCCACTGGATCGGAGTGCCCAGTTCGTCGTGGGTCGGGGCAAGGTCGAGGTGCTGCCACAGCCTGTTGAAGAGAGCGGTCCCCAACTGGCCCATCACGTAGGTGACGAAGTCCTCTGCTCGGTGGGCGACCGCTTCTGCTGCCGGCCAGGTCCGCGTCTCGTGCCTGCGATACGCCCAGGAGGTCTTCGGGGTGGCTGGCTCGGTCAGCGGGGTGCGCAGGAAGGTGGTCTGCACCCGCCGTCCGGCCCACATGGCGTGCCCCGCGGTCAGGTCCTCTAGGGCGAGGCCGTCAACGCCTCGCGCATGCGGAAACGGTGTGTCGATCAGAACGAGTGCCGTCCCTTGGGAAGCGCGGTGTTGGGCTGGCCGGCACAGCGCCTGAGCAAGGGTCAGGTGCAGCCAACTGTCGTCCTCGTCGCGTCTAGCGCGGCGTATGGCCTTCGGAGTCATCAGGATTTCGGCGCCGCCGTCGGCGGTGAGGATCGTCTGCGCAGTTACTCCCGGTCGGCGTGCGGGGCCATCCTTTTGCTGCTGCGTCTGCTTGCGTGCCGCGTGGACGTGGGGTGCGCGCGGGAGGAGTTCCCGTACTTCGGCGGTGAGCAGCCGCTCGTAGTGCGCCTGGCGGGCGGCGCGGAGTTCGGCGGGAGCGACCAAGCGGATGACTACCCGCGGGGGGAGCAGCAGGCCGGTGATGTCCTCGACGTGTGGGGCGCACGCAGTGGCTATGTGCTCGATGCGGTGGGCGAGGGCATGGTGGCGGCGGCCGGCTTCGTTCTCTACGTGCATATAGCTGGGGGGTGGCATGAGGGATGGATGCTCCGGTTGAAAGCTCGGTCGTGGATTGGCGGTTGGCGGATGCCCCCTGCACGGTTCGAACGGCCGAGCACATCGGGCCCCAGACCGCTGCCCGCCGTGGGCGGGCAGGGCGTGGTCCGGGCGGCATGGCCGCGCAGGGGCAGGACGGTGCCGGTGGAACAGCGGCTGGTGGTCGGTTACGGGTTCTGGGTGCTGGTGAACGCGGGTTCGGCGGTGTGCTGGCCGCCCCGGCCGTCGTAGACCAGTCCGTGTTTGCGCAGGCGACATACGAACTTCGGCACCACGCGTTCGTGGGACTCGGAGACGGTCATGGAGAAGGTGAGCCTCACCAGGCACGTGGGGCACTGCAGGTAGATGTGATCGCCCCGGGTCGCCCCCAGTTCGAAGCCCTGTTCTCTGGCGGTTTTGGCGACCTTGCGCAGGCCCTTGTGGCGTATCGATTGCAGGACCTTCTGCGGTGAGATCGTTTTGCGCTTCTTGGGCACGTGCGTGCGCCTTCACTCTCGTGGGTCATGGGCTTGCTTCGGCCCGGGGGCGGTCGGGTCCTACTGCTGGTGGCAGATCACCGGGCGTCGCCGCGGCGCGCGATGAGCAGGTGGGCCTGGCTGACTTCGCGGAACCGTCCGGTCGGCTGCCAGGCGCGCAGCAGGGTGCGAAGGTCGGCCTCGTAGGCCGCCAGTCCTTCCCCCAGCAGCGGCAGTGAGGAGTGGGCCTGGGAGACCTGCCAGGTGATGAGGCGGTCGAGGTCGACGTCGATCGTGTAGTCGGTGGTGATCCGGGTCAGGTGCCCGAACGCCGAGTCGCGGAAGACGCGTTCGTGATCGGCTTGCGGCCGGGTGAATTCGCCGGTCGGTCCTGCGTGCCGGTTCGGGCCCAGGTGCCGGCTGCGGACCTGCTCAAGGAGGGGGGTCCACGACGGCTTGGGGTAGCCGGGCCAGCGGTGCGACAGCAGCGCGATGCACCCGTCCGGCGTGATGAGCTGGAGCAGGACGCGCAGCACCCGGTCGCGGTCCATCCAGTGGAAGGCGTCCCCGATCACGGCCAGGGCGACCGGCCCCAGGCTGCTCGGCAGCTCTTCGGCGGTCCCTTCCCGCCACTCGATGGAGTCGTGGCCGCTGGCCGCCGCCAGGCGGCGGGCTTCCTCCAGCATCTCGCGGCAGGGGTCGACCGCGAGCACGTCCAGGCCGCGGGCGGCCAGCGCACGTGCGACGACGCCGGTACCGGTGCCGAGGTCGAGCACCCGGGCGCCGGGCCCGCCGGCGAGGCGGGCGATGCGGTCCAGCAGCTCGTCCGGGTAGCCCGGCCGGGCGGAGTAGAAGCTGGCGGTGCCGGTAAAGATCTCACCCGGATCGGCATATAACGACACGATATTTCCCCTATTCGTGGTGCAGTTGATGGCCGCGGCCCGCGGTGTTGGGGCGGGCCGCGGCCGTGACGTGGTGCTCAGGGCCGGGCCGCCGGCTGGTACGAGCCGGCGGCCCGGCGTTCCGCCGTCGCGACCGCCCCAGGAACGAACGGCGGAGTCTGGGTGCCCACCACGGGTAGGCGCGGGCGGTGCGCTACCAGCTATCGGCCGTGTTCTCGACGGCGGGCGCGGCGCTGGTGCAGGTGGCGGCGGGCTCGGCGCCGCGGGCCGGGTCTCCGAAGACGAAGACGGGGATGGCGATGACGATCGCGGTGAGCCACAGGAGCGGCCACAGGCCCAGTCCCGGCAGATCATGGGATTCGCCCTGCTCCTGGTCTGGGACGCGCTTGTGGCGGCTCACCGCTCGTCTCCCGGGCGGGTGTCGGCCAGCAGCGGGCGGACGCGCTTGAGCCACTGGCGCGGGTTCGACATCTCCTCGGTGGTGGGGAAGCACTCGATGTCCGACCAGACTCCGTTGAAGCGCTCGATCCCCAGTCCCGGCTCTGCGTCGGTGCCTTCGATGACCTGGTCGAAGAACCGCAGCGGGTCCTCGAAGCGGGCCTTCCGCTCCTGGCCGAACACCTTTCCCCAGAAGCGGGACTGCAACGATTGGCCCTGGCGGGCCTTGCCGTCCGCGTGGGGGGTGTGGCCGAGGATCTTGGTGGCGATCCGCGTGCCGCCCCAGGTGGCGTGCCCCCCGGCGAACGGTACGGCCGCGCGGCCGGCCCAGCCCCGCTCGTGCTGGAAAGGGGAATCGACGGTCGCCAGGAGCGGTGAGCGAAGCTGCTGCGCGTGACCGATCAATCCGAAGGCGAAGCACAGCGTCAGCTCGTCTTCGTCGTGGTAGAGACCGGTGTGGCGAAGGGATTCCGGCGCGAGCCAGATCTCGGCAGCGCCCTCCGGCAGCCGCACCGCCCGGGGCCCGAGCTGCATCCACACCAGGCGCAGTGCGAAAGGCTGGAGCGCCGCCTGAAGGTTTGCCTTCTTCACCGCGCCAGCGTCCGGCGCGAGATCGCGAACCTCCGCGGCAATCCGCTCTCGCGTGTTGCCCACGACGCGCTTGCGCCAGGCGGGCGGGGTGAGCAACCGGATCGTCAGGGCGGAGGGCAACTCCATCCCCACGGCCCCGGCCACCTCGGGCACGCACCGGTCGACGATCGTCTGCACCCGGCCGGCCAGCTCGCCGTGGTGTAACCCGGCCTTGTTGTCGATGTGGATGTCGGTGGACATCGAAGAAGTGCTCCTTGCAAGTACAGGGGTTCTTGCGAGTACGGGGTTCTGCGGGCGCAGGGGTGCGCCGATGTGCCCGTGCGGCTGCACAGGAATTCCTCGTTCTCTCCTCGGCGGCCGTGCCCCGCCCCGGGGCCTGCCCTTCGCCAGGGCTCGCGATGGCAGGTGCGTCCCGGGTCGCGTGATCTCGTCGGACCCGGTGAGCGGGGCGCCGCCACGGGTCGATCACGAACCCGGCATGTGCCGGCAGATCCGAGGCGGAAGGGCACCCAGAGGACCTGGCGATGGGGCAGGCCGCCGGAGCCGACTGAACGGCGACCCGCCCCGCCCGACCGGCCCGCACGCGCGAAGTCAGGGCGCCGGGTCGGTCGGGGGCTTATATGGCGGTCACGGGCAGCGGGTGGAGGTGCCGCGCCATCAGATGGACTGACCTTGCCGACCGAAGTAGTCGGAGGTTCGGACTGGGCCACCCCGTACTCGCTGCCGTCAGGCTCGTAGTCCGCCCTTCGGCATTGATCACGTTGGCAGGCGGTTTTCGCGCGGGAGGTGCCAGTGCGGGCCGTCTGGGGTCTTGAACCACACGCATTGGCTGTCGCGTGTTGCCGTGAGGCCGAAGTCGTCGCGGTCCGGGGGTGCGGCGCCGAAGAGGTCGTGGATTTCTTCGGCGGTGCGCCAGAGTTGACGGGGGCCAGCTTGGCGTACGGTCCCGTTTGTCTCGGCGCGAACCACGGAGCCGTCGGGAGTCCAGATGCCGATGGCTTCGAGTTCGCCTGTGGCGTCGCTTGTCCAGGTGCAAGAGGAGTAGCCGCCCAGCGCCAGGGACAGGGGGAAACCCAGATGGTCGAGGACGTTAGCGACGGGAATCTCGGTATGGCTCGGAGTGGCTGTGCTCAGCTCCCCGAATCGGGGAGCGGTGGTGGCTTCGGCGGCGGGGGCCTGGCGGCGGGGCATGAACTGGACGCCTCCCGCCTGGAAGCGTCCTTCTGCGCGTTGCCCGTGCACAGCCAGGCGAGCGAGGCCCCAGCCGATCGGCACGACGATGACCGCGCCCTCAGCCGCTTGTCCCAGCCAGGCGTGCGGCACACTGCTGAGCTGGCAGGTGGCGATGATCCGGTCGAACGGCGCTCTTTGTGGCACGCCTACGGCGCCGTCGCCGGTGTAGACGGCGGGACGGTATCGGCTCTGGGCGAGTCGGGCTTCGGCCAGGCCGGTCAGTTCGGGGTCTACGTCGATGGTGGCGATCTGGCGGTCACCAATCCGATGGCAGAGCAGGGCGGCGTTGTAGCCCGTGCCGGTGCCGATCTCCAGCACGCGCTGTCCGTCGTGGATGTCGAGGGCGTTCAGCATGGTCAGCATGACGCTGGGCTGGCTGGTCGAGGAGGTCGGTTCCCCGCCGTCGAGCTGTGTCGTCAGAGCCTGGTCCGAGTAGATCTCCTCCAGGTAGCCCGGGGCGCTGGCGCCGACTGGCTGCCACGTCCGTTGGCGGTTCTGCTTCCAGAAGGTGGGGACGAAGAGATGCCGGGGCACCTCGGCGAACGCCAGGCGCCAGGGATCGCCGCTTTCGGTGATCGTCTCTGCCATAGCCTGCCGCAGTCGGCTGGCGGTAGCGGGATCGGCGACGGTCATGCGTGGCTCCTAGCGGTGGTCGGTCCGGCGAGAAGTTCTGCGTGGGCCTGGGCGATGGGTAAGCCGGTGGCAGCGGCGATGAACTGCCACTGCCCGGCAGGGTTGATCTCGTAGAAGCGCCATCGGCCGTCTGGGGTGACGCCGAAGTCGATGGCGCCGTAGTTGAGCTGGTAGTGAGCCATCAGCCGTCGTACGGCCGCGGCCACAGGCACGGGAAGGAAGGTCGGCTCGTAGGTCAGGGCGTCGTAGTCAGCCCGCCAGTCGGTGCGGGCCGCGTCGCTGTGCGCGTGGATCGCCACGGGGAACATCGTGTCGCCGACGACGGTCAGCCGGACCTCGTAGGCGGTCTCGACCCACTCCTGAAGCAGGTGGCAGGTCAGTTCCAAGGTGTCGTCGAGGTCGTCCGCACCGATGCGGCGGGTGGGTAACAGTGTCGGCCGCTGGTGCGGCAGGGTGATGGTTCCGGCGGTGACCGGCTTGCACGCCAGCGGGCCGCCGATGGTCTCGGCCCAGGCGCGGGCTTCCGACAGACTGTTGGTGATCAACGTGCGTGGAACGCTCAGGCCGGCGGCTGCGGCGGCGGCCAACTGGCCGGGCTTGTGCGCGGCGGCCCGATACAGGTCGGGATGGTGCATCCACGCCACCGGCAGGCTGGACAGCACCTGCACCATGCCGACGAGCGCCTGGGCGCGAGCCCAGTCTCGGTACTCCTCGGCGACCACTGGAGAGAGCCGGGGAAGGCCGGGCCGCCGGTAGTAGACGGCCCGGACCTCCTCCAGCCGGGTGCTGCGGCCCGCGGTCGCCCGGAGCGTCCCTTGCCAGCCAGAGGCGTTTCCGGCGTGCATGGCAGCGAGGGTGATGTGCTGAGGGAAGTCCGCCAGGTCGAACCGGATCACAGGCACTTCCCGTTCGGCGAGGGCGGCCACGACCAGATCCGCGGTCGCATCCAACTCCTCGGCTACGACCAGGACACTGCCAGGCGAGGCGGGCACGGCTGCTACCTCTCCTCGTCGCCCGGGAAGGCGTAGGGGTCGGAGTCCTCGTCCGGCGGAACACCGGGCTGGGTGTCGTTGTTTGTGGCGGTGCTGGACGCAGCCACGGCCGTCTCGGCCCACAGCTCGCCGTCCGGCATCACGTTGACCTGCCGCTCGGAGTCGTAGGTGAACTCGTCCGGATTGATGTGCACGGTGTAGGCCGGCTGGAGCCCACGGGCGCCGAAAGGCACCCGTTCGGCCTTGAGCGTTGCTGTCATGAAACTGCCTCCTCACTGAGTGGTGCACGGTCGTTCTCCCCGTCCGCCGGGCAGATGGACGGCCTCGTGAACGTCGAGGCAGGCCCACCGAGACGGCGGCGGGAGCTCTACTTCGGCCGAGGAAGGGGCCCTCACGGGCGCCGTCCTCGGCCGACGCGCTATCCGGTGCGTACACCGACGGCACAGGCCCACCGCGGGCCTCCGCACCGACGACGAGGACGGCTGCCGGGGCGTCGGCTCCGAGGACGCCGAGCGGCGCGACCTGGCGCCATACGCCTAATCGGATGGGCTCAGCAGGACGTGCATGCCGTGGCGGTGTCACTGGGCTGCCTCCTGGATCGCGGTGAGGCTCGTGGTCCACTCGCGGCCGCCGCCGTGCTCTGGAGCCAGCCATGCGACCGGCGGCGTGCTCGGCACCGCCACGACGGGCTCCGTGCGAATGTCGTTCACATCGGGCGCGACGGCCCGTAGAACGCCCACGCGGTCGCCGTGTTCGGTGTCGACTACGCGGCGGCCCAGCCATGGATGCGATCGATGGCCCATCCCCAGGTCTCTGGCGCTCATTGGCATCTCCGCCTCTGCGGTTGGTACGAGGTGTGCCAGCGCCCAGCACGCACGGGTGAGCCGATGACACCGCGGGCAGGCGGTATCTCTGCTCCCGCTTCGGTGCGTGGGGGACTGGCACCACCTAGACAACTGGGCAGAGATGGTTGTGAACAGGTCGAAGTGCCTCGCGGTAGAGCCCGCAACACCGGACGACTTGACGTTCTCTTTACTATTGCCGCAGGCCGCGAAGTCCTAGCGTGGAGCTATGGCCCTGAACACGGCCTTAGCCACTTATCTCGCCGAAACCGGCATGACCGAGACCGAGTTCGCCGAGGACGTCAACGACGCCATCGGCCAGCTAGCCGGTCGTCGGGGAATGCTGACTGACCGCAGCGTGCGCCGTTGGCTGCGCGGCGAGGTCTCCTGGCCCCAAGCCAAACAGCGCGTCGCTTTGGAGATAGTGACGGGCAAGTCACCCGAGGACCTGGGATTCGTCCGGCGAGGGAAAGACACCCGCCCTGCACCACCGGAGGGTCCCGTGCGGCGACGCACCTTCATCACCGCCAGCGCCGGCACAGCGGCCGTGCCCTTGGCAACCACGAGCAGCCCTATACCGCGCATCGGAAGCTCGGACGTGGACCGTCTCACCGCCAAACTCGCCGATCTTGTGGCCTCGGACAACCGTCACGGAGGCACCCAGGCCGTGGAAGCTCGGGCCGCCCGCCTGGCCGCCCAGACCCTGGACCTTCAGCAGAACAGCATCGCCAGCCAGCGCGTACGCGGTGAGCTGTACTCCCTCGCTGCCGCCTTCACCTCATCCGCCATGTGGGCCGCTATCGACGGCCGACGCCTGGACGAGGCCACACAGCACCTGAACAAGGCCGTGACCCTCGCCGGGCTGTCCGCCGATCCTGCGGTGCAGTTCCGCGTCTGGGGCCACGCAGGAGCGCTGTACCGCCAGCTCGGTCGCAGCACAGACGCTCTCGCCGCGGACGACGCCGCTCGCAGCACCCCCATTACCCGCCGCGATCCGCTGTACGCCTCCCTCGCCCACGCCCGCACCGCCGTCCACCGTGCCGACGACGGCAACACTCCCGCCGCCCGCCGCTCACTGGACCACGCACAGCACGCCTTGGACCGCGCTGACCCCGACGCCCACCGACCACCCTGGATGGCGTTCTACGACCAGGCCGAGCTGGAACTGCTGGCGCTGACCACCCATCTGACCCTGGGTCGCTGGGCGGAAGCCGAAGCACACGCCCACCGCCACCTCACCCTGCTGCGGTCGGGCTTCCAGCGAAACCGAGCCCTCGCACTCGCCCACCTCGCGCACGCCCAGCTCGGACAGGACGACCTGGAACCCGCTGTCGCCACGGCCCTAAAGGTGCCCGCAGAGACCCGGCACGGCCGCGTTTCCGGTCTGCTGGATGCCTTCGGCAAACGGCTGACCAAGGTGGCACCCCACGCCGCCGAAACCCGCCAGTGGCTCGAAGCGAAAGCCGCCCGAACGGAAAAGAGCACAAGCCCGTGACCGTCGAATTCCAGCGCTACGACCAGAGCCGCATCGAGGACGTACGCCAGACGATCTGCGACATCCACATCGAAGTCCGGGCCGGCGACCTCGGTCTGACCGGACCGTTCTACTCCCGCGAACGCTTCAACGAACGCCTCACGGGCCATGCATCAGCTCCCGGCTGGGAGGCGGTCATCGGCTATGAAGGCGACACCCCAGTCGGCTTCGCGTACTGCGTCCCACTCGCGCCGGGCACAAGGTGGTGGACGGCCATGACCACCCCGCTGCCGGACGGCTACACCACCGAGGACGGCCACCGCACCCTGGCCCTGAACGAGATCGTCGTCCGCAAGTCCTGGCGGGGCACCGGCACCGCCAAGGCCCTCCACGAACACCTCCTCGCCCCTCGCGCCGAACAGCGCGTCACTCTGCTGGTCAACCCGAAAGCCGGTGGCGGGAAGGTCCAAGCCGTGTACGAACGGTGGGGCTACGAGAAGATCGGCGAACAACAACCCTTCCCCGACTCCCCGGTCTTCACCGCCATGATGCGCGCCCCCCTGCACAGGGCGTGAACTGCCCTCCTCTGCCTCTACATTCCGCCGGCCCTCGCAACCTTAGTTCCTCGTCTTGAAAACAGGCCCCCATTTCCAATACAACTCGACCGTCTTCGCGATCAGTTAGAGCACAAAAATGACACTCCAAGGCGACAATGTTGTACTTGACGCTGGGGTCGTTGGCCTCACCACGGCCGTCGTCCTGGCCGAGGCAGGTCTGGCCGTGCGAATTATTGCGGAAGAGATCCCCGGCGTGACCTCAATGGCCGCTGGGGCGATGTGGGGCCCGTACCTCGTAGAGCCCAAGGAACTGGTAGACCAGTGGAGCCAGTACTCGCTGGAGACTTTTCGCGGTCTTGCAGCCGACTCGGCAACTGGAGTCCGGGCAGCGTCCGGCATCGAGGCGTCCCGCAGCGCTGACGAGGCACCAGACTGGGCAACCGCGCTACCATGCTTCCAGCCGGTCCCGCGCGCCGAACTCCCGTCCGGCTTCGCCTCCGGCTACCGCTTCACAGTCCCGCTGATCGACACGCCTACGTACCTGCGGTACCTGGAGCACCGCCTGCGAACGGCCGGCAGCGCGATCGAGCAACAGACGGTACCCACACTCGATGACGCCCCCCAGGCGTCAACGATCATCAACTGCACGGGCATGGGCGCGGCGCACCTAGCCTCCGACGCGACCATGCGACCCCTCCGGGGCCAACACGCCGGGCCTGCCCGACTTCTTCTCCGAAGACACCGGCCCATCACCGGACTTGCTCTGCATCTACCCCCACGGCGACACCGTGGTCCTCGGCGGCACCGCCCTCGATGGCGACGGCAGCTTGGAGCCGGATGAGAAGGCCGCAGCCGACATCCTCGCCCGCTGCACTGCCGTGGAGCCCCGGCTGGCCCAGTCCACGGTTGTCGACCACCGCGTCGGTCTCCGGCCGACCAGGCCCAGAGTACGAGTGACGGTCGATCGCCGAACCGACGGGACTCCGGTGATCCACAACTACGGCCACGGCGGCGCCGGCGCCACCCTGTCCTGGGGATGCGCTCGGGAAGTCCACCGTCTGCTCGCGAACGAGCAGTAGCCTCCTCCACTCGCGTGATCGCGAACCGCAACTGCAAGGATCGGGTGAGGACGTAACCAGGCTGAAGCTGGAGGCGCACTTCGGGGTGCCGGATGCCAACATCCCCACAGCTGCGAAGCCGTGGTCAGTCCCCACGCTCGACCCGATGGCCGACGAGCTGCGGTTGATCGAAAATCTCCGTCCCGTCGGCGTCCCACGTCCGCGCAGAGTGGTCACCTCGTACAAGGCGCGCGCCACCATGGCAGCGAACGCCCCTACCGCGCGGCTTACTACGGCGGCGTCACCGGATCCACTACACCCCGGTTCTCGCGTTGGACCGTCAGATATCTGATCTCGCTCAGAGCAGGCCAGGCGCGGAGGTGAACGTTGGCCACCTACAGGGGCGAGTTCGAGTCGCAAGAAGCGGATCCGGGGCTCGGAGGAGCGGGCTGCGTCGAACAGCAAGAACCGAACTGACGTCCATGTTGCCCGCGAGACTTGGCCGCCCAACTGACCTCTACGGCAAGTAGCAGGGAGCGAACGTGCCCTGACCCGCAGCCACCAGACGGCTCATCAAGACGGGCCCCCCGTTGCTACCCTGGTCACGCAGGACTGCGTGGCCAATGCGGAGTCAGGACTGGGGGCGGCCAGTTGGAAGGATTGAGCCTGGAAGCAGGGTCACCTGTGTCCGCACTCGTGAAGACAACCTCCACCTCGGGGCGCAGATCTCTGGCGCGCTCCATAGCAGAACAGCTCACCCCCATAGAGAGGGATGAACCGATCAAGAGGTTACTCGGTGTCGGGTCGGCACCGGCCCTCGACGTGCGTACCTATTGTGAAACCCCCAGGGCTCAATCCGTTCTTACTGTGAACGGGTTGTGGGGCACGAGGGCACTGCTCCAAAGCTCAATTCCCGATCTCAGCAACCTTCATCGGTGTGGGCCTATCACGGTTCGGGACATTCTAACTGCGCTTCTAGTGGGACTCACGGAGCCTACAGCCCAAGAGTGTCTGCCGCTCAACGACGAAGACGAGAAACGACTTTCCGTTCGATACGTGCCATCCTGTCGCGAGCCGCTGACGGCCCAAGGTTTCATGGCTGCGATCAGAGGAAGAGGGTCTCCCTCGTGAAAAATCTTCGCTTAGTTTCCATCGCCGACCGCTATCGCAGCAATACACATGATGTCGCGGATGACTTCTACAACCCATGCCTTCAGCAAGCGGTTCGCTACGATCGGGCGGTTGGGTATTTCACCAGCGGATCCCTCGCCATAGCGTCCCAGGGGATCACTGAACTTGAAGCGTCGCAAGGCCAGATACGACTCATTGCCAGCCCTCACCTCAATGCAACAGACGTACGGGCGATTGAAAAGGGCTATGAGTACCGCAAGGTAGTGCAGGGAGCCGTCACGCGAGAACTGGAGGACCTTGAGGGCCTTCCTGACAGCGATTTAGTGCGGCTCGGTGCTCTCGGACGACTGATCGCTAAGGGCCAGTTGGACATCAAGATCGCCATCGTCAAATCCAAAGGTGGCATCGGTATCTACCACGAGAAGATTGGAACTATCACAGACGCGCTCGGAAACCAGCTCGCGTTTACGGGATCTCTCAACGAAACCGCCTCGGCTATGCTGGACAATTTTGAGTCTATTCAAGTGTTCTGCTCCTGGGAAGACGGGGACGTCAGACGGGTTCGATCGATTCAACAAGATTTCGATCAGCTTTGGGAAGAGAAGACACACGGGCTGCAGATACTCGAATTTCCGGAGGCGGCCCGCCGGAAACTCATCGAAATAGGCCAGGGGGCATCTAAAGGAACTGGTACCAACAAGCTGGAGACCTCCAGCTCAGGATGGCTATCTCTTCCGAGAGAAATCAATCTCCACGGCTACCAGAAGAAGGCAGTTGAGCAATGGCTCGCCGCCGAGGGCCGTGGTATCTACCAGATGGCGACAGGCACCGGAAAGACAATCACGGCTCTCGCGGCTGGCGACCAGCTCGGTCGACAGCTACGGGCTGCGGGTAGCCCATTGGTCACGGTAGTCATCGTTCCGTTGCTCGGAGTGGCAGACCAATGGACAGATGAGCTTAGGCGATTCGGCGTAACCCCTATCCAATGTAGAGATTCATGGCAGGTCTGGGAGCCAGAGCTGCTTGACGGCCTGGCTGCACTGGGTGGGGATGACCAGGCGCGCCATCTCGCAATCGTCGTAACCAACGCTACCCTAGCGAGCGAACGATTCCAGAACATCCTGAGCAGTATCGAATGGCCGCTATTCGCAATCGGCGACGAGATGCACAACCTCGGCGCGTCGCGGCTATTGAGATGCCTCCCAGGAAATGCAACATTTCGACTTGGGCTCTCTGCAACACCCGTACGGCATCTCGATCCAGACGGAACCGATGCTCTCGTCGACTTCTTCGGTGAAGTCTGCATCGATTTGGGGATCAAGGAGGCCATCGAAATGGGTTCCCTTACTCCATATCGCTACTTTCCGATCCTGGTTCCTCTCACAGAAGACGAAGCAGACTTCTATGCGGAACTCACGAGCGAGATTAGCCGTCTGTACGCGAGGGGTGAAGCAGGGGGCGATGTCGAGGAGAGGATGAGTCAGCTACTGGGCAAGCGCGCCAAAGTACTTGGCCACGCGGAAGGGAAGATCGCGGCCCTGGCAACGCAGCTGAGCAAGCGCAGGAACTCGACGCACCAGCTCATCTACTGCGCAGAGGGCGCACGCCCGACGCGGCAGGGAGTTAGCGAGGTTCGTCAGATCGATGAAGTTACCGCACTGGCTGGATCTGTGCTCGCAATCCCAACGCATCCGTACACCGCAACAGAAAACGCTGCTACCCGCCGTGAAGTTCTACGGAGTTTTGCTAACGGACAGGAAATCCGCGTTCTCACCTCCATGCGCTGCTTGGATGAAGGCGTCGACCTCCCGGATGCGCGAATTGCCTACATGTTGGCCAGCAGCACCAATCCACGACAATTCATCCAAA
This sequence comes from Streptomyces sp. CNZ287, assembly GCF_007827615.1. NCBI lineage: Bacteria > Bacillati > Actinomycetota > Actinomycetes > Kitasatosporales > Streptomycetaceae > Streptomyces > Streptomyces sp. CNZ287. Next base: position 12,446 of record NZ_VISV01000011.1, on the reverse strand, counting down.
GAAGAGGGCGCGTGCTTAGACGCACGGACGGAAAGACTCGGGCCGATATCGTCGACTTCGTCGCCGTGCCCCCGGGCACACCCGAGTTGCGGAAGGTCGAGAGACGATTGTTTCGTCGAGAGCTAGAACGATGCATAGAATTCGCTCGCCACGCAGAAAACCAAGGGTTCGCACTTGCTGAGCTACGCGATCTCCGCGAGCAGTACGAACTAATGGATGTCTAGTCTGAAGGGAGATCGCAAGCCATGGACGAATCTGAGGAGATTACGAAGATCTTTGAAGAGCTGAGCGAGGAAGCGCGGCTCCTCCTCAGTCGTGTTCTCGAGATCGAGCACGAACATCTGAATCTAGAGAAGCCAGAAGGTATCGCCAACGAGATCGTATCAGCAGTGGAAGGAATCGTGAAGTGAAGCTGCTAGACATCGAGCTCGTCAACTTCAGGACCTACGGTGGTACGCAATCAGCGGAATTCTCGACGTCAGCCGACAGGAACGTAACTACGTTCTATGGGACAAATGGCGGAGGGAAGACCACCCTGCTTAATGCCTGCCTCTGGGGGCTGTATGGAAAGACCAGCCCCGACTTCGAGGACGCCGAAGTCCTTATCAACTCCGAGGCTTGGAGCACCGCTACAGAAGGTGCAGAAGTTGAAGCGTGCGTAGCTTTACGCTTTGAGCATCGTGGACGGATCTATCGAGCTACCCGAAGGCGGCAGGTTAGTAAACAAGGGCAAGAGCAAGGCACAGGAAAAGATCAGTTCGATCTCTTCATGGAGGATGGTTCCGGCGCTTGGAAGAAGGTGCCCAATGCATCCAGCACCATTGACAAGGCGCTGCCCAGCCAACTTAGGGACTTCTTCTTCATCAACGGTGAGCGCATCGAGCGCCTTGCGAAGCAAGAGGCATACGCTGAGATTCAGTCTGCGATCAAGACGGTGCTCGGCATCGAGCCTCTCGTACGAGCAACGCGTCACTTGCCGGCAGCGATTAAAAGGATGCGTCACAAGCTCAAGTCGGAGGGCGGGGCTGGTAGCGACATTGAGCAGGTGAACGCCAAAATCGACTCCCTGGAATCCAGGAAGAAGGACCTGCAGGAGGAACGAGGCGAACTCAAAACGAACATCGGCCACCTCAATGACGAAATCGCCAGCATCGAGTCAAGGCTGCGCACTCTGGACGGCACTGCTGCGATCCAAAAAGACCGAGATCGCGCGGTGAGGGACAGAGATGAGGCCGAGGCCCAGCTGGACTCCGACGTCAAGGCGCAAAATGCGCTGGTTCGCCAAAAGGGCTATCTCACGCTGCTGCCCGAGATGCCTGCGCAGGTTACTGCAGCCTGCGCCAGTCTGCACGAGCGTGGGGATCTCCCCGCTCCGTTGAAGAGGACCTTCGTTAAGGACCTACTCGACGCTGCAGAGTGCATTTGCGGGACGCACCTTGGGAACGGCAGCCCTGAGCGTGGCCGTATCGAGTCATGGATGCAGAGGGCTGGACTAGCCGAAGTTGAAAGCGCCTGGGCCCACCTTGAGGGTGCCCAGCCCGGAATAGAAGACCGCTACAAGACGACCATTACAGAGCTAGCGGCTCTCGACTCCTCCATCGCGACGAACAGGCAGAAGCTTCGTGAGCTGAACGCCAAGTTGGACGAACTCAGCGCCAAGCTAAAGGACGCGCCCGGTGAAGACCCCGCCAAACTTGAGTCGCGGCGTGATGAGTTGACTCTCGCAGTTGGGGATGGGAACCGGAAGCTAGGTGGTGTTGAAGCCAAGATCAGTCAGCTGACCAGTGAGCTGCGTCAGAAGATCGAGGAGCTCGACACACTTGAGATGAAGGATAAGAGTAATCAACTTGTCCTCAGGCGAATTCGTGTGTTGCAGGATGCGGAAGAAGCTCTCCGGCGTTCACTCGATCTGCTCTCTGAGCGTACGCGCAGGAGCCTTGACGCCAGGATTAAGAAGGTGTTTGAGGAGGCATCGTTCAAGGATTACGTTCCTGAACTGACGTCAGACTTTGTGCTGGAGCTCTGGGTAGGCAGCGGAGATGAGCGGCGCCGTCCTCCGAAGTCTACCGGTGAGAATATGCTGCTGGCGCTGGCGTTCGTGGCTGCACTCGCAGAAGAATGCCGGAGTGTCGCTCAATACGACGAGTTGGCCATGAGTGACATGTCTGATTTTCCAGTCGTCCTCGATGCCGCATTCGGAAATCTAGATGCGGATTATCGACGTCGCGTCGCTACGTTCCTTCCTGACATGACATCACAGGTGGTTGTCCTGACGCACAAGGCGCAGATTGAGGGTGCTGCGGAAGATCACCTGGCTCCGCGAGTAGGTCGTGAGTACGTGATCACAACTCATTCGCGAAAGAAGGTCCAGGATATCACCGGCGAGATCACTGTCGGAGGTCGGGAATACGCATATCAGGTTGATGAAGCCGAGTTCGATGGGGCTCAGCTAACGGAGGTGGAGCAATGACAACCGAGGGCGAAGTTGAAGTCTCGGGTGACCCGCGTGTCCGACGCCCACGTGCTCATGAACCTCTCATCGAACAGCTACTAGCCGGCAATGATGGAGTCTTTGAGAGCAAGGCAGAGGTTATGCTCTTCGCCGCGGCTCTGGGTTGGTCCCATGAGCGAAGTGAACCCTTTGAGCGAGGCATTGACCCGATCCGGTTCAGTGTCTTCGAAAAGATGTACCAGGCGGAGACGTTCATCGAGAGTCTTGCTGTACTTAATGAGCCGGGCAACCCCGAAGTCTTGAGTGAGGAGAGCCTGCCCGATCGCATTAAGATCTTCGAGGAGTACGCCAACGGTGGATTGATAATTCTTCAGGGCAAGATTAACGCAAGCAGATCAACGGTTCGAGACGTGCTTGTGAGTCTCGTGCGTGAAGCGGCGAACGCCGGCAAAGAGAAAACAAGTAAGGTTCATCCCGACATCCGGAAGTTGCTCACGGTACCCGACTGGTCATCGTCGGAATGACGCGAACCGATGGCGATTTGAAGAACGGTCTGCTGGTAAGAATGGTTTCAACGTGAAACCAAGGCGAGCCCTTAGATGACGGCCGTTTGGTCGACACCAGATTGGCGATCAACCTGGGTGATCGCAGCATACGCCCTCACAAGTTCGACCTTGCAAAGACCGGGAGGGAGAGGTCCGCTTCTCCCTCCCGGTCTTTGCCTCATCAGGATGCCTCGACCGCTTCCGCCACCAAGTCCTGGATGGTACGAAGATCTTTCCTCCCTGCGAGATAGCCAACGCCACGCTGGAGGTGGATCATAAGCACTCGGCTTACTCCTTCTTCGGTGGGTGAGTCGCCATCACTCGCGCAGCGTTGCTTCAGCAAGGCGAGGTAGAGGTCACCGTAGGAACCGGTGAGCGTCTTCCAAGTCATCTCCACATTGGAGTCAGAATGTACTTCCTTAACCAGCGGCGGTGATGGATCTTGGAGCGATATGGCGAGGGCCCATCGGCACAAAATGTTCCAGTTCTTAATGCCCGTGGTGCGCTTTAGCCGAATCAGTTGATCCTTCGACTGCTGCGAGAGGCGAACTGTGTCAAGCGACATGCGCCGAACCTCCAGCCCACCAGTAGCCTGGCTTCACGGACGTGGTGAACGAGTCGTCGTCGTGCACGAGCATGTACGTGTGCGCGATCCGCGGCTTCAGTCGCTTAAGAAGCCTTTCATCGATCTCTTCGTCGGTCGAGAGCAGCAAGACTTGATGGCTCGCCTGGGGGAAGTATCTGTCAACAAGATGTTCACGATGTTTGCTGTCGAGGCGGCCTAGCGGAGTATCGATGACGGTGGGCAGCCAGTTGCCGGCTACCCGGGCTAGACCCCATAGGAGTGAGATGGCCAGCAGCTGCCGCTCACCGGCGCTCAGCCGTCCAGGGTCGAGGTCATTGCCCTCTCCGTCGATGAGTGTGAGACGAAACTTGTCAATGTCGATCTGAAGGTCGTGGACGAGTCCGTTCTTCCGCATCAAACGGTTGAAGCTATCCAAGACAGCAACTTCCAACCTGCTGATATGTCGTTTCAGTACTGCATCTGCGAACTTCTCTAGCGTGCTCCTAGTCTTGTCGGAGTATGCGATCAGCCGGGCCGAGTTCTCTACCTTTTCCAGACTCTGCACACGGCCTCGATGGGCGCGTTCAAGGTCTGCCTTGAGGCTCTCTTCTCGGCGCAGGCTAGTACCGAACTGGTCCGCCGCTGCTGCTACCCGGGCGTCGAGGAGGGCGACGTTCCGTAGCGCTCGATCGCGACGCTCGAGACGCTGGGCGATGGCGTCCTCATCCGGGACGCTGGCGAGCATGCGATCGATGGCTTCCAGCCGCCTCGAATGCGCTCTGGTCTCTTCAAGGAGGCGGCGGGCACGCTCCTGTTCCTGAGCGAGGACATCTTCGAGTTGCTTGATCTGGTCCATCGCCGGTGCCGGAAGATCGAGGATCCGCTCAAGGCCGGCGGCCGCCTCCCGTTGTGCCCGGTCCTCGGCGAGTCGCTTGATGATCGAGTCGCGGCTTCGTTGGGACAGGGTGGTGGGCAGGAGATCGACCAGCCATTGATCGCGTTCGTCGAGAACAGCGACGACCTGTGCTGCCTCCGCAGCTGTGTGCTCGTGGTTGGCCTGCTCGAGTACGGCAGCCAGTTGCTCTCGGAGCAGGCGTAGGGGCAGGGGACCTGCTGCGACATCGTGACGCAGGGCATCTGTAGCTTCGGCGAGTTGCGCGGATACTGTCTTACGCTCCTCTTCGAGTGCTCCTTGGCGGCGGAAGAGGTCGCCCCCGTCTTTCTCGAATGCGTGGTCAGCGTCGGCCAGCTCCTTCATTGCCGCGTCGAGTTGACTCTGCGTGGCCGCTCGCTCCTGAGCTGCCTTGGCAGCATGCTGGCCGGCTTCCTCGATGTCGGCTTGGAGCTTACCGATCCGGTCGAGCACCTTCTGGTCTTCGTTCGAGAGTTTGTGTCGCCGCTGGAGTCCAAGCAGATCGGACCGAAGCTGCTCAATCGTGTTCACGCCCAGCAACGAGTGCACGGCGGACTCGATGACGGCAGCTGCGCGGTCGGGATCCGCGAGTGACTCAATCCTCTCACCATCAAAGAAGAAGAGTGAAGCTACTTCGAGAGGCAAGAGATCTTCGACGTAGTCTGCCCAATTCTGACCAGCAACAGGATCAAGTTTTCCATCAACGAAGACGCTGACAAACTCGTTGAGAGATTTTCCGCTTGCTTTCCAGCTCCGATGAACGTCAAACATTCTCTCCTCGCCCTCGACGGTGATCGAAAACTCAAGGGCGATGCTGGCCCCCTTGCTAGGGGACGCTCGTCGGTTAATGCTCTCTCGGAGGTAGGTCTCGTATGGACGTGTTCCGCGTCCGCTGCATCGGGCTCGCGCGCCGTAAAGCACCAGCTGGATAGCGTCCAAGAGCGTCGTCTTCCCGCAACCGTTGAGCCCGCCAATGAGGATGATGGGTCGGCTGGGCTGGGTAGCGAGCTCAAGCGTATGAGTGCCCCGATAGGCTCCGAAGTCGTTAAGTGTGAGGTTATGTAGAAGCATCGGTGCTCGCTTCGCTGGCGGTGAACAGGGGGTTGTCGCGGCGCTGACGTCGGCGGCGCGCGTACTCTACGGCGTCTTCTTCATCTTCATAGAAGCCCTTCTCAATCGCGGACTCCAGAGCTTCAAAGAGTCCGGAGCGTCGAGTCATTGTTCGGAATCGGCGTTCGACAGCCAGCAGCTCCCGGACTGTGGAGAAATGAAGATCGTCGTTCTCGCAGACTTCTCGGAGCAGGTCGATTTCATCGGCTCCGATGGCCAGGTGTTCATCGAGCGGTCGCCCAGGGAATTCCTCTCCGGTTTTCTCTTTGTAGATACGCGGGAGCGAGTCTTCTACCTCGTGTTTCTCGAACACCCATAGGCGCCGGATCTCGTGCAATTCCTCCATTGTGATGAGCTCGATGCTGCGCACGTGCTCAGGCACCTTGGGATTGCGCCGGATGTATGTTTGCGCTTCGAGGAGCTTGCGAAGCCAGTTCTCCCGCGACTCCTGGGTGTACGGACCTGGCACGTTCCGATCGTTGAACAATTGGATCGTGCCGTTCATTTTGCGGAAATCCCGGAGATGACGATCATCTGCAACGTCCAGTTCATTTCGGAGCTTGAGGAGGGGGCGCATCCAAACCTTCTCCTCGTCATTCTGGATCATTGCAGACATTGACTTGTCTTGCTCAACAAGTGTGCAGGTCCAACATCCGAAGCGACTGTCGCCACAGGATGGGGTTGTGTCGTCGACAACCAAGGGGCACTCGCCATCCCCGGAGGCCCCTTGGTACATCGTGAGCAGGTCCTCGTTTGGGGGGCCCCACGGATTGTCCTGCTGCATCAGGAACATCCATACGTCATCGTTCGTCCAGTCCTCAACCGGGCTGTAGACGAGTGAGTTCGGCAGATTACCGTTGGGTGAAAGGCGATCTCGCACCCGGCGCTGCTCGTGCTTTGCCATGGTCTTGGCCCGGGCTTGGCTCTCGGCCTTGCGAATGCCCAGAACGAGGATCGCCTCTCCGTGCTTGCGTACGACGCGCCGGATGAAGCTGTTTGAAGGCCTGATCTTCAGCCGCTCAGTGCACCACCGGAACTTGGGCCGAGGAGCGGGGTAACCCCGCCCGATCAGGCCCACCCAGAAGGTGTCCTTTACATCTGGAATGAGGCGATGGGGTTCGATTGGCAGCCCTTGTGCCTGGGCAGCCGTGCGCATCGTCTCCAGGGATTGGGTGACCCAACGTGCGACGATGGGGTTCTCGACGAGGGTGTCGGTGCTGATCACATGCACTGGCTTGGTGAGCTGATCCTCTGGCATTCCCTGCAAGGCGAGCCATACCAGCTGAAGTACAGCTGTGGAATCCTTGCCGCCGCTATAGCCGACTACCCACGGGACCTCATCGGCAGTGTATAGCTCGCGGATCTCTGTGGTGAGTTCGCTAACGACTTTGGCGAGGCTGCGGCCCTGGAATGGCTTGTGCCGCGTCGGGGTGCTCATGACTCTCCTCGTAGGTGGGCGTCCTCAGCCTTCTGCTCGTCAGCCGAGAGCGGGAGCCCGAGATGGTTGCGCAAATAGTTCACTGTCAGCGTGATGTGCCGCTCACTCTTCTGAACTCTGCCGGCTGTCATGGCCCGACCTTCCCAGTGCGAATTGCTGCGGGACCAGTCGACCATGCGGAGCTGCCTGAGGCTGCTACGCCACCGGACTGGACTACTCGACTCCTTGATCAGTGTGTTGCCCAGGCGTCCCAACGCGTGCAACGCGATGCCGTGGCTGTGGATGTAGTCCTGGCGGATGTCTGGGGCAGACAACGTGCGCTGACGGACCAATCTCCAGTCCGGTATCTGTGCATCGACTACTTCCCAGTAGGCGCTCGCGATCGCGGCGGCCTGCTCCTTCTCGAGCTCGAGACCTTGAAGTAGGCATCGGGTGCCGGAGTGCAACGCGCTCAAGGTGAACAACTTCCGAGACCGCTTCGATAGGTTGCTGCTCTCCATTTCGATGTGGCCCTTGAACACTGGTGAGCGCATGGCCAGGAGCCGGGCGATGTGAGCGAGGTCATCGCGTTGGTCGTAGAGCAGCCCGATGGACCGCGAGGGACGTACAGCGTGTCGGTTTAGGTCGGCGAACATCTGCTGGCAGCGCTGCAACCCGGCGTCGTGGAAGAACACGACCGCAATCGTCTCGTGGCCGAGGTCGGGGTTCTCCCGCAGCGCCTGTTCAATCGCAGCACGACGGTGTTGTCCATCGTTGATCAGGAACCGGGCAGACATCGGTATGTGGATCTGGCCAGCGCGCATGCCAGGACCGTCGGCGGCGATGCTCTCGAAGCGGAGGTCGCCGTCCACCGATGCAGTCAGGGCGCTAAAGACATAATTGTCTGGATTGTCGAGAAGGTAGCGAGTGAGTGCCGGCAGCCTGCCCTTGTTCAACACACGTTGGGCTCGAACCTCTGGCGAAAGCTCGTCGTCGTCGAAGAGGAAGATGCGAGGGATGAGCCGCAGGGGGCACATGGACACGTAGAACTCGCGCCTTGCCTGGATGCCACGGATGGCCGGGAAGACGTAGTCGAACCCGGCGGACGTAGCCTCGTCAGCAGCCTTCGAAGATGTATGTGGGCCCACGGGAGCCACGCTATCGTACGTATGCGAAATGACGTGCAGGGGTTGCTGAAGTTACGTTCGAAAGTTTGGTGGGTCCCGTGGTGACGTACATGGATGCTGCAGCGACGACGCGGGTGGTCCCGCGTGTGGCGGACGTTGTCCTGCACTGGATGACGGAGGAGTTCGGCAACGCTGGCAGCCGGACGCACGCGTACGGGACGCGCGCGAAGAAGGCGGTCCAGGGGGCGCGCGAGTACCTTGCGAGCACGGTAGGCGCTCAGCCCGATGAGTTGATCTTCACGAGCGGCGCTACTGAGAGCAACAACATTGCTCTCCTCGGTCTCGCCGGCCATGGTGCGAGGTGTGGCCGTCGCCACATCGTCACCACAGCGATTGAGCACAAGTCTGTGCTTGAGCCCTTGGAGCATTTGCAGAGTCGCGGGTTCGAGGTCGATTTCCTTGAGCCGGGGCCATCAGGTCGCCTCGCTGTCGAAGCCATCCTGGCCAAAGTGCGATCGGACACCCTGCTGGTTTCCATCATGCACGTCAACAACGAGACGGGCGTCGTCCAGCCGGTCGCCGACCTCGCGGATCGTCTGCGCCGCACCGCGACGTACCTGCACGTCGACGCCGCGCAGGGATACGCAAAGGTCCCCGACGATCTCAGGGCTCCGATAGATCTGATCAGCATCAGTGGGCACAAGATCGGAGCGCCCAAGGGGGTGGGGGCGCTGATCATGCGGCAGCGGGGCTTTGAGGACGTACCGCTGGAGCCGATCATGTACGGGGGCGGCCAGGAGAGGAAGCTGCGTCCCGGCACCCTCCCCGTACCACTGATCATGGGTCTTGCCGAGGCTGCCAAGATCTTCCAGTCGGAGCAAAAGGAGTGGCACGCCCAAGCTGCCGAGATTAAGGACCGGCTGCTCGCAGCGCTCCAGCGGACCAGGTTTGAGGTACATGGCGACCAGGACCACGCGGTGCCGCACATCCTCAACGTCCACTTCGATGGTGTGAGTGCAGAGGCACTGATTGTACGACTCAAGAACCAGGTAGCCGTGGCGACGGGATCTGCGTGCACCAGCGCCTCGTACACCCCCAGCCACGTCTTGGCGGCGATGCGACTCCCCGAAGAGGCGGTAAAGAACGGCCTGCGACTCTCTTGGTTCCCTGAGCAGGCGGCCGAACTGGATGTCGAGCAGCTCGTGGAAGCGATTGTTGAGCTTCAGCCTGCATCTGCTTGACTCTCATTCCGGCGTGCGCCGCACGAGCCGATGCCCCCGCAAAGTACGCCCGCAGCGTTGCAATTCCTCCTCCCATCCCTGCTCGGTTCCGATGAGGTGCAGATTCTCGTACAGCCCAGCGTTGACTTCAGAACGAGTAAGACGCTCGTACCGTGGGACATCTGGGTCCTCGGGCGCCAAGAACTCGTGCTTGCGATGGAGCAGCGGTCGGTTGGGGGAAGTTTCGTAAGAGATGTACGACGTTTCCAGGGTCTTCAAATGGACTAGGTACGAAGAGGAGATCCTGGGGTGGGGATCGTTGTCGAAGTCGGGGTAGTGGAGCCAACTGACCGCTCGACCCTGGTGTTTCAACTTCGCGAGCGTCCACTCCTGCGGGCGGCCAGCAGCGATGGACGCGCAGTGCTCGTAGAGCCGGAGCACCGTCGGCATCCGATCGATTGCTCGGCGGTGTACGTATAGTGCTGTGGGGGTCAGCTTGCCTACGGCGGAGGCACTCATCGCACCACGGATATACACATCGTCATTAAGCTTCAGGAGGAGTCGGTCGGCTCGCCTACAAGCCTCCTTGTAAGAGGAGAAGAACGCCCGGATGTCGAGCTGTACGCTCAGGGGAAGGCTACCGAAAGGGCCGCGGCCGTTGAATAGCTCAACGGCGAGGAAAAGCAGGGTATTTAGCGTGCTGCGCTTAGCCCCCTCTTCGATCTTGCTGGTGTCGGCAGAGACCCGGACGAGGCGCTTGATCTCATTTGGGCGAAGGTGAGCCAACAGCTCGGCCATGTGAAGTGGCAACTCTTCGACTCGTGGAGGTCGCCCTCTTTGTTCGACGTGATCGATGAGAGCCGTGACGGCACTGGTGGTGTCCTTTGAGGCGAGCCACTCCGCATCCGGGACGATCCGCCGGGCGAGGAAGCTGAGACGGGCCGCGTCGTCTTTGAAGGCGTACACCACGCCGGGAGCCGCCGAGACGCACCGTGTCCCAATGGTTTCCTCGACGTAATTGCGGATCTCACTCGCTCCGAAGAGTCGCTGGAAAGTACGTCGTCTCGTGATCAGCCCGTCGCCGAATCCATCACCTTGGACCTTGGACCTTTCCCACGTCAGGCGCGCAGAGACAACCAGGACTATGTCGGCAAGGTCCCACGCCTGTTTGAGTGTTGTTCGGCGCTCCTCGGGATCTTCGATCACATTCAGAACATAGGTCAGCAGCACGACGTCCGCCGGCCCGAGCGTCGCATCGGCATAGTAGTGCGGGTCCCAACCCGTAACCTGACAGTCCAGTTGTTGGAGTGCTCGGACATCGCCACCTCGGCCGCAGCCGAAGTCAAGGACGGTACGATCTGGTCCGAGCTGTCGGTCTGCAAGAGCCTGTCGGGCAGGGACCGACAAGCCGGCTCGGCTGATAGCCGTTAGGCGACGATCGATATTCCACATGCTTGATGCCATGTCGACGCGCGGATTGGGGGCACCCGTAGTGTAGCGAGGGTGTTCGGATGCGATGGTGATCTCGGCGGGGGCGGTGGGGCAGGCTCGCCGGTCTCGGATGCCAGAGTGGTGACGATGAGCTCGATGGGCACTGGTAACCCACGTCGAGTGTGATCGGCCAGCCGTGCTCAGAGTACAGCTCGCTGCCCGTGAACCGAGGTAGGACCTCGGCGGTGTAGGGCGCGCAATCTGTAGGCGGACGGCCCCGGATGCCCACGTCAGACCGGTGTGCCGGTGCGGTTCCGCGTTGAACGGCTCATCGCGCTACTTCTGCGCCGTGAACACCTGGCCGTGTGGGGCGAGGTAGTGAATCAGGTGACAGAAGTCCAGGTCGTCGGAGCGAGACCGACGCCGATCTCGTCGCTGGCTTCACGAGAGGCACCGGCCCTGACCTGTTCACCCGGCCTCCACATGCCGCCGACCATGCAGAGTCTGTCGGGCGGTACGCGCCGGAGAAGAGCAGGGCATGGCCGTTGGCGTGGAGTACGACGAACACGTCGAGCACGTGGGGGTGGAGGCTAGTGCCTCGACGCCGTCAGCGTTGAGTTGCTCGAGCAGTGAGTCCAGGCGGTGCTCCGTGGAAGAACTCACGCAAGCGCGGTGGCCGTGGCCGATCTCGGAGGGCTGAATCAGTAGCCACCCCAGCGGGAGCGGTGTTCTTCCGGTCCGTACGGGCTCCAGCCGGTGAGGTATGGCTTCAGCTCATCCGCCTTCGGTTCCCGGGTAGCCGGCATGGTGGGCAGATCTCGCAGCGGGTCTGTGGCTTTGATGCGGCTGCGTATCCACTCCAGCCACTGGCGTGCTGAGCCGACCTTCGACTCGTCGGTCTCCTCCGTCGTGGCGAGGCGGTGCTCCAGGGCCTCGCAGTAGGCGCGTAGCAAGGCCGTCTCGCGCCAAGCGTTGGCCTGCTTCCGGAGAATGTCGTCGTACTGGGCCTGGACGGCCTGCTCCTTGGCCGTCTCCATCGCTGCTTGCCAGCGAATCTTGCGCTCGGCCTTGGCGCGCTCCTCATCCGCCTTGCGCTGCGCATCTTCAACTGCCCGGGTCTCAAGCTCCAGGAGCACGGCGCCAAGGGTGTCTTCCAACCGCCACCGCTTGCGGTCGGCCCAGCGGGACTGCCGACCGGAGCGGCTGTAGCCGAGATCGATGAGGAGTCTCGCTACCCGTTCTGGGTCTGCGGACTCTGGTGACTCCTGCTTCAGGGTCACCGTGTAGCTGAACTCGGAGATGGCCAGCTCCACCTCACCGTCGCGACGTGAGAAGCCGTTGTCTTTCCGAATGTGATCGTTGCGTTTTCACTGTTCAGGCATGATGTCGGTGGTTCTGCGGCAGGGACGGCACGTCGTGTTGTTTCGTCGGGGAGGTATGCGGGTGCCGTCGGTGATGGGGTTGTTGGAGGCTCGGGAGTCGGCTGCGCGGGTGCGGGTGGAGGAGCTGCGTGCCGAGGCGGACCGGGTTCGGGTCGAGCTGGTGGAGGCGGAGGCTGTGCTGGGCCGGCGGGTCGTCGCGCTCGCGGAGCTGGCCGAGGTCCTGGCTGCGGGTGCTGTGCTGCAGGAGCCGGTCGGGCCGGCGCCGGTTCCGGTCGAGGTGAAGG
>NZ_VISV01000010.1:216109-276618 GCF_007827615.1 Streptomyces sp. CNZ287 | reverse complement strand
GCGGCCACGTTCTCGTACACGCTCATCGTCGGGAACGGGTTGGGCCGCTGGAAGACCATGCCCACCACGCGCCGTACGGAGACGGGGTCGACGCCCGGTCCGTACAGGTCGTCGCCGTCGAGGCGCACCTCGCCCTCGACGCGCGCGCCCGGGGTGACCTCGTGCATGCGGTTGATGGTGCGCAGGAAGGTGGACTTGCCGCAGCCGGACGGGCCGATGAAGGCGGTCACGGACTTCGGCTCGACGGCCATCGAGATGCCGTCTATCGCCTTGAAGTCGCCGTAGTAGGCGGTCAGGTCGCCGATGTCGATGCGCTTGGCCATGGGACTGGGATCTCTTTCGTACGTGGCCGTCAGCGGCCGGTCTTCGGAGCCTTGAAACGGGCGATGAGGCGGGCGAACAGGTTGAGGAGCATGACGAAGACGATGAGCACCAGGGCGGCGGCCCAGGCGCGGTCGAAGGAGGCGTTGTTGCCGTTGGCCCACTGCTCGTAGATGTAGAGCGGCAGCGACGCCTGGGCGCCCTCGAGGGGGTCGGAGTTGATGGCGGGGTTGCCGAAGACGAGCAGCAGAAGAGGAGCCGTCTCGCCGGTGATACGGGCCACGGCGAGCATCACGCCGGTGGTGATGCCGCCGAGGGAGGTGGGGAGGACGACCTTGAGGGTCGTCTTCCACTTCGGTACGCCCAGGGCGTACGACGCCTCGCGCAGCTCGTTCGGGACGAGCTTCAGCATCTCCTCGGTGGAGCGGACGACGATCGGCATCATCAGAATGGCGAGCGCGAAGGAGCCGGCGAGTCCGGAGTAGCCGAAGCCCAGCCCCATGATCCAGACGCTGAGGATGAACAGGCCGGCGACGATCGACGGGATGCCGGTCATGACGTCGACGAAGAAGGTGACCGCCTTCGCCAGCCGCCCGCCCCCGTACTCCACGAGGTACACGGCGGTCAGCAGCCCGATCGGGGTGGCGATCACGGTGGCCAGCGCGACCTGCTGGACGGTGCCGAGAAGGGCGTGGTAGATGCCCCCGCCGGGCGCGATGGCGACGACGCCGTTCATGGAGTGCGTCAGGAAGTAGCCGTCGAGGACCTTGACGCCCTGCCGTACGGTCTCCCAGACCAGCGACGCCAGCGGGATGACGGCCAGCAGGAAGGCGCCCCACACGAGCGACGTGGCCAGCCGGTCCTTCGCCTTGCGGACGCCCTCCGTACGCGCCGAGACGGCGTACAGCCCCGCCACGAAGAGCAGCGCGGCGATCAGCCCCCACTGCACCCGGCTGTCCAGCCCCGCGCCCAGCCCGACCGCCACCCCGGCCGCCACGGCGGCGACCGCGATGGCCACCGGCGCCCAGCGGGGCAGGCGCGGCTGGTGGATGGCGAAGGCGTCGGTCCGGTCCACCACGCTCCCGGGCGCGCTCATGCGTTCGCTCCCGAGTACTCCTTGCGGCGCGCGATGATCAGCCGGGCGGCGCCGTTGACCAGCAGCGTGATGACGAACAGCACCAGGCCGGAGGCGATCAGCGCGTCCCGCCCGAACTCCCCCGCCTCCTTGAACGCCGAGGCGATGTTCTGCGCGAACGTCCCGCCCCCGGGCTCCAGGAGCTTCGCCGACAGGATCGCCGACGGGGACAGCACCGTGGCGACCGCCATCGTCTCGCCCAGCGCCCGCCCCAGGCCCAGCATCGAGGCCGAGATGACGCCGGAGCGCCCGAAGGGGAGCACCGACATCCGGATCAGCTCCCAGCGCGTGGCGCCCAGTGCCAGCGCCGCCTCCTGCTGTGTCTGCGGCGACTGCCGGAAGACCTCGCGGCTGACGTTGGTGATGATCGGCAGGATCATGATCGCCAGCAGGATCCCGGCGGTCATGAGGGAGCGCGGGGCGCTGCCGTCGAACGAGAAGACGACGGTCCAGCCCAGGAGGTCGTCCAGCCACTCGTACGGGCCGACGAGGTGCGGCACCAGGAACAGGGCGCCCCACAGGCCGTAGACGATCGAGGGGACGGCGGCCAGCAGGTCGATGACGTACGCGAGGGGCGCCGCCACCCTGCGCGGCGCGTAGTGGGTGATGAAGAGCGCGATGCCCACGGCGATCGGCACCGCGATGACCATGGCGATGACCGACGAGACGATCGTGCCGAAGGCCAGCACCGCGATGCCGAAGACCGGCGGGTCGGCGTTGGCGTCCCACTGGAAGGTGGTGAGGAAGTTGCCCTCGTTCTTGGCGAGGGCGAGCGAGGCGCGGTACGCGAGGAAGGCCGCGATCGCGCCCATGATCACCAGCAGGGTGATCCCGGAGCCCTTCGACAGGCCGGCGAAGACGCGGTCGCCGAGGCGGGTCGCGCTTCTGCGGCGGCCCTTCTTCCGCGGCGCCTCCGGCGGTGGCGGGGCGGTGGTGCGTATGTCGGTCTCGGTGTCGGTGTCGGTACTCACGGGCGGCCTCCCGTCGGGGTGGGGCTGCGGCGCGGGGGTGGACGCCGTTCGCCCCGGCGGCGGTGCACCGGCTGCGGGACCCGCGCCCTCCGTGCCCCCGCGCAGGTCGGCGCGGGGGCTGCGGGGGTCGGGGCCGGCGGTCAGGAGAGTGACTCCACTGTCGTACGGACCTTCCCGACGACCTCCGCGGGCAGCGGGGCGTAGCCGAGCTGGCTCAGCTTCGACTGGCCGGCCTCGCTCGCGGTGTAGCCCAGGAAGGACTTCACCTTGTCGAGGTTGTCCTTGTGGTTGCCCTTGTCGCAGGCGATCTCGTAGGTGAGGAGGGTCAGGGGGTAGGCGCCCTCGGTGTCGGTGGTGAAGTCGAGCTGCATCGCCAGGTCCTTGCCGGAGCCGGTGACCTTCGCGGCGGCGATGGCCTTGGAGGCGTTCTGGCTGGTGGCCTCGACGCGCTCCTTGGCACCGGTGTCGAGCTTGACGGTGTTGATGTCGCTCGCGGTGGCGAAGGACAGCTCGAAGTACGAGATGGCGCCGTCGGTCTGCTTCACCTGTGCGGAGACCCCGGAGGAGCCGTCCGCGGCCTGACCGCCCTGGACGGGCCACTTCTTGCCCGGCTGGTGCGGCCAGGTGTTCTCGGCGGCGGCGGCGAGGTACTGGGTGAAGTTGTCGGTGGTTCCGGACTCGTCCGAGCGGTGCACCGGCTGGATCTTGGTGTCCGGCAGGTCCGCGTCGGGGTTGAGGTCGGCGATGGCCGGGTCGTTCCAGGTGGTGAGCGCGCCGGAGAAGATCCGGCCGACGACGTCCGCGTTGAGGACGAGGTCGTCCACGCCCTCGACGTTGTACCCGATGGCGATGGGGCCGCCGAGCATCGGGATGTTGATGGCCTCGCCGTTCCTGCAGACCTTCTTCGACGCCTGCACCTCCTCGGGCTTCAGCACCGAGTCGGAACCGGCGAAGCCGGTCTTGCCCTGGAGGAACTCCTGGATGCCGGCGCCCGAGCCGGTGGCCTTGTAGTTGACGGTGATGTCCGGGCAGACGCCCTGGAAGTCGCTGACCCACTGGTCCATGGCGTTCTTCTGCGCCGAGGAGCCCGACGCCAGCAGCTCGCCGGAGCCGGCGCACTTCACGTCGTCGGCCGCGGCCTGGGCGCCGCCACCGGCCGAGCCGGAGCCGCCGGTGTTGTCGTCCGACCCGCAGGCGCCGAGGACGAGGGCGCCGGCGAGAGCGAGGGAGCCGGCGGCCGCGGCGCGCAGCGGGGCGGTGGGGGGAAGCTTCACGGTGGGGGTCCTTTGCGGTTCTGGCGGACTGGAGACAGACCTCTCCCTCAGCTATGCGCGTTCCCGTCCGTCTCGCCTGCGCTGTTCACCTTTCGTTGCCGAATTTAGGCAAAACAGGTGAATCGATCCCCTGTCCGAAGTGAATGAGAAGTGAATCTCCTCCCTCGTTCGGGCGACCGCCCCGCCGGCGCCGCCCGCGCCCCGCTCCCCGCCCGGCCCGGCGCGTCCCCTACGGGCCCTCCCGCAGCCGGTTCCGGGGGCTGCGCGCTCCCGCTCGGCCCCGTGGGCACGTACGGTGAAGAGATGACGAGCATCGGTGGTGCGGAGATGGTCGACTGGAATCTCGCGGTTGCGACCGCGACCCGGCTCGTACGGCCGGGCCCCGAGGTGAGCCGGGACGAGGCGCGCGCCATCGTCGGCGAGCTGCGGGCGCACGCCCGGTCGGCCGAGGAGCACGTACGCGAGTTCTCCCGGATGTATCCCGAGGGCGCCGACCCGCGGCACGACACCCCGATCCTCGTGGTCGACCGCCCCGGCTGGATCAAGGCGAACGTCGCGGGCTTCCGCGCCGTCCTCGCGCCGCTGCTGGAGAAGATGGACAAGCGCCGCTCCGGCCTGCCCGGCGGGGCCGTCCTGGGCGCGGTGGGCGGCAAGATCACCGGCGTCGAGCTGGGGATGCTGCTGTCGTTCCTGTCCTCCCGCGTCCTCGGCCAGTACGAGACCTTCGCCCCCGCCACCCGCGACCTGCCCGGCGGCCCCGCCGCCCACGCCGGCTCCGGCAGCGGCGGCGCGGGACAGGGCAGGCTGCTGCTCATCGCGCCGAACATCGTCCACGTCGAGCGTGAGCTGGAGGTCGCCCCGCACGACTTCCGGCTGTGGGTCTGCATCCACGAGGAGACCCACCGCACGCAGTTCACCGCCGTGCCGTGGCTGCGCGACCACCTCCAGGGCGAGATCCAGTCCTTCCTGGGCGAGACGGAGATCGACCCGGCCACCCTCCTGGACCGCGTACGGGAGGCGCTGCAGAGCCTCAGCGGCAGCCGGGAGGAGGGCGGCGAGGAGCGCAGCATCGTCGAGGTCGTCCAGACCCCGGCGCAGCGGGAGATCCTGGGCCGGCTCACCGCGGTGATGTCCCTGCTGGAGGGGCACGCGGACTACGTGATGGACGGCGTCGGACCGCAGGTCGTGCCGTCGGTCTCGGAGATCCGGGAGAAGTTCACCAAGCGCCGCCAGGCCGGCGCGGGCCGGCTGGACCAGGCGCTGCGCAAGCTGCTGGGCCTGGACGCCAAGCTCCGCCAGTACCGCGACGGCGAGCGCTTCGTGCGGCACGTCGTCGACCAGGTCGGCATGGACGGCTTCAACCGGGTGTGGACCTCGCCGAACACGCTGCCCACCAAGGCGGAGATCGCCAAACCGGCGGACTGGATCGCGCGGGTGCACAGCCGCGCCGAGAGCTGACGACTGCTCCCGGCGGTTCCCATGGCGGCGATATTCGCGCGACTTTCACCCGTCCGAGGGAGCGAACCCGGCGTTGCCCGCGTGCAATGCTCAGTTGGCCGCTCTCCTCTGTCACCATCGACACACTTACAGTGACGGTCGCGGAGGTGAGCCCGAGCGAGCTCTTCCGCCGCCAGCGAAAGTGAAGTGAAAGCCATGGGTCCCCATCCAGCGGTCGCCGCGATACGTCTGGCCGTACGCCACGTTCTGCACGACGTGCTTACCGAGCACGCGACGGCGCACGTACCCCCCACCCCCGCGGCCTTCCCGGCCGCTCCCCAGGCATCCCCCGCCGCCTCCACGGTCTCCACGGCCGCGGGCCCCCCACCGGCCGCGCGCGCCCGCTTCGCGGGCACCTCCCGCCCGGCGGCCCCCACTGCCCCCGCAGCCGCCCCGCTGATCCTCGTCGCCTGCTCGGGCGGCGCCGACTCCATGGCGCTGGCCTCCGCGCTCTCCTTCGAAGCCCCCCGCCAGGGCGCCCGCGCCGGCGGCATCACCATCGACCACGGCCTCCAGGCCGGCTCCGACCTGCGCGCGCAGGAGGTCGTCGGCCGCATGCGCGCTCTCGGCCTGGACCCCGTCGAATCCGTGCGCGTCGACGTCGGCCGCGGCGGCGGCCCCGAGGCCGCCGCCCGCGAGGCCCGCTACGCGGCGCTGGACGAGGCCGCGCAGCGCCTCGGCGCCGCCGCCGTACTCCTCGGCCACACCCGCGACGACCAGGCCGAGACCGTGCTGCTGGCGCTCGCCCGCGGCTCCGGCGTGCGCTCCCTGTCCGGCATGGCCGCGACCTCGGGGCCCGGCGGCCGCTACCGCCGCCCGTTCCTGCAGATCGACCGCCAGGTCGCCCGCAAGGCGTGCATGGTCCAGTCGCTGCCCGTCTGGGACGACCCGCACAACGTCGATCCCGCCTACACCCGCTCCCGCGTCCGCCACGAGGCGCTGCCCGTGCTGGAGAAGGCGCTGGGCCGCGGCGTCGTCGCCTCCTTGGCCCGTACCGCCCGGCTCTCCCGGGACGACGCCGACGCCCTCGACGCCTGGGCCGCCGACGCCGAGCGCGGCGTACGGGACGCGGACGGCGGCCTCGACGTCCCCGGGCTGTACGCGCTGCCGCCCGCCGTGCGGCGCCGCGTCCTGCGCCGCGCGGCCCTGGCGGCCGGCTCCCCGGCCGGGTCCCTCTTCAGCCGGCACATCGAGGAGATGGACAAGCTCATCACCGGCTGGCGCGGGCAGAGCGCCCTCAACCTCCCCGGGCGGGTGTCCGCCCGCCGCGAACAGGGCCGGCTCGTCGTCCGGCGGGAGTACCGCCGGGAGGACGACGGGGAGGACTGAGGGCCCGTACGCCGCGGATCCCGCCGGAGCGCAGGCCGGCCGGCGGGACCGTACAGGCCATGGCCTGGGGTCGGGACGTGCGGAAAACGTGTCCTACGCGCTCCTGACCGCCCGGAGAACGGATGGCAGACTGTTCGTTCGGCAGTGGTCGTCGAACGAACGAGAGTGACCCCGGGTGGATGTGAAGGACATGGGCGCGGACCTTGAGAAAGTGCTCATCACCAAGGAAGAGATCGACGCCAAGCTCGCCGAGATGGCCGCGAAGATCGACGCGGAGTACGCCGGCAAGGATCTCCTGATCGTCGGGGTGCTCAAGGGCGCCGTGATGGTCATGGCGGACCTCGCCCGCACGCTCTCCACGCCGGTCACGATGGACTGGATGGCCGTGTCCTCGTACGGTGCGGGCACCCAGTCCTCCGGTGTCGTGCGGATCCTCAAGGATCTGGACACCGATATCCAGGACCGGCACGTGATGATCGTCGAGGACATCATCGACTCCGGCCTCACGCTCTCCTGGCTGCTCTCCAACCTCGGTTCCCGGCAGCCGGCCTCGCTGCGGGTCTTCACCCTGCTGCGCAAGCCGGAGGCGGCGAAAGTGCCCATCGACGTGGACTGGGTCGGCTTCGACATTCCCAACGAGTTCGTCGTCGGCTACGGCCTCGACTACGCGGAGAAGTACCGGAACCTGCCCTTCGTCGGCACCCTCGCACCGCACGTGTACGGTGGCTGACGCAGTCCGCGGCTCCGCGTGCGCGGGCTGAAGGGGACTGGGGGGACATCGCGCCGCCGCCCCCCGGGTGGCCGGACGCGGGCCGGCGGGTCCCTGCCCGGGGAACACCGGGGGGTTTCCCGCCGTTGGAGCATGGGAAAGCCGGTTTGTTAGCCGTCCCCGGCGGGGACGGGTGACAATTCTGGGGTACCGTCCGAACGACAGTCGTTTCAGTTTGGACCCATAACAGGCATACGCACGGCCACGGGCTCGGTCAGGAGCCAGCCGTGCCTCACTGGGCAGGAGGGACGGGGCGTACGCCGCCCCGTGTGGATGGACGTGAAGCGCTACTTCCGTGGGCCGGTCATGTGGATCGTGCTGGCCGTCCTCGCCGTGGTCCTGTTGATGCAACTGGTCGGCTCCTCCGAGGGCTACAAGTCCGTTGACACCGCCAAGGTCGTCGCCGCGATCAACGACAAGAAGGTCAGCTCCGCGGAGCTGACCACCGGTAACAGCGAGACCATCAAGGTCAAGCTCAAGGGCGACAACAAGATCGACGGCAGCGACAAGGTCCAGGCGAACTACATCGACAACCAGGGCGCCGACCTTGCCGACAAGCTGCAGAACAGGTTCGACAAGGGCGAGATCCCCGACGGCTACTCGGTCAAGCCGACGAAGGACAACCCGTTCGTCAGCATCCTGCTCTCGCTGCTGCCGTTCGTCCTGATCGTGCTCGTCTTCCTCTTCCTGATGAACCAGATGCAGGGCGGCGGCTCCCGGGTCATGAACTTCGGGAAGTCCAAGGCCAAGCTCATCACGAAGGACACCCCGAAGACGACCTTCTCCGACGTGGCCGGGGCCGACGAGGCCGTTGAGGAGCTCCACGAGATCAAGGAGTTCCTCCAGGAGCCCGCGAAGTTCCAGGCCGTCGGCGCCAAGATCCCCAAGGGCGTGCTGCTCTACGGCCCGCCCGGCACCGGCAAGACCCTGCTGGCCCGCGCCGTCGCCGGCGAGGCGGGCGTGCCGTTCTACTCCATCTCCGGCTCCGACTTCGTCGAGATGTTCGTCGGCGTCGGCGCCTCCCGCGTCCGCGACCTCTTCGAGCAGGCCAAGGCGAACGCACCCGCGATCGTCTTCGTCGACGAGATCGACGCGGTCGGCCGCCACCGCGGCGCCGGCATGGGCGGCGGCCACGACGAGCGCGAGCAGACGCTGAACCAGCTCCTGGTCGAGATGGACGGCTTCGACGTCAAGGGCGGCGTCATCCTCATCGCGGCCACCAACCGGCCCGACATCCTCGACCCCGCCCTGCTGCGCCCCGGCCGGTTCGACCGGCAGATCGGCGTGGAGAGCCCCGACATGCAGGGCCGGCTGGAGATCCTCAGGGTCCACCAGAAGGGCAAGCCCGTCGCCCCGGACGTGGACCTGTCCGCCGTCGCCCGGCGCACCCCCGGCTTCACCGGCGCCGACCTCAGCAACGTGCTGAACGAGGCCGCGCTGCTCACCGCGCGCAGCAACCGGAAGCTGATCGACAACGAGATGCTGGACGAGGCCATCGACCGCGTGGTCGCCGGCCCGCAGAAGCGCTCCCGCATCATGTCGGAGAAGGAGAAGAAGATCACCGCGTACCACGAGGGCGGGCACGCCCTGGTCGCGGCGGCCTCTCCCAGCGGCGACCCGGTGCACAAGGTGACGATCCTCTCCCGCGGCCGCGCCCTCGGCTACACGATGGTGCTGCCCGACGAGGACAAGTACTCCACCACGCGCAACGAGATGCTGGACCAGCTCGCGTACATGATGGGCGGCCGCGCGGCCGAGGAGCTGGTCTTCCACGACCCGACGACCGGCGCCGCCAACGACATCGAGAAGGCCACCGGGCTCGCCCGCAAGATGGTCACGCAGTACGGCATGACCGAGCGGCTGGGCGCGATCAAGTTCGGCTCCGACCAGTCCGAGCCCTTCCTGGGCCGGGAGCTCTCGCACCAGCGCGACTACTCCGAGGAGGTCGCCGCGCTGGTCGACGAGGAGGTCAAGAAGCTGATCGAGACCGCGCACAACGAGGCGTGGGAGATGCTCGTCGAGAACCGCGACGTGCTCGACAACCTGGTGCTGGAGCTGCTGGAGAAGGAGACCCTGGGCAAGGAGGAGATCGCCGAGATCTTCCGCCCCCTGGTCAAGCGCCCGCTGCGGCCGGCGTGGACCGGCTCCTCGCGGCGTACGCCCTCCACCCGGCCGCCGGTGACCTCCCCGCGGGAGACCAACGGCTCGGGCCCGCGGATGCTCGACAAGGCCGAGACGCCGCCCGCCGGCGGCGGCCTGCCGGGCGGCCTCCAGGGGGGCACGCTGCCGGGCGAGGGCCCGCAGCACCAGCCGTCGCCGAGCGAAGGCGGTCAGCCCTAGCGGATACCGCTGGAATGTGTGCAGCGCCCCCGAGGTTCTAGCCTTGGGGGCGCGGCCATTGGCGCAGGTACGAGAGGCACCACGATGACGGATGCGGCTGTCAGGACGGGACACGGCCCGGAGCACGACGACGGGGCGTACGGCGACTTCGACGAGAAGCGCGCCGAGGACGCCGTGCGTGAACTGCTCATCGCCGTCGGCGAGGACCCCGACCGCGAAGGTCTGCTGGACACACCGGCGCGGGTGGCGCGCGCGTACAAGGAGATCTTCGCCGGCCTGCGGCAGCGCCCGGAGGACGTGCTGACGACGACGTTCGACCTGGGCCACGACGAGATGGTGCTGGTCAAGGACATCGAGGTGCTGAGCACGTGCGAGCACCACCTGGTGCCGTTCGTGGGCTCCGCGCACGTGGGGTACATCCCGTCGCACGACGGGAAGATCACGGGGCTGTCGAAGCTGGCGCGGCTGGTGGACGTGTATGCGCGCAGGCCGCAGGTGCAGGAACGGTTGACCACGCAGATCGCGGACTCGCTGATGGAGATACTCGAGCCGCGGGGCGTGATCGTCGTCATCGAGTGCGAGCACTTGTGCATGACGATGCGGGGTGTGCGGAAGCCGGGGGCGAAGACGCTGACGTCGGCGGTGCGCGGACAGCTCCGGCACCCGGCGACGCGGGCCGAGGCGATGAGCTTGATCAGGTCGCGCTGATGGGGGGCGGGGGTGTGGAACCGGGAGCGTGCTGCGCGCCGGGACGCGGTGCGGAGGGCGCGGCGGTACCGGAGGGCGGCGGGGTAGTCGCCGGGCCCGGGAAGGCCGTGGCCGCCTCGGGACCGGCCGCGTACGAACCGCGCGGAGGGTGGCGGAAGCTGCCCGGCGGGGCATTCCTGATGGGCTACGACGACGGCCCGTACCCGGCCGACGGGGAGGGCCCGGCGCGCGAGGTGACGGTCGACGGCTTCGCGGTCGCGGCGACGGCGGTGACGAACGAGGGGTTCGCGGCCTTCACCGACGCGACGTCGTACGTCACGGACGCCGAGCGCTTCGGCTGGTCCTTCGTCTTCGCGGGCTTTTTGCCCAAGAACTTCCCGCCCACCGCCTCGCCGCCGCAGACGCCGTGGTGGCGGCAGGTCCACCAGGCGGACTGGCGGCACCCTGAGGGCCCCGGCTCGGGCCTGCGCGGCCGCTGGGACCACCCGGTGGTGCACGTGTCGCACACGGACGCCCTGGCCTTTTGCGACTGGGCGGGCGCACGGCTGCCGACGGAGGCGGAGTGGGAGTACGCGGCACGCGGCGGGCTGGAGGGGGAGCCGTACCCGTGGGGGGCGGAGCGGGATCCGGAGGGCGCGTACCGGATGAACATCTGGCGTGGCAGCTTCCCCGACCGCAACACGGCGGCGGACGGCTACCGGGGGACGTGCCCGGTGGACGCCTTCGAGCCGAACGACTACGGGCTGTACAACGCGACGGGGAACGTGTGGGAGTGGTGCGCGGACTGGTTCCACGCCCGGCACCACCGGAAGGCCCCGCGCGACAACCCGCGGGGGCCGCGGCTGGGGCAGTCGCGGGTGCTGAAGGGGGGGTCGCATCTGTGCCATGAGTCGTACTGCTTGCGGTACCGGACGTCGGCGAGGATGGGGAACACCCCGGACAGCTCGAGCGGCAACACGGGCTTCAGGGCGATCCGGAGCCTGTGAGGCGCCCCGGGACCGGCGGCCCGCGGAAGGCGGGGGGGCCACCAGCCCGGGCACCTCGAACCCGGGGACGCGCCAACCCGGGTATCCGTCAGCCTGGGCACCCGCCGACCCGTGGACCCGCCGGTCCGGGAACCCGCCGATCTCTGGACCCGCCGGTCCGGGAACCCGCCGATCCGGGCCCTCTACCCGTCGACCTGGGGATCCGCCGACCCGGGATCCTCGGACCCCGTGCCCCCGGGCCGGCGCCTCCGTGCCCCGGACACCGACCCCCCGCACCACACGTCCCACGTCCCCCGCACTCCCGCCCAAGGGTAGGCGCGCTCTCTGACATCGCCCCGTCGCTCGCGCCGCCGCAGTCCGCTCTACGCGCCCCATCCCCGCCGCTCGGGCGGCGCCCCGTCCTCCTCGCCGCAAGCTCTCCGGCGCCCTGCCGGGACCGGGCGGGCCGATGGCGCATACGCTGGAGCTATGACGGATGCGCGCAGGGGGCAGGTGGCGGGGCTGCCGGACTTCGGCCGCTGCGCCGTGATGGGCGTCGTCAACGTCACCCCCGACTCCTTCTCCGACGGCGGCCTCTGGTTCGACTCCGCGGCCGCGATCAAGCACGGCATCGATCTCGTCGCCACCGGCGCGGACATCGTCGACGTCGGCGGCGAGTCCACCCGGCCCGGCGCGCCCCGCGTGGACGAGGCCGAGGAGCTGCGTCGCGTCCTCCCCGTCGTACGGGGCCTCGCGGCCGAAGGCGTCCTCGTCTCCGTCGACACCATGCGCGCCACCGTCGCCGAACAGGCGGTCGCCGCCGGCGCCCGCCTCGTCAACGACGTCAGCGGCGGCCAGGCCGACCCCGCGATGGTCCCGGCGGTCGCCGCGACCGGGGTGCCGTTCGTCGTCATGCACTGGCGCGGGCAGTCCATCGACATGAACAACCGCGCGGTCTACGAGGACACCGTCACCGAGGTCGTCGACGAACTCCGCCGCAGCCTGGACCGGGCCGTTGCGGGCGGTATCGACGTCGAGCGGATCATCGCCGACCCGGGCCTCGGCTTCGCGAAGGCGGCGCCGCACGACCTGGTGCTGCTGAACAGCCTCGCCCGGCTCCGCGCGGAGTTGGGCCGTCCGCTGCTGGTCGCGGCGTCGCGGAAGCGGTTCCTGGGACGCATCCTGGCCGGCCCCGACGGTTCGCCGCCGCCGGCCCGCGAGCGGGACGCCGCGACGGCGGCGGTGTCGGCGATAGTGGCGCGCGAGGGCGCGTGGGCCGTACGGGTCCACGAGGTCCGGCCGACGGCGGACGCGGTGCGGGTCGCGTCGGCGCTGGAAGGGGCGTAGCGGGGCTTACGGGCCGCGTACCCGAATCCGTATGGTGAGAGCCCAACCGTGCGGCCGGCGATCTTTGTCAGAGCAGCGGCCTACCCTAGGGCGGGAGTGCGGGGGACGGGCGACGTCTCACAAGACCTGTGTCGCGTTCATAGCCCGTTCGAGTCGCCGTCACTCCCCATACCGCTGTCCCGTCGACCCTCCCCGTAGACGCGGCCACACCCCACGGCACGGCCGTGAGCAGCCCCGGTCGTCCGGCGTGTCAGCAGGCGCAGGTACATTCGATCGAGGGTCCAGGGGCAGGGCCGAGCAGCAGACCACCACCGCTTCGACCTCAGCGAGCCCACCGGCACCGCGCATCGACCGAAACGAGCAGCCGACGACACAAGCCCACAAGCAGCCGACGCAAGGCGCGGGAACAAGGCACAAGCCACAGGAACGAGGAACAAGGTTCAAGGGCATCAGCACAGAACGGCGCCAAGACGCAGAAGGCGAGGCGAGCGAGCCATGACCCAGGCCGACCGAGTCGCGCTGCGCGGCCTCAGGGCCCGCGGCCACCACGGCGTCTTCGCGCACGAGCGCGCCGAGGGCCAACCGTTCGTCGTCGACCTCGTCCTCCACCTCGACACCCGCCCCGCCGCTGCCACCGACGACCTGGCGCGGACCGTGCACTACGGCGTCGTGGCGGAGGAGACCGTGGCCATCGTCGAGGGCGAGCCGGTGGACCTGATCGAGACGCTCGCCGAGCGGATCGCCGCGCAGTGCCTGACCCACGCGCCCGTGCAGCAGGTGGAGGTGACGGTGCACAAGCCGGACGCGCCGATCACCGTTCCGTTCGACGACGTGACCATCACCATCACCCGAAGCAGAGGTTGACCATTGAATCGCAGCGACCCGACCGTGCAGCCAGTGCCGCATTCCGTGGTCGAGCAGGTCGACGCGGCCGACTCGACCCTGCAGAACCCCAAGCTCGCCGTGCTCTCCATCGGCAGCAACCTCGGCAACCGCCTGGAGACCCTCCAAGGCTCCGTCGACGCCCTGGAGGACACCCCCGGTCTCCGCGTCAAAGCCGTCTCGCCGGTCTACGAGACCGACCCCTGGGGCGTCGAGCCGGGCAGCCAGCCGACGTTCTTCAACGCCGTCCTGATCGTACGGACCTCCCTCCCGCCCGCGTCGCTGATGGAGCGGGCGCACGCCGTGGAGGAGGCGTTCGCGCGCGTACGGGACGAGCAGTGGGGTCCGCGCACGCTGGACGTCGACATCGTGGCGTACCAGGGCGTCGTCTCCGACGACCCCGCCCTCACCCTCCCGCACCCCCGCGCGCACGAGCGCGCCTTCGTCCTCGTCCCGTGGCACGACGTGGACCCCGCGGCCGAGCTGCCGGGGCGCGGGCCGGTGGCCGAGCTGCTGGCGCAGATCGGCCCGCAGGGCGTGCGTCCGCGTACGGACCTCGAACTGCGGCTCCCGGACTGAGCGCATCGTGCCGGCCCTGCGGGGCTACGATTTCCGGGGGTTTTGGGAGGAGCGCGTTCGGTGAGGCAACTGCACGTCGGGATGTTGGCCGGCATCTTCGTGGTGGCGGGGGTGCTGTCCTGGGCGGGGTCCCGGCTGTGGAACTCGGTGGGGACGCTGCCGAGCGTCCCGGTCGCCGCCCCGGTCGTCCTCGCCCTCATCGCCACCATCCTGACGGCGACCGCGCTGTCCATCCGCTCCCGCCTCGCCGCCCAGCGCGGGCGCGTACCGCACGCGAAGGGCGTCGACCCGCTGATGGCCGCGCGCGCGGTGGTGCTGGGCCAGGCGAGCGCGCTGGTCTCGGCGCTGGTGGCGGGGGCGTACGGAGGGCTGGGGCTGTTCCTGATCCTGGACGGGCTGGACTACGGTACGCGCCGCTCCCAGGTGGTGTACGCGGCACTGTCGGTGGTCACGGCGGCGCTCGTGGTCGGGGCGGCGTTCTTCCTGGAGCGGGTCCTGAAGCTGCCGGACGACGAGGACGAGGACGACCGCACCCCACCGCGCCGCTAGCGCCCGTTCCGTACGACCACGCGTCCACGACCACGCCCACGACCGCCCTGCCGCGGCCCTAG
Source organism: Streptomyces sp. CNZ287 (assembly GCF_007827615.1). Classification (NCBI taxonomy): domain Bacteria; kingdom Bacillati; phylum Actinomycetota; class Actinomycetes; order Kitasatosporales; family Streptomycetaceae; genus Streptomyces; species Streptomyces sp. CNZ287. The sequence continues at coordinate 261,890 of NZ_VISV01000010.1, read as the reverse complement.
GGGCCGCTCCGTACGGCCGCTAGGCTCGGTGGCATGACTGCCGCGCCCACCGGAGACGCCGCGCCCGCCGCACGCACCGCCCCGCTGACGGTCGGCGTCGGGGGCGCGGCCGAGCAGACCGACATGGTGCTCAACATCGGCCCGCAGCACCCCTCGACGCACGGCGTGCTGCGGCTGCGCATGGTCCTGGACGGCGAGCGCATCGTCTCGGCGGAGCCGGTCATCGGCTACATGCACCGCGGCGCGGAGAAACTCTTCGAAGCCCGCGACTACCGCCAGATCATCGTGCTCGCCAACCGCCACGACTGGCTGTCGGCCTTCTCCAACGAACTGGGCGTCGTCCTGGCCGTCGAGCGCATGCTCGGCATGGAGGTGCCGGAGCGGGCGGTGTGGCTGCGTACTCTCCTCGCCGAGATGAACCGCGTGCTCAACCATCTGATGTTCCTCGGCTCGTACCCCCTCGAACTCGGCGGCATCACCCCGATCTTCTACGCGTTCCGCGAACGCGAGGATCTGCAGGCCGTCATGGAGGAGGTCTCCGGCGGGCGCATGCACTACATGTTCAACCGCGTCGGCGGCCTCAAGGAGGAACTACCCGCCGGCTGGACGGACCGGGCGCGCGCGGCCCTGCGCGCGACGCGCGCGCGGATGGACGTCTTCGACGGCCTCGTCCTCGGCAACGAGATCTTCCGCGGCCGCACGCGCGGCGTCGGCGTGCTGCCGCAGGGGATGGTGCACGCGTACGGCGTGAGCGGTCCCATAGGGCGCGGCTCGGGGGTTGACTTCGACCTGCGGCGCGACGAGCCGTATCTGGCGTACGGGGAGCTGGGCGGCACGCTGCGCGTCGTGACCCGTGAGGAGGGCGACTGCCTGGCCCGCTTCGAGGTGCTGCTGGCGCAGACGCACAACTCCCTCGACCTGGCCGACGCCTGCCTGGACCGGCTGGCGGAACTGCCGCCCGGGCCGGTGAACCAGCGGCTGCCGAAGGTGCTGAAGGCGCCGGAGGGGGAGACGTACGCCTGGACGGAGAACCCGCTGGGGCTCAACGGCTACTACCTGGTGTCGAAGGGCGAGAAAACGCCGTACCGGCTGAAGCTGCGCTCCGCGTCGTACAACAACATCCAGGTGCTCACCGAGCTGCTGCCGGGGACGCTGGTGGCGGACATGGTGGCGATCCTGGGGTCGATGTTCTTCGTGGTCGGGGACATCGACAAGTGAGGAGGAACGGGGGCGAATCCCCGTTCAGCTCGCCTGCTCCAGGTCGATGACGCGCCCGACGGGCCCGTGGGGGTCGTCGTCGGGGTCGTCGGCCTCGGAGGGCGCCGGAACGGCGTCGGAGCCGGCTTCCGCCCCCTTGTCGGCCTCGGCCTCCGCCTCGGCTTGGGCTTCGGCGAGGACTTCAGGACCGACGACATCGGCGAGGTCGGTGCCGGCGTCCCCGGGCTCGTCGGGCCCGGAGCGGTGGCCGCCGCCGGCCCGGCGGCCGGACGCCGGGGGAGGGGTCTCCCGGGACTGCGCCCGCTGCGGCCGGGAGAAGTAGCTGAAGCCCGCGGCGTCGCCGGAGGGCGCCTGCTCGTGGGTCTGCCCGTGGCCCTGCCGGGCGGCGTTGCCGGCGAGGTTGTCGAGGGCGTGGGAGGCGCGCAGGTACTGGCTGAGGGAGGGCGGCCCGATCTGCGGCCGCGACCCGGCAGGCGGCAACTGCTTGACGGGCGTCGCCGCCTCGATGGCCAACTGCCGCCGCCCTTCGAGCGCGGCGGCGCGCTCGGACTCGGCGTTGGCGTACCGCGCGAGCAGCGCGGCGTGGTCCGTACGCAACCGGGCGAGGTCGCCGTGCCGCGACCCGAGCCGCTTCTCCAACTCCCCGCGTACGCGCCGCGCCTCCTCAAGGTCGCGCTTCAACTCGGCGAGCTTCTCCTCATGCTCCCGCTCGGCCCGCGCCCGCGCCCCGGTGGCCTCGGTCACCTGGAGGGCGGCCATCCGGTCCCGCAACCGCATGAGCGCCGAGGCCCCCACCGCGGCCCCGGCCGCCCCCGCGGCCAGCCACCGCACGGCGGCCCCGTCCCCGGAAACCAACCAGGCCCCGGCCGCGCAACCCAGCGCGACCGCGGCGAACGACACGGGCGGCAGGAGCCCGCGCATCGGCGAGGAGAAGCGGTGGCGTCCACGTGGCATAGTCCGCAACTTACCGCGGAGATGTCCCAAATGGAGCAGCCCCCAACCAATCGTTTCCCCCCGGTTACGTCCCAGCCACCCCACCACCCCCCGGCCGCTGGCGGGAGCGTCGGCGCCCTGGCGATCACGGGCACCACGATCGGGCGAGAGCGCCAATGGAATTCCACCCGTTCCCCAAATCTGGTGAATGCCCCTGAGGGACGAATCCGACGGAGAGAATGGGACCGTCGGGGCGGACTCATCCGAGACCGACCGCATGCTCGACTCACCGAGTGACGGGGGCCGGCCAGGCAGGGGGCGTTGGCTTGCTTGGAGCGAGCAGCTATTGAAATTCCATTCATTGCCGGAAGAGGCAATGCCTGACGGAAAGTCGACGGTGGTGTGACTGAATCAACCTCCGGTAGCGTCGCTCCCACAGAGATCCCGATCCCCCCGGAGCCGACGTGAAGCGCCGCCACCTCCCCACCGCCGCAGCAGCCGTTGCCGTGCTGAGCCTGCTCCTGACCGCCTGCGGCGGCAGCGACGACGATTCGAACGCGGACGACAAGATCAAGGGCGCCGATTCGGCCACCCCGACCTCGTCGCCGAGCGGCCCGGCCGCGGGGAGACCGGAGATCAAGCTGCCGGACGGCGCGAAGAACGTCTTTGAGGACTGGGAGACCGGCGACCCGGAGAAGGATGCGGTTCTGGCGGACAGTGCGGCTTCGGTCGACTCTGTAGATGAAGCGATCCTGCGCGGATCGACGGATACCGAGGCGTTGGACTTCTACAACTCCGGGAACGCCCTCATGTCTTCTATGGAATACATCAAGGGCTATCTGGACAAGGGGCATGCGTGGGCGGGCACCACACGTTACTTTGATCAGCACGTGAGTTTCCGCGATGACGGAGCTGCGGTCGTCATCTATTGCTCCGACGAGAGTGATTCCTATATTACAAATGCAGACACCGGCAAACCGATCGAGGATTCCTCAGGGGGGGCAAGTGCGTATGTCCTGTACAACACACGCCTGGAGAAGGATACCGAGAGCGTCTGGCGGACGGTGAATGTGGTCTCGACGCGGGGGGCGAAGCAGTGCGAGGAGTGAAATTTGCCCTGCCGGCTGTAGTGTTAGCGGTATTCGCTTGCGCATTGACTGTTACTGAAAGTCATGCACAGAGGGATGGGCGAGCGGCTGGTGGCAGCCGTGGAGGAAACACGGTCGCGAAGGGTGACACCGGGGACGGAGCTGTTTCCGCAACCGCCGGAGCCGAGATCGAGATCGAGATTAAGCACAGTCAGAGCAGCGGAGAAGGGGAAACCGGCTCTCTCAGCCCCATTGGAGACTGGACTCCTCCTGCATGCTGGTACGCGCCAAAATGGACGGCTGAGGAGGCAGCGCAAACGAGGTTCGACGGAGGAATCGACATGAGCCCGCAGCATGATGCGGGTAACGCGGAGGCGATGAGGGACAAGTACGTGAACGGAGAACACGGGCCGTTCAATGTAGAGAAGAATGGTGAGGGTTTCTGGTGGGGTGTCTACACGGACCCGGATCAGGCCGACACTCCCGCAGCCTCCGAGTGTGTCGGGACACCCTTCTGGGTGGACACCGGGGATGACCCGCCCGCTGAGATTGAGAACACCATCAACCCCGAGATCCTCGCTCAGCTCGCCTACGAGCAGATCCGCATCCCTGAAGCCACGCCGACTCTTCAACCCGGCCATGACAGGCAGGTGGTGAACCTCCCTACCTGGGTGTCCTTGGACGACGCTTCCTTCCAGCCGGTGTCCGTCACCGCGTCAGTCAACGTGCTCGGTATCTCGGCCACCACCACCGCCACGCCCGGCAGTCTGCACGTGGACCCCGGCACCGAAGATGCCCTCACCTTCCCTGAGTCCGGCGAATGCCCCCTCAACGATGACGGCAGCGTCGGCCAGAGAAGGCCGGCCGGAGCCGAGGGGTCACCGCCCTGCGGCGTGCAGTATCTCCGGTCTTCCGAGGCCACAGGGCCGTACGCGTTCCAAGGCACCGTCACGTGGGACGTGAGCTGGACCGGAACCCACAACCCCGAGCCCACGGATCTGCCCTCCGGCACCTTCGGCAGTACTCAAGACGTGACCGTCAAGGAGATCCAGTCAGTCGTCCGCTGACCGGCTGACCGCGTGCAGTCGGCGCGAATTCCTGAGGCCGAGCCGACGTGGTTCAGCCGCAGCGCAACACGCAGCGATTCCGCTGTCACGGGAGACGCGAGCATAGCGGCCAGAATCTCGCCTGGCCTGACGTCGGTCTTGCCATGAAATTCCATCGTTGCCTCAGTAGGCAATACCTGACGGAGGTTTGGGGTGGTGCGACGACTTCGCCGTTCGCTAGCGTCGCACCGGACGGACCACTTCCGCGGCCGGGTACGCCGTCGACCCATCGGAAGGACCCTGATGGCAGACTTAAAGATCAAGGGTGACGTTCTTGAAGACCTTTTTCACACGTTCACGACCATGGCCAAACGCCTGGACTACGCCGCCCGGTCGATGAAGGGCACCGACACCGACGTCGTCGGTGCCTGGATGCTCATCCGTGAGCTGCGGGACTTCGCCGAATCGTGGGAGTACGGCATCGGGCAGCTCGGGGAGCACGCCGACGGGGCCGCCAAGATGCTGACGAAGATCGCCAGAGACTTCGACGGGCTGGAAAAGGAACTGGAAGCTGCTCTCCAGCCCAAGGGGCGCTGACGTGGCCGACAAGGACTACCCCGCCCTCGGCTTCGACCCGGCGCCCGGTGACGCGCACAGCACCAAATACCTGGCCCGCTCCATCGGCCGGCTCGCCGGAGAGCTGGGCACCACCGCCAAGGAGCTGGAACGCCTCGACCAGGGAGTGTGGAAGGGCAAGGCCGCGAACGCCTTCTCCGACCACGTAGCCGACAAGGTCACCCCCGACATCAAGCGGGCGCACACCTCCTTCGAGAAGGCGGCGACGGCGCTGCGGCGCTGGTCCGAGAAGATGGACCGGTTCCAGGACGAGGCACGCGCGCTGGAGCGCGAAGCGCGCCGGAAGCAGGAGGCACTGGGCGACGCGCAGCGGCTCCTGGACGCTGGGAAGGCGGCGCCGTTCCCGGGTGCGTCGGATGACGAGAAGGCGTCCGACGCGCAGAAGAAGCAGCAGGACAAGCGGGAGAAGGCCGCCGAGGAGGCCGGTGACGCGCTGGACGAGGTACGCCGCCGGGCCGAGGAGCTGAAGGACCGCTACTTCACCGAGGCGTGGTCGATCTCCCGGGAGCTGGACAGCGCCGGGGACATAGCCCCCGACGAGCCGGGGCTGTTCGACCGGATAGCCAGTGGTGTATCGGACGTGCTGGGCGACACCCTCGACTGGGTCCAGGACCACGCGGACCTGATCAAGGCGATCGGCGACGTCCTCAGCTACGTCACCGCCGCACTCGCGGTGCTCGCCATCGTCACCGCCCCCTTCGGAATCGGCGCGGCCTTCGCGACGGCCGCGCTGATCACGGGAGGGCTCACGCTGGCCACGCACGGAATCGCCAAGGCGGCGGGCGCCGATGTGAGCTGGACGACCATCGGCCTGGACGTCTTGGGTGTGCTGCCCGGTATCGGGGCGTTCTCGAAGGGCGCGAAGGTGGCCGACGCCACGGCGGCGCAAACACGCGCTGCGCAACTCGGAGCGAACTACGCCGGGGATGCGGTAAAAGTCCGCAACTTCGTCTCCTTCGGTGATGAGGCCGGCAGAGTCATAGGCGGTGTGCAGAGGAGTCCGTTCGGCAAAAACGTGGCGCTGTGGGGGCGTAAGGAAGTGGGGATCGTGACGTCCAGGGCAGGTGGTCTGCAGAACCGCATGCTTGGCATTGCGGAGGCGGCGACCTGGAAAGGCCAGTGGTTGGGCACCAGAACCCTCAGTTACGGACCTGACAGGCTGGCCGTCGATCCGCTCTCCGTGGGCGGCCGGATGCTCGACTCCGGGCTGAAGATGTCGCCGAAGTTGGTGACCATTCCGCAACACCTGGGCGTTGACGTAAACATCGGTGATCGCTTTGAGGCTGCTTTCGGCGGTTGAGGAGAGGGTGAATCATGGCAGTGTGGGAGCCCCGGCGGGGTGAGACCTTACTCAGCCGCGGGCCGGTGGAGTTCGCTACGGGCATGGCGGCGCCGGTCTCCGGTATGCGGTGGTTCCGCGACACCGAGCGCCGCGACATTCAGCATGAGTTGCCCGGTTGGCCTGAGGGACCGACGTACACCGTCCGCAGCCGGGCGGACCGGAACGTCCGGAGTACGGCCAGGAAGGCGGGCGTCTTCGGCCACACTCTGGTCGTCCTGGCCGCCAGCGCCCTCGGGGCCCTGGGGTCCCCGTTCGGTGAACCCAGGATTCGCGGCAAGAGCGAGGACCCGGAGAACGAGGTCGACGACTTCCCCGTCATCTGGGCGCAACAGGGTGGGATTGCCAGGACCCTTCCCTGGCAACTCGACCCCGCGCGCCGCCCGGCGAAGTACCGGACCCACTTGATCATCACCGATGTGCGCCTCGTAGTGGTGGGCTTTCCCGACGACGACCCCTCCCGCGATGAATCCCTGTGTGAGATGGACCGGCCGTTCATCGCCCGGGCGGAGCGCAAGAAGTTCAGTCAGGGCCATCGGAATTTTACGATCACGTTCACGGACGACTCGTGGTGCCGCCTCCACTCGTACAGCGAGAACGCCTTGGGCCGCATCCTTCGGCACCTCTCCTCCACCCTCGTTCCGCTCGATCAGCTCACTTCACCTCAGCGGAACGCCATCCACGCCTACCTGGCGGCTCGTGCTGAGTCTGACCGCAAATCCGGTGGATCAGGCCGCCTGAACCCCTACGGCATTGTCACCCGGCGACCGAGCGGCAACCTCCTGTTCGAGACCTGGTCCGAACCCGCAGAACCAGTCAACGGTATTGCGGGATACGGCATCCACTTGATGAGCCCGGAAGGTGGACATCCCACATTGCAGCCCGGTGACCTCGACTGAATCGGTGCTATATGCCTACGACTCCCCCCGCCTCCGACGGCATTCCTCCCGTCTGGTTCACCGTCCCGGACGGCTTCCACCCCCTGCCCATCGCCGCTACCGCCGAAGAACGCGCCGACCTCGCAGGTGAGTTTGTCCGGGAACTCCTCCCCAACGGTGACGACACCCTCTGGGCCTCCACCGCGCCGTACTACGCCGGGATGGGGGAGCTGATGGGGAGTTGCGGGCTGGCGTATTCGGCTCTGGGGTTGTTCGCGCGTGACGAGGGTGGAATCGCGCACTGTGCGTTCCACGTGGGTGCGTGGGAGAGTGGGCATCCTTCCGTCGAGGCCGCAGCCAACGGCGTACGGGAAGTCCTCGTCCGGGATCCGGCCAACGACGTGCGGTGGGTGGATCTACCGTGCGGCCCGGCGGTGTCCTGCATGACCTTGCGGGAGTTCACCCTGCCCGCGGAGCTGGCGGCCGACTCGCAGGAGAGCAAGCTCCGTGCCGGACAGATCCAGGTTCATGTCCCCTTTCCCACCGGGCCGTACATCAGCGTCTTCACGGTCGACACGGTGGCAATGGACTACTGGGGCGAGTTCTGTGACATGACCGCCGCCGTTCTGCAGACCGTCAGCTTCTCCCCGCCCCAGGAGTAGGCGCTGCCGTCAGCAGGTGTTCTGGCGGGAGTTGACCAACTGGACGTTGCGCACGGTCAGGTTGTCGGCGCACGGGCTCTCGTTGATGGCGGAGTTCGTCACCGTCAGGTTCTGCAGCGTGATGTCCCGGGAGTTCGCGAACTCCGAGCGGGCCGCGATACGGATGTCCCCGGGGCCGGCTACGGAACCGCTCTGGCCGGCGATGGTGACGTTGTAGCAGTTCTCCAGCAGGATCGCGTTGTTGCCGGTGTCCGCGATGTCGACGCGGTCGATGACCGCGCCGCCGCTCTCGGAGACGCAGAAGACGCCGCGGCCACCGCCGCGGGCGATGACCTGGCCGACGCGGATGTTGGTGCCGTAGCTGTCGCCGATGCGGCCGTTGCGGTTGGCCATGCGGAAGGCGGCGTAACCGGTGCCCGTGCCCGCGTCGACGGCGTCGACTGTGCCGATGGTTGCGTTGGTGGTGTCGTTGAGTAACAGGCCGGACCCGCCGACATCGCGGGCGGTGACCGTGCCGACAGTGAGGTCGTCGACGCCGTATGTCTCGACGGCGTGGGTGCTCGTGCCGGAGACGTAGACGTCGCCGATGTCGATGTTGCGGGCGGGAACGCTGGTGTCGCCGTGGTTGTCGATGCGGATGCCGAGGCCCGCGGACAGGCGCATGTCGATCTGGCCGAGGGTGACGTCCGTGACGTTGCGCATGAAGATGCCGTAGAGCGGGGCGCCCGTGACGTTGAGGTGCTGGACCTCGACGTCCGTGACGCCGCGGGCGTAGACGGGCGCGCGGTCGCCGGAGCCGGAGCCCGTGACGTCGATGGTGCCGCAGACGTCGAGGGCGGTGTGGCTGGGGAGGGAGAGGCGGGCGTTGGCGCTCATCGTGCCGGAGCCGCGGACGACGACCCGCTCCTTGGACGTACGACCCGGGGTGAGGCTGCCGACGGCGGCGCTCATGGCCGACAGCATGTCGTCGCCGGTGTAGACGACGGAACCGCCGCGGCGGGCGGTCCACGTGCTGCCGCTCTTCACCGCTTCCGCGTGGTACGAACCGTCCCCGCAGGCCAGCGGTGCGGGCGCGGGCTCCTCGCCATGCGCGCTGCTCTGGACCGTCAGTGTGGCGGCCATCGCGCCGAGTGCCGTCAGGCAGGCGGCGGTGAGCGTGGCCCTGCGCCTGCGGCGGGCGTGCGAGGGACCGTGGATGCTGCGGGGCTTGCCTGGCGCCATGGTCGACCAACTCCCGGGTGGTGGGCAGTGCGTGCTGCGCGCGTGAGTTGGTTGCCGCCCGGGCCGGATCGGTTGCCCGTTCCGCGGACATATCCGTGGGTCCCGCCGGGCCGGTCTGCCCCGGCCCGGCGGGAGGGCTCGCCTTGCGAGCCGTCTACGCGTTGCCTTACGAGCCTTACGAGCCGATGAGGTTCTTGGCCTCCAGGTACTCCTGCGCCGCGTCGGCCGGCTTCATCCGCTCCGCGTCCACCTTGCGGTTCAGCTCGATCAGGTCCTCCGTCGTGAGCACCTGCGTGAGCTTGTCCAGCGTGGCGGCGATCTCCTTCGTGCCCGCCTCCTTGGCGTTGACGACCGGGAGGATGTTGTCCGCGTTCTGCAGGCCCTTGTCGTCCTCCAGGAGCACCAGGTCGAAGTCGTCCAGCGTGGCGTCCGTGGTGGTCGTCAGGACGAGCTGGTTCGTGCCGTCCTGGACCGACTGCTTGGCCGCCGGGGTGCCGACGCCCAGGGGGTCGATCTTGGTGATGTCGATGTCGTACGTGTTCTCCAGGCCCGGCTCGCAGAACGGGCGCTCCGGGCACTCGTCGCCAGCCGCGAGGCGGATGCCGTCGCCGGTCTTGCCGAGGTCGCTGAGGGTCTTGAGGTCGTTCTCCGCGGCGAAGTCCTTGGAGACGGCGAAGGCGTTCTGGTCGAGGGCGTCGCCGGCTTCGAGTACCTTGAGGCCGCGGGGCTCGGCGAGTTCGCGCAGGGCGGTCACCGTTTCGTCGGCGTCGTTCGACGCGACGGGGTTCTTCTCCGGAGCCTCTACGCCGTTCTCCTTCGCGTTCAGGAACTCGGCGAGGGTCGCGGCGTACTCCGGGAAGACGTCGATGCTGCCCTTCTCCAGCTCCGGCTCGTAGAGCTCGCGGTTCTCCAGCTTCTTTATCGTGACGTCGTAACCGGCGTCCTTCAGCATCGCCGCGTAGAGCTCGGCGGTCACCGTCGAGACCGTGAACCCGGCCTGGCCCACCACCAGGGATGACTTGTCGTCGTCCGGGGAGTCCGTGCCGCCCTTTTCCTCCAGGCTGTCGCCGCCGCAGGCCGCGAGCCCCGCGGTGAGGGCGGCGGCGGCCAGCACCGAGGCGGCGGCGCGGGCGCGAACGCGATTGGTGATCAAGGGATTCTCCATCCGTTGGGAGTTGACATTCGTGGCATCGCTCTGCCCGAGGGGTGTGGGACTACGTGTGATTCGGTTGGTTCTTTCCGGAGGAGAATGCCGGCGTTATCCGCACGCCGGCGTCACGGGACACGGCGCGGCGCTGCGCACGACATGACGCCGAACCCTACAGCGACGCCGGCGCGGGCTTCTGTTCCCCCGGCGGTACGTCCGCCCCTTCCGTCCCCGGCGCTGCCAGGTCGTCCCCCGGCGTCCGCCGTCCGCGGCCGCGGCGGCCGTCGTGGCGGCCGCGCATCGGATCGAGGAGCCGCCCGGCGACGGCGAGCACGACCTCCAGGACCAGGGCCAGCACCGCCACCAGGAAGGCCCCGGCGACCACCATCGGGGTGTTGTACGTCCGGAAGCCCGCGGTGATGATCCGGCCGAGGCCGCCGCCGCCCGCGATGGCCGCCAGCGTGGCGGTCGCGACGACCTGCACCGTCGCCGACCGCAGGCCGGTCATCACCAGCGGATAGCCCAGCGGCAGCTCGACCCGGCCCAGCAACTGCGGCGCGGACATGCCCATGCCCCGCGCCGCCTCCACCACGTCCCGGTCGGCCTCGCGGATGCCCACGTACGCGTTCGTCAGCAACGGCGGCACCGCGAAGAGCACCAGGGCGATGACCGTCGGCCAGTCGCCGTGCATCCGCAGCGGGGTGAGCATGAGCAGGCCGAGCACCGCCAGCGTGGGCACGGCACGGCCGACGTTCGAGATGTTGATCGCGAGGGTGCCGCCCTTGCCGACGTGGCCCAGCCAGAACGCGATCGGCAGCGCGATGGCGCAGGCGATCGCCAGCGACATGCCCGTCAGGTACAGATGCTCGCCCAGCCGCACGCCGATGCCGGTCGGGCCCGACCAGTTCGACCCCGTGGTCAGCCACGTCCACGCGTCCGCAATGGTGCCCATCAGGCCGTCTCCTTCTGCCGCCCTGCGGTCCTCGCGCGGAATCTGCCGCCGCCCCCGCCGCGCCGCTGCGCCCGCGTCCACGGCGTCAGCAGCCGCTGCAAGCCCAGGATCAGCAGGTCCGCCAGCACGGCGAGCAGCACGCACAGCACCGACGCCGTCAGCACCTGTGCCTTGAAGAGGGTGCGCATGCCGTCGACGATCAGGTTGCCCAGGCCGCCGTAGCCGATGATGCCGCCGACCGTCGTCATCGCGATCGTCGACACCGTCGCCATCCGCAGCCCGGCCATGACGGCGGGCAGCGCGAGCGGCAGCTCGACGGCGAAGAGCAGGCGCGTCTGCCCGTACCCCATCCCGCGGGCCGCCTCCCGCGTCTCCGCCGGCACGGAATCGAGGCCGGCCAGGAGATTGCGGATGAGGATCGTCAGCGAATAGAGCACGAGGCCGGTGACGACCACGGACGCCGAGATGCCCATGATCGGGACCAGCAGGGAGAACATCGCGAGCGACGGAATCGTGTACAGCACCGTCGTCAGGCCGAGCACGGGGCCCGTGAGCACTCGCCAGCGGCGGGCGATCAGGGCCAGCGGGAAGGAAACCAGCAGGCCGATCCCGACCGACGCCAGCGTGATCCAGACGTGCTGGACCGTGGCGTCGACGAGCTCGTCGCTGCGGCTGCGGACGTATTCACCGCAGATCCACTCGTTCGCTGCCAGGCAGCCGGAGGCTTTCACGCCACCGCTCCTTCCCGTAGGCAGCTCTATTAGACCCCCCGCCACTGACACCGGAAGCGGGAGGGCGGGGCAGAATGAGGAAACATGATCCGATTCGAGCACGTGACCAAGCGGTACCCCGATGGGATTACCGCGGTGGACGACTTGTCGTTCGACGTCGCCGAGGGCGAGCTGGTGACGCTTGTCGGCCCGTCCGGCTGCGGCAAAACCACCACCCTGAAGATGGTCAACCGGCTCATCGAGCCCACCAGCGGCCGTATCGAGGTCGACGGGCAGGACGTCATGGCCGCCGACCCGGTCGAGCTGCGCCGCCACATCGGCTACTGCATCCAGAACGTCGGCCTTTTTCCGCACAAGAACGTCCTCGACAACACGGCCACCGTGCCCCATTTGCTGGGCACGCCGCGCGACAAACGGCTGAAGCGGGCGGCCGAGCTGCTGGAGCTGGTCGGCCTCGACCCGCACGAGCACGGCCGGCGCTATCCCGACCAGCTCTCCGGTGGCCAGCGCCAGCGCGTCGGCGTGGCGCGGGCGCTGGCGGCGGACCCGCCGGTACTGCTGATGGACGAGCCGTTCGGGGCGGTGGACCCGGTGGTGCGCGAGCACCTGCAGAACGAGTTCCTCAAGCTGCAGGCGCGCATGCGGAAGACCGTGCTTTTCGTCACACACGACATCGAGGAGGCGGTACGCCTCGGCGACCGCATCGCGGTCTTCGGGAACGGGAAGATCGAGCAGCTCGACTCGCCGGCGGCCGTCCTGGGCGCACCCGCGACCCCGTACGTGGCCGACTTCGTCGGGGCCGACCGGGGCCTGAAACGGCTGTCGGTCACCGAGATAGAGCTCGGAGACCTGGAGCAGCCGCCGGTGGTCCGGCTCGACGACGACGCGCGCGGTGCCGCGGCGGCGCTACGGGACGGTGGCGCGCGGTGGGCGGTCGTGCTGGACGGCGAGGGCGAGCTGCACGGGTGGGTCGCGGCCGACGAGATCGCCAAGGGCGGCGCGGTGTCCGACTACGCGCGGCGGATGGACGCCTGGCTGCCGCTGGGGGCGAGCCTGAAGAAGGCGTTCGCGACGATGCTGCAGTACGACGCCGGGTGGATCGCTGTGGTGGACGACGAGCAGACGGGCCGCTTCGCGGGCGTCCTGACGCCGGCGAGCCTGCACGAGGCGCTGCGGCGGTCGATCGACGCGGACGCGCGCGCGGTCGCGCGGGCGGAGGTGGAACTGGACTCGCTGCCGCAGCTCTGAGGCGCGCCGGCGGGGGTGGGGGGAGCGGCAGCACGGGTGCGGGCGCTGCGGGTCCCGTACCGGCCGCGCGACGCCGCTGCGCGGCCCGTACGGGGCCCGCGGTGTCAGGGGAGGACCGGGGCGATGCCCACGTGGTGGGCCAGCCACGTGAAGCCCCCGAGCCCGGCGGGGTCGAGGAGCTCGGCCGCCTGACCCGCGGTGGCGAGCCGCCGCAGGTAGCCGGCCGGGTCGGTCCTCGCGAGCGCCAGCGGCGGCCGGCTCCCGTCGAGCCCGAGCCCCCGCAGCGCCTCCCGCTGTGACATGAGCAACGCCGGTCCGCCCCGCTCCGGCGCCGCGGCGGCCACCGCGTCCAGGGCCACGTGCGCCGTCACGTCGCAGCTTCCGTCCGGGACCGGCCTCACCTCCTGGCCGTCGCGGAACGCCGTCAGCGTGCCGTACGGAGGGCGGGCGGCCCGGGTGTGGGCGTAGTCCGCGGTCAGCGCCAGGCCGGCGGTGAGCGTCGTGAGCGCCGCCGACCACGCCGCGTCGCGCGGGGCGCCGATCTCCGCGCGGCTGCCCGGCGGCGCACCCGCCAGCGGCCACCAGCGGCGCAGCCACTCCGCATCCGCGCCGCGGACCTCCGCGCCCAGCCGCTCCGTGCCGTCCGCCGCGACCTCCACGTACCGCGGCACACCCTGCCCGTCCGTCTCCGCGACCTCCACCGGCACGTTGTCCAGCCACTCGTTGGCGAACAGCAGCCCCCGCACCCCCTCCGGCGGCCGTGCCAGCCACGTGATCCGCCCGTCCGGCTCCTCCGGCGGCGGGCCGACCTCCACCGCGTACGCCCGCAGCCGCCCGGGTCCCTCGTACGCCGCCAGCACCCCCGTCAGCAGCTCTCCCCGCCCCGCACCGACGTCCACCACGTCCAGCTCCGCCGGCCGCCCCAGTGCGACCGCCGTCCGCCGCACCAGCTCCGCCACCGCCGCCGCGAACAGCGGCGAGGCGTGCACCGAGGTACGGAAGTGCGCCGCGGCCCCGGTGCCGGGCCCGCCCCGGCGGTAGAAGCCCTCCGGCCCGTACAGCGCCCGCAGCATGGCCTCCCGCCAGCGCAGCCGGCCACCCACGCCCGAGCCCCCACCGGATGCCGTCTCCGGGCCAGGCTCCGGACCCGCCTGTGAGCCCGCCCCAGGCCCAGCCCCCGCCTCCGCGCCCGCGCCCCGTCCGCCCGTCCCACCGTTCTCCACAGGCGCATCCTCCACCCTGCGGAGTAGATGCATGAGCCAGGGATCGCCCCGCGGACTGACTCCCGCTTACGCGCGCGTGCCTACGCTGGGTGACGTGCAACGTGTCTACGATTTCCTCCGCCGTCATCCGACGCTGGTCGACAGCTTCTGGGCTGTCTGCCTCGTCCTGATGACCGGTGCCTGGCTGATCGCCGTGGACACGGCACCCGAGGACAACGAGCACGCCCCTCTCACCGACGTCGCGAAGACGATCGCGCTGGTCATCGGCATCGGCTACGCCGTCGTCGTCGCCCTGCGCCGCCGCTGTCCCGAGCGCATGCTGCTCGTCGCCGGCGGGCTCGGCGTCGTGCAGGTCGTGGTGGATTCGAGTCCCGGCCCGGCGAACTTCGCCATGCTCGTCGTCATCTTCACCGTCGCCGCGGGCGACGTGCCGTGGGCGTCGCGGCTGGCGCTCATCGGCGCCGCCGTCGCGCCCGTGGTCAACCAACTGCGGTGGCCGGCCGCCAGCGAGAACTTCGTCCAGCAGACCGTCGGCCTCGCCTTTCTGACGGTCCCGTTCCTGCTCGCCTGGGTGCTCGGCGACTCGCTGCGCACCCGCCGCGCCTACTACGCGCAGCTTGAGGAACGGGCCGCCCGCCTGGAGCGGGAGCGGGAGACGCAGTCGCGGATCGCGGTCGCGGCCGAGCGGGCGCGGATAGCCCGCGAGCTGCACGACGTGGTGGCGCACAACGTCTCCGTCATGGTCGTGCAGGCCGACGGCGCCGCGTACGTGCTGGACAGCGCGCCGCAGCAGGCCAAGGAGGCGCTCACGACGATCTCCGGCACCGGCCGGCAGGCGCTGGCGGAGATGCGCCGGCTGCTCGGCGTGCTGCGCACCGGCGACCCGGGCGCGGGCAGCGAGTACGTGCCGCAGCCCGGCGTGGAGCAACTGGCGGAGCTGGTCGAGCAGGTACGCGGCGCGGGGCTCACGGTCTCGTTCGAAGTAGCCGGCTCGCCGCGGGAGCTGCCGAGCAGCATCGAGCTTGCGGCATACCGCATCGTGCAGGAGGCGCTGACCAACACCCGCAAGCACGGCGGCCCCGAGGCGGGCGCCGCGGTGCGGCTGACGTACGCGGAGGGCGAACTGCAGGTGCTGGTCGAGGACGACGGCCGCGGCTCGCTGCCCGAGCTGTACGAGGAGGGCGGCGCCGACGGCCAGGGCCACGGGCTCATCGGCATGCGCGAGCGCGTGGGGATGACCGGCGGCGAGCTGGACGCGGGGCCGCGGCCCGGCGGCGGCTTCCGGGTACGTGCGGTGCTGCCGCTGAAGACGGCCGCCTGACCGGCCGCGGGAACCCGGGGCGGCCCACGCCGCCCCGAGGAGAGAGAAGGGACTCACGTGACGATCCGGGTCATGCTCGTGGACGACCAGGCGCTGCTGCGCACCGGCTTCCGGATGGTGCTGGCCGCCCAGCCCGACATGGACGTCGTCGCGGAGGCAGGGGACGGCGACGAGGCGGTGCAGCTCCTCGCCGTGACGAAGGTGGACGTCGTGCTCATGGACGTACGCATGCCGCGCCTCGACGGCGTCGAGGCGACGCGGCGCATCTGCGCGGACAAGCCGGCGGAGGCGCCGCCGAAGGTGCTGATCCTGACCACCTTCGACCTGGACGAGTACGCCTTCTCCGCGTTGCAGGCCGGGGCGTCGGGCTTCATGCTCAAGGACGTGCCGCCCGGCGACCTGCTGAGCGCGATCCGGGCCGTGCACAGCGGCGACGCGGTCGTCGCGCCGAGCACGACGCGGCGGCTCATCGACCGGTTCACCGCCGTGATGCCCGCCCCGGCGGGGGAGCGGGCGCACCCGGAGCTGAAGCGGCTGACGGGCCGGGAGCGCGAGGTGCTGCTGTTGATCGCGCAGGGGTTGTCGAACGGGGAGATCGCGGCGCAACTGGTGCTGTCGGAGGCGACGGTGAAGAACATGTGGGGCGGATCCTCACGAAGCTGGAGCTGCGGGACAGGGTGCAGGCGGTGGTCCTGGCCTACGAGACGGGTCTGGTACGGGCCGGAGGCTGACGGCGTACGGAGGCCCGCCGCGGGCGTACGGGCACGCCGCAGGCACCGCCGGCCCGCCGGTACGGGCGGCCTCGAGCCGTCCGGCGTGCGGAAGGCCGTGCGCGACGCGGCGCCGCCCCGTCTCAGCGCAGCAGGCCCTCCAGCAGCGACCCGCCCAGGCGGGCGACCGCGGGCAGCGACAGTTCGTACTGCACGTACCGCCCGCGGCGCCGCGTGACGACCAGCCCGGCCCTCTTCAGCACCGCCAGGTGCCGGGAGACCTCCGGAGCCGTCAACTGATGCACGGCGGCCAGCTCGCCCGTCGTCGTCGGCGTCCGCGAGATCGTGCGGCAGAGCCGGAGCCGCACCGGGTGCGCGAGCGCTTCGAGCCGCAGTTGCAGCGTCTCCAGCGTCGGCGCCCGGGGCAGGTCCGGCGACGGTATCGGGTACTGGATCACCGGCTGCCAGCCCGGCGCGTACACCACGAGCACGTGCGGCCAGCCGAACGCCGTCGGCAGGAAGGTCACGCTCTCGCTCGCGACCGCGCCGCCGTTGCTCAGCTTGTCCGCGACGATCCGGACGGAGCCGTCCTCGCCCTCGTCGAGCCGGAGCGCGCTCGACACGTCCGCCAGCGTCGCCGCCAGGCCCTTGCGCCGCAGCAGGTCCGTCTTGTGCCGGGCGTCCGCGGCCAGCGAGTGGCGCACCTGCTCCCACGTCTCGTCGAAGAACGCCTCCGCGCAGTCCTCGAAGAGCCGCCGCAGCCACACCCGCAGCCCGTCGGGGTCGGCGAGCATCCGCTCCACGAACGCCGCCTGCCGCGGGCCGCGGGCGGCCGCGCGCTCGATGGCGATCCGGCGGACGACCGGGTCGGTGTGCGGCGAAGGGCTGCCGTACTGGTACGCCGGGTTGCAGACGATCTCGAACGCGGCGGTCACGAACATGTCGTCCGGTATCCGGTCGAGCGCGTCCAGCTCCTCGGCGAGGGTGGCTTCCGGCGCGGCGGGCAGCAGGATGTCGGCCCGCCCGGCGCTCCACAGGAACTCCCCCTCGCTCAGCCGGTCCGCGAGCCCGGGGTCGAGCGCCGCGGCGGTCGCGGTCGTCCACTCGGCCGCCCCCGGGTGGTGCCCGGGCGCGGCGAGCGCGTGCAGAGCGGCGCCCAGCTCGGCGAGCGGGGAGGGAGTGAAGCCGATGCGCTCGACGGCCAGGCCGGTGATGTCGAGGGTGACGCTCATGAATCCATGGTCGGGTACGGGACTGACAGCGCCGGGGGCCGCGGGCCCCGCACCCGCTCCACCAGCGCCCCCGCCTCCCGTGCCACGTCCTCCGCCGACCACGCCAGCCCCGGCTCCGTCACCGTGACTTCCGTCACGGACAACCCCGGCGGGTCCCCCGGCTCCGTCCACACCCGGAACAGGCACGTCCCGGTCTCCGCCGCCAGCGCCGTCCCCGCGTCCATCAGAGCCTCCGCCCCGTACGGCAGCCAGACCTGGAACTGGTGCGTGTGCGGCACCGCGGGATGCACGCGGAAGAACGGCACCCCAGCCCTGGCGAACCCCTCCCGCAGCGCCTCCGCGACGACGCGCGCGTGCGCCACGTACGACGGCAGCCGCGGCAGCTCCCGCTGCAGCCCCTCCAGCGCGGCCAGCGCCGCCGGCCACTGCTGGAACACCTGGCCGCCGTACCGGTGCCGCCACGCCCGCGCCTCCTCCACGAACCCCGCCGGGCCCGCCAGCGCCGCGCCTGACAGCCCGCCCAGCGACTTGTAGTACGAGACGTACACGCTGTCCGCGAGCCCCGCGATCTCCGCCAGCCCGCGCCCGAGGTGCGTCGTGCACTCCCACAGCCGGGCGCCGTCGAAGTGGACGACCGCCTCCCGCTCCCGCGCCGCCGCGACGACCTCCTCCAGCTCCTCCCACTCCGGGAGCACGAATCCCGGCTCGCGCATCGGCAGCTCCAGCATGAGCGTGCCGAAGGGCTCGCCCAGCGCCCGTACCTCCGCCGCCGTCGCGGCCCGCGGCGCGCGCGTGGGGTGCACGGCGCGCAGCCCGGTGACCACCGCGTACGCCGACCGCTCGTGCACCTCCAGGTGGGCCAGCGGGTGCGAGGCGACGACGCGGCTGCCGGTGCGCTCCGCCCAGCAGCGCAGCGCGACCTGCTGCGCCATGGTGCCGGTGGGGAAGAACGCCGCGTCCTCGCAGCCGAGCAGCTCCGCCGTGCGCTCCTCCAGCTCGCCGACGATCCCGCCGGCGTAGACGTCGACCTGCTGGCCGAGGTCGACGCCGCCGGGCCTGGCGGTGGCGAGGCGGGCCAGGCGTGCGGCGATGGTGGGGAGGGAGGCCGAGAGGGTGTGCTCGGCCGCCGCCCACGTCGCGCGCCTGCGGGTCATGAGGTCGTCCGCGTCCGTCATGGGCCCAGATCATGCCCGCCGCCGTGCCCCCGCCACACCGGGTTTACGCATTGGCCGCCCCTCCGCGCGGGGCGGCACGCGCGCGGAGGGACACGGGCCGCCCCGCCTGCGCGCGTACGCGTGCAGGACGCACTCGTGCCCGTACAGCGTGCTCAGACACACACCGGCAGCCGCCCCGGCCGCAAGTACCATGAACCCGTACGTCCGGTACCCGAAGCGGACTGGAACGGAAGGCGACGTGAACCCCAGCCCCACCCCCGAGCCGCAGGAGAAGCCCGCCCGGCTCGCCGTCGGCGTGGTCGGCGCCGGCCGGGTCGGCCCGCCGCTCGCCGCCGCGCTCGCGCTGGCGGGCCACCGCCCCGTCGCCGTGCACGCCGTCTCCGACGGCGCCCGCAGGCGGGTCGAGGAACTGCTGCCCGACGTGCCCGTCACCGAGCCCGCCGAGGTGCTGGCCCGCGCCGACCTCGTGCTGCTCACGGTGCCCGACGACGTGCTGCCCGGCCTCGTCGAGGGCCTGGCGGGCACCGGCGCCGTACGGCCCGGGCAACTGCTCGTGCACACCTCCGGACGGTACGGTGCCGCGGTGCTGGAGCCCGCCACCCGCGCGGGCGGGCTGCCGCTCGCGCTGCACCCCGCGATGACGTTCACCGGCACCGCCGTCGACGTCCAGCGCCTCGCCGGCTGCTCCTTCGGCGTCACCGCGCCGGGCGAGCTGCGTATGGCGGCAGAGGCTCTGGTCGTGGAGATGGGCGGGGAGCCGGAGTGGGTGGAGGAGGCGGCCAGGCCGCTGTACCACGCGGCGCTCGCCATCGGCGCCAACCATCTCGTCACGCTGGTCGCGCAGTCGATGGAGCTGCTGGCCAGGGCCGGCGTCGGGGCCCCCGACCGGATGCTGGGCCCGCTGCTCGGCGCCGCCCTCGACAACGCGCTGCGCAGCGGCGACGCCGCGCTCACCGGGCCGGTCGCGCGCGGCGACGCGGGCACCGTGGCGGCGCACATCGCGGAGTTGCGCGTGCACGCCCCGCAGGCCGTGCCGGCGTACGTCGCGATGGCCCGGGCGACGGCGGACCGCGCGCTGGCGGGCGGGCTGCTCAAGCCGGAGCTGGCCGAGGACCTGCTCGGGGTCCTCTCCGACGGAGGACGCTGAGGGACGGCGACGATGACCGCTCTGCTCGTACACCAGGCCGCGGAACTGCCGGAGCCGCCGGGGGCGCATGAGCCGCCGGAAGCGCCCGGTGCCGCACCCGAACGCCCGGCGCGCGCCGTGGTGATGACCATGGGCGCGCTTCATGAGGGTCACGCGGCCCTCGTCCGCGCCGCCCGCGCGGAAGTCGGCCCGCACGGGCAGGTCGTGGTCACCGTCTTCGTCAACCCGCTGCAGTTCGGCCCCGGCGAGGACCTGGACCGCTACCCCCGCACCCTCGACGCCGACGTCCTGCTCGCGGGCAAGGAGGGCGCGGACGTCGTCTACGCACCGTCCGCCGACGAGGTCTATCCGGGCGGCGAGCCGCACGTGCGCGTCAGCGCCGGGCCGATGGGGGAGCGGCTGGAGGGCGCGTTCCGCCCGGGGCACTTCGACGGCATGCTGACCGTCGTCGCCAAACTGCTCCATCTCACCCGGCCGGACGTGGCGCTGTACGGGCAGAAGGACGCCCAGCAACTCGCCCTGATCACGCGGATGGTGCGCGACCTGAACTTCCCGGTACGGATCCTCGGCGTGCCGACCGTACGCGAGCCGGACGGGCTCGCCCTGTCCAGCCGCAACGTGTACCTCTCCGCGCCGGAGCGCCGCACCGCGCTCGCGCTGTCCCGCGCGCTGTTCGCGGCGCGCGAAACGGCGGGCGCGGCGGGCACCCCGCGGGAAGCGCTGGCCGCGGCGGAGTCCGTGCTGCACGACGCGGGCGCGCTGACGCCCCCGCTGGAGCTGGACTACGCCGCGCTGGTGGACCCCGCGGACTTCACCCCGGTCACGGACGCCGGGCCACGGACGCCGCAGGACCCGGACGGCACGCCACGAAAGGACGGCCCCGCCCGCGAGGCCGTCCTCGCCGTCGCCGCCAAGGTCGGCACCACCCGCCTCATCGACAACATCCGCCTCACCTTCGGGGGTGCCAGATGACCGCGATACGGCTCGGCGCCCCCGCCCCCGGCTGGGTGCTGGACACCGACGTCGTCGTGGTCGGCTCCGGCGTCGCCGGCCTCACCGCCGCGCTGCGCTGCGCCGAGGCGGGCCTGCGGGTCGCCGTCGTCACCAAGGCCAACTTCGACGACGGCTCCACCCGCTGGGCCCAGGGCGGCATCGCCGCCGCCCTCGGCGACGGCGACAGCCCCGAGCAGCACCTCGCCGACACCCTCGTCGCGGGCGCCGGGCTGTGCGACGAGGACGCCGTACGCACCCTCGTCACCGAGGGCCCCGCCGCCGTGCGCCGCCTCATCGCCACCGGCGCCGCCTTCGACACCGACCCCGCCACCGGCGCGATCGAGCTGACCCGCGAGGGCGGCCACCACCGCCGCCGCATCGCCCACGCGGGCGGCGACGCGACCGGCGCGGAGGTCTCCCGCGCGCTGGTGCAGGCGGTGCGCGAGGCGGGCATCGAGACCGTCGAGCACGCGCTCGTACTCGATCTGATCAAGGACGCGGAAGGGCGCGCCGCCGGCGTCACGTTGCACGTCATGGGCGAGGGCGCGCGCGACGGCGTGGGCGCCGTGCACGCCCCCGCGGTGGTGCTCGCCACCGGCGGCATGGGCCAGGTCTTCTCCGCGACCACCAACCCTGCGGTCTCCACCGGCGACGGCGTCGCGCTCGCGCTGCGCGCCGGCGCGGAGGTGTCGGACCTGGAGTTCGTGCAGTTCCACCCGACGGTGATGTTCCTGGGCCCGGACGCCGAGGGCCAGCAGCCCCTGGTCTCCGAGGCGGTACGGGGCGAGGGCGCCCACCTCGTCGACGCCGGCGGCGTGCGGTTCATGGTGGGGCAGCACGAGCTGGCGGAGCTGGCGCCGCGCGACATCGTGGCGAAGGGCATCACGCGGCGCATGCGCGAGCAGGGCGCCGACCACATGTACCTCGACGGGCGGCACTTCGGCGCGGAGATGTGGAAGCAGCGCTTCCCGACGATCTTCGCCGCCTGCCGCGCCCACGGCTTCGACCCGGTCCACGACCTCGTCCCGGTCGCCCCCGCGGCCCACTACGCCTCCGGCGGCGTCGTCACAGACCTGCGCGGCCGCACGAGCGTCCCGGGCCTGTACGCCTGCGGTGAGGTGGCCTGCACGGGCGTGCACGGCGCGAACAGGCTGGCGTCCAACTCCCTCCTGGAGGGCCTGGTCTTCGCCGAGCGCATCGCGGCGGACGTCGCGGCCGCGCCCGTACGGGCGGAACCGGCCGCGCCGGAAGAGAAGCGTCCGCCCCTGGAGATCCCCCTCCTGCCGCAGGACGCGCGCGCGGACATCCAGCGCGTCATGACCGCGGGCGCCGGCGTCCTGCGCTCCGCCGCCAGCCTGGACGGGGCCGCGTCCGCACTGGGCGCGATACGCGACACCGCGCGCCCCGCGCCCGCGGCGCCGTGCGTGGAGACCTGGGAGGCGACCAACCTGCTGCTCGTCGCGCAGGTCCTCGTCGAGTGCGCGAGGCGCCGCGCCGAGACCCGCGGCTCGCACTGGCGCGAGGATCACGCCGACCGCGACGACGCCCGCTGGGCCCGCCACTTCCTCGTCACCCTCACCTCCGATCCCGTACGCCCCGAGAGCCCCGAGAGCCCCGAGAGCCCCGAGAGCCCCGAGAGCCCCGAAGACCCCGCACACCCCGCACACCCCGCACTCGCCGTCCGGACCACGGCCGGCACCGCCTTCCACCGGGAGACCCCGTGAGCAGCACCCCAGAGCCCCACCGACCCCAGCCCGTGGAGCTGACGCTCCTGCCCCTCGGCGGCCCGGACACCGGCGCGGGGGGCTGCGGCGACGCCTGCGGCTGCGGGGCAGGCGACGGTGCTGCCGACGGGGCGTACGGCCACGACCCCCTGGAGTGCGGCCTCGACCCCGGTCTGGCCCAGCTCCTCGTCGACGCGGGCCTCGACCCCGTCTACGTCGAGGACGTCGCCCACCTCGCCGTCGAGGAGGACCTCGACCACGGCGTGGACGTGACGACCGTCGCCACCGTCCCCGAAGACGCCGTGGCCACCGGCGACTTCACCGCCCGCGAGGCCGGCGTGGTCGCCGGCCTGCGCGTCACCGAGGCGGTCCTCTCCGTCGTCTGCACCGACGACATGGAGGTCGAACGGCACGCGGAGGACGGCGACCTGGTCGCGCCCGGACAGCGGCTGCTGACGGTCCGTACCCGCACCCGCGACCTCCTCACCGCCGAACGCAGCGCACTCAACCTCCTTTGCCGCATGTCCGGAATCGCCACCTCCACCCGCACCTGGGCCGACGCGCTCAAGGGCACCGCCGCGAAGGTCCGCGACACCCGCAAGACGACGCCGGGACTGCGCGCGCTGGAGAAGTACGCGGTGCGCTGCGGCGGCGGCGTCAACCACCGCATGTCGCTGTCGGACGCGGCGCTGGTCAAGGACAACCACGTGGTCGCGGCGGGCGGCCTGGCCGAGGCGTTCCGGCTCGTACGGGCCGAGTTCCCCGACCTGGACGTGGAGGTGGAGGCGGACACCCTGCACCAGGTGCGCGAGGCCGTCGACGCGGGCGCCGACCTCATCCTGCTGGACAACTTCACGCCCGTGGAGACCGAGGAGGCCGTCGCGCTGGTCGCCGGCCGCGCCCGGCTGGAGTCCTCCGGGCGGCTGACGCTCGACAACGCGCGCGCGTACGCGGAGACGGGCGTCGACTACCTGGCCGTCGGGGCGCTCACCCACTCCACCCCCATCCTCGACATCGGCCTCGACCTGCGCGAGGGGGGCGACGGCTAGATGCTCCTCACCATCGACGTCGGGAACACCCACACCGTCCTCGGCCTCTTCGACGGCGAGGAGATCGTCGAGCACTGGCGCATCTCCACCGACGCCCGCCGCACCGCCGACGAACTCGCGGTGCTGCTCCAGGGCCTGATGGGGATGCACCCGCTGCTCGGCGAGGAGCTGGGCGACGGCATCCACGGGATCGCCATCTGCTCGACCGTCCCCTCGGTGCTGCACGAACTGCGCGAGGTCACCCGCCGCTACTACGGCGACGTCCCCTCCGTGCTCGTCGAGCCGGGCGTGAAGACCGGCGTCCCCGTCCTCATGGACAACCCCAAGGAAGTCGGCGCCGACCGCATCATCAACGCCCTGGCGGCGGCCGAGCTGTACGGCGGCCCGGCCATCGTCGTCGACTTCGGTACGGCGACGACGTTCGACGCGGTCAGCGAGCGCGGCGAGTACGTCGGCGGGGTCATCGCGCCGGGCATCGAGATCTCGACGGAGGCACTGGGCGTACGCGGCGCGCAGTTGCGCAAGATCGAACTGGCCCGGCCGCGGTCGGTGATCGGCAAGAATACGGTCGAGGCGATGCAGTCCGGCATCCTCTACGGGTTCGCGGGACAGGTCGACGGCGTGGTCAACCGCATGGCGGCGGAGCTGGCCGACGACCCGGACGAGGTGACCGTCATCGCGACCGGCGGGCTGGCGCCGATGATGCTCGCCGACTCCTCGGTGATCGACGAGCACGAGCCGTGGCTGACGCTGATCGGCCTCCGCCTGGTCTACGCGCGGAACGTCTCGACCGCCTGACCGGTACACGGCAGCGGCCGGCGCCGCGGCGATAGCCCCTTCCGCGCGCCTTCGCGGCATGAGCCCTATTCAGGGCCTAAAGTCGGATTATGCCTACGCCATACGGTTCCCGAGGCGGTGTGGCGCTCAGCGCCGACGAGCTCCGCGTCGTGCGTGACGCGCTGGCCATCGCCATCGAGTCGAGTTGGGGCCTGCCCAGGCCCGCAAGGGGTGAC
This sequence comes from Streptomyces sp. CNZ287, assembly GCF_007827615.1. NCBI lineage: Bacteria > Bacillati > Actinomycetota > Actinomycetes > Kitasatosporales > Streptomycetaceae > Streptomyces > Streptomyces sp. CNZ287. Next base: position 237,204 of record NZ_VISV01000010.1, on the reverse strand, counting down.
GGAACGGAGCCTGCCGCCGCACCGGCGGTCCCGCGCGGCGCCGTCGTACGGGACTGCACGGAGCTGGCCGCGGCGTTGGACGAGGCGGCGGCCGAGGCGGACCGGATGCGCCTGTTCCGTAACGCCGACCTCGCCCGCTACCGCGCCGCGCTCCCCGGCAGCGCCTCCGGCTACGCGGAGCTGCTGCACGACGCGCTGGCCACCGGCTACGCACCCGGGCAGGCGGACATCGCCGCGCTGCGCGTCCTGTGCGACGAGCCGGCGGACTCGGGCGTGGCGGAGCGCCGGCGGCGGCTGCTGCGGCGCTGCGAGGCGCTGACGGCCGCCCAGGTGCCGCCCCGCCGCCGTCCGGAGGAGCCGGCTCCCCAGGTGCCGGCGGCTGCGGTCACGACGGCTCCGGCGGCCACCTCGGCGCCGCAATCGCCGCCCGTGCCGTCCCCGGGCCTTCCGCGCCCCGCGCTGCGCGCCCTGCCCGGCGGCAGGGCCCGCCGGGCGGCGCGGGGCTCGGAGGAATCGGAGCCCGCCCCGGACCGGCGGCCGGGGAAGCCCGGCGAGCAGCCGCAGCGCCCGCCCCGCGAGAACCCCCCGGACCGGCAGCCCGCGTCCCCGCACCGCCCGGTGCCCACCCCCGCGGAGGTCTTCCCGCCCCGCCGCCGCCCGGCCCGCCCCCCGGAGCACCTGCTACGCCCCCACGCGGCCCGTACGGCCTGACCTCCACCCGTACGGCCCGGTCCCCCGTACGCCCCGGCCCCCGGCGCACCTCCACCCCTCCCGCGAGCCCGCCCACTCCGCCGGGCTACGCTGGAGGCCGCGGCACCTCCGCGGCGCCCGCGCCAGTAGCCCGCAACGATGGATGGCTCTCATGGATTACCTCTCCGCGCTGCTTCCGTCGACCGTCATGGCCATCGCCTTCACCGTGATGATCGTGACGATCGTCAAGAACCAGGGCGGCCCCAACAAGGCCAAGGAAGACGCCGCCGTCGACGCCGCATTCGCGCAGGCGGAAGCGGTGAAGCAGAAGTCCGCCGAGTAACGCGGAGCAAGGCCCTCTCACCCCGGCGGCGGGCGCGCCTCCGCCGCCCGAATCGCCACGCCCGCCGCTCCCTTCCCCGTCCCAATCGCCCCATTGTTCACACTCCTGCGAGTATTGTGCTGGCGTGGTCCGGCCATTGGGAGAGCTCGAAGACGCGGTCATGACCCGGGTGTGGGAGTGGAACCGCCCGGTCACGGTGAGGGAAGTGCTGGAAGACCTCCGGCAGGAACGCTCTCTCGCGTACACCACCGTCATGACCGTAATGGACAACCTCCACCAGAAGGGCTGGCTGCGGCGCGCCCCCGAAGGCCGCGCCTATCGATATGAAGCGGTCTCCACCCGGGCCGCCTACTCCGCCGCACTCATGAACGAGGCGTGGGCCGCCAGCGACAATCCGGCGGCCGCCCTTGTGGCGTTCTTCGGCATGATGTCGCCGGGCCAGGTCGAGGCCCTGCGCGATGCGCTACGCGTCGTGTCGCTGGACTCACCCGGTGACACCGAAGCCGGTGGCGGCGAAGGAAGCGCGTGACGATAGCGTCATGCCATGCCCAGCGATTCTTACGGGGTCACGATCCGCCGTGCCCGCACCTCGGATGTCCGGGCCATCCGGCGGCTGCTCGACCCCTACGTGCACCGCGACATCCTTCTCGACAAAGCCACCGTGACGCTTTACGAGGACATCCAGGAGTTCTGGGTCGCCGAGCGCGACACGGACGCCGCCGTGGTCGGCTGCGGGGCGCTGCACGTGATGTGGGAGGACCTCGCCGAGGTGCGTACGCTGGCCGTGGATCCGGCCCGCAAGGGCACGGGCATCGGGCACCAACTCCTTGACAAGTTGCTGCACACCGCCCGCTGGCTCGGTGTCAGCCGCATTTTCTGCCTCACGTTCGAAGTCGACTTCTTCGCCAAGCACGGCTTCGTCGAGATCGGCGAGACTCCGGTGGACCAGGACGTCTACAGTGAGCTACTGCGCTCGTATGACGAGGGCGTTGCCGAGTTCCTGGACCTGGAGCGGGTGAAGCCCAACACCCTCGGCAACAGCAGGATGCTGCTGCATCTGTGACGGCGCTATGTCCGAATCGCGCAGATATTGTTGAGCGAGTTCTCCGGCAGGGTTTGAGTTTTTCGCTGAAAAGCGGTTTGCTTTCGCCAGCACACATTGTTCCGATGAAAGGGAAGCCCGGTGGCTCAGAAGGTACAGGTCCTTCTCGTCGATGATCTCGATGGCGGTGAGGCCGACGAGACCGTGACGTTCGCTCTTGATGGCAAGTCCTACGAGATCGACCTCACGACTGCCAACGCGGAAAAGCTGCGATCCGCTCTGGAGCAGTACGTGAAGAGCGGCCGCAGGACCGGTGGCCGCGCCACGAAGCGTTCTCGCGGCGGGGCGTCCGGCAGCCAGGACACGGCGAAGATCCGCGCGTGGGCGAAGGAGCAGGGTTACGAGGTCAGCGAGCGTGGCCGTGTTCCGGCGAACATCCGCGAGGCATACGAAAAGGCGAACGGCTGACGTTCAGGGCGAGGCGGTGGCAGGCCGTCGCCGCCGCGCTCACCAGCCGTACCAGATCCGGCCGGTCCGCAACCCGGTTCCGCGCCGGCACGGCACCGCCGTCCGCGTCACCCCTGTCCCCATCCATTTCGACAGCATCGCGGCCGGCGTCTCCGACGCCGTCGGCGTCCTCTCCCACGCCCTCCCCATCCACGACTCCGCCCCCGCGGCCGGCGCCCGTGCCCACGGGCAGCCGCACCGCGGGGAGCCGCGCCAGCGCCGCCCGGCCGGGCGGGCGCAGCCAGAGCGTCGGCGGCCAGCTCCGTACCGCCGCCGGCGCCGCGCTCAGATCCAGTGGGATACCGCCCCACTCCAGCCAGTCCAGCAGGCCCGGCAGCTCCGCGGCGCCGCCCTCGGCGATCAGGAAGCGCATCCGGCCGCCGGCCAGCCCCACCGGCCCCGTGGCCGGCCGCCGGCGCAGTACCGCCCAGCCGGCCTCCGAGGGCATCTCCAGCACGTCGCAGCGGAGCGCCCCGGCCGGCAGCACGCCGGCTGAGGGAGCCCGCCCGGCCGTCTCTCCGGCCGCCTCGCCGCCCCCGTCCGCACCCGGTCCTTTCCGGCCGCGCGCGCCGCTTCCGCCCGCCGGGGCGGGCCTGCCCTGCGGGCCGGTCTGGCGCGGGATCACGGGGCCGGTCACACCGTGAGCAACGGGGTCGCACCCGCGTTGGTTACGACATGTGTCATCCCGGTCGCATAGCGCGCTACTCCTTCCCCGCACCAGCGTTCACAGACGTTCCACCGTGTTCGCCGTCAGCGCAGTGAAGAGGCCGGAAAATCTGATGGCAGGGCCCATGGCGCGGGTAAGACTTGGCTAGTGGTGCTGGTGAGAGCGGTGGCTCCGGCAGGGTCCTGCGGCGGCGTTCGCCATGGGCGTAGAGGCATTGAGAGTATTCGCCTGGCCTGCGGGAACATCGTCTCGCACCATCGGGTTGGAGCAGTAGTCGGGTGCCCGGTGCAGGAGACTGAGGGAGTCAGCGTCCGGGTGTCGGCAGTTGGAATGAGCGGTCCCCGCTTGCGGGACTAAGCTGCGGAAGGACAGGGAGGGGAACGTCCCCGATCTGCCTGACCGCTCTGAGGAGCGATTAACGATGTTCGAGAGGTTCACCGACCGCGCGCGGCGGGTTGTCGTCCTGGCTCAGGAAGAAGCCCGGATGCTCAACCACAACTACATCGGCACCGAGCACATCCTCCTGGGCCTGATCCACGAGGGTGAGGGTGTCGCCGCAAAGGCACTGGAGAGCCTCGGGATCTCGCTCGAGGCGGTCCGCCAGCAGGTGGAGGAGATCATCGGCCAGGGCCAGCAGGCCCCGTCCGGCCACATCCCCTTCACGCCCCGGGCGAAGAAGGTCCTGGAGCTGTCGCTCCGCGAGGCCCTCCAGCTCGGCCACAACTACATCGGCACGGAGCACATCCTGCTCGGCCTGATCCGCGAGGGCGAGGGCGTCGCCGCCCAGGTCCTCGTGAAGCTGGGCGCCGACCTGAACCGGGTGCGGCAGCAGGTCATCCAGCTGCTCTCCGGCTACCAGGGCGGCAAGGAGACCGCCACGGCCGGCGGCCCCGCCGAGGGCACGCCGTCGACGTCCCTGGTGCTCGACCAGTTCGGCCGGAACCTCACGCAGGCCGCCCGCGAGTCCAAGCTCGACCCGGTCATCGGGCGCGAGAAGGAGATCGAGCGGGTCATGCAGGTGCTGTCCCGCCGGACGAAGAACAACCCCGTCCTCATCGGCGAGCCCGGCGTCGGCAAGACCGCCGTCGTCGAGGGCCTGGCGCAGGCCATCGTCAAGGGCGAGGTGCCCGAGACGCTGAAGGACAAGCACCTCTACACCCTGGACCTCGGCGCCCTGGTCGCGGGCTCCCGCTACCGCGGTGACTTCGAGGAGCGCCTGAAGAAGGTGCTCAAGGAGATCCGCACCCGCGGCGACATCATCCTGTTCATCGACGAGCTGCACACCCTGGTGGGCGCGGGGGCCGCCGAGGGCGCGATCGACGCGGCGAGCATCCTCAAGCCGATGCTGGCCCGCGGCGAGCTGCAGACCATCGGCGCCACCACGCTCGACGAGTACCGCAAGCACCTGGAGAAGGACGCGGCCCTGGAGCGCCGCTTCCAGCCGATCCAGGTCGCGGAGCCGTCGCTGCAGCACACCATCGAGATCCTCAAGGGTCTGCGCGACCGGTACGAGGCGCACCACCGGGTGTCCATCACGGACGCCGCGCTGGTCGCCGCGGCCCAGCTCGCCGACCGGTACATCTCCGACCGCTTCCTGCCGGACAAGGCGATCGACCTGATCGACGAGGCGGGCTCGCGGATGCGTATCCGCCGGATGACCGCACCGCCGGACCTGCGGGAGTTCGACGAGAAGATCGCCGACGTGCGGCGCGAGAAGGAGTCCGCGATCGACTCGCAGGACTTCGAGCTGGCCGCAGGGCTGCGCGACAAGGAGAAGCAGCTCCTGGCGCAGAAGGCGCAGCGGGAGAAGGAGTGGAAGGCCGGCGACATGGACGTCGTCGCCGAGGTGGACGAGGAGCTCATCGCCGAGGTCCTGGCCACCGCCACCGGCATCCCGGTCTTCAAGCTGACCGAGGAGGAGTCCTCGCGGCTGCTGCGCATGGAGGACGAGCTGCACAAGCGCGTCATCGGGCAGGAGGACGCCATCAAGGCGCTCTCCCAGGCCATCCGGCGTACGCGGGCGGGCCTGAAGGACCCGAAGCGCCCCGGCGGTTCGTTCATCTTCGCCGGCCCGTCCGGCGTCGGTAAGACGGAGCTGTCGAAGACGCTGGCGGAGTTCCTCTTCGGTGACGAGGACGCGCTCATCCAGCTCGACATGTCGGAGTTCAGCGAGAAGCACACCGTCTCGCGGCTGTTCGGCTCCCCGCCCGGCTACGTCGGGTACGAGGAGGGCGGTCAGCTCACCGAGAAGGTGCGCCGGAAGCCGTTCTCCGTGGTCCTCTTCGACGAGGTCGAGAAGGCCCACCCGGACATCTTCAACTCGCTGCTGCAGATCCTGGAGGACGGTCGCCTGACCGACTCCCAGGGCCGGGTCGTGGACTTCAAGAACACGATCATCATCATGACGACCAACCTCGGCACCAAGGACATCTCCAAGGGCTTCGGCCTGGGGTTCGCCGCCGGGGGCGACGTCAAGAGCGGCTACGAGCGGATGAAGTCCAAGGTCAGCGAGGAGCTCAAGCAGCACTTCCGGCCCGAGTTCCTCAACCGTGTGGACGACATCGTGGTCTTCCACCAGCTCACCAGGGACGACATCATCGAGATCGTCGACCTGCGGCTGGCCGAGCTGGACAACCGGCTCAAGGACCGCGACATGGCCATCGAGCTCTCCACCGAGGCGAAGGACCTGCTCTCCAAGCGGGGCTTCGACCCGGTGCTGGGCGCCCGGCCGCTGCGCCGCGCGATCCAGCGGGAGATCGAGGACGTGCTCTCGGAGAAGATCCTCTTCGGCGAGCTGCGCCCGGGCCACATCGTGGTGGTCGACACCGAGGGCGAGGGTGACGACGCGACGTTCACCTTCCGCGGCGAGGAGAAGTCGGCACTGCCCGACGCCCCGCCGGTCGACGCCGCCGCGGGCGGCGCGGGCCCGAACCTGAGCAAGGAGGCGTGAGCCCGTAGCGGCTCGGCTTCCGGCGCACGACGCAGAGCCGCCCCGGACCACGCGGTCCGGGGCGGCTCTGCGTGTACGTGCGGGATGCGCCCTCGGGTCTGAGAAGCACCAGGCGTGATGAGGCGCAGGAGAGGCGGCACACGAGGTGACTTCGGCTTCGCTGCCTTCCAGGGTGAGGTTCCAGCGCGTGCACCGAAAGGCGAGCTGGTTCGTGCCGGCAGCCGATCTCAGGAACTCTGACGCACGGGTTCCGCAGGTTGACGGCGATTCTTGGGAGTGGGTCCGACCGCGTATCCGTGAAGCTATGGCCGATCACCGTCGGCTGGAGCCGGCGGCGCTGTGCGGCGCGGTTCGAGGAGCCGGGCGAGCCAGTCCGTGCGGGTTCGGCGGGCTGTGATCGAGATGTGTGCCTGCGGGTACAGGGCGTCGAAGCCGTGGAAGCCGCCCGCCCAGACGTGGAGTTCGACCTGGCCGCCGACCGCCCAGATGCGAGTGGCGTAGTCGGTGTCCTCGTCACGGAAGACCTCTGCGGAGCCTGTGTCGATGTACGTGGTCGGCAGTCCCGACAGATTCTCGGCCAACGCCGGGGAGATGTACTCGGACACCTCGGCGTCGGTGAGGTCGCCGAGGACCGAGTTCCATCCGAATGCGTTCATCTCACCGGTCCAGACGCCGGGCACGCCGGAGTACTGGCGGCTGGAAGTGCTGGTGTTGCGGTGGTCGAGCATGGGGCAGATCAGCATCTGCGCGGCGATCGCGGGGCTGCCGAGGTCGCGGGCCAGCAGGGTGACGCCGGCGGCGAGGCCGCCGCCCGCGCTGGCGCCCGCGACGACGATCCGGGCGGGGTCGATGCCCAGTTCGGCGCCGTGATCAGCGACCCAGAGCAGTCCCTGGTAGCAGTCTTCGACCAGGGTGGCACCGGCAGCCTCGGGGGCGAGCCGGTAGTCCACGGAGACCACGACCGCGCCGAACTCGTCGAGCCACTCCAACGGTATGTCGATCTGCGAGAAGCGATCGCCCATGACCATCCCGCCGCCGTGCACCCAGTAGACGCAGGGTGCGGTGGTGGTGCGGTCGGTGTTCGCGGGGCTGAAGACCGAAAGGGGTATCGGGGCACCGTCCCTGGCGGGCACGGTGACTTCGCGCCGGTCGACGTGCCGGTGGGCGAGGAGGGACTCGATGGGCGTCGACGGGAGTCGGCGCAGTTGCGCGAGTGCTTCTGGACTGAGCTGGGACATGAGGGGCATGCCGGCGAGCAGCTCACGCAGTTCGGGGTCAAGGGAAGGTCGTGCCGTGGTCATGGTGCTGCCTTTCGTGGGGTGGTGGCGGACGGTCGGGCGAGGAGAGGGCCGTTCGGCAGGGACCGAGGCGGCAGGAAGGACCGGGGGATCGGCCGGCGGGTCAGAAAGTGGCCTTCCCGCGGACCGGCACGTAGTCGGTGTACGCGGACTCCTTGGCCAGCAGTCCGTCGATCTGCGCCACGATGGCCTGGGCGGCCTCGCCGGCGAAGATCCGGTGGTGGTCCTCCTCGCTGGTCCAGCCCTCGGTGACGTGGACGACGTCGGGGTCGGACGCGGAACGGGAGACGAGGTAGACGACGCAGTGTTCGCTCGCGCCGGGGCTGCCCTCGTGCAGACCGGTCAGCAGCAGGTCGACCAGCCGGTCGCCCATCTGGGGCTTGGCGGTCAGGGTGGCGTGGAAGCCGTAGTTGGCGATCACGGATGCCTTCTTCCGTGGTGATGGAGTGAGGTGATCCCATTCAACCCATGTGACCTGCGAAAACGTTAGAACGATGCTCGCCCTCACTTGCACGATCCTCTCGGTCACGGGAGTCTCGGTGTCGAATGGTGCTGCAATGGAGGCATGTGCCTCGAAGAGCTCCGCACCCTGCTGGCCCGGCATGCCCGGCCCGACTGGACCACCGCCATCGACGGCGTCCTCATCTCGAAGGTCGACCGGTCAGATCCGCCGTCGCCCTCGATGTCGGGCACGGTGCTGGCGGTCATCGCGCAGGGCGCCAAACGACTCGCCCTGGGCGACCGGGTGTACGAGTACGGCCCCGGGCAGTACCTGGTCGCATCCGTCGACCTGCCCGTCACCGGACAGTTCACCCGGGCCGACCCCGAGCTGCCGGCGCTGGGGTTCGGTTTCGTGCTGGAACCGTCCGCCGTCGCCGAGTTGCTGCTGCAGGCCGGGCCCGGCGGAACTCCTCGCTCCGGCGGAGGCACACCATCGGGGATCGCCGTCAGCGATGCCTCGGCCCCGTTGCTCGACGCGGTGGTCCGGCTGCTGCGCCTGCTGGACGAGCCCCGCGACCGGGCTGTATTGGCCCCGCTGGTCAAGCGCGAGATCCTGTGGCGCCTGATCACCGGCGAGCAGCGTGCGACGGTTCGCCAGCTCGGCCTGGCCGACAGCAGCCTCAGCCACGTCTCCCGAGCCGTGCGCTGGATCCGGGAGCACTACGCCCAGCCCTTCCGGGTCGAGGACGTGGCGCGGCTGTCCGGCATGAGCGTCTCCGCCTTCTACCGCAACTTCCAGGCGGTGACCGCGATGAGCCCCATCCAGTTCCAGAAGCAGATCCGGCTACAGGAGGCCCGGCTGCTGATCGCCACCCACCCGGGCGACGTCACCGGAGTCGCTCACCGCGTCGGCTATGACAACCCGTCACAGTTCAGCAGGGAATACCGCCGCCAGTTCGGCGCGCCGCCCAGCCGGGACGCCGCCCGCCTGCGCGATGCCGTGCGTGCCCCCGCCACTGTCCTGCCCTGAACGGGGATGCGATCGCGGAGGAGGATTATGCAAGGGCGAGCGAGGATAGTTCTACTATTTCCGCAGGTCAGGGCGATTCAATGGAATTATCAGTTCCTCTGCGGAGCAGGAAAGTGACTGCGCTCCGCGGGTCCCATCACATCGCCGAGGGGCACAGCATGAAGACAGTTCTGATCACGGGTACGTCGTCCGGATACGGCCGGGCGACCGCCCTCCACTTCCACGCGCAGGGGTGGAACGTCATCGCCACGATGCGCACTCCCCGTGCGGGCGTCCTGCCCGAGTCGGACCGGCTCCGTGTCGTCGAACTCGACGTGACCAAGTCCGCGAGCATCACGGCCGCGCTTGAGGCGGCGGGACCCATCGACGTCCTGGTCAACAACGCGGGCGTTCCCTCGATCAGCGTGTTCGAGGGCACCCCTATGACCGAGGTACGGGAGGTGTTCGAGACCAACACCTTCGGTGTGATGGCGACCTCGCAGGCGGTGCTGCCCCAGTTCCGTGAGCGCGGCTCCGGCGTGGTGGTCAACGTGACCTCCAGCGTGGTGATGGGCCACATGCCGCTCTCAGCCGTCTACAAGGCGAGCAAGATGGCAATCGAGGGGTTCACCTCATCCCTCGCGCTCGAACTCGCGCCTTTCGGTGTGCAGGCGAAGACGGTCGAGCCAGGCGCCTGCCTCACGACGAACTTCGCCACCAGGGCGACGAAGGGCGCCTCACTGGACGAGCTGGTCCCGGCGCCCTATGCGGCGTGGGCGAAAAAGGCCATGGACTCCTTCACAGGCCAGGACCTGTTCACCAAGGAGACCGATGTCGCCGAGGCGGTGTGGCGAGCCGTACATGACACGACCGGCCAGCTGCGATTCCCGGCCGGCCCCGACGCGGTCTGGCTCGCCCAGGCGAAGTGACCGACCAGCAGGCAAGGTGAGGTGTACTGACGCCAGAAACCGGCCCGCGCACACACGCGCGGGGCCGGGCCGTGATGTCGGTCGTCACCGGATTTTCGGGGGCCGGCAGCGTCCCGCGGGTACGGGCACCGAGCCGACGCCCGCGCGGATCCGGTCGGCAAGGTCGTCGTCGGGGTGCGGGCGCGGACCCGGCCGCCGGTGAGGTCGAACTGGTGCCCGGCGGCGATGGCGCGCACCGCTTCCACGGGCGGTCTTCGTCGTGCGCAGGAGCTTTCTTGTGGCCGGCCGTCTGTGCCTGGCCGGAACCGTGGCCCGGCTGCGGATCGGCGCGGATGCGTGGCTCCAGGACGAGATTTCCTGAATCAGTCGTTGCCCGGGCGCGGTGCACGGAAAGGCGGGTACGAGACGTCCCTGCGGCGCGCGGCGGGGTCCTGCGGGGTGCCTGCGGTCAGCCCTTGTACGCGGACGTCACCAGCTCCTGCGCGACCTCCAGGCAGGCGAGGCGCTTCTCCTCCGGGTCGCCCTTGGCGTCGTCCAGGGCGAACATCCCGGCGTGCATCGTGAAGATCGCGGCGATACTGCGGGCCTGGTCCCTCAGGTCGGCGTCCTTGTCGCGCAGCATCCCGATGATGTCGGCCATCCGGGCCTTGAAGGTCTCGCCGAGGCTCAGCTCGCGGATGCTCGCCTGGTTCTCCTGCATGAACCGGAAGAGCGTGTCGCCGCCGGCGAGCAGCGCGCTGTAGCGCGCCAGCAGCTCCAGCCGGGTCTCCAGCGTGGCCGGCTGTGACCGCCCCCAGGCGATCAGCTCGTCGACCCGCCCGAAGTGGTCCTCGACCAGGCTGACGAGGATGTCTTCCTTGGTCTTGAAGTGGTAGTACAGCGCGGCCTTGGTGACGTCGAGCCGTTCGGCGATCTCGCGCAGGGAAGTCTTGTCATAGCCCTTGTCGGCGAAGAGCTCCAGCGCCACGTCCTGAATGCGCTGGCGGGTGTCGCTCCTGGTCGTGCCCATGATCCCTGCTTCCGTCAGATACTTACTTGACGCCCGGCAAGTAGCGGCGTACGTTCACATAGTACCCACTAGCCGGGCGGCAAGTAAGTAGGGAGAGGGGTCATGGCGGACAAGGACCAGGAGGCGGTCCCAGCACCGCCGCGGAACGTCAGGGTGATCATGCTCGGCCTGATGATCACCATGATGCTCGCGATGCTCGACAACCTGATCGTCGGCACCGCGATGCCCACGATCGTCGGCGAACTCGGCGGCCTGAACCACCTCGCCTGGGTGGTCACCGCTTACACCCTGGCCATCGCCGTCTCCACACCGCTGTGGGGCAAGTTCGGCGACCTCTATGGCCGCAAGGGCATCTTCATGTCCTCGATAGTCCTCTTCCTGATCGGCTCCGCCCTCTCCGGCATGGCCCAGGACATGGGCCAGCTCATCGCCTTCCGCGCGGTCCAGGGCCTGGGCGGTGGCGGTCTCATCGTGGGCGTGATGGCGATCATCGGCGACCTCGTACCGCCCCGCGAACGCGGCCGGTACCAGGGCATGATGGCCGCCGTCATGGGCATCGCCACCATCGGCGGCCCGCTGGTCGGCGGGACGATCACCGACCACCTCGGCTGGCGCTGGGCGTTCTACATCAACCTGCCGCTCGGCGCCGTCTCCCTCTTCGTCATCTCCGCCGTGCTGCACCTGCCGAAGAAGCGCATCAAGGCGCGCGTGGACTACACGGGCGCCGCCCTGCTCTCGGTCGGGCTGACGGCCCTGGTGCTGGTGACCTCCTGGGGCGGTACGGAGTACGACTGGGGCTCCGCGCAGATCATCGGCCTGGCCGTACTCGGCGCCGCCGCGCTGGCCGCCTTCGGCTGGGCCGAGACCCGCGCCGTCGAGCCGATCATCCCGCTGCGCATCTTCCGCAACGCCAACTTCACGCTGATGAACGTGATCGGCTTCATCGTCGGCTTCGTGATGTTCGGCGGCGTGACCTTCCTGCCGCTGTTCCAGCAGAGCGTCCAGGGCGCCTCGGCCACCAACTCCGGACTGCTGCTGCTGCCGATGATGCTGCCCGTCATGGTCGTCTCGCTCTTCGTCGGCCGGGCCACGACCAGGACCGGGCGTTACAAGATCTACCCGATCATCGGCGGCGCCGCCCTGATCGCCGGGATGTACCTGCTGTCCACGATGGACACCGGCACCTCCCGGCTGACCTCCGGGATCTACATGGCCGTGATGGGCGCCGGCCTGGGCTTCATGATCCAGATGTCGATGCTCGTCGGGCAGAACAGCCTGGAGATGCGCGACATGGGCGCGGGCAGCTCCACCATCACCCTCACCCGCACCATCGGCGGCTCCTTCGGCGTCGCGCTGATGGGCGCGATCTTCAGCAGCCGGGTCGCCGACACGATGGCCGAGGAGGCAGGTCCCGCGGGCGAGAAGGCGGCGGGCAGCGGCGGGCAGTTGACCCCGGAGCGGATCGAGCAACTGCCGGCGCAGATCAAGGAGGCGTACCTGAACGCCGTCTCCCACGGCACCCACCAGGTCTTCCTCTGGGGAGCGGCGATCGCGGCACTCGCCTTCCTCGCCTCGTGGTTCGTCAAGGAGGTCCCGCTGCGCGGGGCGGGCCCGGCGAATGATGACGCCGGATCGGCCGGGGACGCCGGTCCGGGCTCCGCGCAAGCGGAGGCGGAGGCTCCGGCGAAGGTCTGAGCGGACCGGGGCCCCGACGACGGGCCGCGCGCCTCCCGCAGTAGCGGGCCGGGGGCGCGCGGCCCTTCTGTGCGCGTACGGGCCCGGAGGCCGGCGTCGTACGGGAACGGGGCGGCGGCTCGCGCGGCGGGCCGGTTGTCAGTGGGGCGTGCCATGCTCGAAGAGTGCTCCGCCCCGATCTGCGCGCTCTTCGCAGCGCCAAGGACGCCATGGACCGCGACTGGGCCGACCCGGTCCTCGACCTGGACGCGGTGGCGAGGCACGCCGGTTACTCCCGGTTCCACTTCATCCGCGCCTTCAAGGCCGCCTACGGCGAGACCCCCGGGCAGTATCTGACCCGCCGCCGCCTGGAGCGTGCCGAGCACCTGCTGCGGACGTGCAACCTCTCCGTCACCGAGGTCTGCCACATGGTCGGCTTCTCCGCCCTCGGCACGTTCTCCGCCAGTTTCAAGCGGCGTACGGGGCTCTCCCCGACCGCGTACCGCGACGCCCACGTGGGCCGCGGGACCGCGCTCATACCCGGCTGCTTCGCGCTGCTCTGGGCCGGCGGGTTCGACCCGCGGATCCGGGAGCGCAACTCTGAGGAAGCGGGCTGAGGCCGCCCCTGCCTACGGTGGCCGCAGTACGGAAGCACCACGCCACCAGGGAGAACGCCATGATCACGAACCTGGCCATCACCACCGTCTGGACCACCGACCAGGAGCGCAGCCGCGACTTCTTCGCCGACAAGCTCGGCTTCGAGATTCGCGATGACATCGAGATGGGCGAGGGCATGCGCTGGATCACCGTCGGTGTCCCCGGCCAGCCGGACGTCATGCTGGCCCTCATGCGGACCACGGGACCCGGCCTCGACCCGGAGTCGGCGGAGGCGCTGACGACCCTCGTCAGCAAGGGCGTGCTGGGCGCGGGCGCGTTCCACACGGACGACTGCCGGGCGACGTACGAGAAGCTGCGCGCCCGGGGCGTGGACTTCGTCCAGGAGCCGCAGGAGCGGCCGTACGGGATCGAGGCGATTTTCCGTGACGACAGCGGCAACTGGTACTCGCTGACGCAGCGTCGGGAGGGCGGGCTCGACCACAGCAAGCCCTGGGCCTGACGCCGCGGGCCGCCCCCGGCGCGGGCGTGCGGCGGCGGGGCGCCCGCGCCGGCCGGACGGTCGGCGCCCCGGGGGACGCGGCTGCCCGGACGCGTGTGGTGCCGCGGCGGCGGGGCCCGCCGGGGCATACCGGCTGGCCGGGCAGCCGGGGCGGGCCCGCTGCCCGGGTGGGCGGCGGGCGCCCGGGCAGCGGGCCCGCCCCGGGCGTCAGCCCTGCGGCAGCCGGTAGAGCCCGTCCGCCAGCGGCTCCACCAGCCCGTCCGACACCAGGCTGTCCAGCGCCCGCGCCCGCTGCACCGGCTCGTGCCACACGGCGTCCAGCCGTTGCTGCGGCACCGGTCCGTCCGCGTCCCGCAGCACGGCCAGCAGCCGGCCGCGCACCTGCCGGTCCGTGCCGGCGTACGTCTGCGTGCGGCGCGGCGGGCCCGCGTGGGCCGGGTGGCCGGCGAGCCGCCAGGCGCAGAGCGTCGCCACCGGGCACTTCCCGCACTCGGGCTTGCGGGCCGTACAGACGAGCGCGCCCAGCTCCATCGTCGCGGCGCCCCAGCGGGCCGCCTCGGCGTCCTTCTCCGGCAGCAGCTCGCGCGCGACGCGGCGCTCCACGGCGGTCGTCGCGCCGGGCGGGAACTCGGTGCCGCCGACCAGCCGGGCGTAGACCCGGCGGACGTTGGTGTCGAGCACGGCGTGCCGCTGCCCGTACGCGAAGGAGGCGACGGCGGCGGCCGTGTACTCGCCGATGCCGGGCAGCGCGAGGAGCTGCGCGTGCCGCTTGGGCACGTCGCCGTTGTGCCGCTCCTTTATCGCGGTGGCGGCGGCGTGCAGCCGCAGCGCGCGGCGCGGGTAGCCGAGCCGGCCCCAGGCGCGGACGGCCTCGCCGGGCGCCTCGGCGGCCAGGTCGGCGGGGCGGGGCCAGCGCTTCAGCCACTGCGTGTAGACGGGGAGCACGCGGCTCACCGGCGTCTGCTGCAGCATGAACTCGCTGACCATGACGCCCCAGGGGCCGGCTTCCGGCCGGCGCCACGGCAGGTCGCGGGCGTGCTCGTGGAACCACTGGAGGACTGGCCCGTGCAGCGCCGCGGGCTCGGGCGCAGACGCGGGCGCGGCGCCGGCGGAGGCGGGCGCGGATGCGGTACTTGCTGTGGTCGCAGTCATGGCACCCCTGATCCTGGCACAGAAAGGGGCGGTGCCCCCGGCAGCGCCGGGGTCTTGCGTGTTGTGCCGCGGGAAGGCGCGGAGCGGCCGGTGCGCGATGTGCGTGGAGCGGACGACGAGACTCGAACTCGCGACCCCCACCTTGGCAAGGTGGTGCTCTACCAACTGAGCTACGTCCGCGCGCCTATGGGCCGGCGGCCCACTATACCCGCGCACGCACGTCGCGGACCGGTCGGATCCGGCCCTCCGGCCCCTCACAGCCAGCCGCGCTCCCTCGCCATCCGGACCGCCGCGTGGCGGTTCTCCGCGTCGAGTTTCGTCATCGCCGACGACAGGTAGTTCCGTACCGTCCCCGGAGTCAGCGACGCGCGGCGGGCGATGTCCGAGACCGGGGCGCCGTCCGCCGCCAGCTCCAGGACCTCCGCCTCCCGCGGCGTCAGCGGGGAGTCGCCCGCCGCGATGGCGTCCGCCGCCAGCTCCGGGTCGACGTACCGGCCGCCCGCGTGCACCGTGCGGATCACCTCCGCCAGCCGCTGCGCCGAGACCGTCTTGGGCACGAAGCCCCGCACCCCCGCGGAGAGCGCCTGCTTCAGCGCGCCCGGGCGGCCGTGGCTGGTGACGATCATCGCCGAACAGCCGGGTGCCGCCGTACGCAGCGAGGCCGCCACGGCGACGCCGTCGAGTCCCGGCATCTGCAGGTCCAGTACGGCGACGTCCGGCCGGTGGGCGCGGGCCATGGCCAGCGCCTCGTCGCCGCCCGCCGCCTCGGCGACGACGGTCAGGTCGTCCTCCAGCGCCAGCAGCGCGGCCAGCGCGCCGCGGATCAGGTGCTCGTCGTCGGCGAGCAGGACTCGGATCACGACGCCTCCAGGTCGATACGCGCGGCCAGCCGGAACCGCCCGCCGGTCCTGCGCTGTGCGCTCAGCGTGCCGCCGACGGCCGCCAGCCGCTCGCGCAGCCCGGTGAGCCCGGCGCCGTCAGCGGGGGTGCCGGGCTCGGCGTCGGGGGCGCCGTCGTTGTCCATGACGAGTTCCGCGCCGCCGCCCGCGACCCGCAGCGACACTGTGCACATGCGGGCGTCCGCGTGCCGCAGCACGTTCGTCGTCCCCTCGCGGACCACCCACGCCAGCGCCGACTGCACCCGCTCCGGCACCTCCCCGCGGCGGCCCGGAGCCGTCAGGTCCGCGTCGTCCACCTCGCAGTCGACCCCGGCCGCGCGGAGCACCGCGCGGGCGCCGGCCAGCTCGGCGTGCAGGTCGGCGGCGCGGTAGCCCCGTACGACCGCGCGGATCTCGCGCTGTGACTCCTGCGCGACGCGCTGCACCTCCGCCATCTGGTCCGCGGCCTCGGGCCGGCCGCGCTGCGCCAGTTGGACGGCCAGCTCGCTCTTGAGCGCCATGACGGCGAGGTTGCGCCCCAGCACGTCGTGCAGGTCGCGGCCGAAGCGCAGCCGCTCCTCGGCGACGGCCAGCCGGGCCTGCACGGCGCGGGCGGCGACCAGTTCGTCGACGAGCTGCACGCCCCACGCGGAGACGCGGAAGGTGAACCCCATGAAGGGCGCGCACACCGCCGTGGTGGCCGCGGTGATCGCCAGTGGTGCCCCGCGCGGCCCGATCGCCAGCGCGGCCAGCAGCGTGGCGGCGCACAGCGCGGTGACGACCAGCCCGCCGCGACGCAGGGGCAGCGCCAGCACCAGGGGCCCGGCCGCGAACATCAGCACCCATACCAGGAAAGGACCCAGCTCTGGCGGGTCCAGCCGGTCAGCCGCGCGCAGCGCGAGGGCCGCGGCCAGCAGCACCGAGACGGCGACGAGGTGCACCACCACCAGCCGGCGGGTAGGTCCCGCGGCGCCGAGGAACGGGGCGCTGAGCGAGAGCTTGACCTGCATCGTGAGGTGCGCGAGCAGCAGCACGACGACGACGGCGAACGGCACCGCACCCATGTCGTCGCGGGTGGTGTTCAGCCACACGCCGAGCAGCGCGGCCTCGACGAGGGCGAGGAAGTAGATCGTGGAGAGGGTGTAGCTCCGCCAGCGTTCGGGCCCGCTCATGCGGCGGGCACGCCGGAACCAGCGGAGCGCGCCCCCACCTCGTCCCCGTCCCGTGACCGGTCCCGTGATCTGATCCGGGACCGAATCCGGGCCGGGGCCCGCGCCCGCGTCCGGCTCGGTCATCTCGTACGTCCCCTCCGCTCTGCCTGCTCCGGCTGCCCCGGCGTTCCCGCTCGGCGTGATCGCCGCGTACGGCCGTACCGTACGCCCGCCGCTCCCCGGTGGCCGCACGGCCGCCCGCACCCTCCTCACCCGCGCGGCTCCCACCGGAACCACCGCCGCACGGCCCACGCCCCCGCGGCGATCCACGCCGCCGCCACCGCGAGCGCCTGGACGACCGCGCCGCCGCCCAGCTCCCCGGTCCAGCCGCCCCGCACCAGCTCCACCACCGGTGACAGCGGCAGCCGCTGCGCCACCTCCGCGACCGAGTCCGGCAGCACCTCGAACGGTACGAACAGCCCCGAGCCGAACATCGACACCAGCAGCAGCGGCATGCTCGTCAACTGCGCGCTCTCCGCCGACTTCGTCACCGCCGCGGTCGCCGCGGCCAGCACCGTCAGCATCGCCATCCCCAGGAGCACCCCCAGCACCGCCAGATGCGGCGCCTCGGGGGCAGGCGAGTCCATCGCCAGGCTCACGGCGACGGCCAGCACCAGGCACTGCCCCAGCGCGACGCACAGGGCGGGCAGCGCGGCACCGGCGAGCAGTTCGCGGTCGGTGAGCAGGCCGGTGCGCAGCCGCTTGAGCACGAGTTCCTCGCGGCGGGCGACGTAGACGATGACGAGGTTCGCGTAGACGACGAAGATCAGCGCGAAGACGACGGCGCTCGGCAGCACGACGGTGGCCGCGGTGAGGCCGGTGTCGGAGAGGTCCATCTCC
Organism: Streptomyces sp. CNZ287; assembly: GCF_007827615.1. Taxonomy (NCBI): domain Bacteria; kingdom Bacillati; phylum Actinomycetota; class Actinomycetes; order Kitasatosporales; family Streptomycetaceae; genus Streptomyces; species Streptomyces sp. CNZ287. Next base: position 219,447 of record NZ_VISV01000010.1, on the reverse strand, counting down.
TCGACGGCGGACCGGGTCGCGAACGCGAAGCCCGCCGGGGTGACCAGGGCGCCGAAGAGGATGAGCTTGCTGCGCCACATCAGCGTCAGCTCGGCGCGGCCGATCGCCGCCAGCCGGGCGAGCGGCCCCGGGACGTCGGCGGCGCGGTCGTCGAGGTGGGCCGGCGGGGTGGCGGCGGTGGTGGCGGTCATCGGGCGTTCCTCTCGTCGGTACGGACTGCGCCGGCGGTGCGCTTCGCGGACGGGGCGCTCCGGCCGCGCCCCCGGTCGTCCACGGCGGCGTCCGCGATCTTCAGGAACGCCTCCTCCAGCGACGCCGACCTGGCATCGAGGCCGGCCAGCTCCACGCCGTTGTCCTGGGCCCACAGCAGCAGCCCCGTCAGCGTCCGCTGCAGCGCGCTCGTACGCAGCCGTACGCTCGTCCCCGCCAGCTCGTGCCCGGTCACGCCCAGCGCCGGCAGCGGCGGCAGGTCGCCCGGCAGCCAGCCGGTGGGCAGCCGGAACGACACGGTCGCCGGGTGCGCGCCCACGATCTCCTCCACGGTTCCGGCCGCGGCGATCCGCCCGCCCGCCATGATCGCCAGCCGGTCCGCCAGCTCCTCGGCCTCTTCCAGGTAGTGCGTGGTGAGCAGCACCGTCGTCCCGCCGGCGCGCAGTTCGCGTACCAGCTCCCACGTCGCGTGCCGCCCCTCGGCGTCGAGCCCGGTGGTCGGTTCGTCGAGGAACAGCACCTCGGGCCGGCCGAGGAGCGCGAGCGCCAGGTCGAGGCGGCGCTTCTCGCCGCCGGAGAGCTGCGCCACCCGGACGTCCCGGCGGCCGGCGAGCCCGACAAGTTCCAGCGCCTCCGCGGTGGGCCGCGGCCGCGCCGTGCAGCCGGCCCACATCCGTACCGTCTCGGCGACCGTGAGCTGCGAGGGCATCCCGCCTTCCTGGAGCATCACGCCGGTGTACGGGCGCACCCGCCCGCGCTCGCGGTACGGGTCACGCCCCAGCACCCGCACCCTGCCCCCGCTGGGCTCCGCCAGCCCCTCCAGCAGCTCGACGGTGGAGGTCTTGCCGGCGCCGTTGGTACCCAGCAGGGCGAACAACTCGCCCCGCCGGACGGCGAAGTCGACGCCGCGCACCGCCTCGAAGTCTCCGTACGTGCGCCGCAGCCCCGCGGCGCTGATCACGTCTTCCTCTGCACTGACCATGTCTTCAGGCTTCCGCCGCCGCGGGCGCCGGTGCAGTGCACGCTGTCATCGGATGCGATGACAGATGTCATGGGGGCGCCTTCGGGGAACACGAAAAGAGCCCCGGCCGAAGCCGGGGCTCTCACTGAGCGGACGACGAGATTCGAACTCGCGACCCTCACCTTGGCAAGGTGATGCTCTACCAACTGAGCCACGTCCGCGTGCATCCGAACGGCTCTCACCGTCCGGCGCGTGCTCCACTCTACCCCACGAACTCACAGGGCTTCTGTGGCGGAGCGGGTGACAGGAATCGCACACTGCGCCTCCCTCTTGGAAAGAGGGCGCTCTACTACTGAGCTACACCCGCGTGGCCTCGGGGGGTCTCCCCTTGGCGCGTGTCCAGACTCTATCCGATCCCGGGGGGCAGATGGCAAGCCGGGCCGGTGAACGGGCGTCAACACCGCCCGGCGGACGGCCGGATGAGGGATCCGCCGGACGGCGGACGCGGGAGCTGCCGGGTGGACCGGAAGAGAGCCGGAAGGGACGTCCGGGAGGGCCGCGGCGTCAGTGCGCGGCTTCGAACGCCTCGTAGACCTTCTTCGGGATACGGCCTCTGGCCGGCACCTCCATGCCCTGCGACCCGGCCCAGGCGCGCACGGTGGCGGGGTTGGGCGCGATGTCGGTGCGGGTGAACGCCCGCCCGGACGCGGCCTGCTTCCGCCCGGCCCGCAGGAAGGGGGCCAGCGTGCTGCGCAGTTTCTTGGCGTTCGAGGCATTGAGATCGATCTCGTACGACTTCCCGTCGAGTCCGAAGTTGACCGTCTCGGTCGCTTCTCCGCCGTCGATGTCGTCGAAGAGGCTGACCACTACGCGCTGCGCCACGAAACCGGTCCTTCCGTCGGTCGCGCCTGCCGCTTTCCTCGCCCGCCGCGCGACCTGCGCGGAAGACCGGGGCTGCGGGAGCGCCGGCTCATTTGATCAGTGCTTTCCCTTTGTATCGCGACGGATTCTGTTGCGGAAGTCGAGCAAATGGGCCCGCGTGTCACGTCGCAATGCGGACCCTACTTTTATTGGGCCCTTTACCCAAGTGGATATCACGGGCGATGCGGAACCGTAACCGGCCCGACCCATATCTACCCGGGTAGATTTGTCCGCAAGGTACGCTGTCGTCACCGCTTCTTCAAGACCCTTACCGGGAGTAGCCAGTGGCCCGCGTCGTAGTCGACGTCATGCTCAAGCCGGAGATCCTCGACCCTCAGGGGCAGGCGGTGCAGCGCGCGCTGCCGCGCCTCGGCTTCGCCGGGATCGCCGATGTCCGCCAGGGCAAGCGCTTCGAGCTCGAAGTGGAGGGGCCGGTCGACGACGCCGCCCTCGCGCAGATCAACACGATGGCCGAGACGTTCCTTGCGAACACCGTGATCGAGGACTTCACCGTACGTGTCGAGGAAGTCGCGCACGGGGGAGAGGCGAAGTGACCGCTCGTATCGGCGTCGTCACCTTTCCGGGATCTCTCGACGACCGCGACGCGCTGCGGGCGGTTCGGCTGGCGGGCGCCGAGCCGGTCTCGCTCTGGCACCGGGACAGGGATCTGCGGCAGGTCGACGCGGTCGTGCTCCCCGGCGGTTTCAGTTACGGCGACTATCTGCGCGCGGGTGCCATTTCGCGCTTTGCGCCCGTGATGGATACGGTCGTCGCGCAGGCCAGGTCCGGGATGCCGGTCCTCGGCATCTGCAACGGCTTCCAGGTGCTGACGGAAACTCATCTTCTGCCCGGCGCGATGTTGCGCAACAACCACCTGCACTTCATCTGCAGGGACCAGAAGCTGCGGGTGGAGAACGCCGGCACCGCCTGGACCGCCGACTACGCCGCGGGCCAGGACATCCACATTCCGTTGAAGAACATCGACGGCCGTTACACCGCGGACGAACGCACGCTCGACGAGCTGGAGGCCACCGGCCGCGTCGTCTTCCGCTACCTCGACGGCAACCCCAACGGCTCGCTGCGTGACATCGCCGGCATCGCCAACGAGGCGGGCAACGTCGTCGGCCTCATGCCCCACCCCGAGCACGCCGTCGAACCCCTCGTCGGCACCGGCCGCACCGACGGCCTCGGCTTCTTCACCTCGATCCTCAAGAGGCTGGTCCACGCATGACGCGCACCCCCCTGG
>NZ_VISV01000010.1:0-216010 GCF_007827615.1 Streptomyces sp. CNZ287 | reverse complement strand
GACACCGGAACGGTGAGGGAGCGAGTTCGCGCCCTGAGCCACGATCGTCTGGACCCCCACGCGCGAAGGAGCGAGCGAGCGTGACCCTGGACACCGGAACGGTGAGGGAGCGAGTTCGCGCCCTGAGCCACGATCGTCTGGACCCCCACGCGCGAAGGAGCGAGCGAGCGTGACCCTGGACACCGTCAAGCACGCCTCGGGGAGCCCCGGCACCGAGCAGCCGTGGGCCGAACTCGGCCTGAAGCAGAACGAGTACGAGCAGATCCGCGAGATCCTCGGCCGCCGCCCGACCGGTGCGGAACTGGCCATGTACTCCGTCATGTGGTCGGAGCACTGCTCGTACAAATCGAGCAAGGTGCACCTCAAGCAGTTCGGCGACAAGGCCCCGCCCTCCGACGCCCTCCTCGTCGGCATCGGCGAGCAGGCGGGCGTCGTGGACGTCGGCCAGGGCTACGCCGTCACGTTCAAGGTCGAATCGCACAACCACCCCTCGTACGTGGAGCCTTACCAGGGCGCCGCCACCGGCATCGGCGGCATCGTCCGCGACATCATCGCCATGGGCGCCCGCCCTGTCGCCGTGATGGACCCGCTGCGCTTCGGCGCCGCCGACCACCCCGACACCAAGCGCGTGCTGCCCGGCGTCGTCGCCGGCATCGGCGGCTACGGCAACTGCCTCGGCCTGCCCAACATCGGCGGCGAGGTCGTCTTCGACCCCTGCTACCAGGGCAACCCGCTCGTCAACGCCCTCTGCGTCGGCGTCATGCGGCACGAGGACATCCATCTCGCCAAGGCCGCGGGCGTCGGCAACAAGGTGATCCTCTACGGCGCCCGCACCGGCGGCGACGGCATCGGCGGCGCCTCCATCCTGGCCTCCGAGACCTTCACTGATACATCAGCGGCTGACGCCGCGGGCGCCAAGCCCAGCAAGCGCCCCAGCGTGCAGGTCGGCGACCCCTTCCAGGAGAAGCTGCTCATCGAGTGCACCCTGGAGGCGTTCCACGAGGACCTCGTCGTCGGCATCCAGGACCTCGGCGCGGCCGGGCTCTCCTGCGCCACGTCCGAGCTGGCCTCGAACGGCACCGGCGGCATGCGCGTCGAACTCGATGTCGTACCCCTGCGCGACGCGACGCTTTCGCCCGAGGAGATCCTCATGAGCGAGTCGCAGGAGCGGATGTGCGCGGTGGTCGAGCCCGCGAAGGCCGACCGCTTCCTCGCCATCTGCGAGAAGTGGGACGTCACCGCCACCGTCATCGGCGAGGTCACCGACGGCGACCGGCTGGAGATCTACTGGCACGGCGAGCAGATCGTCGACGTGCCGCCGCGCACCGTCGCCCACGACGGCCCGGTCTACGAGCGGCCGATGGCCCGCCCCGGCTGGCTCGACGCGCTCCAGGCCGACGACGCAGCGAAGCTCCCGCGCCCGGCGGACGGCGCGGAGCTGCGCGCGCAGGTGCTGCGGCTCGTCGGCTCGCCGAACCAGGCCGACAAGTCGTGGATCACCTCGCAGTACGACCGCTTCGTCCTCGGCAATACCGTCCTGGCGCAGCCCGAGGACTCCGGCATGATCCGGATCGACGAGGAGACCGGCCTCGGCGTCGCGCTGGCCACCGACGGCAACGGCCGGTACGCCAAGCTCGACCCGTACGCGGGCGCGCAACTGGCGCTGGCGGAGTCGTATCGCAACGTCGCCGCCACCGGCGCCCGCCCGCTCGCCGTCACCGACTGCCTCAACTTCCCCTCGCCGGAGGACCCGGCGGGCATGTGGCAGTTCGCCGAGGCGTGCCGCGGCCTGGCCGACGCCTGCCGCACCCTGGGCACCCCGGTCACCGGCGGCAACGTCTCCCTCTACAACCAGACCGGCGACCAGCCGATCCACCCGACGCCGGTCGTCGGCGTGCTCGGCGTGATCGACGACGTGGCGCGGCGCACCCCGATGGCGTTCGCCCAGGAGGGCCAACTGCTGTACCTCCTCGGCGAGACGAAGGAGGAGCTGGGCGGCTCGGCTTGGTCGCAGGTGGTCCACGACCACCTCGGCGGGCTGCCGCCGGCGGTCGACCTGGAGCGGGAGCGGCTGCTCGCCGAGATCCTCATCTCCGCGTCACGCGACGGCATGATCGACGCGGCGCACGACCTGTCGGACGGCGGTCTGGTGCAGGCGGTGATCGAGTCCTGCCTGAAGGGCGGCCACGGCGCGCGCCTGGTGGTGCCCGAGGGGCTGGATCCCGCGGTGTTCCTCTTCTCGGAGTCGCAGGGCCGCGCGGTGGTGGCGGTGCCGCGGAGCGAGGAGATGCGGTTCACCGACATGTGCGGGGCGCGCGGGCTGCCGGCGACACGGATCGGCGTGGTCGACGGGGACGCGGTGGAGCTGCAGGGGCAGTTCACGCTGCCGCTGGCGGAGCTGCGGGAGACGTACGAGCGGACGATCCCGGAGCTCTTCGCCTGAGCCCGGAGGGCCGTCCGCTGCGGGGGCGGGTCAGCGCACAGGCTCCGACCCGCCCCCGAGGGCGTCCACGGCGCGGTAGATCTCGGCCTTCAGCCCCTCCGGGTCCGGTACGTGCCGGAGCGTCATCACGCCCTGCTCGGACGCGGACTGCACGTTGAGGGTGCCGTAGCGCATGATCCGTTCCCACAGGTTGGCCCGGAACGACACGTCGTTCACGCGCGACAGCGGGATGCTGCGGCCGGACTTGGAGAGGAAGCCGCTGCGCTTGTGGAGGCGCTTGGTGGTCAGGATGTACATCGTGCTGCGCCACTGCAGCAGCGGCACGAGCCAGAAGTAGCAGGCGAAGATCGCCGCCACCGCCAGCACCCCGAAGCTCGTGTACGTCCCCCAGTCCTCGTCCGTCGGCAGCCACCAGACGAGCGCCCCGGCGGCCACCGCGATGACGCAGAGCGCGAGGAACTCGTTGACCAGCGTGGTCCAGTGCTGGCGGGTCACGTACACCAGCGACTCGTCTTCTGCGAGGTAGCGGTCGGCGATAGGCATGCGCGCATGGTGGCACACGACCGGGTTGTCACACATCGGCCGTACGCTCCTGTCATGACGACCGCCAAGCGCAGCGGCGCCCGCAGGGCACGTACGTACGACCCGGACAAGACGTGGACGGCGCTCACGGCGCAGGTGCGCGCGCTCAGCGCCGCGGCGCACGCGCTGGACGAGCGCCGGCTCGCGCTGCCGTCGGGCCTGCCGGGCTGGGACGTACGGCTGCTGCTGGCGCATGTCGCCGGCGAGATCGAGACGGTGCCGCGGCTGCTCGCCGAGCCGCCGCCGGCGGCGGTCCGGGCGGCGGTCGACCTGCCGAGGTGGGCGGTGTCGACGGCGGGCGCGGCGGACGACCTGGCGGCGGGCGCCGTACGGGACGCGGAGCGCATCTCCACCGCGTACGGGGACGGGCCGGCGGCCCTCGCGTCGGCGCTGGACGCGGCGGCGGAGCGGCTGGCGGCGGCCGCGCCCGAGGCGGTACGGAGCGACAGGCTGCTGCCGCACCGCTTCGGCCCGATGACCGCGCTCGACGTGACGGTCACCCGCCTCGTCGAGCTCGTCGTGCACAGCGACGACCTGACCCGCGCCACCGGCGCGGACGTCACGCTGGACCGGGGCGCGGTCGCCGCCACGGTCCGCGTCCTGGCGGACGCCCTGGCGGCGAAGTCCCCGGGCGCGGCGGTGGAGGTCCGCATCCCGCCGTACGCGGCGATCCAGTGCATCGAGGGCCCCCGCCACACCCGGGGCACGCCGCCGAACGTGGTGGAGACGGGCCCCCTGACGTGGATCCGGCTGGCGACGGGGCGTACGGAGTGGGCGGCGGCGCTGGAGGAGGGCTCGGTCGCGGCGAGCGGCGAACGGGCGGACCTGAGCGGGGTGCTCCCCGTGCTCGCCTGACGCGGCGCGTGGCGCGCGCACCGGCGCCGGAACCGTCATCGAGGACGCTGCGGGCGGGCGGCGGGTGTCAGGGCCCCAGGGCACGGGTGAAGTCGCCGCGGGCGACGCGTGCCGCCAGCGGGTCGCTCACCAGCGAGCCGTAGCCGGTGGCTGCCCACAGGCTGCGCTCCGCGGGGACCTCGAAGTACGGCACGTCGCGGCCGTCCATCCGGTCGGTCAGCACCTCCGGGGCACGCCGGGCCTGGACCGCGGCGGTGCACGCGGCGCAGGCCGAGACGCGGAGGTGGTCGCGGCGGCCGAGGGGGCGCCACTTGACGCGGCGGGCACCGCGGCCGTGCAGGGGGTTGAAGAAGCACAGCGGCAGGGCGGTCCGCGAGCCCTGCAGCGCGTCGCGGCCTTCGAGGACCAGGGCGAGGACGCCCGCCAGGTCGGGGCGGCCACGGGCGCCGTCGAGCACGGTGCCGGCGGCGGCGTAGGCGTCCAGCGCGTGCTGGAGGCCGGCCGGGTCGGCGTCGTGCGGGCGGACCTGCGCCGCTTCGCCGAGGGTGATGACCTCGGCCTCCGCGCGGCGGCGCAGATCCGCCTCGTCGGCGGCCGCGGCAGCGGCGAACACCGCCCGGGGGAAGGTGAACGGAGCCGGGCCCCGGGCCGTCCGGCGTCGACGTACCAGGAGCAGCCCGGCGAGCCCGGCCAGCGCGACCGCGGCGGCGGCGATCAGGGCGACGGTGCCGACGGCGTCGTCGGAGGACTCCGCGGCTTCGGTCCCGGCCGGCTCCGGGGTGCCCGGGGTCTCAGGAGTGGCGGCCGTCGGCGTCGGCGTCGGAGTGCGCAGGTCGGCGGTGGCCTCTTCGTAGACCTCGTCACCGTTGCCCGCGGCGACGATCTCGACCGCCTTGGCCAGCCGGGTGCCGAGGCCGGCGTCCCGCATCTCGTCGAGGTGGAAGACGGCGGCCGCGGCACGTCCCGCCTGGTGCTTGCCGTGCGGCCACTCCCAGCCCTCCAGCGTGTCGGGGAGGTCGCCGGTGGTGAGGATGACGGCATCCCGGCCCAGCCGGTCGTGCACCGCGCCGGCGAGCTGCCGGGGGTCGCCGCCGAACGCGTCGCCCGTCGTCAGCGGCACCACCACCGCGTACAGCGGCAGCCCGGTGTCCTCGATCTGCGCGACCAGCTCCCGCTGCCGGGCCGGCGGGAGCGCGGTCTCGTACCCGTCGTCCACATACACCGGCGACCGCCGCAGCGCGTCGGCGATCTCCTGGGCGGCGCTGGGCTGCGCCATGGCGGAGCCGGAGCCGGGGAGCACCGCGACGGCCACGGCGAGCAGGACGGTGAGCAGGGCGGCCGGCAGGCGGCCGGCGGAGTCAGTGCGGTACACCGGCGTACTCCCGGACCTGGCGGATGAGTTCGGTGATCCCGGTCGCGGCGGCGGCCAGCGGTCCGGGGACGGAGTCGTACGGGAGGGGTCCGTGCGGGGTGGGCAACTGCAGGCGCATGACGTGCGGCGGAGCGGCGGCGTGCCGGCAGGCGGTGCAGAGCGGTACGGGGCCTGGCGCGTGACCGGGTACGGGCCCGGGCGCAGAGCCCGGTGCCGGTCCCGGCGCGAAGTCCGGCGCGGCGGCCTCGGGCCCGTGCAGCGGGTTGGTCGCGCAGCATCGGTAGTCGGCGGCGGCGTGGGGGGCGCCGCCGAGCGCCGCGTGCCCGGCGCGGGCCAGCACCAGGGCGCAGACCAGGGCCTCGGGGGCGGCGTCCCGGTCGACGTGCCCGTCCTGCCGCCCGTCCACCACGAGGAGCGCGGCATCGAGGCAGTCGGCGGCCCGGATGACGCCCGGACCGTCAGGAAGGCCGCCGTGGCCGCCGGGGACCCCCGCTGCTTTCCCGGGGCCGTCCGCCACGGCCGCGTACCGCTGGGCGAGCGACCGCAGGGCTTCGTCCGCCGCCCTGTGCAGCTCCGCCCGTCCCGGCGCGCGGAAGCCGTCCGCGCCCGGTGCGGTCACCGCTAGGGCGCCCGGCCGCCCGGCCGGAAGCTGGGCGGGCAGCGGCACCCACATCGCGGCGCGGTGCCGCCGCCGCGCCCGCATCGGCGTGCACGCCGCGACCACCAGGCCGAAGAGCACCAGCGCGAGGAAGGCGCCGACGCCGAGGCCGGGCCCGAAGTCCGCGCCGAACACCGACGGCAGCGGCTCCGGCTCGTACTCCTCCTCCTCGTCCGCCGGCAGTTGGTACGGGGGCTCTCCCGGCGTGCTGTTCCGCGGCGCCTCCTCCAGCAGGGTCATCAACGTGCCGAGCCGCTCGGGGAGCCGCAGGTCGTCGACGTCGGAGTCCACGTCGGCTCTCATCACCTCGCGGGGCAGCTCGTCTTCGAGGTGGTCGCTGTCCAGCAGCGTGGCGTAGTTGGCGACTTCGATGTCGCCGACGTACGGATCGGCGACGACGTAGACGCCGTCGCGGTCGAGCTGCTCGTGCAGCCGCCGCATCAGCTCCACGGCGTCGCCGCCGGACTCGTCCTCCCGCTGGGTCGGCACGATCGCGACGAAGACCCCGTGGTCGAAGCCACGGATCCGGTCGAGCAGTTCACCGCGCTCCGCGGCCTCCAGCACCCGCTCGCTCTCCGGATCGGCGTAGAGCGGCTCCCGGGCGAGGCCCGCCCCGACCCGCTCCACCCGGAGCCGCAGGTCGGCCTCCGTCGGCGGGTGCGCCGCGGACGGCCCGGGCTCGGGGCGTGCGCCGGCCGGGGTCGTGGAGCGGAACCCGTACCGCTGGCCGGCGACCACCGCGACCAGCACCGCGACCAGCACGGCGGCGACGATCTCCGGTCGCCTGCGCAGCCACGTCCCCATCAGCGCCGCCCCGGTCCCGACGCGTGCGGGAGCCGCCGCAGCCGCCGGACGTAGGCGCCGACGAGGAGGATGAGCAGCGGCACCCCGGCCAGCGAGATCCCGGTGACGAAGCTCTGGTTCTCCCGGTCGGTGACCGACACGTCGTCGGTGCTCTCCGGCTCCTCCGGGGGCGGGGTCCGGTGCAGCGGCTCGGGCGTGGCCGTCGGTGACCGCCCGTCGGGCCCGCCGCCGTACTTCTCCCGCGCGGCCTGCGCCCGCTCGGCGACGTCGTCGGAGGTCAGCGCTTCGACGAAGAGCGCGAACGACTCGATGGGCCAGGCGTCGAAGGGCATCTCGTACGTGACCACCGACCTGGCGTCCTGCACCGGCACGTCCACCCCGTAGGACGTGGCGTCGATCCATGACATGCCGGCGTCGATCAGCACGTACAGCCCGTCCTCGCCGAGCCGGTCGTGCACGGCGGCGAGCAACTGCTCGGCGAACGCGGGCGCGTTCGGCAGCACGAGCACGTACGTCGGCACGCCGGTCCGGTCGGCCGTCTTCGCGAACTCTCCCGTCGCCGAGCGCGGGACGGCCAGGGGCACCTGATCCGAGATGTAGACGGGGTTCTCGCGCAGCCGTTCGGCGAGATACCCGGCCTGTGTCTCTGCGTCTTCCGCGGCGGCCTGCCCGGCACCGGGCCCCAGGGCCAGCACCAGCCCGGCGACGAGCCCGGCCACCCCACGCCCTCGACCCCGCAAGTCCCCCAACCCTCCCCGCTTGTGCCGGTTTCCGACTCTACTTCGCCACACCGGCACGCGCGACGGCATGGCGCGGCCTGACCGGTGGTCCGGTCCCCTTGACGGTCGTCCGGTGCTGAAGACTGGAGCGCATGGAGTTCTTCTGTTACCACCGCGACCGGCCCGGCTCACTGGAGCTGCGGTATGAACTGCTGGAGGAGCACTGGTCCTACATGGACCGGTACGCGGCGGAGATGATCGCGCGCGGCCCGACCACGGCAGGCGACGGTGAGGTGCCGACCGGCAGCGTGCACATCCTCGACCTGCCGGATCCCGCCGCCGCCCGCGCGTTCGCCTTCGGCGAGCCCGGCTGGCAGGCGGGTGCGTACCGCGACGTGATGCTGCGCCGCTGGCGCAACGCCCTGGGCCGCACGATGTGGGACTTCCCCGGCGGGCGTACGGGCGGCGACCGCTACCTCGTGCTCGGACTCGGCGCCGGTGAGGCGGTCGACCTGGACCTGCCGCGGGAGCGGGACGAGTTGATCGCGTACGGGCCGCTGCTGTCGGACGACGGCGACAGGTGGCTGGGCACCGCCGCGCTGCTGCGGGCCCCGGACGCGGCCGCGGCGCGGGCGGTCCTCACGGCGGCCGCGTACGCCGCGGTCGAGGTGCACGACTGGCACTTCGGCGGCCGGCCGGAGTGAGGCCGGCCGGCCGCCGATCGCACCGCGGCCGTCACGCGGGGGCGGGCCGCTCGGGCAGCGCGGCCGTCCCGGGCTGCTGGTCCGTCGCCGGTTGCCGGGACTCCTCGGGGCGTTCGGTCTTCCCGGGGCCGTCCGCCAGCTTGAGCCAGACGACCCCCGCGATGATCACCGTGAGCCAGAGGGCCTTGGCGGGGGTGAGGGACTCGTCGAAGAAGACCGGGCTGAGCAGGGCGGCTCCCACGGCGCCGATCCCCGCCCACACCGCGTAGCCGATGCCGACGTCGACGGTGCGCAGGGCGACGCTCAGGGCGTAGAGCGTCAGCAGGAAGAAGACCACGGCGACGAGCGACCACGAGAGCACCGTGAAGCCCTCGCTGCCGCCCACGGACAGGGCGTAGCCGACCTCGAAGACGCCGGCGAGCAGGAGTACGAGCCACGCTCGCGCGCGGGCGCTCATGCCGCACCGCTGAGCTGGAGGCCGACGACTCCGGCGATGACGGCGGCGATGCCGAGGAGCTTGCGCCAGCCGAGGCGCTGGCCGAAGAGGAGGACGCCGAGGACGACGATCCCGACGCCGGCGACGGAGGTCCAGATCGCGTAGCCGGCGCCGACGTCGAAGGTGAGCAGCGCCCGGCTGAGGAGGTAGGTGGCGACGCCGCCGCTGATGAGCGTGGCGGCGGTCCAGGCGGGCCGGGTGAAGCCCCGGGCCTTGCCCGCGGACAGCGCGACGGCGATTTCGAAGACGACGGCGAGGCCGAGATGGAGCCAGTGCATGGCGGTTGTCCTTCCTGGCGGCGGGTGACGGAGCCGGCACCCGATCGTCGGACTTCACACCGGTGTCAAGTGCAAGAATGGACACCCGGCGACCAGCCAGGAGAGGAGTCATGCGCATCGGCGAGCTGGCCGCCGCGAGCGGCGTCAGCACCCGTTCCCTGCGGTATTACGAGGAGCAGGGCCTCATCCGCTCCCGGCGTACCCCCGGCGGGTGGCGGGACTTCGACGGCTCCATGGTCGAGCGGGTGGTCATGATCCAGCACCTGTTCGCCGCCGGCCTGTCGAGCACCACGGTCCACGAGGTGCTGCCCTGCCTGGAGGCCCCGCCCGAGGAGCGTACGGGCGTGATGGAGCGGTTGCTCTCCCAGGAAGTCGAGCGGCTCGAGGCCAAGCGACGGGACATCGACCGCGAACTCGACACCCTGCGGGCGCTCCGCGCCGAGACGGCCCTGGTCGGCGAAGCCCCGTAACCGGGCCCGACTAACCGGGCCCGACCGCCCCGCCGGCGGGCCGAGCCGGTCGGGCCGGGAATTTCCGGCCCCATGTCAGTCCCGGCCGGTGCCGTGTCAGCCCAGCGTCTCCCGCAGCCAGGCCCTTTCCGCCCGGCTGGTCGCGCGGGCGACGGTGAGCATGCCGCGCCGGTACGGGTCGTCGGTGTCGCCGGCACTCAGCGGGCGGTCGCCGTCGTGGAAGAAGCTCGCCGGCTGTTCGAGGAAGTCCAGCCGGCGGCGCAGCACCGCGTGCTGGTCGGCGGTGTCGGGCAGGCGGGAGAGGAAGGCCAGGACGGTGAAGAACCGGCTGCTGTCGCTGACATCCAGGCCGTCGGCCTCCCGCAGCCGGCGCAGCAGCTCCTCGCGGCCGGCGTCGGTGAGGCTCAGTGTCTGCCGCTGCGCGGCGGAGGCGCCCGGCTCGGTCCGCCGGTCGAGCAGCCCGGCCCGGACCAGCCGGTTGATCGCGGGGTAGAGGCTGCCGTCGCTGACCGGCCGGGTGTGGCCGGACAGGTGGGCGATGCGGCGGCGCAGTTGGTAGCCGTGGAGCGGCTCCTCCGCCAGGAATCCCAGGATCGCGAGTTCGAGCATGGTGTTACTCTCGCACATCGAAACGAGGTGTATCGAAACGATGTACGGGAGACGGGATGGCGATGACGTACACCGAGGAGTGGGTGACCGCGCGGGCGCGTACGGCCTACGAGAGCGGCCGGGCGTCCTTCCATGTACGACCCGAACGGACAGCGTTGCTGGTCATCGACATGCAGGACGAGTTCGTCCGCCCCGGCTGGAGCCCGTACTGGGTCCCCGCGGCCACCCGGATGGCACCCCGCCTGCAACGCCTGATCGAAGACTGCCGGGCCGCCGCTGTCCCGGTGATCTGGACCATCTTCGACGACACCCACCTCGGCCTGGACCGCCCCCGTGCCCTGCGGTTCCTCCCGCACGCCGACACCGACTGGCGCCGCCCGGGCCCCGCCGAGGTCTGGGCCCCTATGGGCCGCCGCCCCGACGAAGTGGTGATCCGCAAGCCCTCCTACGGCGCGTTCTACGACACCCCGCTCGACACGATGCTGCGCAACCTCGGCCGCGACACGGTCATCGTCACGGGCACGCTCACGAACTACTGCTGCGGCACCACGGCCCGGCAGGCGTACGAACGCGGCTACGAGGTCGTCTTCGGCTCCGACGTCACGGCCACCGACGACGAGTCCCGCCAGGAACCCGAACTCGCGGTCCTGCGCAAGGGCTTCGCGCTGGTCCTGACCGCCGGGGAGATCACCGCACGCCTGGCGGCGGCGACGGGCGGCGTGACCGCGTCGGGCATGGTGCCGGCGGTCGATCACCCGCCGACCCTGAACTCGGCCCAGACCGCCTTGCCGGGGCCGGTACGTTCGCTGACGCCCCATTCGTCGGCGAGGGCCGCGACGACGTGGAGTCCGCGGCCGTGGCAGTCGTCGCGACCGGGTGTGCACAGGCGGGGAGGGCCGTCCCCGGCGTCGTGCACTTCGATGCGTACGGCGTCGTCGCGGGTGGCGACCCGGACGAGGAAGTCCCGGCCGCGCGGCCCGTACCGGACGGCGTTGGTGGCGAGTTCGGAGACGCAGAGGCGGATGTCGTCGGCGGTCTTGGCGTCGACGTCGGGGTCGAGCAGGCTTGCGACGAAGTCCCGCGCACGACCCACCGCCCTCGCCCTACGGGCGAACTGCCGCTTCCCGGCAAGCCGGTTGCCGCCGTCTGGGGCGGGCGGATCCACGGCCGGGCCCGCACCAGCGATCCGGCCACGGTGATCGAGACTCGCGCCCCGGGGTCTGCGCGGAAGGGGTGTGAAGGTGTCGACGGTCGTGCTCTGAACGGTCTGGACGGACTGCTGCGATTCGTTCGCCATGTTCGTCTCCCTGGCGATGGGGCAGTGGGGGATGGGGGCAGTGGCAGGACGGCGTGCAACTGCCGGTGACCAGGCAATCCGCTGGCGCCCTGCGGGACCACAGCAACTTCGCCGCAATTCGGCCCCACCGGTACCGCAACGGGTAGGCTGACCAGGGGAGATGCGCGATACGAAGCGGTGAGGCCATGGCTGTCAGGCGCGTACGTATGTCCGAGCGTCGACGATCCTTGGGGCATTCGCAGGAAGACCTGGCTGAACGTGTCGGGGTCGCGCCGTCGACCGTGCAGCGCTGGGAAAGCGGCGAGAGCAACCCGCAGCCGTGGCAACGTCCGAAGCTCGCCCGCGCGCTGGAGGTGACCCCCGCCCAGCTCACCGCGCTCCTCGGCACGTCTCCGGCGCGCTGGGCTGCGCTCGACGCGGAAGCCGTGGACGACGAGACAGCGGCATGGGAGTTGGCGCGGCGCGTGCACGTGAGCGACGTGGGCGGCGAGACCCTGACGCAGCTTGAGCGGGCCTTCGACGAGTTAGCCACGGCCTACCCGGTCACGCCCCCGCAGGTCCTCCTGCGGCGAGTGCGGAAGCACACTGCGTACGTCGCGCAACTCCTCGACGAACGGGCGACCCTCGCGGAGCGCCGCCGGCTCCTCACCGTGGGCGGGTGGCTGTCGCTGCTGGGCGCGACAGTGCACGTCGACCTCGATCAGCGGGATGCGGCGACAGCGCGCTTGGGGACTGCCGCGACCCTGGCGCGCGAAGCCGAGCACCGCGAGATAGAGGCGTGGTGCTACGAGACGGACGCGTGGCGCGTGCTCACTGCGGGGGATTACGCCCGCGCTCTCGAACTGTCCCGCGCGGCGCAGTCCCTGGCCCCCGCCGGTACGTCCGCGCTGGTCCAGGCGACGGCGCAGGAGGGGCGCGCGCTGGCGAGGCTGGGCGAGGCGCGGGAGACCTACGCGGCCATCGAGCGCGTCCAGCGGATGTCCGCGGCGATGGGGCTGTCGGAACGTCCGAAGGAGCACCACTACCAGTACGACCCGGCGAAGGCACTCGCCTACACGGCGACGACGCTCGCGTGGCTCGGCGACCGCGGTGCGGAGCCGTACGCGCGCGAGGTGATCGCCCGGCTGAGCCCGTCGGACGACGTGCAGAAATGGCCGCGCCGGGTGGCCTCCGCCACCATCGACCTCGCTCTGGTGCTGCTCGCTGACGGCCGGCTCGACGAAGCGTGCGATGCGGCCCGGCTGGCGATGCTCAGCGGGCGGGTGGTGCCGTCGAACCACTGGCGCGCGCTGGAGATCGTGAACGCAGCGGAGTCGCAAGCACTACCGGAAGCGCCCGACTTGCGTGAGGCGTACGAGGAGATGCGGGCGCCGTCGAACCCGGACGGCTGAGCAGGGCTTTACTGCTGGGCGGGCTGGGTGCCTTCGGGGAAGGCCAGGCCGCGCAGGGCGAGTTGCTCTACCGCGAAGCGGCCTTCGACGGTGGCCTCCACGTCGAACTCGTGCGCAACGGTCGGCTCGTACCCGATCAGTTCGACCGCGCGGCTCGGCAACTGCTGCCGGGACGCCTCTTCCGACTCCCACAGCAGCACCGCCCCCCACCGGTCGGCATCAGGGTCGGAGAGCCACATCTTGAAGCGAAGTCCGGGTACGTCCGCGAAGGCGGAGACGGACTCCTCGCGCAGGTAGTGGCGCAGGGATTCGATGGTCTGGCCGGAGTCGGCCAGGTCCCACCAGACGATGACGGCGTGCACGGAAAGCCTCCCGGTCGGCAACGTGGCTCCATTCTCGATCCTGGAAGCCGTCAGAGGTGGGCAGCCGGCCCGCGGGTGCGGCGCGTCGGCGGCATGGGAAGCTGATCTCATGCCCGTCAAGCTCGCCTGACGCGTCGAGAGCGCCGATGGCGACAGTGACAAGCCTCACTGTCCGTACGGGGCACACCCCCGTGTGGGCGTCCGATCTTCGGGCTGTGCCCCGGGAAGAGGCCGCCCGCGTGGCAGGGACGCTGGTCACCTGGCTCGGCTGGTTCAGATCCAGACGGGTTACAGTGGTCTTGTGCGTGGTGACGGACGACTCAACCACGACCTGCTTCCCGGCGAGAAGGGCCCCCAGGACGCCTGCGGCGTCTTCGGCGTCTGGGCCCCGGGTGAGGAGGTCGCCAAGCTCACCTACTTCGGACTGTATGCACTGCAACACCGGGGACAGGAGTCCGCGGGAATCGCGGTGAGCAACGGTTCACAGATCCTCGTCTTCAAGGACATGGGCCTGGTCTCGCAGGTCTTCGACGAGACATCCCTCGGCTCCCTCCAGGGCCACATCGCCGTGGGTCACGCGCGCTACTCGACCACCGGTGCCTCCGTGTGGGAGAACGCGCAGCCCACCTTCCGGGCCACCCCCCACGGGTCGCTCGCGCTCGGCCACAACGGCAACCTCGTCAACACCGCCGAGCTGTCCGAGATGGTCGCCGCGCTGCCCCCGGACGGCGGCTCGCGCAGCGGCAGGGCGGCGGCGACCAACGACACCGACCTCGTGACCGCGCTCCTCGCCGGGCAGGTCGACGACGACGGCAAGCCGCTCACCGTGGAGGAGGCCGCGCCGCTGGTGCTGCGGCGGGCCAAGGGCGCGTTCAGCCTCGTCTTCATGGACGAGCAGACGCTCTACGCCGCCCGCGACCCCCAGGGCATCAGGCCGCTCGTGCTCGGGCGCCTCGACCGCGGCTGGGTGGTGGCGTCGGAGAGCGCCGGGCTCGACATCGTCGGGGCCAGCTTCATCCGCGAGGTGGAGCCGGGCGAGCTGATCGCGATCGACGAGAACGGGCTGCGCGCCAGCCGCTTTGCCGAGGCAAAGCCCAAGGGGTGTGTCTTCGAGTACGTGTACCTCGCCCGGCCCGACACCGAGATCGCCGGCCGGAACGTCTACCTCTCCCGCGTCGAGATGGGCCGCCAGCTCGCCGCGGAGGCCCCCGCCGACGCCGATCTGGTGATACCGACGCCCGAGTCCGGCACCCCCGCCGCCATCGGGTACGCGGAGGCCAGCGGCATCCCGTACGGGGCCGGGCTGGTCAAGAACAGCTACGTGGGCCGGACCTTCATCCAGCCCTCCCAGACCATCCGGCAGCTCGGCATCCGGCTGAAGCTGAACCCGCTCAAGGAGGTCATCGGCGGCAAGCGCCTCGTCGTCGTGGACGACTCCATCGTCCGCGGGAACACGCAGCGTGCGCTGGTGCGGATGCTCCGCGAGGCCGGCGCCGCCGAGGTGCACGTGCGCATCTCGTCGCCGCCCATCAAGTGGCCGTGCTTCTTCGGCATCGACTTCGCCACCCGCGCCGAGCTGATCGCCAACGGCATGTCGGTGGAGGAGATCTGCCAGTCGCTGGGCGCGGACTCGCTCGCGTACATCTCCACCGACCGCATGATCGAGGCCACCGGCATCCCCAAGAACGACCTCTGCCGCGCCTGCTTCGACGGCGAGTACCCGATGGACCTGCCCGACCCGGAGCTGCTGGGCAAGCACCTGCTGGAGACCGAGGTCGCCGGCGGGCGCGACGCCGCCGACGCCCTGCGCCGTCCGTAGCGCCGGCGCCCAGTCCCCATCCGATCCCAGGTGAACGACCCGGAGGACCCCAACGCCATGTCTGGTGCCAGCCAGCCCCCCGCCCCCGGCTCCTACGCGGCGGCGGGCGTCGACATCGAGGCCGGTGACCGCGCCGTCGAGCTGATGAAGGAGTGGGTGAAGAAGACCCGGCGGCCGGAGTCGGTCGGCGCGCTCGGCGGCTTCGCCGGCCTCTTCGACGCCTCCGCGCTCAAGCGCTACGAGCGCCCCCTGCTCGCCTCCGCGACGGACGGCGTGGGCACGAAGGTCGCGGTCGCGCAGCGCATGGACGTGCACGACACGATCGGGCACGACCTGGTCGCCATGGTCGTCGACGACTTGGTGGTCACCGGCGCCGAGCCGCTGTTCATGACGGACTACATCTGCGTCGGCAAGGTCGTGCCGGAGCGGGTCGCGGCGATCGTCAAGGGCATCGCCGAGGGCTGCGTGCTAGCCGGCTGCGCGCTGGTCGGCGGCGAGACGGCGGAGCACCCCGGGCTGCTGGGCCCCGACGAGTACGACGTGGCGGGCGCCGGCACCGGCGTCGTCGAGGCGGACGCGGTATTGGGCGCCGATCGCATCCGTACGGGCGACGCGGTCGTCGCGATGGCCTCCTCGGGCCTTCACTCCAACGGGTACTCGCTGGTGCGCCACGTCCTGCTGGACCGCGCGGGCTGGGCGCTGGACCGGGCGGTGCCGGAGTTCGGCCGCACGCTCGGCGAGGAACTGCTGGAGCCGACGAAGATCTACTCGCTGGACTGCCTCGCGCTGCTGCGCGCCACCGAGGTGCACGCCTTCTCGCACGTCACGGGCGGCGGGCTCGCCAGCAACCTGGCCCGGGTGGTGCCCGAAGGACTGCGGGTCGTCATCGACCGCGGGACCTGGGCGCCGGGCGCCGTCTTCGACGTGGTCGGGGAGGTGGGCCGGGTCGAGCGGGCGGAGCTGGAGCGGACGCTGAACATGGGCGTCGGCATGGTCGCCGTCGTGCCGCAGACGTCGGTGGACGTGACGCTCGCGCTGCTCGCGGACCGCGGGGTCGACGCCTGGGTCGCCGGAGAGGTGCGCGGGCAGGAGGAGACGGGGACGGGTGGTGTCGAGCTTACGGGGGACTATGCCCGCTGAGACGGCCGCCGCCGGCGTGTACGCCGCGTACCGGGCGTACGGCGCCCGCGTCGCGTGCGCGGAGTGTGCCTACGGGCCCGTACGCCCTGAGTGTGCGGACGGCTGGGCCCGATTCACGGCAGCAAAAAGGGCCCGTCCGGGGGTGCCCCCGAGCCGAGCTCCGATTTGCTGTCTGCCGTTCAGGCCCCGCGACGCTGCTCCGACGAGCCGGCCGAGTCCTCGCCGCCGTCGTCGTCGTCCTCGTCCTCGTACAGCTCCGCGTAGCGTGCGTACAGGTCGTCGTCGGGAGACTCTTCCTCGACTTGCTGCTGCTGTTGCTGTTGACCGTTCGACGGCGGCTTCGTCGTCGATGCGCCCAGCTCTTCGGCAAGGCGTGAGAGGTCAGTCCCACCGCTGCTGTACTTCAGCTGGCGGGCGACCTTCGTCTGCTTGGCCTTGGCCCGGCCGCGCCCCATGGGTCGACCCCCTCAAACGACGGGGCTCGGTGGCCCCAGAGTCTGACACGCGTTCATGATCGGAAGCGGACTCTCCGTTAAGAGAGACCGTCCATCGGGGTTCAACGGTACCTGTTTCTGCACCCTGACGGTACGTCGCTGGCAGCACGGGCCCCGCCGCCGATCCCGGTGGAGCCCGCGTCCCCGCTGGTCAAGACCCGATTCTATCGTCTGACGAGGAGCGACCCGCCGCGCGGTGGTGAGATGCGTTACGTGACGTCGCTGCTTTGCCTTGGCGAATGCGCACATTCCCCTCGCCCGCCCCGCCGTGCGTGGGGCGGGCCGAAGGGCGCCCGGGGGCGTACGGCGTTCAGCCGCGGCGCCTGGCCTCCGCCATGCGCTGCTCTGCGATCCGGTCCGCCGCCACCGCCGGGGGTACGCCGTCGGACGCCGCCCGGTGGAATATCTCCACCGTCGTGTCGAAGATCCGCGCGGCCTTCGCCCGCGCCCGGTCCATGTCGAAGCCGTGCAGCTCGTCGGCGACCTGGATGACGCCGCCCGCGTTGACCACGTAGTCCGGGGCGTAGAGGATCCCGCGGTCGGCCAGGTCCTTCTCCACGCCCGGGTGCGCGAGCTGGTTGTTCGCGGCGCCGCAGACGGCCTTCGCGGCGAGCACGCGCACCGTCTCGTCGCTGAGCGCCCCGCCCAGCGCGCACGGCGCGTACACGTCCAGCGGCTGGCGGATCAGCGCGTCCGTGTCCGCCACCACGGCCACGCCGGGGTGCGCCGCCCGTACCCGCGCCACCGACTCCTCCCGTACGTCGGTGACCACGACCTCCGCGCCGTCCGCCACCAGGTGGTCCACCAGGATGTGCCCCACCTTGCCGACCCCGGCGATGCCGACCCGCCGGCCGCGCAGCGACGGCGTGCCCCACAGGTGCTCGGCCACCGCGCGCATGCCCTGGAAGACGCCGAACGCCGTCAGGACGGAGGAGTCGCCGCAGCCGCCGTTCTCGGGCGAGCGGCCGGTGGTCCACCTGTTCGTACGGGCGACCACGTCCATGTCCTCGACGTACGTGCCGACGTCGCAGGCCGTGACGTAGCGCCCGCCGAGCGAGGCGACGAAGCGGCCGTAGGCCAGCAGCAGGTCCTCGGTCTTCGCCTGGTCGGGGTCGCCGATGATCACGGCCTTGCCGCCGCCGTGGTCGAGGCCCGCCATCGCGTTCTTGTAGGACATGCCGCGGGAGAGGTTGAGCGCGTCCAGGACCGCGGCCTGCTCGGGGTCGTCCGACGAGGCGTAGTCGTGGAAGCGGGTGCCGCCGAGGGCCGGGCCCAGGGCGGTGGAGTGCAGGGCGATGACCGCCTTGAGGCCGGTCTCGCGGTCCTGGCAGAGGACAACCTGTTCATGTCCGCCCTGATCGGAGCGGAAGAGTGTGGAGAGAACGTCGGTCACGGTGGTGACTCCGGTTTGGTCGCGGGCTGCTGCCCTCCAGGGGTGGGGAGGGCAGGTAGTGGCTCAAGCGTAGAGCGGCGCCGCCCTCCGGGACCCCCCGGCGGGGTCTCGGGTCCCCAGGAGGCGTCCCCCCGGAGGACTCAGCACCATAGTCTGCGGGAGACTCGGATACGTACGTGGGCGAGGGGAGAGGGTGTGGCCGTGATGTCGTCACTGGTGATCCCGTACGCGACGTATCTGCGCGTGTACGAGCCGCTGGCCGCCTTCCCGGAACCCGAACGCACCCACTGGTACCGCTACGCCGCCCGCGAAGCCGCCCCCACCAGCCAGGACGAGCTGCTGCGGGCGCTCGCCGGGCTGGCCGGCACCCCGCCGACGGCGGCCCCCGCGCACGAGAGCGGCGACGCCTTCGTCGCCGACGTGGACGGCGTGACGTGCGTGTGCCCCTGGCGCACCCGGCTGCGGAGCTGGCTGGCGCTGGACGAACTGGTCGAGGAGCTGCCCAAGCCGGTGCTTGAGGCGGCGCTGCCCGAGGTCGTACGGGAACAGGCGCTCGCCGATCACGCGCGCTGGCGGGTGGAGAACCCGGACGCCCGCCCCTGGATCAGGTCCGCGGTGTGGACGGTGCCGATGCGCTGGTTCGTGCTCTTCTCCGACGAGGAGCGGGAGTACGAGACCGGCGAGCGCACCCTGCTGCGCTACCGCACGCCCATGGTGCAGGCCAGGCGCCGGGTGGCCCGCGGGCTGAAGGCGCTGCGCGACGCGGTGGGGCAGGCGCCGCTGGTCGAGGGTCTGGTGGACGTCGGAAAGTGGCTGGAAGAGTTCCATCCGCGGTCGCTGGTGGAGCTGGACTACGGCGGCCTCGTGCACGTCCTGCCGAAGGAGCACCTGGCGGAGGACCGGTCCGCGGCGGAGGTCGCGGAGGGCATCGCGGCGCTGGCGGCCGGGGACGAGGAGCGGGCCGGGCGGGCGTACCAGCGGCTGACGGACCGCTGGGGCGTGGTGCGCGAGCGGCAGTTCGCCAGCTAGGGCGCTCCGGCGGGGCGCTTGGCGGCGGCCGGACGGGGGCGCCGTCGGGGGTCCTGGCAAGGGGTCGGACAGGCGCTCACTAGTGCGACGAACAAATCCGGACTAGTGTCCCGCCATGCCTCGGTACGGAAGGGGCCGTTCGGTCCCTGCCCCTGGGGACGTTGGTCCCGGACGAAGGTCCCGAACCAGGCTATTTGGTCAAGCGTGATGGAAAGCACGTACCTGGGTCTTGCCGTCACCGCGTAGCCTGGGTGACGATATAGGGCAAGGAGTCCAGATGGGGTATGTTCCGTCCAACTTAGGGTGGAATGCCGAGCATTGATCCTCTCGTGGGAGACCTTGTGGCCCCTGGTGGTGCTGTGACTGATCGTCACGAAGGTGTGACTGTCCGCTATGGCACGGTCCAGCGGGATCCGTCGAGGTTGAACACCTCAGAGGGCAATTCCATCGGTTTGGCCGACGCCGCTGGACAGATGGTGTAGTTGTAGTGCCGAGGACAAGACGTTCGTCCTATTACCGACTCGACCCCCGTTGGCCATATCGGTCAACGAGGGTCAAGGTGCAGAATTTAGAGGAAAGAACCGAGAAGGTTCGGTTCTCCCGAGGAGGCCGCTCATGACCGCTCGCACCCCTGACGCCGAGCCGCTGCTGACCCCCGCCGAGGTAGCCACGATGTTCCGCGTTGACCCGAAGACGGTCACGCGCTGGGCGAAGGCCGGCAAGCTCACGTCTATCCGCACGCTCGGCGGGCATCGCCGCTACCGCGAGGCGGAGGTCCGTGCACTGCTGGCGGGCATTCCGCAGCAGCGCAGCGAGGCCTGACCCACCCGCGTCGCCGGGGCCGGCCGGGACCCCCTAGCCCGGCTCACGCCCCTCGCACCACACGCGACGCAGCGTCATCGATCGCGCTGGACTCCGCCGGGTCCAGCGCGATTTGCCGACCGGCCCCCAGTGGCCGCCCTCCCCGGGCGGCCGCCGGGGGCCGTTCGCGTACGCGACGTCCGGAAGTGTCGGTGCCCGTCCGGGCATGGGTGCAATGGCATATACAAAATTGACCTGACCTAAGGGGGACGTAAATCCGCATCTTTCGAAACCGAATGAGTGATCCCCGTCACAGTCGTGACGGCTTGCGGCCTTGGTCTCCGCTGCGATAGTGACTCCTCGTCAACTCCTGCCCTACGCCGGGAGCGTTGCCCCGTCCCGCGCGGCCGTCTCCGCGGCGTCGTTCGCCCTCGCGCCGTCGTTCGCGTCCGCGATCTCCGGCGGCTGCCCGGACTCCATCGCCAGCCGCAGCAGACGGCTGCAGACGGCGCAGTGGGGGGTGAGGTGCCCGTAGGACGAGGCGGCGGAGAGATGGGCGCGCAGAAGGGCCTTGGTCTCGTGTCGCACCGTCGTCGTCATAGCCGTTGACTACCCGGTGGCCGTACGCCCGTCAAGAAAACGGGCAGCCGGTCTAGACCGCGTACCAGGGTGAACGCGCCACGGGAGAAACAGAAAGCCCCCGCCGTGACGACGGAGGCTGCTGAGTTCTGACGAGTTGCTGTGCGGTCCTGACGGGATGTGCTGCGTCTGTCTGCGGCTTCGCCGCGGGCGCGGCCTCGGACCGGGCCGAGGGGGGACTGTGCGGTCCTGACGGGATTTGAACCCGCGGCCTCCACCTTGACAGGGTGGCGAGCACTCCAAACTGCTCCACAGGACCTTGCTTGCGCGAACGCGCGTGCCTGACTCTACAGCAGCTCAGGCCGCCGGTCGAACCGGTTCCCGGGGGGCTCACCTCGTCGGCGGCACCAGCGCGTCGACCGCCTTCACGATCCGCTTGTCGGAGACCGGATACGCCGTCCCCAGCGCGTGCGCGAAGTAGCTGACCCGCAGCTCCTCGATCATCCACCGCACGTCCCGTACCGCCTTCGGCACCGGCCGCCCCCGCGGCTGCTGCTCCAGCAGCCACGCGTACTCGTCCTGCATCTCCTTGACCTTCGCCATCCGCGCCCGGTCGCGCTCCGCGTGCGTCGGGAGCTGCTGCAGCCGGCGGTCCGCCGCGACGAGGTAGCGCAGCAGGTCCGGCAGCCGGCCCGCGCCGTGCTCGGTGACGAAGCCTGGCTTCACCAGCCACGCCAACTGCTCGCGCACGTCCGCCGCGGACTCGGCCAGCACGGGGCTCTTGACGGCCCGCAGTCGCCCCTCGCAGGCGTGCCAGGCCGCCAGCACCTCCTGCACCTGCCGGATGGTCTGCATCGTCGCGTCGACGATGTCGGCCCGTACGGAGTCGAAGAGCTTGCGGAAGCCCTCCTCGTCCCACGCGGGCCCGCCGTGGGCCGCGATGAGCCGGTCCGCGGAGGCCGTCACGCAGTCCTCGAAGAGGGCCTGTACGCCGCCGTGCGGGGTGCGGGAGAGGGCGAGCTTCGCCTGGTTGGAGAGCGTGCTGTTGGCGAACTTAGCGGGGTTGGAGGGAAGTTGGAGCAGGATGAGCCGGCGGGTGCCGGTCCACATGGCGGCGGCCTGCTCCGCCTCCGTGTCGTACAGCCGCACCGCGACCGTCTCGCCCTCGTCCACCAGCGCCGGGTACGCCTTGACGGTGTGGCCCTGGCGGCGGGTCTCGAAGGTGCGGGGGAGGGCGCCGACGGTCCAGGAAGTGAGGCCGGTGCGCCGGTCCAGCGCGGGGGCGCCTGCGCCGCTCTCCGCCTCGGCGCCGCGCGCGCCCCTCCCGGCCCCCGCCGCCTCGTCGAACGCCCGGGTGATCGCCGCCTGCGTCTTGGGCTTCAGCTTCAGCCGCAGCTCCTCCAGATCCTTCGATTCCGCGAGTTGCCGCCGCCGTTCGTCGGTCACGCGGAACGTGACCTTCAGGTGGTCCGGCACCTTGCCCCAGTCGAAGTCCTCCGCCGCGACCGGCACTCCCACCATCCGCTGGAGCTCCCGCGCCAGCGCCGTCGTCAGCGGCTCCTGGACGGGCACGGCCCGCTCCAGGAACGCCTTGGCGTAGTTCGGCGCCGGCACGTAGTTGCGCCGGATCGGCTTCGGGAGCGAGCGGATCAGCTCGGTGACCACGTCCTCGCGCAGCCCCGGGATCTGCCAGTCGAAGCCCTCCGGGACCACCTGGTTGAGGATCTGCAACGGTACGTGCACGGTGACGCCGTCCGCGTCCGTGCCCGGCTCGAACTGGTACGTCACCCGCAGCTTCAGCTTGCCCTGCCGCCAGGAGTCGGGGTAGTCGTCCTTGGTGACGCCCTCCGCCTGCTCGTTGATGAGCATCGACTTCTCGAAGTTGAGCAGTTCCGGCTCTTCGCGCTGCTTCTTCTTCCACCAGGAGTCGAAGTGCGCCCCCGACACGACGTCCGCGGGGACGCGCTGGTCGTAGAAGTCGAAGAGCGTCTCGTCGTCCACGAGGATGTCGCGGCGGCGGGCCCGGTGCTCCAGCTCCTCGACCTCGGTGAGCAGGCGGCGGTTGGCGGCGAAGAACTTGTGGTGCGTCCGCCAGTCGCCCTCGACCAGCGCGTGCCGGATGAAGAGGTCGCGGCAGGTCTCGGGGTCGATACGGCCGTAGTTGACCGAGCGGCGGGCCACCAGCGGCACGCCGTAGAGGGTGACGCGCTCGTACGCCATCACCGCGGCCTGGTCCTTCTCCCAGTGCGGCTCGCTGTACGTGCGCTTGACCAGGTGCTGCGCCAGCGGCTCGATCCAGTCGGGCTCGACCTTCGCGTTGACCCGCGCCCACAGCCGGGAGGTCTCGACCAGTTCGGCCGACATGATCCAGCGCGGCGGCTTCTTGAAGAGCGCGGAGCCGGGGAAGACGGCGAACTTCGCGCTGCGCGCGCCCAGGTACTCGTTCTTCGCGGCCCCTTCTCTCCCGCCCTCCCCACCCGCGTTCTTCAGCCCGATGTGGCTGAGCAGCCCGGCGAGCAGCGACTGGTGGACCAGGTCGGGCGCGGCGTCCTGGTCGGCGGGGTGGATTCCCATGCCGCGGGCGATCGTGCGCAGTTGGGAGTAGATGTCCTGCCACTCGCGTATACGCAGGTAGTTGAGGAACTCGCGCTTGCACATGCGCCGGAACGCGGACGAGGACAGCGCCTTCTGCTGCTCGCGCACGTACGTCCACAGGTTGAGGAACGTCACGAAGTCGCTGGACTCGTCGCGGAAGCGGGCGTGGTGCTGGTCGGCCTGCTGCTGTTTGTCAGCGGGGCGCTCGCGCGGGTCCTGGATGGACAGTGCGGAGGCGATGACCATGACCTCGCGTACGCACCCGTTGCGCTCGGCCTCCAGCACCATGCGGGCGAGCCGCGGGTCGACGGGCAACTGGGCGAGCTTGCGGCCGGTCTGGGTGAGCCGCTTCTTCGGGTCCTTCTGAGCGGTGTCGAGCGCGTGCAGCTCCTCCAGAAGCTGGACGCCCGCCTTGATGTTGCGGCTGTCCGGCGGGTCGATGAAGGGGAACTTCTCGATGTCGCCGAGGCCGGCGGCGGTCATCTGGAGGATGACGGACGCCAGGTTCGTACGGAGGATCTCCGCGTCGGTGAACTCGGGGCGGGCGAGGAAGTCCTCCTCCGCGTAGAGCCGGATGCAGATGCCGTCGGCGAGCCGGCCGCAGCGGCCCTTGCGCTGGTTGGCGCTGGCCTGCGAGATGGGCTCGATGGGCAGACGCTGGACCTTGGTGCGGTGGCTGTAGCGGGAGATGCGGGCGAAGCCGGTGTCGATCACGTACCGGATGCCGGGGACGGTGAGCGAGGTCTCGGCGACGTTCGTGGCCAGCACGACGCGTCTGCTGCCGTGTCTCTGGAAGACGCGGTGCTGCTCGGCGTGCGAGAGGCGGGCGTAGAGGGGGAGGACCTCGGTGTTGCGGAGCCTCTGCTTCGCGAGCGCGTCCGCGGTGTCGCGGATCTCGCGCTCGCCGGAGAGGAAGACGAGGATGTCGCCGGAGCCGTCGCCCTCGGCCTGGAGCTCGTCGACGGCGTCGCAGATGGCGCTGATCTGGTCCCGGTCGCTGTCTTCCGCACCCTCGTCGAGGAGCGGGCGGTAGCGCACCTCGACCGGGTACGTACGGCCGCTGACCTCGACGATCGGGGCGTCGCCGAAGTGCCGGGAGAAGCGCTCCGGGTCGATGGTCGCGGAGGTGATGACGACCTTGAGGTCGGGGCGGCGGGGGAGGAGCCGGGCGAGGTAGCCCAGCAGGAAGTCGATGTTCAGGCTGCGCTCGTGCGCCTCGTCGATGATGATCGTGTCGTACTGGCGCAGCTCGCGGTCCGTCTGGATCTCGGCGAGCAGGATGCCGTCGGTCATGAGCTTGACGAGCGTGTCGCCGCCGACCTGGTCGGTGAAGCGGACCTTCCACCCGACGGCCTCGCCGAGCGGGGTGCGCAGCTCCTCGGCGACGCGCTCGGCCACCGTGCGGGCGGCGATGCGGCGGGGCTGCGTATGGCCGATGAGGCCGCGGACGCCGCGGCCCAGCTCCAGGCAGATCTTGGGGATCTGGGTCGTCTTGCCCGACCCGGTCTCGCCCGCGACGATCACGACCTGGTGGTCGCGTATGGCCGCGAGGATGTCGTCCTTCTTCTGGCTGACCGGCAGCTCCTGCGGATACGACACGGGGGGCACCGCGGCGCGGCGGCGCTCGGCGGTCAGCTCCGCGGCGTCGACCGCGGCGGCGATCTCGGCGAGCACGGCGGCCCGCGCCTCCGGCTTGCGGACGCGGCGGGCGCCGTCGAGGCGGCGGCCGAGCCGCTGCTCGTCGCGGAGCGTGAGAGCGGACAGGCGGGCGCCGAGGTCGGCGAGGCTGGGGGTGGCGGAAGTGGACATACGGAGTCAAGGATCTCACCCGGGCGGGGGCGTGGGCGAACTATTTCGGCAGGGGGACTGAGCAGTTCAAAAGCCATATATCACGCTAAGTCGGTCGCCTGTGACATAGGACGAGGGGCGGCTGCCGGTGCTGCAGGTAGCGGGGGTGCACGGGCTGCCGGCGGTCCGTACGCCGGGCGTCGGGGCGGTCTGGGCGTTGTCGCCGGGGGCGCGGCTGGTGGCCGGCGGCGGAGGACCTGGCGGGTACGGAGCACGAACGCGGCCTGGTGTCGGGATCGCCTCCGTACGAAGCGGAAAGGGCCCCGAGTGCGATGCGGGCCCTGGCCCGAACCCTGGACGGCACCTGGAGGGCGGCCCCAGCTACGTCATCCACGGACCCTCCCGCGCTGCCCCCGGCCCCGCTCCCGCTGCTGGTGTCGGACGCGCCGGGCCTGCGCCGCGCGTGGAGCCTGCGGCGGCCGGCCACTGGGAACCGGGGGAGTGGGCCGAACTGACGACGGGCACGCTGGGCCCGTGGGCGATGGCCGTCCACGACGACACCCCGGTCTCGATCTGCCACACCCCGGCATCGCCCCCGCACTCCGCCGAAGCCGGCGCCTGGACCCACCCCACGTACCGCGGCCGCGACCTGGCACCCCACACGGTCACGGCTTGGGCGAAGCACCTCGTAGTCGGCGCGCAACTTCTCTGTGAACGCCACGAATGCCTGGCGGTCGGGAATCCCCGTCGACGGCTTCATCGTCAAGTGCGGCCAGGAGTTCGCCCGTGGTGATCCGGGTCGGCGCATCGCGACGG
Source organism: Streptomyces sp. CNZ287 (assembly GCF_007827615.1). Taxonomy (NCBI): domain Bacteria; kingdom Bacillati; phylum Actinomycetota; class Actinomycetes; order Kitasatosporales; family Streptomycetaceae; genus Streptomyces; species Streptomyces sp. CNZ287. The sequence goes on along the minus strand of NZ_VISV01000010.1, from coordinate 190,516 downwards.
AGGCAGCGCGCGACGATGGCTCTCATCGACTCCGGGAGCGCGGATACGTCCGCGTCGTGATGTGCGACCCGGTACATCAGCGACATGGGCGCTCCCCTGGTGCAAGGAATGCGCCAGCGTCAGCTGGCGGCGTGCGCGAGCGCCTGCCGGGCCTGGGCAGCGATCGTCGTCACGAGGTCTCCTGCAGAGACCTGGTCGTGGACGAGACCGGCTGACTGGCCCGCGTACAGGGCCAGTGCCTCGGGCTCTCCCGTCATGCCGGGTACGGGAATCATGTCGTCGTAGCGCTTGTGAGGGTGGCCATCAGGGCCGGTGGCGACCACCTCCCCCTCGCCGGGCCGGTGGGGGGCAGACGGACGCCCAGCGGCATCCCAAGCGGTCAGAGTGGCGTTTCCGAGGGCCCGATGCGGGGCGTTCGGCCAGCCGCCGTCGAAACACCGTGTATACACGGCATCCTCCCCGTGCGCGCGAAGCACGGCCTGACGGTACGACGCATGGGTGGCCGCCTCACGCGCGGTCAGGAAGCGGGTGCCGAGCCAGGCCGCCTGCGCCCCTAGGGTGAGGGCGGCGGCCAGACCGCGTCCGTCGGCGATGCCTCCGGCGGCGACGACCGGCGCAGCCTTGGCGGCATCGACCACCGCGGGGACCAGCGCCATCGTGGCGACCTGGCCCCTGACGTGGCCGCCGGCCTCCCAGCCCTGCGCGACCAGCACATCGACGCCCGCGCGCACCGCCTGCCCGGCCTCGGCGACCGAGCCGACGGTGTGCAGGTGAAGGGCGCCGCGAGCATGCACGCGTTCGCGTACGGTCGCCGGGTCGCCCCAGAACGTGGAGATGACCTGCACACCCGCCTCCAGACACACGGCAAGCAGATGGTCGATCGCGAAGTCCAGCACCAGGTTCACCCCGAACGGCCGGTCCGTCAGCTCGCGGACCTGCTGCACCTGCCGCACCGCCTCCTGCTCGCTCATCCAGGTCAGCGCCAGCATGCCCAGGCCGCCCGCGTTCGAGACGGCAGCCACCAGTTCCGGGGTGGCGGCCGAGCCGATGGGTGCCTGGATGAGGGGCAACTCGATCCCCAGACGGCCACACAATGGCGTCACCAGTGAGTCCGGCATCGAACCCCTCCTTGCCGCTGATTCTGATTCCGAAGTGTTGGCCCATGCTAGGGGGCCGATGACCGCTCCGGTCGACCTGACCTTGACCGCCGAGCACCGGCGTGGCAGGGCGCCATGTACGACGCACTGAACCGCGATCGCATCGACACAACGCGGCTCGGCCGGCTTCTGGCCGCGCTGCCCCAGCGCCGCAGGCGGTCGACGGACGGCTCGTCCTGGCGGTGGACGCCACCACCGACGACAAGGTCAGCCGCTGGCCGGAGGTCCGCGCCCCGTTCGCCTCCCGCCGCCTGCGCACCCTGGCCGAACTCAACGAGGCCGGCGTCCCCACCTACGCCTTCGTCGGCCCGCTCCTGCCCCACTTCGCCACCCTGACCGAACTCCTGGACGACCTCTTCGGCCGGCTCGTCGAGGCGGGAGTCGGTGAGGTGTTCATGGAGCACATCAACCTCAAGCGGTACATCCGCGAGCGCTTGGACCAGGTCCTGTCCGACCAGCCCGAAGACGTCCGCGAGGCATACCTCCAAGCGCGGACGAAGGAGCACCGCGAACAGCTCGACGCGATCGTGGCGGCGCTGCTGGACAAGCACGGGCCGCGGCTGTGCTTCGAGGAAGTCGTCCACCACGACGACAACGACGCCCTGCGGGAGAGGCTCGCATCCTCGGTGTGACCGTGACCGTGACCGTGTCCGGATCGCCGGGCTAGGCGTACGTCAGGCGGTGACGTCGGTCTCGGGATCCGGCACCGCCATGGCCCACGTCCCCATGGCCTCCAGGACCTCGCGCAGCCCCTCGCCGAGAGGGGTCAGCGCGTACTCGACGCGCGGCGGGATCTCCGCGTAGGTCGTGCGGGTGACGATGCCGTGCCGCTCGAACTGGCGCAGCCGGCTGGTCAGGGTGTGCGGGCTGATGCCGGGCAGGGCCTCGCGCAGCTGGTTGAACCGGTGGGGGCCGTGGAGAAGTTCGCGCACGATCAGGGTGGCCCACGGTCCGTTGAGCAGCGTGAGGAACCGGGCGACGCCGCACTCGGGCAGACAGGGGTCAGTCACATTTTTGACCGTACCCCATTAGTGCAGTTGATGTAACTGGTGCACCTCATGCACTAATGGCGTGATGACCTACGTGATTCACGGCGCCACCGGCGCCCAAGGCGCCCCCGTTGTCTCCGCTCTCGCCGCCACGGGCAAGACCGTGACCGCTCTGACCCGCAACCCCGACGCCGTCGTGCACGGCGCGCAGCGCGTCGTGGCCGTTGGCTACTCCTCAGCCGCCGACCTGACCGTCGCCTACCGAGGTGCCGAGGGGATCTTCGTCCACCTGCCGGTGGCCTCGGAGGAAGACCGCCAGACCTACGCCCGCAATATCCTCACCGCTGTCCGCGAGGCTCGGCCGGACCGCGTCGTGTTCTCCACCAGCGGCTTCCCCATCGATCCGGCCACCGGCGGTGCCGCCACGACCCTGGCCGCCGGCCTTGCCGACAGCGGCGTGTCCCACGCCGTGGTCGCGCCCGAGCTGTACCTCGAGAACCTGCTCATGCCGCACGTCATCGGCTCGGTCCGCGAGCGCGGCGTACTGCCCTACCCGATCCGGGCCGACTTCCCCGTCTCCTGGGCCTCCCACCTGGACATCGCCGACGCCGTCGTCGCCCTGCTCGACCGCACGGACGTCACCGGCGTGGTCTCCGTCGGCCAGTACCCGGCGATCACGGCGCCGGATCTGGCCGGGGCGTTCGGCGCCCGGCTCGGACGGGACGTGGTCTTCGACCAGATCACCCCCGAGGAGTTCCGTACCTCAATGGCTCCCCTGATCGGGGAGAGCGCCGCCGCTGACATCGCAGGGGCCTACCAGGCGATGAGCGCCATGCCTGGCCGCTCGATCGCGCCGGAGACCTCCGCCCAGAAGCTGCTGGGAGTCACCCCCCGGACCACAAGCCAGTGGCTGGCCGACATCGGCCTCTGACCACAACCGCCGTCAGCTCCGGACGAGTTCGCCAAGGCTTGGCAGGCCGCCGTATTCGGCAGCCTGCCAAGCCTTCAAGTACTGCCGACCGCCCGGGGCCGGGACCCGCCCCGCCAACACGCTGAACTTGACAGGGCAGACGCAGGTAGGCGGGCTGGTCCCGCGGGTGCTTGGGAGGCCGTGCGGCCACGGCGGCGGGCCCGCCGCTGCAGCGCACTGAAGCAGCGTTCCGGCGCATCTACACTGCGGCTCATGCCTGTCGTCGAGGAATCCGAGGGTCCGTGCGCGAGCGGGCGCGGCCTGCCCGTTGCGATCGTCGACGCGTGTTTGCGAGGCGGACTCGGCGGGAGTCCGACCGCGGTTCTTCAGCAGCCGCCCGCGAGCGAAGCCGAGCGCCGCCGCATACCCGCACTGCTGAGCACATCCCACGCCGTCTTCGTCCGCGAGGAGGGCCGCGAGGGCGGCCTCCCCGTGGTCTCGATGCGTTTTTCCACCGCCGAGGGGGACCTGCCCGCGTGCGGCCACGGTACGGTGGCCGCGCTTGCGGTCCTGGCCGAAGGCGCGGGCACAGAGGAGTATCGGGCCGTTCTGCGCGTCGCGGGGACGACGTTCACCGGCCGAGCCGTGCGCAACCGGGACGGGCTCGTCGAGGCCGTCTTCGAGACGGACTGCATCGCGCTGCGCGCCGCCACCCCCGCCGAACGCGGCCTCGTTCTACCCCCCTTGGGCCTCGCTGCGGGCGAGATGGGCGAGGCGTGCGTCGCCACGCTGGGGCGTCCGCGGATGCTCCTCGCGCTCCCCTCCCGCTCGGCGCTCGCCGCCCTGGCCCCGGATGCGGACCGGCTCCGCGCCGCGTGCGACCGATTCGGCCTGCTGGGCTGCTATGTCTACTGCGAGCCGGACGCCGACGGCCGCACCGCCGCCCGCCTGTTCGCCCCGTCCATCGGCGTCCCGGAGGACATCGCGAACGCCAACAGCACCGCCTGCCTCGCCGCCCACCTGGCACCCCGCGGGATCGCCCGCATCGCCGTGGACATGGGCGACTCCCTCGGCCACCCCGCCACCATCACCGCAGGCAGCAGGAAAACCTCGCAGGGCCCGCTGGTCCACGTCGGTGGCGTGGCAAGGATCGCTCGCAGAATCACCGTCAAGGCGGACGACCTGGCATGACCGCGCCACGGCGCTGCGGCCCAGGCTGTCACCCGCCGATGAAGGTCCGGATGAACGGCCGCCACACCACCCTGTTGCTCGGGCGTTGCCGGTGCTCACGAACGCCGAGGTCACCCGGTGACCGACGTTCATCCCCAGACGATCACCGTCGTCGTAGTCGGCGCGTACCGGGACGCCAGCGGTGAGGGTACGGGTGACCAGGCCGTCGCGTTCGAGCGTGCGCAGGGTCTGGGTGAGCATCCTCTGGCCGATGCCGGCGATGGTGGTGCCAAGTTCGCTGCACCGGCGCGGGCGGTCCGTCAAGGGTTTGTCTAGTAGGTACGGCCGCCCCCTGGAGTTTCTCTGTGCAGATTTACGGTGCATCCCCGGACCTCGTCCGGCAGACCTGCGCCCGCATGGCCAACAACGCCCAACTCATCCGGCAATCCGGCGGTTAAGTCGTCCCGAACCAGGAGGAGGCACAGGAGTGATCAGTCATACCCGTCACAGCGTCACCGCACAGGCTTCCGCCGGCGCTGTCCTCGGAGCGCTGACCGTCCCCGAGGTGATCTTTGCGCTCCGTATCAGCCGCAGCAAGGTTTACGGCCGCATTTCGTTCCCGCAGGTCACCCAGCTTCACGATCGGCCGCTCACGCCGGATTCCCGTCGGCGAAGTGGACCTACATGCGCGAGCGAATGGAGGACGATTCCTGATGGCCAAGCGTGCCAACGGCGAAGGCTGCATCACCCGCCGCAAAGACGGGACCCACTCGGCCGTCTTGCTCCTGCTCGACCTCGGGGCGCCGCCGCACATCGTTCGCCGGATCGCCGGCCACAGCGACATCGGGTGACGATGAAGGTCTACGCCCATGCCTCCCCGGACGAGCGGCGGAGGGCACGGCGGCGTCTCGGCGACCGGCTCTCCTGGCGCCCGTCGGCGCACGAGGGCATGAAAACGCCCCCTCCGAGGAGGGGGCGGCGTGTGGCTGGGGCCGGGGTCGAACCGGCGACCTTCCGCTTTTCAGGCGGACGCTCGTACCAACTGAGCTACCCAGCCCGGTGGCTGGGGACCGGGGTCCCCAGTCGGGTGGCCCCTCAGGCGTGCCTGAGGGTGGCGGTCCTGACGGGATTTGAACCCGCGGCCTCCACCTTGACAGGGTGGCGAGCACTCCAAACTGCTCCACAGGACCAGGCTTGCGCGAGCCCTAGTCTCGCACAGGTGATGCGTGATCCCTACCGGGATTCTCCGTCGTCGGCTACGGGCCGTGACGTCGCTGGATCAGCGTAGCAGAACCCCGGCCGGGTCCCCTAAACGAAGCCGCGGGTCGCCTCCAGCCCGAAGAGGCGGGCCGCGTTGTCGTGGCAGACGGCGCGGAGCCAGTCGTCGTCCTGGTCCTGGGTGGTCAGCGCGTCCAGGGCCGCCGCGTACGGGTACGGGGTGTTCGGGAAGTCCGTGCCCAGCAGGATGCGGTCCCGCAGGGCGGCCAGGCGGGGGCGGGCGTGGGGTGGGAAGGGGGCGGCGGACTCGGAGAAGGCGGTGAACGCCATCGTCGTGTCGAGCATGACGTCCTCGTGGCGCTCCGCCAGCGTCAGGAAGTCCTCGTACTCCGGCATCCCCAGGTGCGCCACGATGAGCCGCAGCCGCGGGTGCCGCTTCAGCAGCGCCGCGATCGGCGCCGGGCCGGTGTACGGGCCCGGGACCGGGCCGGAGCCGCAGTGGGTGACGACCGGGAGGGCGGCGTCGGCGAGGAGGGACCAGACCTCGTCGAGCACGGGGTCGTTCGGGTCGTACGCGCCGACCTGGAGGTGGCACTTGAACACCCGCGCCCCCTGCCCCACCGCCCGCCGTACGTCGTCCGCCGCGCCCGGCTCCGCGAAGAACGTCGCCGTGTGCAGGCAGTCCGGGGTGCGGGCGGCGAAGTCGGCGGACCAGTCGTTGAGCCACCGCGCCATCCCCGGCTTGTGCGGGTACAGCATCGACGTGAACGCGCGTACCCCGAAGCCGCGCAGCAGCGCCACCCGCTCGGCCTCTTCCTGCCGGTACATGATCGGCCAGGGCCGTCCGACCAGCGGGCCGGCGGCATCGAAGTACGCCCACACCTTCGCCAGCACCCGCTGCGGCATGAAGTGGGTGTGCACGTCGATCAGATGCTCCAGGCCGAGCGCGCGGCGGAACTCCGCCACCCGGTCGCGTTCGGCATTGCCGGCGCTGGTCACAGGGCTCTTCTCCCGTTCGGCTCGGGCAGGGGTCGAAAGCCTGCCTCCGTCGATCGTCCCCCGGCCCGGATGCGGTCCGTAAGCCGTCTCGGTGAGGAGAGACGGACGACTCAGCCGGCGTACCTCCCCGCCGGTGCCCGGCACGCCACGAGGCTGCTCCCTCCGGGCGAGGCGCGGAAGCCGCCCCACCCACGCCTCGCCCGGATGGGCAGAATGCCGCAAAGCAGCATATTTTGCTCGCTGAAGCATAAAATGTGGGCAATGCGCACCGAAGAGGTCCTATCCGGTCTGGGTACGGGCGTCTGGCGCTGGGCGGCGCACACCGACCGGGTCGTGCTGGATCCGCAGGCCGCCCGGCTGCTCGGGCTGCCGCCCGCGTGCGTCACCGTGCATGCCTCCGCGGTACGCGGCCGGCTGCACGGCGTCGACTTCATCGAGCTCAACGGCATCCTCGACCTCGCCCTCGCCGAGGGCACCCTCGCCGAGGGCCGGCTGCGGGTCGTCGACACCGAGGGTGACGTCGTACGGGTGGTGCGCTGCCGGATGCGGGCGCTGGAGTCGGCGCCGGGGGAGCAGACGGACATCGTCGGCACCATCCAGGAGGTCATCGACGCACCCGCCGGGCCCGCCGCCGGGCCGCCGGGGACCAGCGACTGGCGGCTGTCGCGCGAGGCGTTCCTGCTCTCCGCCGGCCGCGCGCTCGCGGAGGCGCGCTCGACCGACCAGGTGCTGCGGGTGGCGGCGTCGCTGTCGATGCCGGGGTTCTCACCGGACGGCATGGGGGTCTTCGCGGTGGAGGGCGACGACCTGGTCCTCATCGGTCAGCACGGCTACCGCCCCGAGGAGACCGGGCCCTTCCGCACCATCCCCATGGACTCCTCCTTCCCTTCCGCGGAGGCGGCCCGCACCTCCCGCGCGGTGTACATCGCGGGACGCGAGGAGTACGAGCGCCGCTTCCCCGAGGCGTGGCGGTACGTGCAGGCCGTGCCGCGCGGGTCGTGGGCGTTCCTGCCGCTGATCGCCGAGGGGCGGACGGTCGGGGCGTGGATGGCGGCGTTCGAGGACGTGGTGCCGTTCACGCCGGACGAGCGGTCGGTGCTGACGACGGTGGCGCGGATGCTGGCGCAGGCGCTGTCCGACGCACACGTACACGAGTCCGAGCGGGAGCTGGCGGACGGGCTGCAGCGCAGCATGATGCCGGCGGTCGCGCGCGTCCCCGGCTTCGACGTGGCGGCGCGGTACGTCCCCTCCGGCGGCGGGCTGCAGATCGGCGGCGACTGGTACGACGTCTTCGGCCTGCCCTCCGGGCAGACGGCCCTGGTCATCGGGGACGTCCAGGGGCACGACGTACGGGCCGCGGGGCTGATGAGCCAGCTCCGTATCGCCATCCGCGCGTACGCCTCCGAGGGCCACCGCCCGGACGCGGTGCTGGCCCGGGCCTCCGCCTTCCTCACCCGGCTCAACGAGCGGCGGGCCGGCGACCCCGCCGACGCCCGCTTCGCCACCTGCCTGTACCTCCAGGCCGACCCGGTGACCGGCACGCTGACGGTGGCCCGCGCCGGCCACCTCGACCCGGCGGTGGCGCTGCCCGACGGCACGCTGATCATCCACCCCAGCGACGGCGGCCTGCCGCTCGGCGTCGAGGACGACCCCGTGTACCCGCTCTCCGAGCACAAGATCGACCCGGACGAGACGATGCTCCTGTGCACCGACGGCCTGGTGGAGACCGGTGGCCACGACCTGTACAGCGGGCAGGCCCGGCTCGGCGCCGCGTTCGGGGCGACGCTCGGCGCGGATCTGGAGACGGTGGCGGAGGCGATCGTGGACACGGTCACGGGGCCCGGTTCGTACGCCACCCGCGGGCCGCACTCCGGGCGCAGCCAGGACGACATCGCGTTCGTCCTGCTCCGCACCGCGGGCGCGACCCGGCTGGCGCACCCGGAGTCGGAGCGGCACATGTACCTGGCGGTGCCGCAGTCCGAGCAGCAGCGCATCTCCGACGCCCGGCACCAACTGCGCGGCCTGCTCTACGACTGGGCGACGGCGGACCAGATCGACGCGGCGGAGCTGGCGCTCTCCGAGATGATCGCGAACGTCATGGTGCACACCGACAGCACCGCCAACGTCCTCGCGGACCTCACGGGACCGCCGGGACGGCGCGTACTGCGGATGACGATCGCCGACGCGGACGGCAACCTTCCGCACCGCAGGCACCCGGGGGAGATGGGGTCGTCGGGCCGCGGGGTGCTGCTGTTGCAGGCGCTGTGCGACAACTGGGGCGTGGAGCCGCGGGGGGACGGCAAGGCGATCTGGGCGGAGTTCCGCGAGGAGGACCAGGAGTGAGCTGTACGGCGGGTAACGTCCGTACGAACAGCAGTGCTTGTTCTCGCTGAACAAAACCGCCCGCTGAACAACTCTCCTCACCACCCCCTGACCTGCGCTCTCGCCCCGCCGTCCGGCAAACCGCTCAACGGAGGGAGTAACTCCGCGCGGTTTGTCGGATCATTGTGCGAATGAGGGCGGGGGCGCCAGTGACTCCCGGCCTCGTGAGGCAATGGGAGGGGTTCAGTGCGCAGACACATCAAGAGGGCGAGGGCCGCAGCCTTAGCGGCTGCCGCGGCGACGGCGCTCACGGCGGGCCTCACGGCCGCGCCCGCGGCGTCCGCCTCGCCGGCAGCCGGCTCGGCCGGCGCTGCCGGGTCGTCCGGGGGGAACGGCCAGGCGCAGTACGCGAAGCAGGGCGGCACCTGGGTGACGCTGATCACCGGTGACCGGGTACGGGTCGACGCCGACGGCAAGGCCGTGGTGATCGACCGGGGGCCGGGCCGCGCGGGGATACCCGTACGCACCTTCGAGCGGGACGGCCACACCTACGTCGTCCCGCGGGACGCCACCGCGCTCGTCGCGGACGGCACGCTGGATCGCCGGCTGTTCGACGTCACGTTGCAGGCGCGCCCCGAGTACGTACGCCAGCAGCGCGCCGGCCTGAAGCTCATCGTCGACTACCGCGGCGAGAGCCCCGCGGCGCAGAACCGGCTGCACGCCGCCGACGGCACCGACGTCGAGCACCGCTTCCCGCGGCTCAACGCCGAGGCCGTCACCACCGCCAAGGGCGAGGCGGCCGGGGCCTGGAAGGCGCTGACGCGTGCCCAGCGCGGCGGCAGCGCCGCCGAGCCGCTGGCCGCCGAGTCCGGGGTCAAGCGCGTCTGGCTGGACGGGGTGCGCCGCGCGAGCCTGGACGTCAGCGTGCCGCAGATCGGCGCCCCCGCCGCCTGGGAGGCCGGCTACAAGGGCGACGGCGTGAAGATCGCCGTGCTCGACACCGGCGTCGACGAGACCCACCCGGACCTCGCGGGGCAGGTCGTCGCCAGCGAGAACTTCACCCCGGCCGCCGACGCCGAGGACCGCTACGGCCACGGCACCCACGTCGCCTCCATCGCGGCCGGTACGGGCGCGAAGTCGGGCGGCAAGTTCACCGGCGTCGCGCCGGAGGCGAAGCTGCTCGCGGGCAAGGTGCTCGACGACGACGGCTACGGCGACGACTCCGGCATCCTCGCCGGCTTCGAGTGGGCCGTCGCCCAGGACGCCGACATCGTCAACCTCAGCCTCGGCGGCGGCGACACCCCCGAGGTCGACCCGCTGGAGGAGGCCGTCAACCGGATCTCCGCCGACGAGGGCGTGCTCTTCGCGGTGGCCGCCGGCAACGAGGGCTCCGGCAGCCACACCATCTCCTCGCCCGGATCCGCCGACGCCGCGCTCACCGTGGGCGCGGTCGGTGCGAACGGCGGCCTGGCGGGCTTCTCGTCCCGCGGCCCGCGGATCGGCGACAGCGCGGTCAAGCCCGACGTCACCGCCCCCGGCGTGGCGATCACGGCGGCCGCCGCGCCCGGCAGCGTCATCGACCAGGAGGTCGGGCAGAACCCCGAGGGGTATCTGACGATCGACGGTACGTCCATGGCGACCCCGCACGTCGCGGGCGCCGCCGCGCTGCTGGCCGAGCAGCACCCGGACTGGACGGGCCAGCAGCTCAAGGCCGCGCTCTCCGCGTCCGCCAAGCCCGCCGCCAAGCGCGGCGCGTTCGGCCAGGGCGCCGGGCTCATCGCCGCGGACCAAGCGGTGGGGCAGTCGGTGGTGAGCGAGCCGACGTCGCTGAGCTTCGGCCGGCAGGAGTGGCCGCACCAGGACGACCAGCCGGTGACGAAGACCATCACCTACCGGAACTTGGGCACCGAGGACGTCACGCTGTCGCTGACCGCGTCCACCGTGCAGCCCGGCGGCGCCGCCGCGCCCTCGGGGATGTTCAGCATGGGCACCGACGTGATCACCGTCCCGGCCGGCGGCACCGCCGAGCTGCCGGTGACCGTCGACACCCGCCGCGGCGGGGACGTCGACGGCGCCTACTCGGTGTACGTCACCGCGACCGGCGACGGCCAGCGCGTCGTCACCCCGGGCGGCGTGGAGCGCGAGGGCGAGGCGTACGACGTCACCCTGAAGTTCCTCGGCCGCGACGGGCAGCCGACCACGGACGGCACCGCGCTGCTGACCGGCATGGAGGAGAGCAACTGGGAGATCTGGGAGGAGCGCGCGGGCCAGAGCACCGCCACCGTGCGCGTGCCCAAGGGCCGTTACCTGCTCAACGGTGACGTCGCGAAGTTCGACGGCGACACGCTCACCGAGTACGACTGGATCAACCAGCCGCGCCTGGACGTCACCGGGGACACGACCGTCACCCTCGACGCCAGGACCGCGAAGCCGGTCGACCTCACCGTGCCGGACGGCGCTGCCGTGCGGACGAACCTCGACGTCACCGTGGACGTCAGCGCGGATGCCGGGGGCATGGGGCTGGGCACCTCCGTCGAGGGCGACGTCGACGCCCGCACCGCGCACCTCGGCCCGGCGCTCGCCGCCGGCGAGCTGTACCAGCAGGTGCAGGCGAACTTCGCGAGCGGCGCGCGCACCGAATACCAGACCGTCTACAGCGACGCCAACCGCACCACCGCCTGGACCGGCATCACGCGGGCCACCCCGCAGAGCGAGCTGGCCAAGCTCGACCTCACGCTCGGCTCCTCGGCGGAAGGCCGGCAGGGCCTGGTCTGGGCGGTGCCGTACATCGGCGGGAGCACCGGCGCCACGGCCACGGCGAGGGAACTGCCGTACAAGGGCACGCTCTACGTGCGCGGCGGCGACCGCATCAACTGGCAGCTGGAGTACTGGCAGCTCGGCGAGGAGTGGGAGGACATCGCCTACAGCACGGAGGCGCGCACCTACGCCGGCGGCAGCACGTACAAGGAGTCCTTCAACGCCGCCGTGGTCGGCCCGATCCTCACCAAGGACACCGGCGTCTACCGCGACGGCAACACGATCGACGCCCTGCTCCCGGTCTACCTCGACAACCCCGCCCACTACGGCTACTCGCAGTACGAGAACGCCGACACCACCCTCTACCGCAACGGCACGAAGCTGGGGTCGGTGGCCGACATCCCGATCGGCGTGGGGTTCACGGTGCCGGCGGGCAGCGCCGACTACAAGCTGACCACCAGCTCCACCCGCCCGGCCACGGTGGCGCGGACGTCCACGAAGGTGACCGCCACCTGGACGTTCTCCTCCGCCAGTACCGACAGCCCGAAGAAGCTGCCGTTCTCCGTGGTGCGCTACTCGCCGACGCTGTCGGCGGCGAGCAGCTCCAACGCGGGCGCGACGAAGTCGGTGCCGGTGAAGGTGCTGGGCTCGGCGGCGGGCAGCAACCTCAAGTCGCTGACCGTGTGGGCCTCCACCGACGGGGGCGCGACCTGGAAGGAGCTGCCCGTGCGGGACGGCAAGGTGTCCGTGGTCAACCCGGCCGCGGGCAAGAGCGTGTCGTTCAAGGCGAAGGCCGTGGACAAGCAGGGAAACAGCGTCCAGCAGCGGATCTTCGACGCCTACCGGGCGCGCTGACCGCGAGCGCGTCATGCCGGACATGCCGTACGGGCCGTACGTGAACGGTCGCTGACCGGCCCGTACGGCAGCACGGCAGCACGGCCCTTGGTCCAAAGACGGATCAAGGGCCGTTTCCCGTACGGTCCCTCAGGCCGCCGTCCGTACGAGCTTCCGCCGCGGCGCCGCCCGCTCCGCCGCCAGCGACGCGAACAGCTCCTCCCACCGCGGATGCACCGCCTCCGGCGCGTACATCCGCGACTTGGCGAGCGCTGCCATGCCCATGTCCACGCGCATGCCCTCGTCGTCCATCATCTGCCCCATGGCCACCGCGAGCGCGCCGACGTTCTTCGGCGGTACGAGCAGCCCCTCGCGGCCGTCGGTGAGGACGTCCGCCGGCCCCGTCGGGCAGTCGTAGCTGACCACCGGCAGGCCGTGCGTCATCGACTCGATCATCACCATCGGCAGGCCCTCGAAGCGCGAACTCAGCACGAACATCGACGCCTTGGCCAGTTCGTCGTCGAGCCGGGCAGTGAAGCCCATGAGGAAGACGTGGTTGTACACGTGGTGCCGCTCGATGAGCCGCCGGAGCTGCGGTTCCTTGTCGCCGGTGCCGAAGATGCGCAACTGCCAGTCCGGGCGGGTGGCGACGGCCTGCGCGAACGCCGGGATGAGGAGGTCGAAGCCCTTCTGGTTCTTCAGCCGGCCCGCCGCGACCACGATGTGGTTCGCGTACGTCGACTGCCGCTTCGTGCCCGTGTGGACGGCGTTGGGGATGCACACGACGCGGGTGCCGGGCAGCAGCCGCGCGTACTCCTCGCGGTCCCGCCCGGTGAGCACGGCGACCGCGTCGAAGCGCGAGTAGAGCCGGGTGATGGCGGCGCGCACGTCGGGGTGGTGGGTGGCCAGGTTCATGTGCTCCTGGCCGACCCGGATCACGTCGGTGCTGGCGTGCTGCGCGGCGAGGATGTTGAGCGACGGGCGGGTGGTGACGAGCACCCCGCCGCGCAGCCGCGCCATCCAGCGGATCACCCGGGTCTCCACGTCCCGCGTGAAGTGCTCGCGCGAAACTTCGCCGTTCGGCACGAACCGGGAGGGCCGGCCGCGGTTGCTGAACCGGGCGGCCCACACCCGCGGTTCGGGGCCGGCGGGGGCGCCGTAGGAGTCGACGATCGCGGTCACCCGCACCCGCCGGTCCAGCGGGAACCACGGCGACTCGCGGCGGCGCAGGACGCTGATCACCTCGACGTCGTGGCCCGCGGCGGCCATGGAGCCGGCCTGGTTGAAGACCGTGCGGATGGTGCCGCCCTTGCCGTACGCGTTCAGGAGCAGATAGCGGATCTTCACGAGAGCGTCCGGGAGAGGTCGTCGCGGAGCTGGCACGCGATGGAGAGGTTGTCGCGGACGGTGTAGTAGGGCTTGACCTGGATCGTGTCGGCGTCGGACGACACGGACTGGGCGGGGAACACCATGATGTTCTTCTTCTGCTCGATGTCGTCGAGGATCCGGGTGGCCCGCAGCCGGACCTCCCGGGCGCCCGCGCCCGTGGTGAGGTGGAGGTCCCACTTCGCCGGCAGCGCGATCCCGGAGGGCGCCAGGTCGACGACGGGCACGCTGGCCTCGAACGTGTCGCCGTGCAGCGTCGCGGGGTAGTCCAGGCGGCGCTCGGGCGAGCCGGTGAGCGTGACCGCCAGCCGCCAGCGGGGCGCGGGCTCCTCGGCCGCCGGGACGCCGTGGAGGCGGCCGACGATGCGGATGAGCCCGTCGCGCGGCCAAACCTCGGTGACCTCGGCGCAGGGGTCGTCGGCCGCCGCGTCCGCGGGCGCTCCCGCGGGGTCCGTGAGGTAGCCCCACGCGGCGCTGATCTCCCGCAGCGGCTCGGGCACCTCGGCGGGCTCGGGCAGCGCGCGGCCCTGCTGGACGCGGCCGCTGCGGATCTTCTCCTTCCAGTCGCCGAGCCCCTTGGGCAGCTCGCCCTCCTCGCGGGTGCCGTAGTCGAGCATCTCCGGCTCGTACGCGATGCCGAGGAAGTCGCAGATGCTGCGGAGCACGCTCTCGGGGTCGGTGGTGAGGTCCTCGTAGCGCACGAGGTGTCCCGGCAGCTCCCGGCGGGCGCGCTCGGTGGCGCGGGTGTAGTGCAGCGCCTGGAGCGCGGCCTCTTCGGGGGTGCGCTGGGAGGGGTCGGCCTCGTACCAGGACTGGGCGATGGAGGCCGGGTGGCGCAGCAGGAAGACGAAGCGGGCGTCGGGCCAGCAGGCGGCGATGCGCTGGTACGCGAAGGCGTTGTTCGGCGTCTTCTCGACCAGGATGTCCTTGCCGGAGCGGACCAGCTCGCGGTGGAGCACGCGGTCCCAGAGCAGGTGCTCCAGGTCGGTGCGCTGGAGGTCCAGCTCGTTCATCGCCTCGACGGCCAGCTCGGTGCCCGCGGTGACCTCCAGCCGGCGCACGTGCAGTTCGTGCGGCGCGTGCAGCCGGGAGTGGCCGCCGAGGAGCATGCGCAGCAGGGTGGCGCCGGAACGTACCGGGGTGATGATGAAGACGGGCTGCCGGATCAGCCGGTCGACCTGCGGGTTCCGGGGTGGGCGGTAGTCGGGCCGGCGGCCGGGGCGCACGGCGGGGGCGGCGGCCTTCGTCTTCTTCCGGTGCGGCTTGGGCGCGCGCCGGATCTGGAGGCCGGTCAACCGGCCCAGTGCTCTGTTCAGTAGCCGCAGCATTGTCCACCCGTCCGTGCGAGAGGTGTTTCCGGCCCGGAAAACGACGCGGGGGGCGAAGGGTTGCGCTCCGGCGGATTCTTCAGATCTCCGTACGGGGGAACCTGCCGGTGAGGCGGGGGGTGCTCGAACGGTTCGTGCGCGGGGGGTTGACAGCCCCGCGGGCTTGCCCGACGGTGGGAGCGCTCCCATAGCTTCAAGCCTTGCACGCAGTACGCACGTGGCACGTACGTGGCAGGCAGTGCGCCGCGCACGTGCTCCGCACGTCGATCCGAGGGCACTCCCCCACGTGCCGCGCACGCACGCAAAGCCCCGGTGGCGGGAGAGCCTTCCCGCTGCGTCCCGCCACCGGTCCCGCTATCCGAGAGGAGCACGAGAGCCGCGATGACAGTGCGAAGAAGCAGCAGTGGAACCGGCAGTGGCGGCAGCCCCGGCCGAAGTGGCGGACCACGCGCCAGCACCCGTGCCCGTACGCGCCGCAGACCGTGGCGGCCCGCCGCAATCCTCGCCGCACTCGCCGTCGGCGCCACGCTGGTGCTCACCGGCACCGCGGCGCCCGCCGCGGGCGCGGCGGCCGCCCGCGTGGACAACCCGTACGCCGGCGCCACCCCGTACGTGAACCCCCAGTGGGCCGCGAGGGCCACCGCCGACGGCGGTGAGGCGATCGCCGACCAGCCCACCTTCGTCTGGATGGACCGCCGCGCCGCCATCGGCGGAATCGGCGCGGCCTGGGGTCTGGAACGGCACCTGGACGAGGCGCTCGACCAGGGTGCCGACCTCTTCCAGGTCGTCATCTACAACCTGCCGGGCCGCGACTGCTCCGCGCTCGCCTCCAACGGCGAGCTGAAGCCCGAGGAACTCGGCCTCTACAAGTCCGAGTACATCGACCCGATCGCCGACATCCTGGCCGACCCCAAGTACGCCAGCCTGCGGATCGTCACGCTCATCGAGCCGGACTCGCTGCCCAACATGGTCACCAACGCCGGCGGCACCGACGGCTCCACCGACGCCTGCGTACAGATGAAGCAGCTCGGCAACTACGAGAAGGGCGTCGGCTACGCGCTGAGCACGCTGGCCGACATCCCCAACGTCTACAACTACGTCGACGCCGCCCACCACGGCTGGCTCGGCTGGGACTCCAACCTGGCGCCCGCCGTGGACGAGTTCAAGAAGGCCGCCACCTCCGAGGGCGCCACCGTCTCCGACGTGCACGGATTCATCGTCAACACGGCCAACTACTCCGCCCTGCACGAGCCGTACTTCGAGGTGGGCGGCAACGTGGGCAGCACCCCGGTGCGGCAGGCGGAGTGGATCGACTGGAACCAGTACGCCGACGAACTGTCCTACGCCCAGGCGCTGCGCGACCTGCTCGTCTCCCGCGGCGGCTTCGACCCGGGCATCGGCATGCTGATCGACACCTCCCGCAACGGCTGGGGCGGCGCGGCCCGGCCCACCGGCCCCGGGCCGACGACCTCCGTGGACGCCTTCGTCGACGGCGGCCGCGTCGACCGGCGCATCCACGCCGGGAACTGGTGCAACCAGTCCGGCGCGGGTCTGGGCGAACGGCCCGTCGCCGCACCCGAGTCGGGGATCGACGCGTATGTGTGGGCCAAGCCCCCGGGCGAGTCGGACGGCTCCAGCCGCCCCATCGACAACGATGAGGGCAAGGGCTTCGACCGGATGTGCGACCCCACGTACGAGGGCAACCCGCGCAACGGCAACAACCCCACCGGCGCCCTCGCGGACTCCCCGCTCGCCGGTCACTGGTTCTCCGCGCAGTTCCGCCAGCTCGTCGCGAACGCCTACCCGCCGGTCGACGGCGGCGGTCCCGGCCCCGGCGACGACACCCAGGCGCCGACCGTGCCCACCGGGCTCCGGGTGACCGGGACGACGGGCGCCAGCGCCTCCCTGTCCTGGACGGCGTCGAGCGACAACGTCGGCGTCACCGCGTACGACGTCTTCCGCGACGGCACGCAGGTCGGCTCGACGGCCGGCACATCGTTCACGGACAGCGGGCTGCGGGCGAGCACGTCGTACGCCTACGCCGTCCGCGCCCGCGACGCGGCGGGCAACGCCTCGGCGCGTACGTCCACGGTGACCGCCACCACCGGCAGCGACGGCGGCGGGGGCGGCGCGGTGAAGGTGCAGTACAAGAACACCGACTCGGCCGTGACCGACAACCAGATCCGGATGGGCCTCCAGCTCGTCAACACCGGCAGCACGCCGGTGAACCTGGCCTCGGTCAAGGTCCGCTACTGGTTCAGCGGCGACTCCGGCGCGACGTCGTTCTCCACGTGGTGCGACTGGGCCGTCGTCGGCTGCGGGAGCGTCACGCACGGCGTGAGCGCGTCCGGCTCCTCCGCACCCGGCGCGGACCGGTACCTGGAGGTCGGCTTCGGCTCCGGCACGCTGGCGCCGGGCGCGTCGACGGGCGAGATCCAGGTGCGGCTGGCGAAGAGCGACTGGTCGACCTTCAACGAGGCGGACGACTACAGCCGCGCGACGAACACCGGCTACGCGGACAACCCGCGGGTCGGCGTCTACTCCTCCGGCACCCTCACCTGGGGCACCGCCCCCTGACCGGGCGGGCGGACCCTCCCCCGCCCGCCCGCCCCGGACCACCCGTCCGGGCCCGACGCCCCCACCCGGCCCACCACCGGCGTGGGGGCGTCTCGTTCCGCCCGGTGCGGCCGGCCTCGGTATGCCGTGGCGCGGGGTTGTCAGGTGCGTCGGCGTCAACGAGCATGGCAGCACCCGTAATTGACATGGCCACTGCCAGTTTACGGAGGGGAGACCCCGTGTCGCCGCACCCGCGAGGTACGAACCGGAGGACCGTCCTGGCGGCCGGTGCCGCCGCCACCGCCGCCGCCGGGATCACGGCCGGGCCCGCCGCCGCGAGCGGCCCCGCCGCGCCCGCGGACCAGGGCGCCGGCCGGCCGCCCGCCACCGCCCAGCGGCCGGGACGGGAGCTGCGGGCCCTGCTCGCCGAGGTGGACGCCGGCCGGATCGAGGCCGACGTACGCCGCCTCGCCGCCTTCGGCACCCGGCACACCCTCTCCGTCCAGGACGACCCCGACCGCGGCATCGGCGCGGCCCGCGACTGGATCCACCGCCGGATGCGCCGGCACGCCGCCGCCTCCGGCGGGCGGATGACCGTCGAGCTGCAGTCGTACGTCCAGCAGCCCGCCAACCGCATCCCCGTCCCCACCCGCATCACCAACGTCCTCGCCACCCTGCGCGGCGACACCGACCCCGACCGCGTCTACGTCGTCTCCGGCCACTACGACTCCCGCGCCAGCGACGTCATGGACGCCACCTCCGACGCCCCGGGCGCCGACGACGACGCCTCCGGCGTCGCCGTCGCCATGGAGCTGGCCCGGGTGCTGGCCACCCGCCGCACCGCCGCGACGATCGTGCTGGCCGCGGTGGCGGGGGAGGAGCAGGGGCTGTACGGGGCCGCGCACATGGCGGAGCAGTTCCGGGCCGGCGGCGTCCGGGTCCAGGGCATGTTCACCAACGACATCGTCGGCAGCTCCACCGCCGACGACGGCACCCGCGACCCCCGGACCGTACGGCTCTTCGCCGAGGGCGTCCCCACCGCCGAGACCCCCGCCGAGGCCAACACGCGCCGCTCCGTCGGCGGCGAGAACGACTCCCCGGCGCGGCAGCTCGCCCGCTTCGTCCGCGACGTGGCGGAGAACGACGCCACCGGCATGGGCGTCCGGGTGATCTACCGCCGCGACCGTTACCTCCGCGGCGGCGACCACATCCCGTTCCTCGAACGCCGCTTCCCCGCCGCCCGCTTCACCGAGCCCGCCGAGGACTACGCGCACCAGCACCAGGACGTCCGTGTGGAGGACGGCAAGCAGTACGGCGACCTGCCCGACTTCTGTGACTTCGACTACGTCGCGCGCGTCGCGAGGGTCAACCTCGCCGCCGTCTGGACCCTCGCCCAGGCCCCGGGCACGCCGACGGGCGTGGGCATCGTCACCTCCGCGCTGACCAACGACACCGAGCTGGTGTGGGACCGCGGTACGGAGCCGGACCTCGCCGGGTACGAGGTGGTGCGGCGGGAGACGACGGCGCCGGAGTGGACGGAGGTGGAGCCGGTCGGCGACGTGACCCGGCACACCGTGCGCGCGTCGAAGGACAACCTCTTCTTCGGCGTACGGGCCGTGAACCGCGCCGGGCAGCGCAGCCCGGTGGCCTTCCCGGTCCCGCGGAGCTGAGTGCCGGGCCCCGGGCCCTCCGGGCCCCCCGGGGCCGCCGGGGCCGCCGCGGACGGCGGCCCCGCTCGGTCCGGGTCTCGGCCCGGGTCTCAGTCCAGGTCCGGGACCCTCGCCAGCTTGTCGGGGTTGCGCATGATGTCGATCGCCGTGATCCGCCCCGCGTCCACCGTGAACGACAGCACCGACAGATACCCGTCGTTGCCCCGCATCGCCAGCCCCGCCGTGCCGTTGACCTTGATCGGACGGATGTCCAACGGGCCCACGTAGCCCGCGTACGCGACGATCATCTGCGCCACCCGGCCCGACTTGCGCTCGGTGCGCTGGAGCGTGACGGCCTTGCCGCCGCCGTCGCCCCGCAGCACCACGTCCGGGTCGAGGAGCGCGATCAGCCCCGGCAGGTCGCCGTCCTGGCACGCCGCCGTGAACGCCGCCACCAGCTCCCGCTGCTGCGCCTCCGTCGCCGGCGTCCGCGGCCTGCCGTCCTCTACCTGCCGCCGCGCCCGCGACGCCAACTGCCGTACCGCCGCCGGCGAGCGGCCGACGACCTCGGCGATCTCGGGGAACGGCACGCTGAAGACGTCGTGCAGCACGAACGCGGTGCGCTCGGCGGGCGACAGCCGCTCCAGCACCACCAGCAGCGCCATGCTCACCGACTCGTCCAGCGTCACCCGGTCGGCCGGATCGTCCGAGCGCTCCGCCACCAGCGGCTCGGGCAGCCACGTGCCCACGTACTGCTCGCGCCGTGCCCGCGCGCTGCTCAGCGCGTCCAGCGCCAGCCGGCTGACCGTCGTCGTCAGCCAGGCCGTCAGGTCGCGGACATGGCCGGGGTCGTCGAGCCGCCGCAGCCGCAGCCACGCCTCCTGCACGCAGTCCTCGGCCTCCACCAGGGAGCCGGTCATCGTGTACGCCACACGGAGCAGCCGCGGCCGGTTGGCCTCGAAAGACCGCGCGAGCCGTTCTTCCGTGTCCCGCGGGGCGCCCTCTAGGGTGTCCGGTGCGGCTTCCTGCGCGTCCCGATTCGTCATTCCCCTGTCCCGTTCAGCCGAAGGGCCGGTCACATGGTGACACGGCCCGGTTCCGACGAGTGTCCATGTCACACCTCGAAGGGCTACGTCGTCAACAGGCTACGGAAGCCCGGGGCCACCCCGGGGACGCTTGACGACCCTCCGGGGAAGAGACCATGACGATGACCGATAATCGAGAAGAGACCGCGGAACCGCCCCTGCAAAAGGGGGTGTTCGTCCGGGTCGGGGGTTTCGCCTACCGACGCAAATGGATCGCCGTGATCCTGTGGGTGGCGGTCCTGTTCGGCGTGTACGGCGTGGCCACCGCCGTGGGCGACACCTACAAGGACGACATGTCCCTCCCGGGCACCGAGGCGCAGGCCGCCGCCGACCTGCTGGCGGAGCACGGTGCGGAGCGCGCCGGGGACACCATCGACATCGTCCTGCACGACGAGGGCGGGCTCGCCCAGGTGCAGCAGCGCGTCGACCCGATGCTCGCGGAGGTCGCGGAGCTGCCCAACGTCGGCGGCGTCCAGAGCGTCTACGAGAACCCGAACGCCATCTCCGAGGACGGCACGATCGGCTACGCCACCGTGCAGCTCGAGGTGCCGTCGGTGGACATGCCGGTGGAGGACACCGAGCGCATCCTCGACGCCGCACAGGAGATCGAGGGCGAGGGACTCCAGGTCGAGCTGGGCGGTGAAGCCGTCCGGGCGCTGGCGGAGGGTGAGACCGGCGTCGGCGAGATGGTGGGCCTCGTGGCCGCGCTGGTCATCCTGGTGGTGATGTTCGGCACCTTCATCGCGGCCGGCCTGCCCATCGTGATCGCCCTCTTCGCGGTCGGCTCGACGGTCGGGGTCATCATCCTGGCGTCGCACCTCTTCACCATCGCGTCCTGGACGCCGCCGGTCATGTTCCTCGTCGGCCTCGGCGTCGGCATCGACTACGCGCTGCTGATCTTCGCGCGCTACCGGACCGAGCTCGTGAAGGGCGTGGAGCCGGAGCGGGCCACCATCACGGCCATGGACTCCGCGGGCCGGTCGGTCTTCTTCGCCGGCTGCACCGTCCTCCTGGCGCTCCTCGGCCTCACCGCCCTCGGGCTCGGCTCGATCCAGGGCATGGCGCTCTCCGTGGCACTGACCGTGCTGATGACGATGATCGCCTCGCTGACCCTGCTGCCCGCGCTGCTCAGCATCTTCGGCAAGCGCTTCGCCCGCCAGTTCCTCGCGCGGGCCGAGAAGCGCAAGGCCAAGGGCAAGGCCCAGGACGGCGAGCGGTGGCGGAAGCTCGCGACGGCGGTGCAGAAGCGCCCGCTGGCCGCCCTGCTGACGGCGGCGGTGCTCCTCGGCGCCCTCGCCTTCCCGGCGCTGAGCATCCGCCTCGGCTTCAACGACGCGGGCAACGACCCGAGCGACTCCACCAGCCGCCAGGCGTACGACCTGCTCTCCGACGGCTTCGGCCCCGGGTTCAACGGCCCGCTGCTGGTCGTGACCGAGGGCGGCGACGGCACCGCGGAAGAGGCCGCCACCGCGGCGGCGCAGACGCTGGGCGAGACCGAGGGCGTCGCCGCCACCGCGCCCCCGATTCCCACGCCTGACGGCGAGGCCGCGATGGTCCTCGTCTACCCCGTCACCTCGCCGCAGGACGAGAAGACCACGGAGCTGGTCGGCACCCTCCGCGACGACGTGCTGCCGGGGCTGACGGCGGACAACGGCGCGGAGTACTTCGTGGGCGGCGGAACGGCCGCGTCCGAGGACTACGCCGGCAAGCTCGCCGACCGGATGCCCCTGTTCATGATCATCGTCGTGGGGCTCGCGATCGTCCTGCTCATGGCGGTCTTCCGATCGATTCTCATCCCGCTGAAGGCCGCGTTCCTCAACCTCCTCAGCATCGGCGCCGCGCTGGGCGTGATGAAGCTGGTCTTCCAGGACGGGCGGTTCGGCTTCGAGGGCGGACCGATCGAGGCGTACGTGCCGGTGATGATCTTCGCGATCGTCTTCGGCCTCTCGATGGACTACGAGATCTTCCTCATCTCCCGCATGCACGAGGAATGGGTCAACTCCAAGGACGGCGACCCCTCGCGCGCCGTACGGGAGGGCCTGGCCCACACCGGCTCGGTGATCACGGCGGCGGGCTCGATCATGATCGTGATCTTCGCGGCCTTCATCCTCAGCCCGACCCGGATGCTCCAGCAGTCGGGCCTGGCCTTCGCGGTGGCGATCTTCGTCGACGCGGTCATCATCCGGTGCATGATCGTGCCCGCGGCGATGGAGCTGATGGGCAAGCGCGCCTGGTGGCTGCCGGCGCCGCTCGCGAAGATCCTGCCGAAGGTGGAGCTGGAGAAGCACTGACGGCCTCCGGCTCACAGGAGCCGGAGAGCCGAGGGGCCCCGCCGGTCGTCGAAGGACGACGGGCGGGGCCCTTTGCCGTACGGGGACGGGCGTACCGGACGCAGGCGCGCGTCACCGGTGGGCGTGAGGTGCCCGTACGTGCGCTCACCCCCTGCGCGTACGCGGCTCCCACAGCGGCAGCATCGCGTGCCGCACCTCCGCCAGCAGCTCCCGCATCCCGGTCTCCGCGTCCCGCGGCCGGCCGCCCGCGACCGCGTCGGCGACGGCCTCGTGCAGCTCGAGGGCCGCGGGCTCGGGGTGGTGGGGCATGAGGCCGAGCTGGGTACGGCCCTGGAGGACGACGGCGACGACGTCGGCGAGCGCGCCGAACATCTCGTTGCCGCTGGCCTGGAGCAGCAGGGTGTGGAAGGCGATGTCCGCCTCCAGGAAGCGGTCGAGGTCGCCGGCCTCGCCGAGGGTGCGGAGGGTGGCGGCGATCTCGGTGGCCCGTTCGCGTTCCGCGGCGGAGGCGCTGCGGGCGGCGGCACCGGCGGCGAGCGGCTCGACGGCGATGCGGAGTTCGGTCAGCGAGCGGAGCTGGGCGTTGCGGCCGGGGCCTGAGAGGCGCCACCAGATGACGCGGGGGTCGTAGACGTTCCACGAGGCGCGGGGCTGGACGGTGATGCCGACCCGGCGGCGGGAGCGGACCAGGCCCATCGACTCCAGGATCCGCATGGTCTCGCGGGCGACGGTGCGGGAGACGCCGAAGCGCTCGCGGATCTGCTCCAGGGTGAGCACGTGGCCCTCGGGGAGGGCGTTGCCGGTGATCTCCTCGCCGATGGTGTCGAGGACCGAGCTGTGCAGGACGGCGGAGTCGGTGGCGGGGGGCGGCGGGGACGTCGCGTTCTCCCGCTTCCCATGGCCAACGCCCTGTAGCTCCACCGCTGAAGAGTATCCCGGGCAGGGTCCTTCCCCGATCTCGCACATTGGTGCTACCTTTCCCGGCGATTGGTAACACCATTCTTGGTTCCAGGGAGGTCTTGATGTCCCCGCCTTCCACGCACCGGCGGGCCACTCCGGGCACCCACACCGGGCTCGTGGTCATGGGCGTCTCCGGCGCCGGCAAGAGCACCGTCGCCCGGCTTCTGGCCGACCGGCTCGGCTGGGCGCTCGCGGAGGCCGACGACTTCCACCCCCGTACGAACATCGCGAAGATGCGCGCCGGTACACCCCTCACCGACGCCGACCGCGAGCCGTGGCTGCGGGCGATCGCCGCGTGGCTGGCGGGGTGGGCGGACGCCGGTGAGAACGCGGTCGTCACCTGCTCCGCCCTCAAGCGCGCCTACCGCGACATCCTCCGCGAAGCGGGCCCGCGCGTGCGCTTCGTCCACCTGCACGGCGACCACGACACGCTCGCCCGCCGACTGGGCGGCAGGTCGGGGCACTTCATGCCGCCGGCGTTGCTGGATTCGCAGTTGGCGGACCTGGAGCCGCTGGCGGGGGACGAGGACGGGGTGGCGGTGGACATCGGGGGGACGCCGGAGGAGGTGGCGGAGGAGTCGCTACGCCGCCTGGGCCTGCCCCAGCCCCCACCGGCCGGCTAACGCCTCGCCCCTCAACCCGCTCACCCCTCACCCTCCCCTCAACCCGCTCACCCCTCACCCTCCCCTCAACCGCTCACCCGATCCGCCCCCTCACCCCCGACCGCAACCCCGTCCCCGTACCCGAGAAGCGATGGAGCTTTTCCGATGACGACGGTGCATCTCGCCCAAGAGGTCGAAGACTGGACCCAGACGATGTCCGCGGGCCCGCTGCTCGCGATAGCCGGCGCGGCCGTGGCCGTGCTCCTCTTCCTGGTGATCTACCTGCGCGTGCACGCCTTCCTCGCGCTGGTCACCATCAGCATCCTCACCGCCTTCGCCGCCGGCATCCCGGCCGCCCAGGTGATCCCCGTGGCGACCGCCGGCTTCGGCACGACGCTGGGAAGCGTCGCGCTGCTCGTCGGTCTCGGCGCGATGCTGGGCCGGCTGGTGGAGGTGAGCGGCGGCGCGCAGAGCCTCGCGGACGCCATGATCCGGAAGTTCGGCGAGGACCGCGCCCCGTTCGCGCTCGGCGTCGCGTCGCTCATCTTCGGCTTCCCGATCTTCTTCGACGCCGGCCTCGTCGTGATGCTGCCGATCGTCTTCACCATCGCCCGCCGCCTCGGCGGCGGCGTCCTGCGCTACGGGCTGCCCGCCGCCGGCGCGTTCTCCGTCATGCACGTCTTCGTGCCGCCGCACCCCGGCCCGGTCGCCGCCACCGAGCTGCTGGGCGCGGACGTGGGTCTGGTCGTGGCGATCGGCGTGGTCATGGCCATCCCGATCTGGTACGTCACCAGCTACCTCTACGGCCTGTGGATCGGCGAGAAGATCGTCCTCCAGGTGCCGGACATCCTCACCGGCGGCCCGCAGGAGGAGAAGGACACCGACCCGCCGAGCGCGGCCACCGTCATCGGCCTGCTCCTCCTCCCGCTGGTGCTGATCTTCGCCAACACCGGCCTGGACACCGCCCGCGCGGCGGGCTGGGTGGAGGACACGGAGTCCTGGTACAACGTCGCCCGCGCCCTCGGCTCGACGCCGGTGGCGCTGCTGCTGACGGTCTTCGTCGCGTCGTACGTCCTGGGGACGCGCCGCGGCAAGGGCCTGGAGATGATCGAGAAGCTCGTCGACTCGGCGCTCGGCCCGGTCTGCGCGATCATCCTCATCACCGGCGCCGGCGGCATGTTCGGCGGCGTCCTGCGCGCCAGCGGCATCGGCGACGCCCTCGCCGACGCCATGAGCGACCTGGGCCTGCCGGTCATCATCGTCGCGTACGTCGTCGCCACCGCACTCCGCATCGCCCAGGGCTCCGCGACGGTCGCCCTGACGACGGCCGCGGGACTGATCCAGCCGGTGGTGCTGGACGCGGACTACAACGCGGTACAGCTCGCGGCGATCGTGCTGGCCACGGCGGCGGGGTCGGTGACGGCCAGCCACGTGAACGACTCGGGCTTCTGGCTGGTGGGGAGGTTCTTCAACATGGACGTGAAGACGACGCTGAAGACCTGGACGGTGATGGAGACGACGATCGGCCTCTCGGCCTTCGGCCTCGCCTCACTCCTCTTCGTCATCGCCTGAGCCGCCCGGGTCCCTCCGGGCCCCCCGTCCCACGGCCCGCCGGATGCGCGCGAGGGCTGGGCAGGAATCGTTTTGGCGATCTCCCCCGCCATCCCATATCCTGCTGGAGCCCCCGAGCGCAGCTCAGCCAGCGCCCCGGCGGGCCGTCGGCCCTCATCGTCTAGTGGCCCAGGACGCCGCCCTTTCAAGGCGGTAGCACGGGTTCGAATCCCGTTGGGGGCACCCACACACCAAGGCCCTGACCAGCAGCTATGCGGTCGGGGCCTGGTTGTCGGCGGCTCCTGGCCGCAGGTGCAGAACCATGGACTCGTACAGAGGGGCGGAGGCACTGGGCTGCGACGTGCCGAGCTTCCGGTACCCCCACGACTCGTACGCGGCCCGCGCCGGCGCCGCCTCGGGCTCCGGCCGCACGGTGAGCGTCACCCGCTCCACCGCCAGGCCGTCGAGGAGCGCGGCGTGCAACCGGCGGGCGACCTCCTGCCGCCGCCAGGGCTTGCGCACGGCCGGCTCGATCACGGCGAAGGTGCGCTGCCCGTCCGCGGCGGTGAACTCGGCGGGCGGGGGCCGGGGGAGGTTGCGCCACCACCCGGTGCCGGGCGGCAGGCGGAAGCCGTAGGCGAAGCGGGCGACCTCCTCGCCGCGGTCGAGGGCCAGCGCCACACGGAAGCCGGGCCGCCGGACTGCACGGCGAACAACTCGGCGAAGCCCGCGACGTCCTCCGGGCCCTCGCGGTACGGCGGCTCGGCGTAGATCTCCCAATACGCGGGCAGGAACGCCTCAAGCTTCGCCGCCGCCGCGGACCCCTGGTAACACCGCACCGTCACCTCAGCCATGCGGCTCCCTCCACGTGGCTGTCGCCGTGCGCGATGACGGGCAGGAGGGTCGAACCGGGGTCGTACTGCCGTTCTGCCGTACTACTGTGGCGCACGTCGAGAGGAGCGCAGTGTGGCAACGGAGGGCTTCCGTTTCGAGGAGATCGACGTCAGCAGGCCGCATCCGGCGCGGATCTACGACTACCTGCTGGGCGGCAAGGACAACTACGAGGTCGACCGCCAGGCCGGCGAACAGCTCGTCGCCGCCGCCCCCGAGGCGCGGATCGGGCTGCGCGCCAACCGGGCGTTCCTCCAGCGCGCCGTCCGCCACGTCGTCGCCGACGGCATCCGCCAGATCCTCGACATCGGTACGGGCCTGCCCACCGCGCCGAACGTGCACGAGACCGCCCAGGAGACCGCGCCGGAAACCCGGGTGGTGTACGTCGACAACGACCCCATCGTCCGCGCCCACGCCGACGCGCTCCTCAGCCAGGCCGGCGCGACGAGCATCGTGCAGGCCGACGTCCGCGACGTGCGGTCCATCCTGGACCACCCCGACGTCCGCCGGGTCCTCGACTTCGACGAGCCGGTCGCGGTGTTCCTCGTGGCCGTGCTCCACTTCCTCACCGACGCGGACCGGCCCCGGGAGATCGTCGCCGCCCTGCGCGACGCGCTGCCGTCCGGCAGCTTCCTGGTGCTCTCGCACGCCACCGGCGACTTCGCCGACCGCACCGACGCGCAGGCCGTCTACGACAAGGCCACCGCGGGCCTGAACCTGCGCACGTACGCGGAGATCGAGCCGTTCTTCGACGGCTTCGGCCTGGTCGAACCCGGCTTGGTGCAGGTCCCGTTCTGGCGCCCGGACATGCCGCCGCCCGAGCGGTACCAGGAGATCGGCATCTACGCGGGCGTCGGCCGCAAGGACTGACCGGCGCCCCGCGGCGTTGTCAGACCCCTGCCCTACCTTTACGGGATGCGCGCTGACACCCCCCGTATCGACCGCCCCGCAGACCTCGACGCCGTCCGCACGTCCTATGACCACGTGGCCGACAACTACGTGCAGTTGATGCGGACGACGGGAATGGGCGACATCCGCCGGTACCCCTGGCTGAAGGCCGCGGTCGACGTGTTCGCCGACGCCGTGGGCGACTCCGGCCCCGTCCTCGACGTCGGCTGCGGGCCGGGCCAGGTGACCGCGTACCTTGCCGAACGCGGCCTGGACGCCTCCGGCGTGGACCTCTCGCCCGGCATGATCGAGAACGCCCGCCGGCTGCACCCGCAGTGCCGCTTCAGCGTCTCCTCCGCGACCGACCTCGAACTCGCCGACGGGTCGCTGGGCGGCGTGCTGGGGTGGTGGTCGCTGTTCAACCTTCCGCGGGACGTCCTGCCGCAGGTGCTCGGTCTGTTCGCGCGGGCGCTGAAGCCGGGCGGGCACTTCCTCACCGGGACGCACGTGGGGGAGGGGGATCTGGTCCGGACGGAGGCGTACGGCAAGGAGGGCGTGCGCTGGACGACGCACAGGTGGCGGCCGGAGGAGTTCGTCGCCGTGATCGAGGGAGCGGGGCTGCGGCCGGTCGCGGAACTGCGGCTGCCGGCCGACGGGCAGACCGGTCCGGGGGTGGTGGTCATGGCGAAGAAGCCGGAGGCGTAGGCGGGGAGGGGGCGGGGGCCGGCCCTGCCGGTCCCTCGCGTGGCGGGGGCCGGTTCCCGCGGGGCCCGCCCGCGCCCCGCAGAAAACCCTGCGACACCCTGACCCCGCGCGCTAGCGTCCCCCACCATGTCTCATGTCTTCGAACGCCCTCCCCTCCTCGCCGACGAACACACCTCGCTCACCGGCTGGCTCGAACTCCAGCGCAGAATCCTGCGCTGGAAGTGCGAAGGACTGAGCGAGGCGGACGCGCACCGCTCCGTCGTCCCGACGTCGCCGCTCATGACCATGGCGGGGCTCCTCGTCCATATGCGCTGGACCGAGCACGCCTGGCTCGACGTCATCTTCCTCGGCGGGGACAGCTCGCGGAACCCGGCCTTCGACGAGTCCGCGGGGGAGGACGCGGACTGGTCCACCGCCGGCGTCACCCTCGCGCAGGCCGTCGCGGACTACGAGGCCCAGTGCGCGCGTAGCGACGAGATCATCGCCGCGGCCTCCCTGGACGACGTCGCCCGCCACCCCGGCTTCCCCCGGAAGCGCGCCAACCTCCGCTGGATCCTCACCCACCTCATCGAGGAGACCGGACGGCACGCGGGCCACGCGGACATCGTCCGCGAACTCGTCGACGGCACCAAGGGCTACTACTGACGACAGGCCGGAGGGAGCGGCATGGCGGCGTCACGGGCGCGCCTGACCCGGGACGGTCTGCGGGTGCGGATCGTCGTACAGAAGGTGCGGGTGGCGGGGACGGAGTACCGCGTGGTCCGGCCGGCCGAGCCGCTTATCCCGCGTGAAGGCGGAGGAGTTCTCCAAGGGCCGCATCGACCCCTACGGCGGGCGGGGCTTCTCGGAGGGCGTCCCCTCCATCTGCCTCACGCCGGAGCCGGGCGCGTTCGCCCGCCGTACCGAAGAGATCACCGTCTCCTGGAAGATCGAGGAGGACGACGAGGACCCGGCCGGCGCCGACACCGACGAGCCCGAGGGGACGTCCGCGTTCTTCACGCTCGAAGTCAGCGATCCCCGCTATCTGGAGCACTTCGCCAAGAACGCGTTCTTCCAGACCGCCTTCACCGGCCATCTCCCGGGCGCGTGGCCCCGCCCCGCCCGAGGTACGGGCCCGCGCCTTCGTCCCCGGCCGACCCGGGGGCGAGGGCGCGGTGTCCGTCCGTCGGTGATCAGGTCTCGCGGTAGGCGACCTTGACGGCCATCTCCTTCAGCCGCTCCCGCCAGCCCGGTGCCAGCGGGGCGTCCTCCAGGGCCTTGTGGGCCGTCGACACCAGGTCCTCGATGCGCTGTTCCACTTCCTCCCGCATCCCCGACGCCCGCAGCGCCTCGTGCAGGCGGTCCGCGTCCCAGTCGCCGCCGTCCGCGACCAGGCGCGCCACCTCCGCGTCCTTCGTCGCCGCGAGCGCGAGCAGCAGGTTCATCTTGTGCTGGCGGATGTCGAGGCCCGCCGGCTTGCCCGTCACCTCCGGGTCGCCGAAGGCGTCGAGGAGGTCGTCGCGGAGCTGGAACGCCTCGCCCGCCGCCACGCCGTACGCCTCGAAGGCGTCGTCCAGGTCGTCGCGGCCGGCGATGACCGCGCCCAGGGCCAGGGGCCGGTGGATCGTGTACTGGCCCGACTTGCAGACGGCGACGTAGCGTGCCAGCGCCGGGTCCGGGACGAGTTCGGCGGCCAGGGACATGTCGAGCTGCTGGCCGAAGATCATCTCGGTGCCGAGGTGGTTCCACACCCGGCGCGCCGGGCCCGACAGCGCCTCCACGGCCGTGTGGGCGTAGCCGTACGCCAGGTCGCCCGCGATGATCGCCGCGCCGTCGCCGTAGCGGCGGGGCTCGCCCGCCCAGCCCTGGTCGGCGTGGACGGCGGCGTGCCTCATGTGGACCGTGGGCCGGCCGCGGCGGGTCGGGGCGTTGTCCATGACGTCGTCGTGGATCAGGGCGAAGGCGTGCAGCAGCTCCAGCGCGGCGCCCGCCGAGACGACCGCGTCCTCTGCCTGCGAGCCGTCGAGCACGCCGCCGGCGGCGAGATAGCCGCTGATGCAGAACGTCGGCCGCAGCCGCTTGCCGCCCGCCGCGACCAGGTGGGCGATCGCGTCGATCGGCCGCGTCATCCGGGCGTCGACGTCGTCCCAGGTCTTGCGCTCCGCCGCCAGCAGGTCCTCGATCCGGGCGGAGACCCGGGTGAGGAGCTGTCCTGTGGCCGCGCCCGGGTCCGCGGCGGGCTCCGCCCCGTCCTTCTCGCCCGTCGTGCGCGTCAGGCCCGCAGGCGGCCGGAACACCACGTTCTCCTTCGCGGTCACGACCGCATCGACCTCCCCGTAGCCCAGTTCCGCGAGCCGTGCCACCACCTGTTCGACCAGCACCTCCGGCACGCTGGCGCCCGAGCTGACGCCGACCGTCTCCGCGCCCTCCAGCCAGGCCGGGTCGAGCGAGTCGACGGACGGGAGCAGCCGCGCCGGGGTGCCGGCGGTCTCGGCGACCTCGACCATCCGTACGCTGTTGCTGGAGTTCTCCGAGCCGACGACCAGCACGAAGTCGCTCTCGGCCGCGATGGCCTTGACGGCGTTCTGCCGGTTCTGGCTCGCGTAGCAGATGTCCTCGCTGCCCGCGCCCACGATCCCGGGGAAGCGCTCCCGCAGGATGTCGACGATCTCCGAGGTGTCGTCCACCGAGAGGGTCGTCTGGGTGAGGAACGCCGACCGCGTGCCCTCGGGCAGCTCGATCCGCCGCGCCTCTTCGGCGTCCTCCACGATGAGCGTACGGTCCGGCGCCTCGCCGTACGTGCCCTCGATCTCCTCGTGGTCCGCATGGCCGATCAGCAGCAGGGTCCGCTCGTCCCGCGCGAACCGCCGCGCCTCCTGGTGCACTTTCGACACCAGCGGGCAGGTCGCGTCGATCACGTTCAACTGCCGGTCCGCGGCGTTGCTGCGCACCTGCGGGGAGACGCCGTGCGCGGAGAAGATGCAGACCGCGCCCTCCGGCACCTCGTTCTCGGAGTCGACGAAGATCGCGCCGCGCTCCTCGAGTTCACGTACCACATGCTCGTTGTGCACGATCTGTTTGCGCACGTACACCGGTGCGCCGTGAATGTCCAGCGCACGCTCCACGATCTCGATTGCCCTGTCGACACCGGCGCAGAAGCCTCGGGGCTCGGCCAGGAGGACCCTGCCTCGGGGAGTTGGCATGTTCGCCTCTCGGTATTCTTCGTACATCTTCGAGGTCGACGCGGATGGGTCCCGTCCGTCGCCGGGAAATCCCCGTTCCGGCCATGGTGCCGTCAGCATCTGGTAGCTGCCTTGTGCGGCACTGGGGGCTGAGTTGGTGCCGACTTGGGCCTGCCGGACACCGCGGGTCCCGGTGCATAGTGCCGGCTACCGCCGCCGCCCGTGGCCGGCGCCAAGTGGACGCCAAGCGGATTCACAGTCCGGGCCCGTAGGCTCGGCGAAAATCGGGGGAGTGGAGCAGCAGGCGGCGGCCACGGTCTGGGGACACCCCCCGATGAATGCCGATGTGCCGACCTGGCTCCACCCAGTCCGACCAGGCCCCCCACGTAGTCACTCGTGATTGAAAGCGGAGGATTCCATGTCCGGGGCTAACGACGTCGAACGTGTCTATTCCGCCATGGAGGAAGCGGCCGGGCTCCTGGGTGTGCCCGTCGCACGGGAAAAGGTCCGGCCGGTCCTGACCGCGTACCAGGACGCGCTGGCGGACGCCGTCGTCGTCTTCTCGATGGCGGGCGGCCGCCGGGCGACGGAACTCGACTTCAGCATCTCGGTACCCACGGACCACGGCGACCCGTTCACCACGGCGCTGCAGCGCGGCCTTACCGAGAAGACCGGCCACCCCGTCGACAATCTCCTCGCGGAACTGCGCGAGGGATTTCCGCTCGGCATGTACGCCATCGACGGAATGGTCAGTACCGGATTCAAGAAGACGTACGCCTCCTTCCCGACCAACGAGCCGCAGCCGCTGGACGATCTGCTCGACGTGCCGTCGATGCCGGCCAGTGCGCGGGCGAACGCGAAGCTCTTCGCGAATTACGGGCTCGACAAGGTTCAGATGGTTTCCGTGGATTACCCGAAGCGGCAGGTGAACCTCTACTTCAGCGAGTTGAACACCGATTACCTGCAACCGGCGCAGGTGAAGGCGCTGGCCGCGGAGATGGGCCTGATCGAGCCGAGCGAGCTGGGGCTGGAGTTCGCCAAGGGATCGTTCGCGGTGTACCCGACGCTGAGCTACGACACCGACGCCAGCGACCGCCTCTGCCTGGCCGTCATCAGCTCCGACCCCACCCTGGCGCCGACGACGTCGGAGCCGGAGGTCACGCAGTTCTCGACGTACGCGAACAACGCCCCCTACGCGTACGCGGGCGAGAACCGCACCCTCGTCTACGGGCTCACGTTGACGCCCAAGGAGGAGTACTACAAGCTCGGTTCTTACTACCAGATCACGGACTATCAGCGGAAGCTGGTCAAGGCGTTCGAGGCCCTGGACTGAGACACTCCGGTAACCGGGCGGCGGCGACCCGCCGCCGCTCGCGCATGCTCCCCGCCGCCCCGGGTTGCCCGTGGGCGGCGGGGTGTTCGGGTTCTGCCCCCCACCGAGGAGAGAGATGACCAAGAAGCTCCACGCCGCCCTCGTCACCGCCGCGGCCGCCGCTGCCCTGCTGGCCGCCCCGGGCGCGTCCGCCCAGGCGGTGGCCGACGGCTACGACCGCTGTCCGGCCGACCACTACTGCCTCTTCTCCGGCCTGGACGGCACCGGCGACATCGTGGCACTCCAGGACGACACCCCGAACCTCGCCGCGGTCGGCATGGACGACCGCGCCAAGTCGGACTGGAACCGGACGGGGTACTGGATCAACCTGTGGTCCGACGCCGACTACACCGGCTGCATGGCGGTCACCAGCCCGGGCGGCAAGGGCAATTTCTTCTCCTCGTTCCGGGACTTCTTCAGCTCGGTCGAGATCGACGAGCCCAACGGCATGTCCTGCTGACGACGCCGGTACGCGCCGCACGCGCGCTACGCCCCGCGCCGGGAACCCGCCCGGCGCGGTGGTGCGCGCCGGTTCACTCCGGCCCGTAGCGGATGACGTGTGTCGGCAGGACGGTGCGCCGCGGCGGCCAGGAGGCGGTGGGGCCGCCGTTGATGCGGTCGATGAGGAGCCGTGCGGCCTGCCGGCCCATCTCGTCCGCGTCGTACGACACGATGGTCAGCGGCATCCCGAGGACGTCGGCGAGGTCGAAGTCGTCGAACCCGGCGAGCACGACCGGCAGTTCGAGGGCGCGGACCGCGCGGATGGCGCCCTGGGTGAGGCGGTTGTTGGTGCAGAAGAGCGCCGTGGGCGCGGTGCCGGATCCGGGCGCGCCGCCCGGGGCCAGCAGCTCCCGCGCCGCCCGCTCCGCCGTCGCCACGTCCGTCAGCCCGCGCCGGACGAGCCCGTCGTCCGGCTCCAGACCGGCCGCCTCGTGGGCGGCGCGGTAGCCGCGGAATCGCTCGGCGCCGGTGTGGATGGCCGGCGGGTTGCCGAGGAAGCCGATCCGGCGGTGGCCCGCGGCGAGCAGCCGGGCGGTGGCGTCCCGGGCACCGCCGAAGTCGTCGACGAGGACGCAGTCCGCCTCCAAGCCGGACGGCGGCCGGGAGACCAGCACCACCGGCATGTCCCGCAGCGCCGCGGGCGTGAGATGGCTGTGGCTGCCGCCCGCCGGGACCACGATCATGCCCGCGACCTGCCGCGACGCCAGATCCTCCACCAGCCCGCGCTCGCGGTCCAGGTGTTCGCCCGTGTTGCCGAGGAGCATGCTCAGCCCGTGCTCCGAGGCGACTTCCTGGACGCCGAGCGCGAGCCGCGAGTAGAACGGGTTGGCGAGGTTGGTGACGATCAGCCCGATCATGCCGCTGCCGCCGAGACGCAGGCTGCGCGCGGTCGCGTTGAGCCGGTAGCCGAGGGCGTCGACGGCGGCCAGGACGCGGCGCCGGGTCTCCTCGCTGACCCGGGCGTCGTCCTTCAGCACCCGCGAGACCGTCATGGTACTGACCCCGGCGCGGTGGGCTACGTCACGCATCGTCGGTGCCCCGGCGTCGCCCGGTCGCTGCTGGGACATGCCCGATTCCTCCGCCCGCTCCGCCCCGGTGTCCGCGGGCAGTCGGGGCCGCGAACCCGCCAATTCTAGGGAGGCGCCGCGGAGGTGGCGGCAGGGCCCGCCCGGGCCGTCGGCGTCCGCGCGATAGTGGCGGGGTGACCCGTGTACGCACCCGCCGTGCCGGCGCCGCCCTCGCCGGCGCCGCCGTCGTGGCCGCCGCCCTCCTCGTGGCCCTGGTCGTCGTCCCCCGGGACGACGGCGACGGGGCGCGGGAGCCCGTGCTGCCCCCGCCGGGCGCCGGGGTCGACTACCAGATCGGCGGCGCGTACGACCCGCCCCCGGGCGTGGAGGTCGTGGTCCGCGACCGCGGCGACGCCCCCGCCCCCGGCGCGTACAACGTCTGCTACGTCAACGCCTTCCAGGCCCAGCCGGGGGCCGAGGACCGGTGGGACACCGACCTGCTGCTGCGCGACGCGGCCGGCGAGGTCGTCTACGACGAGGACTGGGGCGAGGCCGTCCTCGACCTGCGCACCGCGGGCAAGCGCGAGCGCATCGCGGCGAAGGTCGGCCGGTGGATCGACGGCTGCGCCGAGCGGGGCTACCAGGCCGTCGAGCCCGACAACCTGGACACGTACACCCGCTTCCCGCGCCTGCTGACGGCCGGCGACGCCCGCGCGTACGCCGCGCTCCTCGCCGACCGCGCGCACGCGCGCGGGCTGGCCGTCGCGCAGAAGAACACCGCGGAGCTGGCCCCCGACCGGGCGCGTACCGGGCTGGACTTCGCGGTCGCGGAGGAGTGCGGCGAGTACGACGAATGCGCCGCCTACTCCGCGGCGTTCGACGACCGGGTGCTGGTCGTCGAGTACACGCCGGACGGGCTCGCGGCGGCCTGCGGCCGGTGGGCCGACCGCCTGAGCATCGTCCGCCGCGACCGCGCGGTCTCCCCCGAGGGCGCCGCGGGCTACGTCCGCGAGACCTGCTGAGCGACGGCCGCCTCCGGCTCCGCGGCGGCGTGTCCGGGCTCGCGCTCCGGCCCGGCCCCCGGCTCGCGCTCCGGGCGCGGCGTCGTCAGCAGCGACGTCAGGCACGCCGCGCCCAGCAGCACCGCCGCCCCCACCGTCAGCGCCGTCGTGTACCCGTGCACCGTGGCCGCCGCCGCCGTGGTGCCGCCCGCCGACGTGAGGTGCGCGGCGGCGGCGCTCGCGGCGAGGGTGTTGAGCAGCGCCGTGCCCAGCGCGGCGCCCAACTGCTGGGACGCGTTGTACGCCGCCGAGGCCGCGCCGATCTCGTGCGGCCGCATGTGCGCGGTGGCCAGCGCCGCCGTCGGCGGCATGACGCAGCCGAGGCCGAGGCCGGTGAGCACCAGCGCCGGTACGAGGTACGCCCCCAGCACCGCCGAGGTCTCCGCCGTCAGCCGGGTGAGGATCAGCATGCCGAGCGCCGCCGCGACCAGCCCCGGCACGATCAGCGCCGCGGGCGCGACCCGCCCGTGCAGCCGCCCGGCGATGAGCATGGAGCCGGCGAGCGCGGCGGCGGCGTTCACGATGAGCGTGAGCCCCGACTCCACGGGCGAGTAGCCGAGGACCGTCTGCGTGTAGTAGCTCATGAACAGGTAGAAGCCGAACATCGCGACGAACATCAGCGTGATCGCCGCGAACGCCCCGCCCCGTGCGCGGTGCAGCAGGACGCGCATCGGCAGCAGGGGATGCGGCGCCCGCAGCTCGACGGCGACGAACGCCGCCAGCAGCAGCACCCCGGCGCCGAGCAGCGCGAGCACCTTCGGGTCGCCCCAGCCGTGCGGTTCGGCATCGCTGAAGGCGTAGACGAGGGCGGCGAAGCCGGTGGTGCTGAGCAGCACGCCCGGCACGTCGAGCCGCCCCCCGGTGCGCAGCGGCGGGGCGTGCGGCACGAACGCGGTGCCGAGGGCGGCGAGGAGCGCGACGGGCACGTTGACGTAGAGGCACCAGCGCCAGCCCGCGTACTGCGTCAGCAGCCCGCCGGCGATCAGCCCGACCGCCGCGCCAGCCGCGCCGACCGCGGCGAACACCCCGAAGGCGCGCCCGCGTTCACGTGGCCCGGTGTACGCCGTCGTCAGCAGCGACAGCCCCGCGGGCGCGAGGAGCGCGGCGAAGACGCCCTGGAGCGCGCGGGCGCCGAACAGCATCCCCGGCCCGGTCGCGGCGCCGCCGAGGGCGGAGGCGGCGGCGAAGCCGACGAGGCCGGCGGCGAACGCGCGGCGGTGGCCGAGGAGTCCGCTGACCCGGCCGCCGATCAGCAGCAGGCCGCCGAAGGCGAGCGCGTACGCGGTGACGGCCCACTGGCGGTTCGCGTCGGTCATGCCCAGCGACTGCTGGGCGGAGGGCAGGGCGATGTTCACGATCGTGCTGTCCAGCACGACGAGCAACTGGGCCGTGCTGACGGCCAGCAGGGTCCACCAGCGGCGCCGGCCCCCGGCGCGTGCGTGCGTCTCATCCGGCACGGGATCCCTCATTCTCTAACGACGTATGAGTTCCCTAACAGTGTTAGGGAGCACCGCACACCGTACTACACTGGGCCGGGTGGGCAGCGAGAGGAAGCCGCGTGACCAGCGGAAACGTGGCGCAGGAGGCGAAGCGCAGAGCATCTGGCTGCGCCCCGGGCGGACGTCGGCCAGGGGAGAGCCGCCGCTGACCCGGGCCCGGATCGGGACCGCGGCCGTCGCGCTGCTGGACGAGGACGGCATCGACCGGCTCACCATGCGCCGCCTCGCCGACCGGCTCGCGGTCGTCGCGCCCTCCCTGTACTGGCACGTCGACACCAAGGACGACGTCATCGACCTCGCGGTGGACGCGATCTTCGGCGAGGTGGAGCCGCCGGCGGCCGGGGCGGCGGCCCCCGATACCGACTGGCGTGAGGGCGTCGCCGCCGTGCTCGGCACCTGGCGCGCCGTGCTGCTGCGCCACCCCTGGTCCGCCGCCGTCCCGGCCCGCCGCAAGCCCGGCATCGGCCCCCACTTCCTCGCCTGGATGGAGGTGTTGCAGGCCACGCTCGTACGGGCCGGCTTCACCGGCCGCGACCTCCTCGCCGCCACCTGGGCGCTGCACAACCACGTTCTCGGCTCCGCCTCCACGCAGGTGGCGCTGGACGTGACGGGCGAGGAGCGGGACAGCGCGCAGGAGCGGGTGCGCGCCGCGGCCGACCGCTACCCGACGCTCGCCGCCAGCGACTACCTCCGCGACGACGACTGGAACGGCACCTTCGCCGCCGGGCTGGACTTCATCCTCGACGGCCTGGAGGCGCGGCTCGCGCGGACGGCGGCGGGCACGGCGGGGGCGCCGGGTAGCGCGGGGGCGCGGGGCGGTCCGGGCACGGGGCGCGGGGGCGTAGCGCGTTCGCGGTGACCGGCTCTGCTGTCGGCGTAGCGATGCTGTGCCGGGGCGGGATGGGTGCTTGGGTGCGGGGATGGACATTCTCGTGCTGGGCGGTACGGCCTGGGTGGGCCGTGAGGTGTCGCGGCTGGCGCTCGCGCGCGGGCACCGGGTGACGTGTCTCGCACGCGGCGAGAGCGGCGGGGTGGCGGACGGCGCGGAGCTGGTGGCCGCCGACCGGCGGGACCCCGGCGCGTACGACGCGCTGCCGGCCCGTACCGCGGACCGCCCCTGGGACGCCGTGGTCGAGGTGTCGTGGCAGCCCGGCTTCGTCCGCGGCGCCCTCGCCGCGCTCGCGGACGTCGCCCGGCACTGGACCTACGTCTCCTCCGGCAACGTCTACGCCACCCACCACCGGCCCGGGGCCGACGAGTCCGCGCCGCTGATGGAGCCCACCGACCGCGACGAGGTCGACCGCGAGCTGTACGGCGAGGCCAAGTCGGCCTGCGAACAGGCCACCCGGGCGGCGGTCGGCGGCGACCGGCTCGTCATCGCCCGCGCCGGCCTCATCGGCGGCCCCGGCGACCACACGGGCCGTACGGGCTACTGGGTCGCCCGCGCCGCCCGCGACCCCGAGTCCCCGATGCTGGTGCCCGCGGGGCCGCATCTGTCGACGCAGGTCGTGGACGTCCGCGATCTCGTCGCCTGGCTGCTCGACAACGCGGACTCCGGCCGCACCGGCACGTACGACACGGTCGGCCCGGTCGTCTCGCTCGACGACTGGATCCGGCTCTCGCGGGAGGTCGGCGGGCACACGGGGCCGGTGGCCGCGGCCGGTTCGGCGTGGCTGCGGGGGCAGGGTGTGGAGCAGTTCATGGGGGCGGAGTCGCTGGCGATGTGGCTGGACGAGCCGGGCTGGGAGGGCTTCACGTCGCGCAGCGGCGCCGCGGCGGTGGCGGCGGGGCTGACGCACAGGCCGCGCGCACAACTGCTGGC
Organism: Streptomyces sp. CNZ287; assembly: GCF_007827615.1. Taxonomy (NCBI): domain Bacteria; kingdom Bacillati; phylum Actinomycetota; class Actinomycetes; order Kitasatosporales; family Streptomycetaceae; genus Streptomyces; species Streptomyces sp. CNZ287. Next base: position 151,845 of record NZ_VISV01000010.1, on the reverse strand, counting down.
GGACACGCTGGCGTGGGAGCGGGAGCAGGGGCTCCACCGGCCGCGGCGGGCGGGGCTGAGCCCGGCCCGGGAGCGCGAACTGCTGGCGGCGCTGGCGGAGGCGGAGGCGTAGGGGCCGCTCCGGGTCAGTGCTGCCCGCCTGGCAAGAGATCCCACGAATTGAATGCGATTTCCCCGCCTGCTGCATGTCAGGCCGTTTATCTGACGAGATCGCACGCGCCGGTAAATCAGTCCACGACCTTGATCTTCTTCATCGTGGGCTGCGAGATGACCCGGGCGACGCCCGGGATCCCGATGATCTTCCCGGTCTGGAACCGCTCGTACGCCGCGTAGTCCGCGACCAGCACCCGCAGGAAGTAGTCCGGCGTGCCGAACACCCGCCGGAACTCCACCACCTCGTCGTACGCGCCGATCGTCGCCTCCAGTCCGGCGAGGGTGTCGAGGTCGCTCACCGACACCTCGATCGACACGATCACTTCGAGCCCGCGCCCCGCCGCCTCCTCGTCCACCCGCGCCCGGTACCCCGTGATGATCCCGGCCTCCTCCAGCCGCTTCACCCGCCGCAGGCAGGGCGGCGGCGTCAGCCCGACGCGGCGGGCCAGCTCGACGTTCGTCAGCCGGCCGTCCCGCTGGAGCTGACGCAGAATTTCACGATCAAGCTCGTCAAGTTTTCGTTCATTGCTCATCGCGCCAGACTAGCGCCATAATCCGCAACCATATGAGCCGCGGAAGTTTCTAGGATCGGCACATGCCGCACCAGCTACGCGCCGATCTCTCCCGGGCGCTCGCCGACTCCGGGTCCGTCGGGCTCGGCGCCTTCCCCATGGGCGTCGCGTTCGGCGTCCTCGTCGTCCACTCGGGCCTCGACTGGTGGTGGGCGAGCGTCTTCTCGGGCCTGATCTACGCCGGTTCGCTGGAGTTCCTCTTCCTCGGCCTGGTGCTGGCCGCCGCGCCGCTGGGGCAGATCGCGCTGACGGCGTTCACGGTCAACTTCCGGCACGTCTTCTACGCCCTGTCCTTCCCCCTGCACCGCGTCCGCGGCCGCGCGGCCAGGGCGTACAGCACCTTCGCGCTCTCCGACGAGGCGTACGCCGTCACCGCGCACCCCGCCGCGCAGTCCTACCCGGGGCGCCGCGTGCTGTGGCTCCAGGTCTTCATCCACCTCTACTGGGCCGGCGGCGCCACCACCGGCGCCCTGCTCGGCGCCGCCGTCCCCGCGGGCGTCGAGGGCCTGGACTTCGCCGTCACCGCGCTCTTCACCGTGCTGGCCCTCGACGCGCTCCGCGACCGGCCCGGGCTCGCCGTGCCCGCGCTGGCGCTGTGCTGCGCGCTGACGGCGCGGTTCGCGGTGCCGGGCGGGCAGCTCTTCGCCGCGTTCGTGCTCTTCGCCGCCGCGCTCCTCGCCCGCTACGCCGCCGTACGGCGGCGGGAGGCGGGCGCACGTGCCTGACACCCCCGCCGCCGGATACCTGCTCGCCGCCGTCGCGGTCGCCGTCGCCGTCACCTGGGCGCTGCGCGCGCTGCCGTTCGCCGCGCTGGCGCCGCTGCGGTCCAGCCCGCTCGTGGCGTACCTCGACGCGGCGATGCCCGTGGGCGTCATGGTCATCCTCGCCGCCTACACCCTGCGCCACCTCGCGCCGCGCGACCCCGGGGCGGCGTGGCCGACGGTGCTCGCGCTGGCCGCCACCGTGGCCGTCCACCTGTGGCGGCGGAACGTGCTGCTGTCGATACTCGGCGGCACGGCGGTCCATGTGGTGCTCGCCAGCGCGGTGTTCTGAGCACCTCCGACCTCTGTGCCTGCCTTGTCCCGGTGAGTGCGGGATCGCCGGGGAAAAGTGGATTGCTCTCGACTCCCGTGCGGGGAATGGGCTTTGCGGCCGGCACATGCCGCGGCCCGGCGGACGAATCCGCCGGGCCGCGAGGGGGGTGGTGCCGCTCAGCCGCAGGTGACCTTCGGGTCGGCCCAGTCCGCGTGGTCGTAGCTGATGCCGTCGCCGCCGTCCGCCACCTCCAGGGTGAGGAGGTCGACGCCGGTCACGTCGGCCGTCACGGACTGCGCGGCGTCCGTGCCGCGCAGGGTGCCGGTCGCCGTCAGCTCGGTGCCGTCGCCGAGGACCCGGAAGCTCACCGAGCCGCGGTCGCCGACCTCGTCGTCCACGCCGACCTGCGCGGCGAAGGAGGTGCACGCGCCGCCGAGGTAGACCGTCACGCGGGACGGCGCGTGAGCGCCGAGGCCCTTGGCGTACGTCGTGCCGCCGATGGTGAGCGGCGCGCCGTCACCGGCGCCGTCGTCACCGACGCTGGTGTCGATCTCGACCGGGCCCCAGCCGTTCGACGCCGTGAGCAGGTGCAGGTCGCCCACGTGCGCCTCGCCCTGTGGCACCGGCGGGGCGACCAGCACCCGCACGGCCCGCTCGACGTGCACCCGGGGCTCCGCGGGGCCCGCCCCCGGCGCGCTGTACTCCGCGACGACGGGCACGTCCACGTACCCCGGCTCCGCCGACTCCGGGACGCGTACCGTCCAGCTTCCCGACACCGCCTGCCCCGGCCGGAGCGCCGGGCGCGCCACGTCCTCGCCCGCCGCCGTCCAGCCGGCCCGCGGCCGGGCGCCGAGGGTGACGTTCCGCAGCGTCGCGGACTCCCCGTCGGCGGCGGCGAAGCGGCCGGTGACCTCGATCTCGTCGCCGGACGACACGGTCGCCGAGCCGGGAGTGATCGCGAGCCCGGTCGCCGGCGTGGTCCGTACCGGCTCGTCGCACGTCGACCGGCCGTTCTCGGCGGCGCAGACGACCGCCACGAACCCGCCGTTCTCCGCCACCGGCACGGTCAGCCGGGCGTCGCCGCCGACCCTGCGGGTCTCGCGGGCCAGCCCGTCCGCGCCGTCCGTCACCAGCTCCACCAGCAGCCGCTCGCCGTCGTCCGCGCCGAGCCGGCCGAGGTCCACCTCGGCGGTACCGGCCGCGCCCGCGTGGATGCCGCCGACGAACCAGCGGTCGCCGGCGCGGCGCGCCAGCACCGCGTCGTCGCCCGGCCGCCCGCCGAGGTAGCGGGTCTCGTCCCACACCGTGGGCAGTTGGTCGAGCACGCGCTCGGCCTCGGGCAGCGTGGCGTACGTCTCCGGGCTGTCCGCGGGGTGCTGGAGCCCGGACTCGTAGACGACGGGCAGCGCCAGCTCGTGCGCGTCGCTGTGCGTCCTGTTGGTCATGGAGAAGGTGCCGGGCGTGACGTCGGCGGAGCCGACGACGTTCCGGGTGAACGGCAGCATCGTGTTGTACGTGGGCGTGAGCGGCTGGTTGAAGGAGTAGTACTCGTGCCCGCGCACCGCCTCGTACGTCATCAGGTGCGGCCAGGTGCGCTGGAGGCCCTTCGGCAGCGTCGCGCCGTGGAAGTTGACGAGCAGCCTGTGCTCGGCGGTGGCGGCGAGCACGTCCTCGTACCAGGCGTGCCTGCCGACGCCCTCGGGCTCGCCCCCGCCGGAGTTCATGAAGTCGACCTTGACGCCCTTGACGCCCCAGTCGTTCAGCTCGCCGAAGACGGTCTCCATCTCCTGTGGGGTGTCGACCTCCCACCAGCGGAACCAGAGCAGGATGTCGACGCCCTTGGTGCGCGCGTACCGCACCAGCTCCGGCACCCACTCGCGGCTCCAGCCCTCGTCGACCAGCGTGTACTCCCAGCCGTGCGCGGCCGCGTAGTCGACGTAGTCCTTCTGCCGCTCGAAGTCCCGCGGACTGTCGTGCTCGACGAGCCAGGACCAGGAGACGGTGCCGGGCCGGATCCAGGAGGTGTCGGAGAACTCGGCGTCCGGCGCGAGGTCGCTGACGAGCGTCGACTCGGTGACGGTCGCCAGGTCCCCGACGATCGCCGTACGCCACGGGGTCGCCAGGTCGCCGGGGGAGACGACCTCGGCCTCGGCGAGCGCCACGTCGTACGCGCCGCCGCCGGCATGCGCGAGCTTGCTGCCGGGGTACGTGGAGTCCATGCCGGACTCGGTGAGCAGCACGTAGTCGTCGGCGGCGACCTCGAAGAGCGCGGGGTAGCCGTAGTCGTCCGCGGCGGCGCCGCCCGCGGTGGTCTCGCCGCGTACCTCCTCGTACCAGGAGGTGTGCGGCAGCAGCCAGGCGGGGGCGTCGGCGGGCAGCCGGTAGCCGCTGGCCTCGCCGGTGACGACGGTGCCCTCGGAGTCGGGCAGTTCGTAGCGGAAGGCGACGCCGTCGCGGGCGACGCGGACGACGAGGTCCATGCGCACGCCGCCGTCGCCGCGCAGCGCGAAGCGGGACTCCGTCATGGGGGAGTCCACGCGGCGCTGCTTGCCGGTGGTCATCTCGTACCGCTCGCGCAGGCTGCGGTCGTCGCGGCCGAGGACGTCGAGCCCGCGGGTGAGGTCGGCGCCCTTGGTGCGCAGGCCCAGCGGGGAGTCGGGGAGGACTTCGTCCCCGCCCCGGCGGACGGTGAGCGTGAGGGCGCCGGTCGCGTCGTCGCGGACGACGTCGGCGGCGAGTTGATCGTTGTTGCCTTGTGGTGGGGCCACGGTCCAGACATCGGAGGTCGTGGCGGTAGGGGTCGGGGAGTCGGGGACGGGCGTCGCCGCGGCGGGTGACAGCCAGGCGGTGGCCAGGACAGTGAACGCGGTCAGCATGGTGCCGGCCGGCCGCCGTCCCAGCGGGCCGAAGAGGGGCACGGGTGCTCCTTACACATCGGATGAGCAGGAGGAACCGATGAACTGACGTGTTGCACTCTGTTGGTTCGCGTCTGGTTGAGTTAATTCTTGTGAGGGAGGGCTGTCAAGAGTCCTCGCCGGGCGGGCCCGACGGGTCCGTCCCATCGGCGCCACCGGGCTGGTTCTCCTCCACGAGATGGCGGCTGACCTCCGCCGACGTCAGCCCCAGCCCGCCCAGCGTGATCTCGTCCCACGCCTGCAGCCTGCGCGTACTCCGGTCGAGATAGAGCACGGACGCGCTCACCTTCTCCGGTACGTCCTGCTCCACCGCGCGCAGCCCGCCGCCGCCCGCCGAGCCCTCGACCATCAGCCGCGTGCCGTCCGGCAGGTCGTGCTGCTTGCGGTTGTGGCGGTGGCCGGCCAGCGCCAGCGGCACCAGACCGTCGACCTGCTCCAGCGCCACCGGGTTGTGCGCGATGGCCAGGTCCGCGGGCCGGCCCCGGTCCCGTAGCCCGGCGAGCGCCGCGGCCAGCCGCTCGCCGGCCGCCGTCTCCGCGGGGTCGCCGGCCGCGGCGACGGAGCGGTCCGGGGTGAACTGCGGGTCCCCGATCCCCGCGATCCGCACCCCCGCCACGACCACCGACTCGCCGTCGTCCACGACCCGCGCGTTCTTCTGCCGCTCGACGGCGGCCTGGGTCGCGAGCGAGTCGTGGTTGCCGCGGACCCACACGTACGGGACGCCGAGCGTGGCGATCGGGTCGAGGTAGACGTTCTCCGCCTCCGAGCCGTGGTCCATCGTGTCGCCGGTGTCGATGACCGCGTCCAGCTCGTACTGGTCGACCAGCGAGCGGATGATGCCCCACGCGGCGGGGTTGAGATGCATGTCGGAGACGTGCAGGAAGCGGACGGTGGAGGGGTCGGGGCGGTACGCGGGGAGGGTGGACGCGGCGTCGTACAGCTTGCTGACGTTGGTCACCAGGCGGGCCAGTTCCTGCTGGTACACGTCGAACTCGGTGACGATGCTGCGCGCGTCGCCGATGACGCTGGGCGCGCTGGTCAGCAGCCCGGAGTACTTCGGCTCCAGCACGGACTTGGGGTTCCACGTCGCGAAGGCGGCGGCGCCGGACGCGGCGAGCAGCGCGAGCGCCAGCCCGCCGGCGGCCAGCGCCCGGCGCGGCGTGCGGTAGACGGCGAGCCCGAGCGCGGTCGCCCCGACGAGGGCGGCGCCCCCGGAGCGTACGCCCAGATCGAACGTGCTCCGGAGGATGTCCGCGGCCACCTCGTCCTCCAGCCCGGAGAACTCCTCGGGGTGCGCGACGAGCGCGCGGGAGCGGTCCGGGTCGAGCCGCTCGACCTCGACGTCGAGGCGGAGGGGGGCGTCGTGGCTGTCCATGTCGATGGCGCCGAGCGGCGAGACGCTGATGCGGGTGTCGCCGGTGACGCTCGGCGTGAGCGCCATCCGGGTGTCCACGGGCCCCACCGACGTCTCCACCCCGCCGACGACGAGCAGCCCGAGCCCGGCCCCGACGACCGTGACGGCGGCGAGGCCGAGGGCGCGCGCGTACGGGTGGGGGCGCTGGACGAGGGACGACTCGACCCGGCGCCGCCGGGGGGCGCGCGGCGGGCGCGCCGGCCGCGCTCCGCGCGCCCGGTCGGCCAGGCGGCGGACGGCGGCGGGGAAGCGGCGGACACGGGCGGGGGCGCGGCGGAGCCGCTCGAACAGTGCGCGGACGGGCGAGACCGCAAAAGGCACTTCGCGGGCCATTCGCAACGTATGCCCGGTGTGACCCGTCACTATTCGGCGGCCTGAAGCAGAATGGGCCGCGTGCTGGACATGTCGAACGAAGAGTTCGAGGAACTGGTCGCGCAGGCGCTCGACCGGATCCCTGCGGAGCTGACCCGGCTGATGGACAACGTCGCGGTCTTCGTCGAACCCGAGCCGCCGCCGGACGACCCCGGCCTGCTCGGCCTCTACGAGGGCACTCCGCTGACGGAGCGCGGCGAGTGGTACGCGGGGGTGCTGCCGGACCGGATCACGATCTACCGCGGACCGACGCTGCGGATGTGCGAGTCGCGGGAGGACGTGGTCGCGGAGACGGAGATCACGGTGGTGCACGAGATCGCCCACCACTTCGGCATCGACGACGACAGGCTGCACGCGCTGGGGTACGGCTGAGGCGCGCTCCCGGGGCGGCGCGCGGCGATCACGCAACTCACCGTGCGGGACGGCCTGATGACGGCGGTCCGCGCATCCGTCTACGGCGGTGGCGGCCGTCAGGCGGAGGGGAGTCGGGGGGAGGAGCCGCCGGCGCCCGCGGCCGCGCCGCCGCCGGTCGTGTCGTCGCCGGTGGGCGTCGGGGTCGGGGTCGGTGTGGGGGTCGGCGTCGGGTCCGGGACCGTGGGGGTCGGGGACGGGGTCGTCGGCTGGGGGCGGGGGCGCGGGGTGGTGGGCCGCGGGGGGTCCGGGGTGCCGCGGGTGCCGCCCGCGTCTGCGGGTTCGCGGGTGCCGGGGGACGGCGACTCCGGGTCGGCCGCGCCGTCGCTCCTCCGGCCCGTGGCGGAGGGCTCCTTCTGGTCGCCGTCGCGCTCGCCGGCGGGCCCCCGGGCCCCGCCCGCCTCGCGGGTGCCGGTGCCGCCGGCCGCGGCGGACGGTGCGTCGTTGACCCGTACGCCGCCGTCGGGCTCGGTGCCGCTGCGGCCCGAGCCGGGGTCGGGGGCGCCGGGCCTGCCGGAGCCGGAGACGGTCATGCACCCGCCGAGCGCCAGCACCGCCAGCGTGGCGGCTGAGATCCGCAGGGCGGCGGCACGGGCTGTCGGCTCAGGCATGGGGAGCCCCTTTCAGGACGTGTCGTACGCTCAACTCCCCAGCGCCCGCGGAGGACACGGGGCGCGTCGCGGGGCGCACCGACCGGCGCGTACCCGATCCGCGCGCCCTGGGGCACCACCCCGCGAGCCGTGCCCGCGGAACGGATTTGCCAGCCGGGCCCCCGGGTGCGTACTCTGGTAGATCGTTTGATCCCATTTGCCCGGCGCCCCACCGAAGCGCGCCGTGTGTGGCGCGTTCCCTTCCCTGCCGTGGCAGACCGCAAGAGGCGGTCCGTGTACCTCCGCCGCGGAGTCGTGGCGCGTGCCGACGACTGCGGAAGGCTTTAACTCGTTCATGTCTGAAACCCCTGTGCTCGCCCCTGCCCTCGACGAGGCGGAGACGCCCGAGGTGACCGAGATCACCGAGGCGCCCGAGACCGCCGCCGCCGACGGAACCGGCGACACCACCGTCACCGGGGAGACCGGCGACAGCACCGACACCGGCGGTACCGTCACCGGCGATGCCCCGGAGGCCGCCGCGCCGACCTTCGGCGACCTCGGCCTGCCGCGCGGCGTGGTGGCCAAGCTCGCGGACTACGGCGTCACCACCCCGTTCCCGATCCAGGCCGCCACCATCCCCGATGCCCTCGCCGGGCGCGACGTCCTCGGCCGCGGCCGTACCGGCTCCGGCAAGACCCTCTCCTTCGGCCTGCCGCTGCTCGCGACCCTCGCCGGCGGCCACACCGACCCCAAGCGCCCCCGCGGCCTCATCCTCACCCCGACGCGTGAGCTGGCCATGCAGGTCGCCGACGCCCTCCAGCCGTACGGCGACGTGCTGCGGCTGTCGATGAAGGTCGTCTGCGGCGGTACGTCCATGGGCCGCCAGATCGGCGCGCTGGAGCGCGGCGTCGACGTGCTCGTCGCCACCCCCGGCCGGCTGCGCGACGTCATCGACCGCGGCGCCTGCTCCCTCGACCGGGTGCAGATCGCCGTGCTGGACGAGGCCGACCAGATGGCCGACCTGGGCTTCCTGCCCGAGGTCACCGAGCTGCTCGACCAGGTGCGGCCCGGCGGCCAGCGGATGCTGTTCTCGGCGACGCTGGACAAGGGCGTCGGCACGCTCGTCGAGCGCTACCTGGTCGACCCGGTCAGCCACGAGGTGGACCCGTCGGCGGGCGCGGTGACCACGATGACGCACCACGTGTTCGTCGTGAAGCCGCGCGACAAGGCGCCGGTCACGGCCGCCATCGCGGCGCGCAAGGGCCGCACCATCGTCTTCGTACGCACCCAGCTCGGCGCCGACCGCGTCGCCGACCAGCTCCGCGAGACCGGCGTGCGCGCCGCCGCGCTGCACGGCGGCATGACGCAGGGCGCGCGCACGCACACGCTGGCGGACTTCAAGGACGGCCGGGTGCACGCGCTGGTGGCGACGGACGTCGCCGCGCGGGGCATCCACGTCGACGGCATCGACCTGGTGCTGAACGTCGATCCGGCCGGCGACCACAAGGACTACCTGCACCGCGCGGGCCGCACGGCCCGCGCCGGCGAGTCCGGCACGGTCGTCTCCCTCGCGCTGCCGCACCAGCGCCGCACGGTCTTCCGCCTGCTGGAGGACGCGGCGGTGGACGCCTCGCGGCACATCATCAGCGGGCGCGGCGCGTTCGACCCGGACGTGGCGCGGATCACGGGCGCCCGGTCGATCGACGAGGTGCAGGCGGAGTCGGCGGCCCAGGCGGCGACGGCGGCGGAGCGGGACGTGACGCAGCTGGAGGCCCAGTTGGAACGGGCCCGCAAGCACGCGGCGGACCTGCGCGCGGAGGCGACCCGCCTGGCGACGCGCGCGGGCGTGACGCCGGAGCAGCCGGCGCCGGAGGCATCGACGGCCGAGCAGGCCGGGGCCGACGCGGGGGCGGAGACCGCACCTGCGGAGCCCCGGTCCGAGGCCCGCTCGTACGACGCCCGCGCCGACCGCGGGTACGACCGTACGGACCGCAACGGGACCCGGCAGGACCGCAGGGAGCAGCGCTTCCGGGAGTTCGACAGGTCGGCCGACTCGCGCCGCACCGACCGCGAGTACCCGCGCCGCGACAACAGGGACGGCCGGGAGACCCGGGACTACCGGAACGACCGCCGCGACGACCGTTCCTACGACCGCAGGGACGACCGCCCGTCGTACGACCGCCGCGACGACCGTTCGTACGGCACCCGTGAGCCCCGCTCGTACGACCGCCGCGACACCCGCCGCGACGACCGCGGCACCCGCCCGTACGACCGCGGCACCCGCTCGTACCCCCGCCGCGACGACCGCGGCGCCGCCCGCCCCTATGACCGCGACAACCGCCGCCCCTACGAGCGCCGCGACTCCGCCGACCGCTCCCGCTTCGGCGGCGACCGCCCGGCGGGCCGCGACCGCCGCGACGGCCGCCCGTACAGCCACGACAGCCGTACCACGGACGACCGCCGCACGGACAAGCCCCGCTGGAAGCGCCAGGACCGCAACAACCGCAAGGGCTGACCGCACCCCCACGGGCCCCCTCCCCCGGGAGGGGGCCCACACGCGTCCGTGCCGTCGCGGCCGGCGCCCCGCCCGCCAGGGGATATCCGCTCGGGGGCACGCCGGGGTCCGGGCTATGCTGGCCGGGCGGGCCGCTAGCTCAATTGGCAGAGCACCGGACTTTTAATCCGTTGGTTGTGGGTTCGAGTCCCACGCGGCCTACCGCTGAAGCCCAGGTCAGAGCGTCTCTGCCCTGGGCTGATGACGAACACTGGCGGCGACGGGGCCGGGGCCGGCGAGCTGGACGTGTGACGAGCCCTCCTGGGCACCACGGTCGCCCACACCGCGGCCACCGCCCGGCGCACCTGCCCGCGGACCACCCTCCACAGCTCCACACCGGCGGCGGTGGAGGAGGCGGATCCCCCTTCTCCTGTTCGGCGACCAGCCGGCCGAAGATCCGTTTCGCGGTGTGCCGTTGCTTGCGCGGCGCTTCCGGTTCCGCCCGCCGGATCGCCGCGAACAACTCGGTGCATACGCCCCCGAGGTGAGCAGCCCACATCCCGCTCCGACGGACACGGTGGGGCCAGAACTCGCTGGCGCCGGTAGGGCCGCCTCTCGGCGGGTCTTTCGGCCGGCTTTCGTGTCAGTGCCGGATGCTCGGTCCACCGAGTCGACCGAACACCGCGGAGGATGACGTGACCCCGAACCCCGATCGACGCCGCCTGCTGCGCGGCACCGCCACCGGCGCCCTGCTCACCGGGATCGCCGCGACGACGCGCGTCCGGCGGCCCTGGCGTTCCTGGAGGTGGCCCGCGCACTCCGCAAATCCGTAGCCGATTCCGCCCCGTCCTGACCGGGCCCGGAGATCCCCGGTTTCAGGACGCCGTTCCCGAAGGAGCGCTGGGTTGCCGCCGCCTCCGCGCCGCCGCCGGTCTCCGGCACGCGTTGTTCCGGCGCAGGGCCTTCAAGGACGGCGGCCTGGGGCCGTGCCCGTGATCAGGGCCGTTGCCCCGGCCGTGAGACAGATTCTCAGCCGGGGACGGGCGGGCATTCGATGACCTCGATCGAGTTACCGGGGACCAGACCGATATGGGGGTGGTCGCTGAAGAGCGCGGCCGCGGCCTCGTGCGACGTGGCCTCCACGATGGCGTATCCGGTCTTCGCGTCGGTGAAGTCCTCGACGCCCTTGGCCGTCACCATCTTCTTGCGAAACAGCGGGGCGCCGGGATCGACGAGCCTGTGCTCGTTCTTCTGCGCCCACGATGCCCAGGCGTTCATGAACTCGGTTTGCTGCTCTTCGGTGAACTCGGCCCTGTCAGCCTCGTCGGCCGCGCCGTTCAGAATCGCGAGATACTTCCCCATGTCCCGGAGCGTAGTCGGCGAACAGTCCGGTGAGTCCCTTCCGGATCGCGCTCTCCCCCGGGTTGATGCCGGCGGCCCGCACCCGGACCAGCACCTCGTCCGGCCCGGGGACCGGGCGTTCGACATCCACCACCCGGAGGACGTCCACGTCGCCGTAGCCATCGAACCTCACCGCGCGGGGCATGCCGGTCTCCCGCGGTCAGCGACGGTCGTCGTGCGCACAGGGGCGCATGCGGCCACTGTGGGCCGACGCCTGCACTCGCACCACTCGACGGCCACCGCCCGGCTGTACGTTCATCCGATCAGCCGAGTGCGTGAACGGGCTCCGATCGCAGGTCGCGACCTGCAAGACGGTGTCACGGCCTTGGGCCGTCAGGCCGAACCCGGGCCCGGGAGGAGGTCGACGTCGCCGGCGTGCATCGGCTCGCCGCAATGACTGCAGCGCGGGTCGACGTGACCGATCTGCCCGCAGGCATGGTGGCGGTACAGGACAGGGGGCCCGGCCTCGCCGGCGAGCCAGCGGTCTCCCCACCGTGCCATCACCATGAGCATCTCGACGAGGTCGGCGCCCTTGTCGGTGAGGTGGTACTCGTAGCGGGGGCGGGCGTCGTAGGGCAGCCGTTCGAGCACCCCTTGGCCGACCAGGTGGTTGAGCCGTTCGGTGAGTACCTTGCGGGAGATCCCGAGGTCGGCCTGGATGTGGTCGAAGCGGTGCACCCCGGCCCACACGTCGCGCAGGATCAGCGGCGACCAGGGCTCGCCGATCACGTCCAAGGTGCGCGCGATGGAACACGCCATCTCCCCGAACCGCGTTCGCTGCATGGCGGCAATCTATCAAGCGGGGTTCCCTTACGGAACCCAGGATGCTACCGTCCTCGGCGTCTCTTGAAGAAACCTCGAAAGGGGGCCCGGTGACATTCATCAGGCGGTTCGACCACGTCGGCATCACGGTCGCCGATCTCGACGCCGTGACGGCGTTCTTCGTCGGCCTCGGTCTGGAGGCCGACCGGAAGATGGCCGTCGAAGGCGAGTTCCTGGACACGGTGATCGGCATGACCGGCGCCCGCACCGAGATCGTCATGCTGCGACCGCCCGGCGGAGGTACGACGCTGGAGCTGTCGAGCTTCACCCGGCCGGACCACCTCCCGGGTTCGCCTGCCGCACCGGCCAACGAGCTGGGCCTGCGCAACGTCGCCTTCGAGGTGCACGACCTCCAAGCCGCGGTCGACCATGCCGCGGCCGGCGGCTACGGCCTGGTGGGAGGCATCGGCGAATACGAGGGCGAATGGCGGATGGCCTACGTCCGCGGGCCCGAAGGAATCATCGTCTCGTTGGCCGAGCGCATCGGGAAGTAGGGAGACCTCATGAGCACGACCGTGACTGACGAACAGATCCGGGATCTGGCCGCGACCGCGAAGCCGTACAGCGTGGCGCTCCTTCACTGGGGGCCGGAGCGGACCATGGACGGCGCGGATGCGATCGAACTCGAACACCAGCGACGCATGGTGTCGCTGCGCGCTGAGGGTGTGATCGCGGTCCTCTGCCCGGTTGCCTCCGACACCGTGGCCGGTGTCGCGATCATGACCGTGCCGGCCGGGAAAGCCGCGGAGATCATGGCAGGAGACCCCTGCGTACGAGCCGGGATGATGCGCTGCGAGGTCCACCCGTGCCACGGCTTCCCCGGAGACGCCCTCCCCGCATGAACGACCCGGCCACGGCGATCCGCACCTGCCCGATCCCGACGTAGGCTGTCGCCGCAGGCGGCCGATGAATCCTGCCCGTGAACCTGGTACGCCGCATCGGGAGACGGCCGGCTGCGAAATCCCGGCGAGCGAGAGCTACGCCCAGATCGAGGTCCCCCCGGACCGGGAGCCCGAGACCGCCGTCTTCGCGGGCAAGGTCGACTGAGCCGCCCCCGATGCGCCGCCCCCCGCGCATCATCTCCTCATGACCCGTACCGAGTACTACGACGACCCCGCCGCCCCCGAGCCCAACAGCCTCGTCGCCGCCGCCTCCGCCGTGGTGACCGACGACGCCGGCCGGATCCTGCTCCAGCGCCGCCGGGACAACGGCCTGTGGGCGCTGCCCGGCGGCGGGATGGACCTGGGCGACTCGCTGCCCGGGTGCGCGGTGCGGGAGGTGAAGGAGGAGACGGGGCTCGACGTCGAGGTGACGGGGCTCGTCGGCACGTACACCGACCCGCGGCACATCGTCGCGTACAGCGACGGCGAGGTGCGGCGGCAGTTCAACGTCTGCTTCACGGCCCGCGTCGTCGGCGGGACACTGGCCATCTCGGAGGAATCGACGGAGCTGCGGTTCGTGGACCCCGGCGAGTTGGGCGCACTGCCGATGCACCACACCCAGCGACTCCGGCTGCGCCATTTCCTGGACCACCGGTCCACGCCGTACCTGGGCTAAGCCGTTTCGTCCGGACCCTCGAACCCTTGGCATGCGAGCGCGCCTGTCGAGTGCGGTGCCTCCGAGGGCCCCTGTAGCCTGACGTCGCTGATGTGGGGGGGGGCTGATCGTGGAGAACATCCTGTCCGTGGCCATTGGGGCCGCTATCGGCCTCATAGGGGTGCTGTTCGGTTCGTGGTTTACCGCTCGCCGGCAGGACCGCATGTGGCTGCGCGAACAGAAGCTCAAGGCCGGGATCGGCTTCAACACGGCCGTAGTTCAGCTCCTGGACTACCTGAAGGAATCACAGCTGAGTGACGACGGCCCTGGAGCCAACGAATTGGCGAACCGGATGCAGGAAGCACGCTCAGCTCTCTACCTGCTCTGCGCCGGCGACACTGTCGATCTCGCCGATGCTCTCGCGCGTCGGGTGTGGCGCACCCGGCCCACCGACGGCAGGGACGACCGCCGGGCCGAGTTCCGGGAGACGCTGGACCTCCTGCGTCGCTTCACCCGCCGGCTCCGGCAGGAGATCGCCGGCTCGTAGTCCTCGTCCGGTCACCGGGCGGACCAGAGGAAGATGCGCGATGTGCTGCCCGGCCAGGTATACGGTGGCGGTCTTCTCGTAGCGAGTGGCGATGCCCCGCCACTGCTTCGCGGTTGATGCACCGCTCGACGGTGTTGCGCTGCTTGGAGGCAACGCGATCGAAGGCCGGTGGTCTGCCTCTTCGTAGCCGGTGGCCCTGCTGGTCCTCGGGGACCGCTATCCCGACGACTTTCGGTCCCCTCTTCCTCTTTAGTGCTCACTGCGTGGTTGGTGCTCACTGGGTGGTGAGCACCACCTTGCCGGTGATCTCCCGGCGTTCGAGAGCCGTATGGGCGTCGGCTGCCCGGAGAAGAGGATAGGTACCCGCGATTCGCGGTGTGATCTCGCCGCGTTGTGCCAGGCCGAGGATCCGGGTCAGGGCGCTGTGGTACCAGTCGTGGTCTGCCCTGATCTCACGCGGCACCATGCTCAGGGCGGTGCGGCGGCGGGGCCGGAGGTTCATCAGTTGTATCTGGACGGCGCCGCGCACCGTGTCGCCTGCCATGCGTCCCGGGCGGCCGCTGAAGGCGTAGCTCACCAGCACCCCGCCCGGGGCCAGCACCCGGTAGCCCTTGCGCAGGTTGGCGCCGCCGATGTGGTCGAAGACCGCTTGGATGCCGTCCGGTTCGCGCTGACGCAGAACCGTTTCGAAGTCCTCGCGCCGGTAGTCGATGAGGGTCACGCCGTGGCGGGCGAGCAACTCGGCGCTGCCCGGCGCGGAGGCGGTGCCGTACATGCGCAGACCGCGCAGGGCGCCCAGGCGGCTGACGGCCTGGCCGACGCCTCCGCCAGCGCCGTGGATCAGCACGCTGTCACCGCTTTGGAGGCGGCCATGGGTCTCCAGCAGGCTCAGGGCGGTCAGGTGGTCCAGCGGGATGGCGGCGGCGACGTGGGGATCGAGCCCTCCGGGTAGCGGGACGAGCTGCCACAGCGGCAGCGTGAGGTACTCGGTGTAGGCCGCCATCTTCGTCAGGGCAGCCGCGACGCGCACGCCCGCTCGCAGCCAGGAAGGCTGGAGGCCGCCGGGAGTGAAGTCGACGACTTCTGCGGTGAGTTCGTAGCCGGGGGTGAAGGGCACCGTGCGCTGCAGCAGGTAGTCCCCGGACCTGGCCATCAGGTCGGTGAACCCCACACCGGCGGCGAGTACCCGCAGGCGGGCGTGTCCGGGTGGGGGTTGCGGCAGGGAGGCCGTCACGGGCCGCAGCACGTGGCCGGCGCCGAACCGTTCCACGACGATCTTCTGGTACGTGATTTCGCTCATGCGGGCCTCCAACGGCATCATGTGTTGTGTCATTAAGTTACACGACACATAGCTGCCGCGTGACGTCACCGGCTTTGCGGAGCGTTAGTTTCATGTCGTGTACTGCGGTCCGGCAGCGTCGACCCCCGAGGAGAGCCGTCCATGGAGCCGGTGGAGGAGCTACGTTTTCTCGTACTAGCGGCCCAGCGCGAGGGAAACCGGCAACTGGCCCGTGGGCTGAAGCCGTTGGGTGTCACCCCCGCGCAGGCCGAGGTCGTCAGGCTCCTCGCGGAGCGGCAGCCGCTGACCCTGTCGGGACTGGGTTCCCTGCTGGTGTGCGAAAGCGGCAGCAACCCCAGCAGGCTGGTGGACCGCCTGGTCACCGCGGGCCTTGTCCGCCGCGAGGAAGCCCCCCACGACCGTCGGCACGTGGAGCTCACCCTCACCCCGGCCGGGCATCAGACCGCCCGGGGTGTCGCCCAGGTGGAGGCCGCCCTCCACGCCCGTATCGCCGACGCGGCCAGCGCCCACGACCTCCAGGCGGTCCGTGATTTCCTGCGCGCCCTTGTCGCCGGAGAGAGTTCCGGCGAGGCCATCGAGCGGCGCGCCGGACG
Source organism: Streptomyces sp. CNZ287 (assembly GCF_007827615.1). Taxonomy (NCBI): domain Bacteria; kingdom Bacillati; phylum Actinomycetota; class Actinomycetes; order Kitasatosporales; family Streptomycetaceae; genus Streptomyces; species Streptomyces sp. CNZ287. Next base: position 135,690 of record NZ_VISV01000010.1, on the reverse strand, counting down.
GTGAACGGCGTGTCCCTGCCCCTGCCGCCCGCCGTCCCGGGTGGGGCTGATCCTCTCCCCTGTCGCGCCGGACCCGGCGTCGGCTGGCCATGGCGTCACCGGCGTCCGCCGCCCACTCACCGCGTCGGCAGACCTTCCGTGTCCCTGGCGCGGAAGGTCTGCCGGTAGGCCGTGGGCGACACCCCGATGGCGGCGGTGAGCCGCTGGCGCAACGAGGCGCCCGTACCCAGACCCGCCCGGTCGGCGATGACGTCCACCGTCCAGTCGGTGGTCTCCAGCAGCCGACAGGCGTGGTCCAAGCGCTGCTGGGCGAGCCACTGCCCGGGTGTCATGCCGACTTCGCTGTGGAAGTGCCGGGTGAGGGTGCGTACGCTCATGCCCGCGTGCGCGGCCATACCGGACAGCGACAAGGGCTCGTGCAGCCGCTCCAGCGCCCAGGCCCGGGTGTGGGAGGTCGAACTCTGCGACGGCTCCGGCATCGGGCGCTCGATGTACTGGGCCTGTCCTCCCTCGCGCCACGGCGGTACCACGCACATCCGCGCGACCCGGTTGGCGATCTCACTTCCGTGGTCGCGGCGTACGAGGTGCAGGCACAGGTCCACTCCCGCGGCGACTCCGGCGGCGGTGAGCACCCGGCCGTCGTCAACGAACAGCACATCGGCGTCGACCCTGACCTCAGGGAAGGCCCGCTTGAAGCGCGGTGCCTCGTTCCAGTGCGTGGTCGCCGGGCGGCCGTCCAGCAGACCGGCCGCGGCCAGCGCGTAGGAGGCAGTGCAGATCGACATGACGCGGGCCTCGGGCCGGATGCGGTCCAGCGCCTCGGCCAGGCCCTCGGGCAGCCACTCCCGCTCCTCATCGGGGCCGCAGACGAACGGCGGGATCACCACGGTGTCCGCACTGGGCAGCACCTCGCCACCGTGCTGGACCGTGAGGGAGAAGTCGGCGCTGGTGACCACCGGGCGCCCGTCCAGGCTGCAGGTGAGGACCTCGTAGAGCGGCTCGCCCCGCGAGTTGGCCGCGGTACCGAAGATCCGGACCGGGATGGTCATTTCGAAGGGATAGACGCCCTCAAGGGCGAGTACGACCACACGATGCATGACCACATTCTTTCGACCCATGTCCACATGGTCACTCCCGGGTCTCCCCGACCCACGGCAGCCTTGATCGCAGTCGGCCCGGCCGGGCCGCACCCCAAGGAGTAACGCGCCATGACCACACTCCAGTCGGACAACGGTGCAGGCGATGCCTGCGCCGTCCCCCCGCACGGCGAACGGCTGCGCCGGCCCTCCCGGCTCCGCTCCCTGCACCTCGGCGAAACCAAGGTGACCTACCTGCCGGACGGCGCAGTGCAGCTCTCACCGCGCGGCTGGCTGCCCGACACCCACGACGACACCTGGGCCGACCACCCCGAATACCTGGACGACACCGGAAACCTCGCCGCCGGCATCGGCGCACTGCTGGTGGAGCATGGCGACCGGGCCTTGCTGATCGACGCCGGTTTCGGGCCACAGGCGCTGCCCGCTGAGCCCGGCAACCCCCACGGCGCCATCCACGGCGGTGCCCTCCTGGACAGCCTTACCGCCGCAGGTCGCACGCCGCAGGACATCGAGGCGGTGGCGTTCACACACCTGCACATCGACCACCTGGGCTGGACCCGGCATCCCGCGCCCGGCGGCGGCCGCGTCTTCTCCCAGGCCGACTACCTGGTGGCCCAGCCCGAGTGGGCCCAGCGCCACCTCCTGCACGCCCACGGCACCACCGCCGACATGCTCAAGGCTCTGGCGCCCCACGTGCGCACCGTAACCGATGGCCAGGAGATCTTCCCCGGTCTGCGGGTCCAATTCCTCCCCGGCCACACACCCGGCCACACCGCGTACGTCCTGACCACCGACGGGCAGCGGCTGATCGCCTTCGGGGACGCACTGCACTCGCCGGTCCAGATCGCTCATCCCGCATGGTCCGCAGCCTCCGACCACGACCCCGCCCAGGCCGCAGGATTTCGCCGCCGCCTGATCACTGAACTCGCCGAGCCCGGCACCGTCGGCTTCGGCGTCCACTTCGCGGACGTGGTCTTCGGACAGGTCAGGCAGGACGAGGACGGCCGCCCCCACTGGCATCCAGCCGACACCTGGCCCGGAATCCCGACGTGATCACCACACCTGCCTGCGAACCCGCCCCTCCGCCCCAGCGCTCGCGGCACTGGCCGGCCCTCACCGCCGCAGCGCTGACCGCAACCGTGACCGTCATGCCCGGCTTCGCCATCGGAGCACTGGCCCCCGCAATCGAGACCAGCCTCGATATCTCCCGCACCACGCTGGGACTGGCACTGAGCTCCTTCTACGCCGCCACCGCGGTGGGCTCGCCCATCGCCAAGCGGATCGCCGCACGGCTGCCGGTGCACGCCGTCCTTTCGGCCGCGGCCCTGATCGCCGCCGCCGTACTGCTGGCCGCCGCGCAGGCACACGGACCGACCCTCCTGACCGCGGCCCTGGTCGTGGGCGGGCTGGGCAACGCCCTCGTCCAGCCGGCGGCAGGCCGGCTGATCGCCGCTCGGACACCGACCCACCGACGGTCGCTGGCCGCGGGCATCGTGGGCGCCGCGCTAGCAGCAGCCACACTCATACCGGGACTGCTCGTCGCCCTGGTCCTGCCGGACTACGGATGGCGCAGCGCCCTGGTGACCGCCGGCCTCCTAGCACTGATGCCGGCGGCGCTTACCGCGCGGATGCGAACCCCGGCAACGCCCCTGCCGCCCCCACCGGCACCCGCTCCGCGGCGCCAGGCCAGGGCAACGCTGATGATGTGGTCCTTGGCTGCCGCGCTGTCGGCAACCGGCAACAACGCGGTCGCCACCTACTTCGTCCGACTCGGGACCGACTCCGGACTACCCGCCCGCACTGCCGGCAACCTGCTGGCCCTCAGCGCACTGCTGGCCATCGCAGTACGGATCACGGCGGGCATCCTCACCGACCGTGCCCCACGCCGCAATCCGGCGGTGATCGCATCAATGATGCTCGCCGGAGGACTCGGCCTCGCCCTCATCTCCACCGGCACACCGGCAACGTTCGTCCTCGGCGCGATGCTGGCATTCTCCGCCGGCTGGGGCTGGACCGGCCTGCTCCTCGCCACCGCGCTCCACCTGGTACCCAACAGGACAGAAAACGCCGGACACACCGTCCAAGTCGGCATCTACACCGGCGCCGCCGTCGCTCCCTTCGCTTTCGCCGCCCTGTCCGACACCGTCGGCCACACCGCCGCCACCCTCGCCTGCGCCGCAGCCGCTGTCGCCGCAGCCGGGGCCGTCGTCACCGGATCACTACTGTTCGCAGGTGCTCGTCGAGGCGGGCGGAGTGGATACCTGGGGCGAGGGTGAGGACTTCGTGGGCGATGGCGCTCCCGCTTCGGCGTCCCCGGCGCGCATCTGCGCGGTCGCGGCCCGCGAGAGGAACTGCGCGGTTGTTCGGCTCTCGTCACGTCGCAAGACGTCACGGGCAGAGGTAACGCCTCAGCAGCGCGAGTTGGTTGTCCCAGCCAGGCCACGCGATGGGGATGTCCAACCACCTGGACGCGGACATGAAGTGCCCGCGGTGCGGCGAGCAGTGTGCGGCGGAGGTCGGGTTCAGGGCCTACTTCGGGGTGATCACCACCGTGACCGTGCGGTTCCTGGCGTCCTCGGTGTACGGGGCGTCTCGCTGGTCCGCGCTCGACGTCGTGAACGCCGTCAGTGGTTCGCCGCTTGCCGCGCTCAGTTCGCGGGCCGCGATCAGGGCGCGCCACAGTGCCAGCACCGAGCCGCCGCTGCGGGGGGCGTCGGGGACCGTGGCGGCGTGGCCGTGGACGGCGATGCGGGCGTCGAGCCGGGCCAGGTGCTCGCCCAGGGTTGCGAGACGGGCGGCGCCTTCCGGGGTCAGCTCCGCGCCTTCGGAGAAGACACCCTCCGTGAAGACCACCTCCACCGAGCCGCCCCGTACCTGCGGGCGGATGCCGGGGGAGCGGAGCGTTGCCGCCAGGGCCTCGGCCGCTTCCTCCCGGCGGGTCTCCTCGCCCGTGCGGTCCGCCTCCCGCGCCGCCTCCAGTTCGTTCCGTACGCGCTCCTCGATCTGCTGCTCCGTCGCCCCCGCCCGCTCCGTACCGCCCGGGTGTCCCGGCTCCTCGTCCCCCGTCAGCGCCACCGCGCCCGTCGCCACCGCCGCCAGCGCGCAGACCGCCGCGACCACCGCCGTGCGGGTGCGGTGGCGGGCCAGGGAGGCCCGGGGGCCGTCGGCGGTGAGGCGGGTGATGCGGGTGAGGCCGGCCCGGGCGGCGGGGTCGGCGGGGTCGCGGGCCTGGAGGCGGCGCCAGTAGGTGGCGGCGGCGTCCAGTTCGCCGCGCTGGGCGTGGACGCGGGCGAACAGGTCCAGCACCTCCGGGCGTTCGCCCACCGTACGGGCGTCCCTGGCCTCCGCCGCGCGCAGGAGGCGCAGCGCCTCGTCCAGGTCGCCCGCCCGCGTCGCCGTACGGACCCGCGCCACCAGCAGGGCCGCCCGCAGCGTGCTCGACGCCGGGGGTGAGGTGCCGGCCGCCGGTGCGGGGCTGCCGCCCGCGGACGTATCGCCAGGCGGCGTACCGCCCTCGCCCGCCGTCGTCGTGCGCGTGTCCGTGCTCACCTGACCCCGCCCTCCTTCCTCCCCAGCTCGTTCCCCGCCGCCTCCGGCGGCAGCAGCCGCCGCAGCCGCTGGTTCACCGCCGCGATCGCCCCCCGGTCGCCCACCGCCATCGCCCTCCTGCCGTCGCGGATCGCCGCGTCCGCCTGATGGCTCGGGTGCATCGAGTCGCGCATCTCCACCAGCGCGTTGAACACCACGAAGTCCCACTCGTCCGTCCGCCGCAGCAGCTCCACCTGGAACTCCTCCGCCCGCTTCACCAGCTTCCGCAGCTCCGCCGGCGTCGCGTCCCCGTCCGGTGCGCTCGCGCGCCCGCGCAGGTTCTCCAGCTCCCTGCGGTCGGCCGGGGTCCCGCCGACCTGCGTGATGATGCCCTCGCACGCGCCGAGCACGTCCCACAGCCGGCGTTCGAGGCCGGGGATCTCGATGGCCTCCTCGATGTCGTCGAGTTCGGCCTCCAGATCGCGCATCCGGCGTTCGCTCGTCACCGCCGCGCCCGTGTCCACGTCCGCGGCCTCGACCTCCCTGCCGAGCTGCGTGAGCGGGCGGTGCTCCTCCAGCTTCCGCAGCCGGGCCCCGGCCTGCTCCGCGTGCTCGGACGCCGCGTCGTCCTTCAGGCCGCGCAGCCGCTGCTCCAGGTCCCGCAGCCGGCCGGCCAGCTCGTGCTGCTCGGGCGCGCGGAGTTCGGTGCGGTTGATGGTCGCCTCGAACTGCTGCTGGACCAGCGGGATATGGGCGGTGACCAGGGCCTCCCTGCTGCTCGCCTCGATCTCGAACGTCACCTCGACCTCGCTCTCCGCCGGCAGGTCGATCCGGACGTCCCGCGGCCGGATCTCCAACTGCCCCACCCGCGTGTTGCGTTCGGCGCGCGCCCGTTCGCCCTCCAGCAGCGGGATACGGATCACCGCGTCCGGCTCCGAGCGGTGCAGCGGGATCGTGGTGCGGTAGATCTTCGTCACCATGGCGGGCAGCGTCGTGCCCTTGCGGAGCAGCGGGTCGAACGAGCCGTCGGCCCGGCCGATGCCGAGGGTGCCCGTCAGCACCGCCTCGCCGGGAACCACCTTCGCGTGCGTGATCGCCAGGGTGCCGCCGGCGAGCTTCTGCCGCGTACCGGAGGTGTCGGTCAGCTCGACGGTGAAGCGGGACGTGGCGCCGGCCGTGAGTGCGACCTCGGTGTAGAAGGTGCCGTCCTGGGAGAGCGCGGTACGGGGGCCGCGGAACGGCGGCTGTCCGTCCGGGTTGGCGAGCACGACGGCGTACCGGGTGAAGTCCACCGTGCTGCCGCTGGTCACCTTCCCCGACACGGGGATGTCCGTGGTGTCGACGGTCTGCGCGGGGTAGTTCAGCTCCACCGCGAACGCGCCCGGCGCCGCCGCCCGCACCTTCCGCGGCCGCCGTACGGTACGGGCGAACGCCGCCGCGCCGCGGGCCACCACCGTCGTCGGGTCCTGGCTGTGGTCCACCTCGATGCCGAGCCCGGTGTACCGGTCGGTGAGCAGTGCCCGCAGCCCCGGGCTGAGCGTCGAGCCGCCGGCCAGGAGCAGCCGGTCGATGTGGTCGGGGCGCAGCGCGCTCTCGGCCAGCGCCTCCCGGCAGAGCTTGATCGCACGGGTGTAGAAGGGGAGCGCGAGGTCGTCGAGCGCGCCCCGGGTGAGGGTGAACTCGAAGTTCTCGGTGTCGCCGCTGCCGTCGTCCAGGTCGCAGGCGATGTCGATCTTGTCCATCCGGGAGAGCGCGATCTTCGCGTTCTCCGCCTCCGCCTTGAGCTTGGCGAAGTTGCCCAGCCAGCGGCGGTTGCTCCGGTTGAAGTCCGGCAGCCCCAGGTCGCGCCGGACGGCGGGGGCCAGCAGGTCGTCGACGACCGCCCAGTCGATGAGCTTCCCGCCGAGGTACGGGTCGCCGGCGTGCTGGATGAGCTGGAGTTCGCCGTCGCGCTTGCTCATCACGGCCGCGTCGAAGGTGCCGCCGCCGAGGTCGAAGACCATCCAGTGGGCGGAGTCCGAGGTGTCCTGCACGCCGTACGCGATGGCGGCGGCGGTCGGCTCCTGCACCAGCGGGCAGTGCTCGCTGAGCCCGGCCAGGGCGGCGGCCTCGGAGGTGGCCGTGTTCTGGTTGAGGGCGAAGGCCGCGGGCACGGTGATCACCGCGACCTCCGGCGCGTATCCCGTCTCGGCGGCGGCGTCCTGCCGCAGCGACTTCAGCACCTCGGCGGAGAGCTCCTCGGGCGTGAGGGACAGCCCCGCGCGCTCGAACCGGCGCGCCGCCCCCGCCACCCCCATCTCCAGCTTGAACTCGGAGTGGGCGTTGGCCGGGTCGGATTCCGTACGCTCCTTGGCCCGCCGGCCCACGTGGACGATGTCCTTCTTGGGGATGTAGACGGCGGAGGGGGAGTAGTCCCACTGCTCGTTGTTCTTGACGATGCGTACGCCGCCGTCCTCCGCCACCGCGATCGCGCTGTTCGTGGTGCCGAGGTCGATGCCGTAGTCGATGGTCTCGCTCACTCCGGGGTCTCCTTGGTCGTCTCGTCACCGGGGTCCTGCGGGGGCCTGCCGACGATGACCTGGCCCATCTGGATGCGCCGGCCGCGGAAGTAGACGGACGGCCGTACGGTCTCCAGCACGACCTCGCGGGTCAGCTCCGGGTCCTCCTGGAAGACCAGCGCCTCCAGGGAGAGACCGGTGTCGAAGGGCTCGCCGTCGTGTTCCTGGATCTCCAGCCCGTCCTCGGCGAGCGCCTGGCGGCTGGCGCGGACCTGGAGCCTGACCTGCCGCAGATCGGCGGGGGAGAGCGTGCCGGCGTCCTGGTCGAGCTTGCGCAGCGCGCGCCAGATGCCGGTGGCCGCGCCGACCAGCGCGCCGGCGCCGGCCCCTGCGCCGGTGGCCGCCGGGCCGGCGGCGCCGGCCGCACCGGTCCCCGCCGCGTCCGTCCCGGCGTCCGTGTCCGTTCCGGCGTCCGCGGACGACGCCGCAGCCGCCAGCGCCTCCGCCGCCTCCACCTCCGCCAGCACCTCCGCGACCCACGCCGTCTGGGCCGGGTCGAGCTGCGGCGGCGGAACGCGGAACTCGGGCGGCTGGCGCCACTGTCCGAGCGCGGCGCCGAGTCGCCCCCTCGCCCGGTGGCGGGCGTGCTGTGTCATCGGAGCCCTTCCTTCGGTGCGTAACGGGTTCATGAGGCGAACATCCCGGCGAGCACGAAGCCGCCGACGATGATGCCGACCGCCCAGGGGGCTCCCGCGGTGATCCCTCCGACGATTCCGCCGATGATCGCCAGCAGCAGGACGACGCACCCCGCGCACTCGCTCGGCTTCAACTGCTGGGCGGCCCCCGCGCCCGCGCGGCCCTGCCGTACAGCCGCCAGGTTCTGGTCGATCTGCGCCTTGTCCCGCCGCGGGGCGATCCGGCTCGCGTGCTCCATCACCTCGATCAGCTCGCTCCGGAACGGCTTCTGCAGGCCCGCCTCGCAGACGCCGAGCGCGACGTTGTTCAGCGCCACGGTGACCGTGTGCGCCATCTCCTCGGACCGCGACTCCGAGACGAACCCCTTCAGCGACTCGAACTCGTCGTACGCCGGCAGCACCCGCTGCTCCAGGGCCGCGAGCGCGTCCGCGTGCTCACCCGCCTGGTGCCGCTCGCCCGCGGTCCGCAGCGCGTCCTTGAGCCGGTCGACCGACTGCTCGACGGTGTTCTCGAAGACGTCCGGGAGCGGCGTCGCGAAGACCGGGTACGCCGACCAGCCGGCGCTGACCTTCGCCAGCCGCGGCCGCGCGGACCGGTCGTCGGCGAGTTCGCCGAACGGGGAGAGCAGCAGCCCGGGGACGCCGGCCAGGAAGTCGTCGGGGGAGTAGCCGTCGAGCCGCGGGTCGGCCAGGGCCGTGATGCGGTGGGCGACGTGGCCGCGCAGGTCGGGGTTGTCCAGCACCGACGCCCAGGCCGTCGCGGCGGCGGTCCAGAGCCCGTCGGGCCCGTCGCCCCGCGGGCCGGCGCCGCCGGTCTCCGCCTCGATCGCCCGGCTGTGCAGGCGTACGGCCTCGTCGTGCCGCCGGTGCGTGGAGGGGGCGCAGCCGCAGCCGAGGTCGGCGTCCCGCCAGAACCACAGCAGCTCGTCCACGAGCCGGCGCCGCGGGTCCTGGAACTCCTCGAAGGCGTGCCGGACCTCCTCCCTACGGTACCCGCCCGGCGCGGGCGCGGCGGCGTCTCCCGCCCAGGTCTCCTCGACCGCGAGCCGGGCGTCCAGCCGCTGTCTGTGCCGCCGTACCGCGGGGCCCTGGGCGGCCACGGGCAGTCCGGTGACCGCGAAGATGTTCCTGCGGTACAGCCGCAGGCCCGCCAGGTCCGCGAAGCGGGCCGGGGACTCCTTCACTGAACGACTCCTCTACGCCAGGTCGTGAGCCGGGTCAGATGCCGCTCCCGCAGGCGGGGCCGGCGGCTGAGGGCGGCTTCGAGTTGGTCGGCCGCGTCCGCCAGGCGGCCGGGAACGCGGGAGAGCGCGATGGCGGCGCGGACGGGATCGTCCGCGGACGGGGCCGCCGTCGCGGGCGGCGGCGCGGGCGGCCGCTCCGCGGGCGGCGCCGCCGGGTGCCCCGGGAGTACGGCGCGTTCCGCCACCTCGCGCATCGCCGGCCGCTCCGCCGGGTCGACCCGCAGCATCTCCGCCACCAGCCACTCCAGCGCGGCGTCCACGTCGTCGTTGAAGTCGCCCGGCGGGCGCAGCGGTTGCTCGAACCGCGCCGGCGAGAATCCCCGCGCCGGGTCGTCCGCGTCGTACGGGAAGCGGTTCGTGAGCAGGTAGTAGACGATCGTGCCCAGCGCCCACACGTCCCCGGCGGCCGAGTAGCCGCGCCCGCGGATGAGGACTTCGGGCGGCATGTACGCGACCGTGCCCTGCGCGCTCGCCGCCCGCGTGACCGGGTCGGTCTCCCGCGCCAGCCCGAAGTCGCCCACCTTCACCCGCAGTCCGGACTCGTCGTACGCGACGAGGACGTTGGCCAGCGACAGGTCCCGGTGCACGACCGGCTGCCGCCGCCCGTGGGCGACCGACAGGCCGTCGGCCACCTGCCGCAGCACGGCGCCGACCTGGGGGACGGGGACGAAGCCGCCGTGGCTGCGGACCAGTCGGTGCAGGCTGCCCCCGGCGGCGTACTCCATGGTGAAGTAGCCGCGCACGCCGTCCGCCGTGTCCACGGTGCCGGCGTCGAACACCCGGATGATGTTCGGGTGGCCGAGGGTGGAGAGGATGCGCGCCTCGTCGAGCCTGCTGACGTGGGCGCCCGGGGAGGCGCCGTGCTTGAAGAGTTTGAGCGCCTGCCGGCCGAGCACGTGGTGGCGTACGCGGTACACCTCGGCGAACGCGCCCTCGCCCAGCCTGCGGTCCACCACCAGCCCGTCGTGGACCCGCTGCCCGGGGGTGAGCAAGGGGCCGCGCGCGCCGGTCGCGCCGCCCGTCGTCCGGTATGCCGCCATCGGCACGCTTCCCCCTCTCCCCCTGCCCCTCTGCGCTCGCGGAGCCTCCGTACGGCCGTACGGCCGTACGGCCGGAGCCCGGTGGCCCATCGGCTCCGTTGTATCCCGGGAGCCCCGGGACCCCTCCCGCACGCGGTCCCGCCGCAGGGGACACGGCGGGCGCGGGACAGACCCCAGGCACGCGGTAGACCCGCGGTTGGACACCGGTTGGCGGGCGGTTGGCCGGGGTCCCGCTTCGGGGGGATCTGGCCGCTTGCTGCGCGCGCCGATGCAGGTTCATGACAGCTTCCGCCCTGCCGGGAGGGGGGTTCACGTGGGTAGCGTCGCGGGCGTCCGATCCCCCAGACAGGACACAGGTGGCCTCGCATGACGACCCGGACCACGCCCTCGCCCGCACCCCCGTCGCACGGCTGTGCCGGCCCCCGGGGGCGCCGGTGAGCGCGGTGCGGTTCCAACTGCTCGGGCCGCTGAGCATCACCGACGGCGGCGAGACCGTCGTCCTGCACCCCTCCAAGCCGGCCAACCTGCTCGCCGCCCTGCTGCTCAACGCGGGCTCCATCGTCTCCGTCGACTACCTCCAGCGCATGGTCTGGGGCGACGAGCAGCCCGCCACCGCGCGGGCCGCGCTGCAGACCTGCGTGCTGCGGCTGCGGCGGCTCTTCACCAGGCACGAGGTGGTCGACACCCCCATCGAGGCGGTGCCCGGCGGCTACCGGATCACCGCGGGCGGGCGCTCCCTCGACCTCGTCGAGTTCCGCGAGCGGGTACGCCGCACGCAGAAGCCGGGCCTCTCCGCGGAGGCGGCGATGGGGGCGCTGCAGGGGGCGCTGGCGCTGTGGCAGACCGGGGTGCTGGCCAACGTGCGGTCGGAGGCCATCCACCGCGACGAGGTGCCGCGGCTGCTGGAGGAGCGGCTGCGGGTCGTGGAGCGGCTGTGCGACCTGCGGCTGGAGCTGGGGCTGTGCGGGCAGGCGCTCGTGGACCTGTGGAGCGTCACCCGCGCGCATCCCGACCACGGCCGGTTCCGGGAGCAGTTGATCGAGGCGCTGTACCGGACCGGGCGGCAGACGGAGGCGCTTGCGGAGTACCGCAGCTTCAAGGCGTACCTCGCGGACGGCCTCGGCGTCGGTCCTTCGGCCGCGCTCCAGCGGCTGGAGCTGTCGATCCTGCGCGGCGAGGACCTGGGCCCGGCGAGCGAACCGCCCGCGCTGGCGGGGCTCCCGGCCGGGACGCCGGCCGCGCCCGCGCCGGTCGCAGAACCGCCGGGGCTGCCGCCGGTGCCGTGGTTCACCGGGCGGGCGGAGGCGGTGGCGACGCTGCGGCGGCGGCTGACCGCGGCGCCGGAAGGCGCGGGTACGCCGGTGGCGGAACTCGTCTGCGGCGGGCCCGGGATCGGCAAGACCGCCCTCGCCCAGCAGGTGGCGCACCTCGTACGCGACGACTTCCCCGGCGGCCGGACGCTGGTCCCCATGGCGGCGCCCGACGGCTCGCCGCGCGCCGCCGCGGAGGTCGTCGGCGAACTCGCCGCGCGGCTGGGCACGCCGGACGCCGGCTCGGGACCGCGGGCGCTGCTGATCCTGGACGACGTCGTCGACGCGGCGCAGGCCCGCGACGTGCTGACCGCGGTACCCGGGCACGGGGTGCTGCTCACCAGCCGGCTGGGGCTCGCCGGGCTGGTCGCCACCCACGGCGTACGGGTCCACCGGCTCGGCCCGCTGGACGGGGCGGAGGCGCGGGAGTTGCTGACGGCGGTGCTGGGCGCGGAGCGGGTGGCCGACGAGCCGAGCGGCGCGGAGGAACTGGCCGCGGTGTGCGGCCACCACCCGCTGGCGCTGGTCATCGCCGCCGCCCGGCTCGGCACCCGGCCGGCGCTGCGGCTCGGCGACTGCGCCCGCTGGCTGGCAGACGACCCGCTGGGCCGGCTGTCGCTCAGCGGCCACCCGCGGATGTCGGTGGTGGAGTTGTTCGACGCGGCCCTGGCCCGGCTCGACCCCGACCTCGCGGCGGCGTACGTCGCGCTCGGCGCGCTCGGCGGACCCGGCTGGCACGCGGCGGACGGCGCGGCGGTGCTGGGGCTGCCGGTGGCGGAGTGCGAGGCGGTGCTCGAACGGCTCGCGGACGCGGGGCTGGTGGAGGACGGCCCGCCGGGTCCGTACCACCCGCATCCGCTGCTGCGGCTGCACGCGCGGCTGGTGGCGGGGCAGGCCGGCGAAGGCGAGGCGCGGGGCCCGGCCGGTACGCCGGGGGGTGCCGGAGCGCCCGGCCAGGCCGGTACGGCGGGTCGGCCCGCTCCGCCGGGCCGGACCGGTCAGTCCAGCCACCCCGCTCAGTCCGGTCCGTCCGGCCAGTCCGGCCCGCAAACGGGCCAGGGCGGCCGGCCGGGCCACGTCCCTCCGCCCGGCCCGGCAGGCCGGGCCGGGCAGCCCGGCCCGGCCGGCTTCGCCAACTCGCCCAGCCAGCCCAGTCGGTCGACCCAGTCGAACCGGACCAGTCAGCCGAGACAGAAGGTGTGAGAGGGATGCCACGAGCGTTCGACGACCTCGCCGCGATGCGGCCCAGGCTGCGCCGGGACGTGCTGTTCACCCAGACCCCCGGAGGCGTGCTGTTCCACAACGCCGACGGCGGCTTCCACCTGACCGGACGCACGGCGTACCGCTTCGCCTCCCTGATCGTGCCGCACCTCGACGGCAGCCGCCCGCTCACCGACATCTGCGCCGGACTCGGCGCGCCCCAGCGGGCGATGGTCGCGGAACTCGTCGGCTCGCTGGTGGAGCGGGACTTCGCCCGCGACGCCGCGCCGGCCGCCGAACCGGGTCCGCCGGCCGCGGTCGCGGAGCGGTTCGCGGCGCAGATCGCGTACGTGGACCACTACGTGGACGAGGCCGCGGCCCGCTTCGCCCGCTTCCGCGGCACCCGGGTGGCGGTTCTCGGCACGGGCGAGGCGGCGCGCTGGTGCGTGCTGGGGCTGATCCGCAACGGGCTCGCCGCGGTCGCCGCCGAGGAGCGGCCGGAGGCGGCGCTCGCCGAGGCCGACGAGCTGACCGCCGCGGGCGCCCCGGCCGCGCTCGACGCCGTCGACGCCGGCGCGCTCGGCTCGTACCAGGTGCTCGTCGTGACCGGCGCCGACGCACCCGCCCGCACCCACGAGCTGCTGCGGGCCGGTCTCGCCGAAGGCCAGCTCCTCATCCCCGCCTGGACGTTCGGCGACCGCGTCGTCGTCGGCCCCCGCTCCGGCGGGCTGACCGCCGGCTGCCTCGGCTGCGCCCTGCTGCGCCTCGGCGACACCACGGACCCCGCGGCCGCGGCGGCGCTCCTCGCGGAGCTGGCGGGGGTCGCCGAGCCGGCCGCGGTGCCGGCGGGCGGTGCGCTGACCGGGCCGGTCGCGGCGATGGTCGGCAACCTGCTCGCGTACGAGGTCTTCCGTACCGCCACCGGCGCGCTGCCCGCGGAGACCGAGGGCCAGGTGCTCATCCAGGACCTCGACTCCCTCGACGTCGTCGCCGAGCCGCTCCGCCCGCACCCGCGCTGCCCGCGGTGCGCGGAACCGGCTTCGGGGCCCGGCGCGGACGGCGGCTCGGAACTGCGGCCCGAGGAGCTGACGGTCGCGGAGCCGGTGACGGTGGAGACGGCCCGCGACGCGGAGGAACTGGTCGCCGGGCTCAACCGGCTCGGTGACGCGCTCATCCGGCCGCACGTCGGCGTCTTCACCCGCTACCGTGACGAGGAGCTGACGCAGACCCCGCTGAAGGTCAGCCGCATCGAGGTGCCGCTGGCCGGCGGCACGCGGCTGGTCTCGGCCTTCGACGTGCACCATCTGGCGGGCGCCCGCGGCCGCGGGCTGCGCGCGGCGGCGGCGCTCTACGCCGAGTACGCCGCGCCCGTACGGCCGCTGCCGGAACTCCCGGCGAGGCTGCGGCGGCTGGAGCCCGGGGCGCTGGTGGCCTCCGGCGGCACGGGGGTCACGGCGGACGGGGTGACGGCGTGGGCGCGGGTCACCTCGCTGCTGACGAAGGACGAAGTCGCCGTGCCCGCGGCGGCGTTGAGCCCCTCGGGGGCGGCGAACCGGGACGGCCTGGTGTTGCGCGGTTCGTGGGGAACAGGTGCGGGGGAGTGCGCGGGCGAGGCGGCGGGGCACGCCCTGCTGTCGGCGCTGGCGCACGAGGCGTTGCTGCGCGCGGCTCGGGGTGGTCACGGGGCTACCCCGGTCCGCGCGCAGCCAACGTCGGATGACCCGGAGTGGGTGTTCCTGGCCCGCTCGGCGGAGACGCTGGGCGTGCCGGTGGAGCTGCTGGACCTGGGGGAGCCGGAGCGCAGCGGGGTGTCGGTGGCGCTGGCCCGGGAGCCCGGGGTGGGCGCGCGCTGGGCGGTGGGGGCGTCGTTCACCCCCGCGGGGGCGGCGGTCGCGGCGCTGCGTGACCTGCTGGGGCAGGTGCAGGTGGCGGCGGAGACGGGCGCGGCGCCGGACACGGGCGACGAGTTGCTGCCGGACCTGGCGCCGGGGGCGATACAGCCGTCCGGCGGGGACGGCGGGGACGGCGGGGACGGCGGCCCGGTGACGTTCCCGGCGGTCCTGGACCGCCTCCGCGCGGCGGGCCGCGACGTGCTGTGGCGGGACACCACCCCGGCCGACCTGCGCTCGGCCGGCCTGTACACCGCCCGGGTGCTGCTGACCACGGAGCTCGCCGGTGCCGACGACTGACGCGTGGACCGCCGGGTGCGAGGCACTGGCCGCGGACCTGGGCGACCGTTTGTCGGCGCTGCTTGCCGCGCCTCCGGGGGTGGACGTGGCCCCGCTGGGCCTGACGAACGCCTTCGCGGAGCCGGTGGCCGGCCGGGGTGGTGCCGGTGGCGGTGAGCCGCCGGGCCGTAGGGCCGCGGCGTCCGCGGACGCGGTGCCCGTACGGATCTACGGGCGGCACGCCGTCGTCGGGCCGCTCGCGACGTCCGGGCGGCGCGGGTGCGTGCGGTGTCTGGAGCGGCGGTGGCAGGCCGCGCGGTCGCGGCAACTGCGCGAGGCCGTCGAACTCGGGGGTGACACCGGGGCCGCCGGGGTGCCCCCGCACTGGGGACCGTTCGCCGCCGAGGCGCTCGCCGGTGTCGTGGCCGAGGCCGTCTCCGCGGCCCGCCGTGAGACCACCGCCCGCCGTGAGACCGGTGACCGCCGTGAGGACACCGCCGCTCGCGATGCCTCCGCCCCCCGCGCAGCCGGCGGTCTCCCCACCGCCGAACCCCGCCCCGCCCCCTTCCCCCACGTCCACCAGCTCGACCTCGGCGACCTCACCGTCCGCCGCTACCCCCTCGTCCCCGACCCCGAGTGCCCCCGCTGCGGCCCCAGCGAGCGCGACTCCGCCGACGCCGCCGTCCTCGACCTCGCGCCGTCCCCCAAGTACCGCCCCGGCGCCTTCCGTACCCGCGCGCTCGCGGACTACGACCTGCCCATCGCCGCGTTCGCCAACCCCGTCTGCGGCGCCCTCGGGCCCACCGTCGTGCTCGACGTGTCGTCCACCTCCACCTCCGCCACCATCGGCTGCTTCTCGCTCCGCTCCGGCGACTACCTCCGCGAGACCTTCTGGGGCGGCCACGCCGACACCTTCCGCGACAGCCTGCGCATCGGCGTCCTGGAGGGCCTGGAGCGCTACGCCGGCATGCGCCCGCGCGCCCGCGCGACCACCGTGCGGGCCAGTCTCGACCAGCTCACCGCCGCCGGGCGGCCCGCCCTCGACCCCAGCCGCTGCGGGCTCTACGCCCCCGAGTTCCACGCCGCGACGGGCATTGCCCCGTTCACGGCAGACCGCGAAATCTCCTGGGTCTGGGGCCACTCCCTCACCGGGGACCGCCCCCTGCTCGTACCCGAGGTGCTGACGTACTACCACACCCCCGGGCTCGCCGACCGGTTCGTGCAGGAGAGCTCCAACGGCTGCGCCTCCGGCGGCTCCGCGGCCGAGGCCGTCTACTACGGGCTCATGGAGGTCGTCGAGCGCGACGCCTTCCTCCTCGCCTGGTACGGGCAGCAGCCCCTGACCGAGCTGGACCCCGCCTCCGCCACCCGCCCCGCCACCCGGCAGATGGTCGCGCGGCTGGAGATGTACGGCTACCGCGCCCGGTTCTTCGACGCCGCGCTCACCTTCCCCATCCCCGTCGTCACCGGCGTCGCCGAGCGCTACGACGGCGGTCCCGGACGGATGTGCTTCGGCGCCGGCGCCGGGCTCGACCCCGAGGCGGCGCTCGCCTCCGCGCTGGACGAGATCGCCACCGACGCCGTCAACCTCGCGGGCCGTACGGAGCGCGAGGAGGTCAGGCTGAAGGCGATGGCCGCCGACTTCGGCCGGGTCGCCGCCCTCCACGACCACCCGCTCGTCTACGGGCTGCCGGAGATGGCCCGGCACGCCGACTTCCTCCTCGGGGCCGACCGCCCGCCCGTGCCGCTGCACGAGCGCTACGGCACCCGCACCCTGCCCGTCTCCGACGACCTCGCCGACGACGCCGCCGCGTGCGTGGCGGCGGTCGCGGAGGCCGGGTTCGAGGTGATCGTCGTCGACCAGACCCTGCCCGAGCAGCGGGAGCGGGGGCTGTGGACGGTAAGCGTGCTCGTACCGGGGCTGCTGCCCATCGACTTCGGCTGGTCCCGGCAGCGGGCGCTGCGCATGCCCCGGCTGCGCACCGGGCTGCGCGAGGCCGGCCTCCGCGACCACGACCTCGCCGACGCCGAGCTGAACCCCGCACCGCACCCGTTCCCCTGACCGGCCCGAGAACCCCGAGAACCCCGCGAACCGCCGAAGCCACCACCCGGAGAAGGAGCAGACGATGGGATACGCCCACGGATACGCGACCGCGATCATGCATCGCGGCCGGGTGCCGATGGAGCCGGTGGACTTCGTGCCCGACTGGGCGGACGGTCCCCGCAAGACCAAGCACTACCCCGGTACGGACCGGCTGCCGTTGCCCGCCGGGCCCGCCTACCCCGCGTACGCCACCGTCGAGCGCGGGCTGCTGACCCCCGCGGGCGGCGGGGGGCCGGCGTTCGACCTCGGGCTGCTCGCCGGGCTGCTGCGGGACTCGTACGGGCTGGTGGGACGGCGCCTCGGCGTGCAGGCCAACACGGACCTGGGCGCCCTGCCGTTCTACCCGCTCGCCAACTGGTCCCGCGGCACCGCCTCCGGCGGCGGGCTGTATCCCGTCTCCGTCTACTGGGTCAGCGGCCCCTCCGCGCCCGTACCGCCCGGCGTGCACCACTACTCGCCCCGCCACCACGCGCTGCGCCGGCTGCTCACCGGCGACGTCAGCGGCGTGGTGCGCGAGGCGCTGGGGGAGGGGGCGCCGGGTCCCGAGACGGACCAGTTCCTGGTGCTGGGCGTGAAGTACTGGCAGAACTCCTTCAAGTACAACAGCTTCTCCTTCCACGCCGTGAGCATGGACGTGGGCGCGCTGCTGGGCACCTGGCGGACGTGGGCGGGCGCGCGGGGGACGGCGCTGGAGCCCGCGCTCTGGTTCGACGAGGAGCGGCTGGCGCGGTTGCTCGGGGTCGCGGGCGACGAGGAGGGGATCTTCGCCGTCGTACCGCTGCCCTGGGCGGGGTACGGGGCCGCCGCGCGGCCCGGGGACGGCGCCCCCGCCGCGCCGCTGCCCGCGCCGCCACCGGAGGTCTCCGTCCGCCACCGCGACCGCGAACGCTCCCGTACCGTCCTCGACTTCGAGGCCCTCACCGCCATGCAGCGCGCCACCGCCGCCGACGCCACCGCCCGCCCCGCCCCGGGCGCGCTCGCCGCCGCGGCCGCCGCGCCCGTGGCCGGGCGGCCCGAGACGCCGCTGCCGCGGCGGGCGCCGCTGGCCCGGGACGTACGCGGGGCGCTGCGCGCGCGGCGCAGCAGCTTCGGCCGGTTCGCGGCCGAACGGCCGCTGGACGGCGCCCATCTGACGTCCTGCCTGGCCGCAGCCGCGGGCGGCGCCCGGCTCGGCGGGGACGCGGCGGCGGCGGGCGCGGACGGTCTCGTCACGATGTACGCGCTGGTCAACCACGTGGCCGGGGTGGAGCCCGGCACGTACGCGTACGTGCCGGACGGCGACCCCGGCGCGCTGCGGTGCGTCTCGGCGGAGCCGCCCGGCGCGTTCCTCCAGGAGAACTACTTCCTCGCCAACTACAACCTGGAGCAGGCCGCCGCCGTCCTCGTGCCCACGGTCCGCACGCACAGCGTGCTGGACGCGGTGGGCGACCGCGGCTATCGCCTGGTCAACGCGCTGATCGGCGGCGTCGCCCAGGCCACGTACACCGCCGCGGCGGCGCTGGACGTCGGCTGCGGGGTGGCGCTGGGCTTCGACAACATCGCGTACCGCGAGCGGTTCGAGCTGCTGGAGACGGACGAGATGCCGCTGCTGATCATGATGCTGGGCCACGAGCGGCGCGGCGCGGCCGACTTCCGCTTCGAGATCGCCTGAGGGGGCGGGAATGGCAACGACGACGGCTCCGGCCGACAGCGCGGTGCGCACCGCGCCCTCCCTCGGCCCGCGGTTCCTCGCCCGCATCGCCGGGCTGCCGGCCGATACCGTACGGGCCCTGAGGTCGCCCGCCGTACGGGACTGGGCGGACGGCGTGCTCGCCGCCGAGGCCCGGCTCGCGAAGAGCGCCGGGCCGCTGGGCGACCGGCTGCACGACCTCGTCGCCGGACGGGACGACGAGCAGGTGCGGCGCGACCTGCTGCGGCTGCGCCGGGAGGTGTTCAACGGGCGGCGCCCCGCCGACCCCGCGGCCGTGCTCGCGCTCGTCGGCGGGCTGGCGCCGCAGGTCGCCGAGGTGCTGCGGGGCTGGCTGGAGCTGCGGGCCCGGCTGGACGACGACCTGGCGGCGGGCGAGGAGCTGTTCACGGGCGAACTGCTGCGTACGCGAGGCGCGTTGCGCGCCGTGCTCGGCGAGGACCGGCTGCGCGGCGGCGTGCTGCTGGCCTCGCCCCTGCTCGACGCCCAGCTCGACGCCTTCGCCGCCTCCGACCCGGCGCGCGCGGACAAGCGGACGCGGAAGGTGGAGCGTTCGCTGCTCGCCTACCTCTACCGCACGGCGTGCAAGACGAGCCCGTTCGCCGCCTTCACGTCGGTCGCGCTGGGCCGCCTCACGGACTCCGCCCCGGCCGGGGGCGCGCCCCTGCGCATCACCGGCCCCTACACCCCCCGCAGCCACCCGCGCCTCAACGTCCTCGCCGTCGGCCGCCTCGCCGACGCCGTGCTCGCCGACCCCCGCCGCCGCGCCGACCTCCCCGTCGCGCCCGCGCCCGGCTGGGGCCGCGACGAGGACCGCGTGCGCTACGTGCGCCGGTGGGTGACCGCGGGGGACGACGACACCGCCGTCACCTTCGACACCGTGAAGGACCAGCTCTTCTTCCTGCGCCGCAGCGGTGTGCTGGAGCGCATGCTCGGGCTGCTGGAGAAGCGGGAGACCGTCCGCTACGGCGAGCTGGCCGACTGGCTCGGCGCCGACCTGGACGCCGACCGCGAGGCCGTCGACACGTACCTCGCCGCGCTCCTCGACGTGGGCATGGTCCGCGTGCCGTGCCTCGACCTGCGCGCCCACGACACCGACCCCCTCGGCGCCTTCCAGCGCGCGCTGCGCGGGCTGGAGCGGCCCTGGGCCGACGACGTCGCGGCGGCGCTGGAGGGGCCGGCGGAGCTGCTGGCCAGGTATCCCGCCGCCGGTCCCGCCGAACGGCGCGAGCTGCTGGGCGAGTTGCGGCGGCGGCTGGCGGACGTGCAGCGGGAGCTGGGCGTGGCGCGGCCCCGGGTGCCGCGCACGGTGCTGTACGAGGACACGACGGCGCCGGAGGTGACGGCCCCCGGCACCGGGCGGGCGGCCGGCGAGGGACGGCCCGGCACCGCACAGGCCGCCGGGCTCGTGGACGCCCTCGCCGGGCCGCTCGCCGCCGTGGAGCGGGTGCTGCCCGCGTTCGACCTGACGCTGCCGCAGCGGCTGACGCTGCGCGGGTTCTTCCTCGCCCGCTACGGCACCGGCGGGCGCTGCACCGACCTGCTGAAGCTCATCCACGACTTCCACGAGGACTTCTTCGACCAGTACCTGTCGTTCACCTCGCGCCGCACCCCGTTCGACGCGCAGGGGGCGTACGTACCGGAGGAGAACTGGCTCGGCCTGCCGCAGCTCCGCGCGGTCGACGCCGCACGGCGCGCGTTCCACGCCGGGGTACGGGCCCGCTGGGCGGAGCACCCCCGCGGCGGCGCCGAACTCGTCCTCGGCACCGGCCTCTTCGACTCCGTCGCCGCCGAACTGGCCGCGCTCCCCGCGGAGCCGGCGCTCCACAGCCACCACGTCCAGCTCGCCGGGTCCGAGCCGCTGGTGGTGCTCAACCGCTCGTACGGCGGGCTGCACTTCCCGTTCAGCCGCTTCACCCACTGCTTCGACGGCGCCGACGGCGCCCTCTCCGCCGAACTCCGCACCCGGGCCCGCGCGCTCCAGCCCGAGGGCGCCGTCTTCGCCGAGGTCACCGGCGGCCCCGTGACCAGCAACCTCAACCTGCACGGCCGGCTCACCGACTACGAGATCGTCTGCCCAGGCGAGACCAGCACCGTGCCCGAGCGGTACCGCATCGCGCTGGACGACCTCAGCCTGGAGCACGACCCCGCGACCGACCGGCTGGTGCTGCGCTCGGCGCGGCTGGGCCGCGAGGTGGTGCCGGTCTACCTCGGCTACCTCGTCCCGCTGGCGCTGCCCGAGATTCCCCGCACCCTGCTCCTGCTCTCGCCGACGTCCATGTCCCCGGTCGACGTGTGGGCCGGAGTCCCCGAGGGCGAGCCCGACGACGGCGTCACCCACCGCCCGCGCGTACGCCACGGCCGCCTCGTCCTCGCCCGCCGCTCCTGGCGCGCCCCGGCGACCGCGCTCCCGCCGCGCGCCGCCGGTACGGGGGACGCCGGGTGGCTGCTGGCCTGGCACCGCTGGCGGCGCGGGCACGGGCTGCCCGCCCGGGTCTACGCCATGGTCAAGGACGACGCGGCGCGCGGCGCGACCGGCGCCAAGCCGCAGTACGTCGACTTCGACAGCCCGCTCTCTCTGCTGGCCTTCGAGGGCCTG
This sequence comes from Streptomyces sp. CNZ287, assembly GCF_007827615.1. Classification (NCBI taxonomy): domain Bacteria; kingdom Bacillati; phylum Actinomycetota; class Actinomycetes; order Kitasatosporales; family Streptomycetaceae; genus Streptomyces; species Streptomyces sp. CNZ287. The sequence continues at coordinate 114,520 of NZ_VISV01000010.1, read as the reverse complement.
CTGCGCAGCGACGCCGCGCGCGTGACGTTCCGCGAGGCGCTGCCCGACGAGGACGGCCCGTACCTGACGACAGAACACGGCGGCCACGTCGTGGAGCTGGCCGTGGAGACGGCCCCCGCGCCGCCCGGCACCGGCATCGGCACCGCAGAAGGGGAGACCCCGTGACCGACCAGCCCGCGCCCGAAGCGCCCCAAGCGCCCGCCGCCGGGACCACACCTCCCGGCGAGTGGCAGGCACTCCACGTCTACTACGCCGCCAACCCCGTCCCCCTGCTCCTCCAATGCGTCCGTCCGCTCGTCCGCGAGCTGTACGACGACGGCCTTCTCGACGGCTGGTTCTTCCTGAACTACTGGCTGGAAGGCCCCCACGTCCGCCTCCGCCTCCGCCCCTCCTCCCCGGGGCGGGAGGCGGAGGTACGGGCGCGCGCGGAACGTGCCGTCGACGCCTTCCTCGCCGACCGCCCCGCGCTCTACCAGGTCGACTCCGGCTTCCTCAACGAGTTCTACAACCAGCTCTTCGACATCGAGTTCCGCCCCGAGGACCGCGTCGCCTACACCGACGCCGACGGCCGCATGAACCTGCGGCCCAACAACTCCCGCGCCTGGCTGCCGTACGAGCCCGAGTACGGCAAGTACGGCGGCCCGGCCGGCGTCGCGCTCGCCGAGTGGCACTTCGCCCGCTCCAGCGAGCTGGTCTGCGACGCGCTGCGCGGCAAGAACCTGCATCTGCGCACCGTGCTGCTCGGCACCTCCGCGCAGCTCATGCTCATCATGTCGACCGCGTTCCTGCCCGAGGACGACCGCCTCGCGGACTTCCTCGACCGCTACTACACCTTCTGGCACCGCGCGTTCCCCGACACCGGCTTCATCGGCAGCGCCGAGTACGAGCGCAAGGCCGACGAGGTCGCCCCCGGCCTCCTCACCTGGCACGGCCGCATCCGCGCCGCCGCCGCGGGCGAGGGCACGCTGCCCGGGCTGCTGGACCGCTGGGCCGGGCACTGCCACGAGCTGCGCGCACGGGTGGTGGAGCTGGCCGGCCGGGGCGAGCTGGTCTTCCGGTCCTGGGACGGCACCCAGGACGAACCCGTCGACGACCCCGACGAGGCGCTGGAGCGGCTGCTGTCCCCGTACATGCACATGACCAACAACCGGCTGCACGTGACGATCCAGGACGAGGCGTACCTCTCCCACGTCCTGGCCCGGGCCCTGCACGCGCGCGCCGCCGCGCCGGCCACCGGGGGCGCGCGGTGAGCAGCACCCGGGAGTCGCTCGCCGCCCACCAGCCGAGGCTGCGGCCCGAGGTGCTGGTCAGCGACGCGCTGCTGCACGGGCCGCGTACCGTGCACCTGGTCAAGGACACCGCGACCGGGCAGTCCTTCGAGGTCGGGCCGCGCGAGCGGTTCCTGATGGTACGGATGGACGGCTCCCGTACGGTCGCGGAGCTGGGCGGCGAGTACGCCGCCGCCTTCGGCAAGCGGCTCGGCGACGCCCACTGGAGCCGGCTCTTCCAGCTCCTCGGCGGCCGCGGCCTTCTCGACGGCGCCCCCCGCCCCGAGCGCCGGGACGAGCCGGCGCCGGAGAAGTCCCGGGGGCCGCTCGCCGGCAGCGTACGGCTCGTCGCCGACGCCCACGCCACCGCGGGGCGGCTCCACCGCGCCACCGGCTTCCTCCTCGGCCGCGTCTGGGGCACCCTGCTGCTCGCGGCGCTCGGGGCGATGCTGCTGGTGCTCGCCCTGCATGCCGGCGAACTGGTCGACGGCGCCGCCGCCGTCTTCACCGAGCCCGTGCTGCTCATGGCCGTCGCCACCGCGCTCTGGCTCTCCACCGCGGTGCACGAACTCGCACACGGCGTCGCCGCCCGGCACTACGGCGGCCGGGTCGGGGAGATCGGGCTGCGCTGGCGGCTGCCCGTGGTGATCATGTACTGCACCGTCGACGACTACATGTACCTCGCGGGCCGCCGCGCCCGCATCGTCGTCGCGGGCGCCGGGGCCGTGGCCAACCTGCTGTTCCTGCTGCCGTTCTGGTGCTGGTGGCTGCTCGCGCCCGGGGGATCGACCCGCGACGGGCTCGCGGGCCTGCTCTTCCTCGGCGTGCTCCAGGCCGCGGCGATGCTGGTGCCGCTCCCGCCGCTCGACGGCTACACCATCGCCGGGCAGCTCCTGCGCGGGCTGCGGCTCGCCGAGTCCAGCCGTACGTACCTCTCCCTGGCCCTGCGCCGCTCCCCGGACGCCGCCGCGTACCCGCGCCGCGCCCGCGCCGTCTACGCCGGCTACGCGGCCGGGACGGTGCTGACGGTCGCGGCGCTGGCCGCGGTGCTGGTGCTGCTCGTACGCGCCGTGGTGCTGGCGGCGTAGCCCGATGACCCCCCGACCCCGCGCGGAACCTCAGAAGGAGAACCCCGTGACGACCGACACCGACGCCCCCGGGGGACGGCCCCCGGCCGTCCGCCTGGAGGCGGTGCGCAAGAGCTACGGCGACGTGCGGGCGGTGGACGAGGTGTCGTTCACGGTCCGCGGCGGCGAGTTCTTCGGCCTCCTCGGCCCGAACGGCGCGGGCAAGACCACCCTCATCGAGATCATGGAGGGCCTGCGGGAGGCCGACGGCGGCGTGGTCGAGGTGCTGGGCCGGGCGCCCTGGCCGCGGGACAAGACGCTGCTGCCGCGGCTGGGCGTGCAGACGCAGACCTCGGCGTTCTTCGTCCGGCTCACGGCGTACGAGCACCTGAGGACGATGGCCGCGCTCTACGGGACCGAACGCGCCGCCGCCGACCGCACGCTGGCCCTCGTCGGCCTCACCGAGCAGGCGGACGTGCGGGTGGAGAACCTGTCCGGCGGGCAGCGGCAGCGCCTCGCGATCGCCTCCGCGCTGGTGCACGCGCCCGAGCTGATCTTCCTGGACGAGCCGACCGCCGCGCTCGACCCGCAGGCCCGCCGCGCCCTGTGGGAGGTGCTGCGGGACCTCAAGCGGGCCGGCCGCACCATCGTCTACACCACCCACCACCTCGACGAGGCCGAGGCGCTGTGCGACCGCGTCGCGATCATCAACCGCGGCCGGATCACCGCCCTGGACACCCCGGGCAGGCTGGTCGCGCGCGGCGGTACGTCGGTGTGGCTGCTGGTGCCCGCGGAGCGGCTGAGCGAGGAGGACGCCCGGGTGCTGCCCGGCGTCACCGAGGTCACCCGCGAGTCCGACGCGCTGGTGCTGCGCACCGAGGACGCCGGTCCGGTGCTGGCCGCCGTGGAGAAGGCCGCCGGGCTGCACGGGGTGCGCACCCGCACCGCCAGCCTGGAGGACGTCTACCTCCAGCTCACCGGCCAGGACTGACACGTGACCGCCGCCATCCTCCGCCTTCCGATCCCTCGGAGAGAGATGCCATGAGTGCCTATTCCGCGCTGGCGGAGGCCGGCTACCGGGCGTACACCCGGGACAAGACCACGCTCTTCTTCACCTTCGCCTTCCCGCTGCTCTTCCTCGTCGTCTTCGGGCTGATCTTCCACGGCCAGGACGTGGAGGAGAGCGGCCGGCCCTACATCGCGTACATCGCGCCCGGGGTGCTCTCCTGGGGCGTGGGCAACGCGGCCGTCTTCGGCGTCGGGTTCGTGCTGATGCAGTGGCGCCGGGACGACATCCTGCGGGTGATCCGGATGACGCCGACGCCGCTGTCCGCCGTGCTCGGCTCCCGGTACGTGCTGGCGGTGGGCATCGGGCTGGTGCAGGCGGTGCTCTTCGTGGCGGTGGCGCTGCTGCCCGTCATGGGGCTGGAGCTGGCGGCGGGCTGGCCGCTGGCGATCCCGGTGCTGGTGCTGGGGATCACGGCGTTCCTGGCGCTGGGCGCGATCGTCGGCTCCTACGCCCGTACCCCGGAGGCGGTGGCCGCGGTCGCCAACTTCCTGATGGTGCCGATGGCGTTCCTGTCCGGCTCCTTCTACCCGCTGGACGCCATGCCGTCGTGGATGCAGGCCATGAGCTGGGTGCTGCCGCTGCGGCACCTCAACGACGGGGTGTCGGCGGCGCTCACCGACGCCGGCGGCGGCGCGGACATCGCGGTGGCGTGCGGCGGCCTGGTGGCGTTCGCCGCGGTGTTCGGCGCCGTGGCGTTCCGGGTCTTCCGCTGGAGCGACCGCACATGACGGCGACGGCGGCGGAGCAGACGGAGACCGTACGGGCCGGAGCGCGGGGCCCGTTCGAGGCGGCCAGGACCTGGCTGGCGGACGCGCTGCGGAGCCGCTGGGCGGCCGGGGAGGGCCTGCCGCCCACCCGCGAACCCGGCGTCCCGCTTCCCCTCGTCGTCCCCCTCGGCGCCGCGGACACCCTGCACCCCGGCCGCGACCCGTGGCCGGACGAGCGCCCCGGCGCCACCGTGCACCTCACCTCCCGCGCGGTGCTCGTCGGCCCCTGGGGCGCCGGACCGGATCCGGTCGCAGGCGGACCGCCCGCACCGCGGCCCGCCTGCGGCCGGTGCCTCGCGATGCGGTGGCAGCGGCTGCGTACCCGCTCCGAACGGGAGGCGCTGGAAGGCGGGTTCGCCCCGGAGGGCGGTGCCGCGTGGCCGGTGCTCACCGACCACGCCGCCGACGCCGTGTGGGCGGTGTGCCGGGCGGTCGCCGGCCGGCGCTCGCCCGACGGTCTTGCCCAAGTCACCCGCGTCGACCTCGGCACCCTGGCGCTCGCCACCTTCCCGCTGCTCCCCGAACCGCTCTGCCCCGCCTGCGTCACGCCCGCAGACGACGCGCCCGAGCACGGCCGGATGTACCTCGCCCCCACCCCGAAGCCGGCCCCCGACGTCTACCGCGTCACCCCGCTCGCCGCCCTCGACCTCCCCGAGGCGGCCCTCGCCAACCCCGTCTGCGGCGCCCTCGGCTCCACCACCCACCTGAACCCCGCGTCGACCACCACCGCGCCGATCTCCGGCAGCGCCTTCGTCCGCGGCTACGCCGGGCTCAACGACGTCACGTTCTCCGGACAGGCCGACGCGTACGCCACCAGCCGCACCCTCGCCTACCTGGAGGGCCTGGAGCGCTACGCCGGCACCCACGCCCGCCGCGGCCTGCGCCCCGTGACCGCCTCGCTCGGCGAACTCGCCGCCGAGTGGGGCGAGAACGCCGTCGTCGACCCGCGGCGCACCGGGCTGTACTCCCCGGAGACGTACCGCGACGACCCCATGGTGGACCCCTTCGACCCGGCCCGGCCCATCCCCTGGATCTGGGGCCACTGCCTGCGCGACGACCACCCCGTGCTCGTACCGGCGCGGCTGGTGCACTACAGCGCCGGGCTGCCGTCCGACAACTTCGTCTTCGAGTGCTCCAACGGCTGCGCCACGGGCGGCTCGCTCGCCGAGGCCGCGCTGTACGGGCTGCTGGAGCTGATCGAGCGCGACGCGTTCCTCCTCGCCTGGTACGGGCGCGCCCCCCTCACCCGCGTCGACCCCCGCCCGGCCGGCGATCCGCGGGTGCGCGGCATGCTGGACCGGGCGGCGCTCCTCGGCTACGAGGTACGGGCCTTCGACACCCGCAGCGACCTGGGCATCCCGGTGATCACGGCGGTGGCGGTCCGGGAGGACGGCGGCGACGGGCTGCTGTCGTTCGGCGCCGCCGCGGCCCTGGACCCGGCGGCCGCGCTGACCGGCGCGCTCAGCGAGGTGCTGACGTACATCCCGCACCTGCCGTACCAGGTGGCCGAGCGGCGCGCCGAACTGGAGGAGATGGCAGAGGACTTCGGCCGCGTACGGCAACTGAAGGACCACGCCCAGCTCTACGGGCTGCCGCGGATGGCCGCACACGCCCGGGACTTCCTCACCGGCGACCCCGCGCTGCCGCTGGCCGACGTCTACGCCGACTGGGCGCAGGTGCGCCCCGCGACGCTGGATCTCCGCGACGACCTGCGGCTGCTCGTCGACGCGCTGGCGGTGCACGGGTACGACGCGGTGGCCGTCGACCAGACGACGCCCGAGCAGCGGGCGGTGGGCCTGCGGACGGTGGCGACGCTGGCGCCGGGGCTGCTGCCGCTCGACTTCGGCTGGCACCGGCAGCGAGCGCTCGGGATGCCGCGGCTGCTGGCGGCGGCATCCGCCTCGACCGGAGGCGGGCTGCGTACCGTGCCGCACCCGTTCCCGTAGCGGATGCCCGGCTCACCGCACACCGCAGCCCTCGCGGGAGGACGGACTCCGTCCCGCGAGGGCTGCCTTGGGCGCGGCGTTACCGACGGATCGTCAGGCGCTGCACGAGGTGGTGCTGGTGGTGCTGGAGCAGGTCGAGGTGGAGGAGCAGGAGGTCGAACCGGCGAGGACGACCTCGGCCTGGTCCGAGTAGTCCGAGATCTCGAAGGTCTCCGACTCCAGCTCCAGGATCTCGTCGGCAAGCGTGGAGAGCGCCTTGTCAGCCATGGGAACTCCTTCTTCCGTGAGCGGCGGTCCCGCCGTCGTGCGACCGGCGGATCCGTTGGTTGCCGAACATTCAAGCGACGGCCGCTGCCACCCCCGCCCGCGTTTCACTGTCACTTCGCTGTCACCCGGCGACAGGGGGCTGAGTCCGTACTGATCACGTCGTCGGGCAGGCTGGGACCGCCCGGAAGAGGAGCGTGGCGCGCATGGCCGTACCCGCGGACGTTCTGCGGTCCGCCGTCGAATGCTGTCTCGACGTCCATCTTCACCCCGAGCCGTCCGGCGCCGAGGAACGCACCGCGGGCGTCCTCGCGGGCCGGCTCGCCGCCGCCGGCTACGCCGTCACCCGCGGCGTCGGCGGCCACGGCGTCGTCGGGCTGCTGCGCAGAGGCGAGGGCCCGACCGTGCTGCTGCGCGCCGAACTCGACGCGCTGCCGGTGACGGAGGCCAGCGGACTGCGCTACGCGAGCACCGTTCCCGGCGTCGCCCACGCCTGCGGCCACGACGTGCACCTCGCCGCGCTCGCCGGCGCCGCCGCGCTGCTCGCCGACGACACCGACGGCTGGCGCGGCACGCTGGCCGTCGTCGGCCAGCCGGCCGAGGAGACGCTGGACGGCGCGCTGGCGATGCTGCGCGCCGGGCTCTACGACCTCACAGGGCCGCCCGACACGGTCCTCGCCCAGCACACCGCGCCGCTGCCCGCCGGCGCCGTCGCCCACACGGACGGCGCCCCGCTGCTGGCCGGCACGGTCGCGGTCGACGCGGTGCTGCACGGCACCGGCGGCCACGCCGGGGCGCCGCACCTGACGGTGGACCCGGTGGTGTCGGCGGCGGCGGCCGTGCTGCGGCTCCAGGCGCTGGTCGCCCGCGAACGGGCCCCCGCGGAGCAGGCCGTGCTGACCGTGGGCCGGCTGCGGGCGGGTACGGAGGCGAACGTCATCCCGGACCGTGCCGAACTGGGCATCAGCCTGCGGGCGTTCGACGAGGGCACCCTGGACCGGCTGCTGGCGGGCGTCCGCCGGGTGCTGGCGGGCGAGGCGCAGGCGGCGGGCGCGCCGGAGCCGCCGGAGGTGACGGTACGGGCCCGCTCGCGGACCCTGCTGCCGGACGCGGGGTTCACCGCGGAGCTGCGGGACGCCCACGTCGCGGCGCTCGGCGGCGCCCGGGTGCTGCGCTGGCAACCGGCCACCGCGGCGGAGGACTTCGCCTGGTACGGCCCCGCGGGCGCCGAGGTGCACGGGGCCCCCGGCGTCCGGCTCGGCTACTGGATGCTGGGCACCGTCTCCGCGTCCGCCCGCCGCGAAGCGGCCCGCACGGGGGTCCCGGTGCCGGGGAACCACTCGCCGCGGTTCGCGCCGGACCTGCGCCCGGCGCTGGAGACGGGCATCGAGGCGCTGACGGCGGCGGCGCGCCGGGCGCTGCGGGCGCGTACACCGGATGCCGCCGCCGGGGCGGGCCGATGAGCGGCGGCCGGTCGGTCGAGGTGGCGTTCGTACGCCAGGACTTCGACGCCCCGCCCGCGGAGACGACCGCGGTCCGGCTGCTCTGGCTGCTACGGGCCCATCTCCCGCACGGCCTGCGGGTCGAGTCGGAGCGGATCAGGCTGCGGCTGGCGGTGCCGGAGGTCGGGGCGACGACGGTGGCGGGCGACGCGCTGACGCACCGGGCGTGCGCCGGCTGGTCGGTGGAGAACTGACCGCGGTCACACCCACCCGCGCTCGCGGGCGAGGAGCGCGGCCTGTGCGCGCGTGGAGGCGCCGAGGACCCGCAGCACGTCGGCGATGTGCCGCCGGTACGTACGCACGGAGACACCCAGGTCCCTGGCCCCCGTCTCGTCCTTGCCCACCTCGCACATCATCCGCAGCACCCGCAGCTCCGCCTCCGACAGCTCCGGCTCCGGCTCCACGGGCTCGCGCAGCTCGACGGAGACGTCCCCGGCCTGCTCCCACACCTTCTCGAAGAGCCCCGACAGGGTGCTGACCAGCCCCCGCCCCCGTACCAGCAGCGCGCCCTCTTCGAGGTTCTTCGGGTCCTTGGGCATGAGGGCCACCCGCCCGTCGTACACGGCGAGCTGGTCCGATATCTCCTCGACCACCCGCACCTCGCCGCCCCGGGCCAGCAGCTCCCGCACGTGTCCCGCGACCCGCGGGTGCCGCAGCGTGTCCGCGGGCAGCACCAGCCGCCGCCGCACCCCGCGCTTCAGCGCCCGCCACTCCACCGCGCGCCGCTTCAGCACCGCTTCGCTCATCAGGTGGAAGCCCGGCTCGACGGAGGCGATCTCCTCCCGGGCGAAGAAGACCAGCTCCTCCATCCTGTTGCTCAGGGCCTCCCGGTCGTCGATCTCCTCGACCCCGTGCTCACCGCCGTACGCGCCCGCCTGGCCGCCGCCGTCCGCCGGTGCCGCGGTCTCCGCGCGGAGCGTCGTCAGCACGTGCCGGCTCTGGGTGAGCCGCTGGATCTCCTGGTACATCTCGCGCAGCCGCATCTCGGTGAGCCGCGCCACGGCCTGCTCCGGGTCGACGGGGACGAACCACCCCGGCCGGTCTCCGGGTCTGAGCAGCCGCAGCCGGATCAGGCGGTCCATGGCCTCTTCCGTTTCCCGCCGGTCGAGGCCGAGCTTCACGTGGACGCCTTCGGAGGGTGAATCGGGGTTCCGGAGGAAATGCCGGTAGAGCTGTTCCTCGGCGGGGGAGACCCCGAAGACTCCCATTTCGTTGGTGTGCACGGCGAGCCTCCTGCTTCGAGCGGTGTGTCACGAGGGGCCGGCGGTGACCGGCCCCATGGTTCCGCGCCGTCGCCACGGCAGGGTGAACTTCGGCGTAACGACAATTTGTCACGCCGGAGCGCGCTGCGGCATGCATACCTGAGGCAGACCGTGGAAAGCGAGGGCCCCACGCGGACTTCCGAACGACCGTCCGTGCGGGGGAAGTCGGGGGGTGGCAGGTGTGGAGCCTTCTGGCGGGGGGCGCGGGCACGGCGGCGCGGTTATGCGGTCGCCGCCGCCGGTTGACTTTGCGACGATCACGGCATGACCACCGACGCGACCCCCGACCCCTCCGCCGACGCCGAGTTCGACCGCCTCCTCGACGAAGCCGCCGCGACCCCCACCGAGGGCTGGGACTTCTCCTGGTTCGAGGGCCGTGCCACCGAGGCCCGGCCCTCCTGGGGCTACCAGCGGGCCATGGGCGCCCGCATGGCCGCCGCGAGCGCTTCGCTGGACATCCAGACCGGCGGCGGCGAAGTGCTCGCCGGAGTGCCGGCGCGGCCGGCGCTCTCCGTGGCCACCGAGGCGTGGCCGCCCAACGTGGCCAGGGCCACGGCCCTGCTGCACCCCCTCGGCACGGTGGTGGTCGCCGCGCCGGAGGAGCCGCCGCTGCCGTTCGCGGACGGCGCGTTCGACCTGGTGGTCAGCCGGCACCCGGTGAAGCCGTACTTCGGGGAGATCGCCCGCGTCCTGCGCCCCGGCGGGACGTACTTCGCCCAGCACGTGGGCCCCGCGAGCGTCTTCGAGCTGGTCGAGTACTTCCTCGGGCCGCAGCCCGAGGAGACGCGGCGGGGCCGCGACCCGCGGCGGGAGCGGGCGGAGGCGGAGGCGGCCGGGCTGGAGATCACGGACCTGCGGACCGAGCGGCTGCGGATGGAGTTCCACGACGTGGGCGCGGTCGCGTACTTCCTGCGGAAGGTGATCTGGATGGTGCCGGGCTTCACCGTCGCGGCGTACCGCACGAGGCTGCGCGAGATGCACGAACTGATCGCGGCGGAGGGCCCGTTCGTCGCGCACAGCTCGCGGACGCTCTTCGAGGCGCGCAAGCCGGCCTGAGCCGGGCCGGTGGCGGTACGGGGCCGGGCGCGGGCCGCGCCCGGCCCCGTACCGGTGGGGATCAGATACCGAACGCCGCCGGCCAGCGGATCATGCCGCCCGGCAGCGGGTGGGCCTCGTCGAGCGCGAGGGCCATCAGCGCGTCGTCCGGCACCTCGACACTGAGCCGGATGCCGTACGCGGACGCCCGGGTGAACCCGAACCGCGGGTAGTACTCCGGGTGCCCGACGAGGACGACGTACCGCTCGCCCCGTGCCGCGGCCGCCGCCAGCGCGGCCCGCATAGCCACGGAACCCACCCCGTCACGCTGCCGCTCGGGCCGCACGGAGACGGGACCGAGGCAGAGCGCCGGGGTGTCGCCGATGTGGCCGCGGGTGAGCAGGATGTGCCCGAGGAGCGCTGCACCGGTGGTGTCGTCCGCCGCTGCGGGCTCCGTGACGACGAGGGAGAGGCCCTCGATCCAGGCGGACTCGTCGGCGCGCAGCGTGTCGACGATGTCGGCCTCGTGCGCGCGGCCGAAGGCGGCGAGGGTGATCTCGCGGATGACGGGGATGTCGGCGCGGGTCTCGGCGCGCGTGATCCAGGAGGTGTTGCCGGTGTTGCCCATGGTGTTGGCCATGATGGAGAGGGATCCGTTTCGATGGTCGTGTTCGTGGACGCCCCGCGGGCTCACGCTCCCGGCGTGGGCAGGGGTGGGAGAGGTCAGGCCACGGCCCGGGACGTGAGGGAGACCCGGACGCTGCGCACGGTGGCCTTGAGCGCGGTCATCAACCTCACCTCCCTCTCTTCTCTCTCCGCAGACGAACACGGCGACGGCCACTGTACACGGGGAAGCCGTCGGCCGCGCCGGGGGCGTGGACCTCTTCCGCGGGGAGGACGACGGGGGAGACGGCGGGGGCGATCGAAGGGCTGGGGGGCCGGTTCGCGAGGGGGGTACACGGCGCTCGCCGTGACCGCGGTGGTGGCGCGGCGGCCTGGTTAACCTGGCGGGATGATCGAGACGGAACGGCTCTTGCTGCGCCCGCTGACGACGGGGGACGCGGACGTCGACGCGTTTGTGGCGCTGCACGCGGATGAGCGGGTGAACAGGTTCGTGGGCGCGTACACGCCCGAGCAGGCGCGGACGCGGCTGGCCGCGATCGAGCGGCAGTGGGCGGAACGGGGGCACGGGCTGTGCGCCGTCGAGCTGAAGTCCAGCGGGGAGTTCATCGGCCGGGTGGGGCTGAACTACTGGGAAGAACTGGACGAGGTGGAACTCGGCTGGACCCTGGCGGCGGAGCACTGGGGCCACGGCTACGCGACGGAGGCGGCCGGCGCGTGCCTGGAGTGGGGGTTCGCGACGCTGGCGGAGGAGTACTTCATCTCCCTGATCCGCCCCGCGAACACGGCGTCGGCGCGGGTGGCGGAGCGGCTGGGGTTCGAGGCGCGGCGGGAGGAGACGTTCATGGGGCACGGGGTGGCGGTGTGGGTGCGGGAGAGACCGGCCGGCGGGTGAGGGCTCCCGGGGGCCGGGCCCCGGAGTCCTGTGGCCGGCCCGGCTCGGGGAGAGGCGGTACGCCGTCACGTGGTGCGCCACCGGGGGGCCGTTCGCGGTGGCGGGGCGCGGTCCGTACAGGTGCGTCGGGGCGGTTACGCGCAGGGGCCGAGGTCCTCCCACACGCCGCTGCCGCCGCCCGGCGTCTCGCCCTGGGTCCCCCACTTGGCGCGCCAGGTACGGCCGTTGTGGGTGACCGTGTTGCCGCCGTTGTCGCCGTCGACTGCGGTGCGGCGACCGGGTATTGGTCTAGACCTTAGCGGCTGTCGGGTCGCGGTCAAGAGGGTATGGCCCCTCATGTACGCACGTGGCTCCACCGGTCTGGACAAGACCGCTCACCGGGCATCCTCGTCCGCGGGTACGGGAGCGGGCGCCCGGCCGTCCGCCGCGGCCCCGGTGACCAGGAACGGCGTCAGCAGCCCCGGCACCGCCTCCGCCGCGAACCGCAGCCCCTGCGCCTCCCCCACGTCGTACGCCGCGTACGCCTGTGCCCCCGCCGCCGTCGTCGCCCGCAGCGTCACCAGCCCCGCCCGCCGCTGGAACAGCGACTGCCGCACCGTCCAGCCGACCACCCCGTCCCGCCGCAGCGCCACCGTCGAGCGCCGCAGGGTGCCGCTGCGCACGACCAGATACGGCCCCGCCAGCCCGTGCCCCAGGCTCCGGTACGCGTCCCGCGCCAGCAGCGCCGCCGCCGGCAGCAGCACCGCGGCCGCCACCGCCCCCGCGTACACCGGCCCCCGTACCGACAGCGCCGCCCCCAGCGCCACCAGCATCACGACCGGCACCAGCGCCGCGCCCAGCGACCGCCGCAGCCGCCGCGCCAGCGCGGCCCGCGGGTGCGGCGCCAGCTCCGGCCGGGTGAGCGCGACGGGCGCGCGGAGCACCCGGGCCGTCACCTCGTCGACGACGGCGCGCGGGGCGGCGGGCAGCAGGGCGCTCAGGTCCTCGTCCTCACCGTCCTTGCGGGACAGTCCCGTCGCGATCGCCTCCACCCGGGCCGCGCCCGACAACCGCACCCCCAGCGGCTCGACGACGTCAACGCCGCGCAGCCGCGCCTCCTCCAGCGATATCGACCGGGTGGTGAGCAGCCCGCGGCGGACGCGCAGCGTGCCGTCCGGCTCGCGCTCCAGCCGGTAGCTCCACCACATCTCGGTCCACACCCCGAGCGACCCCACGAACCCGGTCACCAGCGCGATCGACCCCAGCGCCAGCACGGTCCAGAGCGCGGGCAGCGGGCTGAAGGTGTCCCGTACCCAGTCGACCACCGTCTCCTCCGCGCCGAACCACTGGCTGACCTGCATCACCGCGCCCCAGCCGGTGAGCGCCAGGAGAGGGGTGAGGAAGGAGAGGGGCGCGTAGCGGATCCAGCCGGGGGAGAGGGCGGCGAGCCGCGGGTCGTCGCCGGCCGGTGCGGCCGTCGTGTCCCGGCGCAGGAGCGCGCGGCGCAGCGATTCACCCTCCGCGCGCCGCACCGGCGTCAGTTGCAGCGCGGACTCGCCCGCGGCGGCCTGGTCACCGGTGCCGATACGGACCTTGACCAGCCCGAGGAGGCGGAAGAGGGGATGCGCGGTGAGGTCGACGGTACGGATCCGGTCGCGGGGGAGGGAGCGCCGGCTGGTGAACAGCACGCCGGTACACAGCTCGACGCGGTCGGCGCCGACGCGGTAGCGGGTGTGGCGCAGCCGCAGCACGTCCACGGCGAGCCCGCCGCCGAGGAGCAGCACGCACCCGGCCAGCACCCAGGCCACGGCGGCGCGGAAGTCGAGGTGCGCGGCGAGCCCGGCACCGACGGGGACGCCGGCGCCGAAGGCGGCGCCGAGGAGGAGCTGGGCCGTGACGAGGAGGGAACGGCGGTCGAGGCGGCGCCAGTCGGGGGCGGCGTCCGGCGGGGCCGGAGAGCCGGCGGCGGCTGCCGGGGTACGCGGGGCCGCGCGCGCCGGGTCCGGGGCGCCCGCGGGCGTCGCGGGCCGCTCCCCGGGGACGCCCGGCCCCGTATCCGTAGCCGCGTCCGTCACGTCGCGTCCCCCGGGGTCTTCTGCGTCGCCAGCGCCAACTGCTCGGCCAGCTCCGCCGCCTCCTCGTGGTCCAGCGCCTCGATCCGCAGCGCGCCCTTCGCCGACGCGGTCGTCACCGTCACCGCCGCGAGACCGAACACCCGCTGCAGCGGCCCCCGTTCGGTGTCCACCGTCTGAATCCGCGACATCGGCGCGATCCGGGAGTCGACCCAGAAGTAGCCGGTACGGACGTACACCGCGTCGTCCGTGACCTCCCACCGGTGCACGCGGTAGTACCACCGCGGCAGCCCCGTGCCCACCGCGAGCCCCGCCGCCGCGACCCCCGCGGCCACCGCCAGCAGCCAGAACCTGGCGGGACCGATCAGCGCGCCCAGCACCCCCAGCACCGCGACCGGCACGGCCGCCGCCAGCAGCAGTCGCGTACGCCACCAGGCGACGGCCCGGCGGTCCACCCGGTGGTGCGGCGGCCGCAGCCGCGGCCCCGCCGGGCCCGGAGCCCGGCCCTCTCGATCTACGTCCACGATCTGCACCGTACGTCCTGCCGCGCGGAGGCCACGGCCGGGTGCGGAGGGTTCCGGCCGCGGCGACCGGCTCGTAGTGCTCCTCCCTCCGGGCCTTCTACGGCTCCAGTACGACCTTCCCGACCGTCCCCCGCGTCTCCAGCGCCCGGTGGGCCTCGGCGGCCCGTGCCAGCGGGTAGCGCTGCACCAGGGGTGTCCAGCGGCCCGTCGCCGCCTCCGTCAGCGCCGCCTCCTCCATCCGCCGCAGGGGGTCGTCGCCGCCGATGCGGCTGAGCCAGTCGGGGCCGAGGACGTTGACCGACGTGATGCCCCGCTCCGCCAGCTCCGCCTCCGTGAACTCCAGCGGCGTCCCCGACGACCAGCCCAGCACCAGGTGCCGCCCGCCGGGCGCGAGGAAGTCCGCCGCCGTGCGGGCCGCGGCGCCGCCGACGGTGTCGAGGAGCACCGTGGGGCGGCGGTCGCCGAGGGCGGCGCGTACGGCGTCGGGCCAGTCCTGCTCGGTGTAGTCGGCGGCGGCGTCCGCGCCGAGGTCCCGTACGCGCGCGACCTTCTCCGGGCCGCCGGCCAGGCCCACGGCGTACGCGCCGACGTTCCGCGCGTACTGCACCAGCAGCGAGCCGACGCCGCCCGCGGCCGCCGTGACGATCACGACGTCGTCCGCCGTGACCTCGGCGAAGTGCAGGAAGCCCATCGTCGTCCGCCCCGTGCCGATCATCGCGACGGCCTCCGCGGCGCCGAGGGAGTCGGGCAGCGCGTGCAGCCGCTCGGCCTCGGTGACGGTCAGCTCCGCGTAGCCGCCGGGGCGGAGCCCGATGTGCGCGACGACGCGGCGGCCCAGCCACTCCGGGTCGACGCCGTCGCCCACGGACTCGACGGTGCCGGCGACCTCGCGGCCGGGGATCGTGGGCAGGTCGGGGGGCGGCATGGGGCCGCCGGTCCCGCCGGCGCGCAGGAACGTGTCGAGGAGGTGCACCCCGGCGGCGGCGACGGCGATACGGACCTGGCCGGGGCCGGGTACGGGGTCTTCCGTCTTCTCGTAGACGAGGTTCTCGGGGGGGCCGAAGGCGTGAAGTCGTATGGCGTGCATGAGGCCAGCAGACAACGTGAACAGAACTTCAGGTCAAGAGGAAGTCGCGGTCCACGGGCGCCTCGCGGCGGCGGACCAGGCGCAGCGTCGCGGCCGGCGGCACCTTCCGCAGCCGGCCGTCGCGGCGGAAGCGGAACCGGGAGCCCTCCAGGGGCGGGATCGGGGCGAGCGGGCCGAGGAGGTGGCGCCGTTTGAGCCAGGCCCAGTGCGGGCCGCGGTAGTAGAGGGCGTGCGGGCCCTCGTTGGTGCGGTAGGGCGCGCCGGCGGTACGGGCGCGCCCCCCGACGGTGTGGTGCGCTTCGTCCAGGGTGACGCGGGCGCCGGCCTCGGCGGCGGTGATGGCGGCCGTGAGCCCGGCCAGCCCGCAGCCGATGACGGAGATCCGTCGCATGTAGTGCTCCTCACCTGCGATATTGCCGTTCTGATCACAGGGCGAGGGCCGGGGGCGGGAAGGTGACATCGCACGCGGTGTCAGTGCCGTAGGTCACGATGGGCCGCATGACGAGGCGGAAGACGATCAAGGCGCCGCGGCGGCCGGCGGTGCGGCTCCCGGCGTCCCTGGCGCGGTACGGGGCGCGGGAGGAGGCCGCCGCGGGGACGTACCGGGCCGCGGACCTGGAGCCCGACGGGGACTACGACGCGCTGGAGTTCGCCGGGCTCGACCTGACGGGGGCGGACGGCGCGGGGGCGCGCTTCATGGACTGCGCGCTGCGCCGCTGCGTGCTGGACGCGGCGCGGCTGCCGGCCGCGCGGCTGATCGACTCGGTGCTGGAGGAGGTGCGCGGCGCGGGGACGGACCTGGCGGGGGCGACGCTTCGGGACGTGGAGCTGACGGACACGCGCCTGGGCGGCGTGCAGTTGCACGGGGCGACGCTGGAGCGGGTGGTGGTGCGCGGCGGCAAGGCGGACTTCCTGAACCTGCGCGGGGCGCGGCTGACGGACGTCGTGTTCGAGGACTGCGTGCTGACGGAGCCGGACTTCGGCGACGCCCGGCTGGAGCGGGTGGCGTTCGAGGGCTGCGCGATCCAGCGCGCGGACCTCTCCGGCGCCCACCTGAAGGACGTCGACCTGCGCCGCGCCTCGGAACTCACCCTCGACCGCGGCGTGGACCGCCTGGCCGGCGCGACCATCAGCCCCGACCAACTCCTGGCCCTGGCCCCGGCCTTCGCCGCCCAGGTGGGCGTGGAGGTCCGAGCGGCTGGTGACGTGCAGAAACGTCACTGAACACCCGTTCGGGTGAAGCTCCATCGGATCGTATCGCGCGTACTCGCTTACGCTGAGAGCGTCCTTTCGACGAGGGAGGACATCCATGGCATTGACGACCCCTGAGCGCGAGGTGCTCGTGCCTGCAAACCACCCGGTCGAGGACGCCTTCTTCGCAGCAAGCGCGGCTGTCCCCAGGGGATGGCGCGTGGAACTGATCGAGGGGCAAATCCACGTGACACCTCCGGCGAATGCTGAGCACGAAGACTTCGTCTCCGGGATGCACGAGCAGGTTCGCGATCATCGTAGAGATGTTCGGATGTACCACGGAATCGGCCTGAAACTTTCCGGTCCCGATCCCGGCCTCCGAGTCATCCCTGATCTGGTGGTCGCCCCCAAGCGGGCGTTCCAGGCCGAACTTGAGTGGCACGATCCCGATCCCGTCTTGCTTGTCGCCGAAGTCACCTCGAAGTCCACGGCCCGCAACGACCGCTTGAAGAAGTTGCGCGGATATGCCCGCGCCGGGATCCCCCTGTATCTGCTCATCGATCGCGAAGCGGGCGTCGTCTCGGTTTTCAGCAGGCCGAAGGCAGGGCAGTACGCCCGCAGCGAGAGCGCAACGCTCGGCGAGAAGATCATGCTGCCGAAGCCGTTCGACTTCGAACTGGACACTGCCGAGTTCTGACCCCGGGAACACGAGTGGCCCGCCGCGCTGCCGCGCGACGGGCCGCTCCGCGTCTACGGGGATCCGCGGACCCCGGTGCGTCAGACGCTGACGCCGAAGTCCTGGGCGATGCCCGACAGGCCCGAGGCGTAGCCCTGGCCCACCGCGCGGAACTTCCACTCCGCGCCGTTGCGGTACAGCTCGCCGAAGACCATCGCGGTCTCCGTCGCCGCGTCCTCGCTGAGGTCGTAGCGGGCGATCTCCGTGCCCCCGGCCTGGTTCACGACGCGGATGAACGCGTTGCGCACCTGGCCGAAGTTCTGGCTGCGGGTCTCGGCGTCGTAGATCGAGACCGGGAAGACGATCTTGTCGATCTCGGGCGGCAGGCCGACCAGGTTGACGTTGATCTGCTCGTCGTCGCCCGCGCCCTCGCCGGTGACGTTGTCACCGGTGTGCACGATCGTCTGGTCCGGCGACTGCCGGTTGTTGAAGAAGATGAAGTGCTGGTCGGAGAAGACCCGGCCTTCGGCGTTCACCGCGATGGCGCTCGCGTCCAGGTCGAAGTCCACTCCCGTCGTGGTGCGGACGTCCCAGCCGAGACCGACCGTGACGGCGGTCAGTCCGGGGGCTTCCTTGGTGAGCGAAACGTTGCCGCCCTTGGACAGGCTTACGGGCATGGGGAGTCCCCTCCTGGTTCTGGCTCCACGTGCCGGAGCCACGTCTACGGACCACAACGCCGGTGTGCCCCACCCGGTTCCACGCACCGTACCCCCCGCCACTTCCGGGCGACTTCCGGGTGGCGCAAACGACGTGACAGGTCGAACATCCGCGCGGGATCATGGGAGACATGTCCGGTCCCCACCGCATCCGCGGCTCGGTCGTCCTGCCGGAGGCCGAGCTGCTGTGGCGTTTCTCGCGTTCCTCCGGGCCGGGCGGTCAGCACGTGAACACCAGCGACACCCAGGCCGAGGTCCGCTTCGACCTCGCGGGTACGCAGTCGCTGCCGCCGGTCTGGAAGGAGCGGGCGCTGGAGCGGCTCGCGGACCGGCTCGTCGACGGGCACGTCGTGGTCCGGGCGAGCGAGCACCGTTCGCAGTGGCGCAACCGCGAGACGGCCGCCGTACGGCTCGCCGCGCTGCTCGCGGAGGCCACGGCGCCGCCGCCCGCGCCGCGGCGGAAGCGGAAGGTCCCGCGGGGGGTCAACGAGCGCCGGCTGCGGGAGAAGAAGCAGCGGTCCGACGTCAAGCGCGGCCGCACGGGCCGCGGCTGGGGCCAGTGACCCCCTCCTCGTCCCCTATCGCTCCCACCCGTCGCCAACGCGAAGGTGCGAAGGCTCAGCCCAGCGTCCGGTACCGCCCCCGGAAGTACGTCAGCGGGCTGCCGTCCGCACTCGGCTGCGTCGCGCTCAGCACCCGCCCGATCACCAGCGTGTGGTCCCCCGCCACCACGCGCTGCTCCGTCCTGCACTCCACCGTCGCCAGCGCCCCGCCCACCAGCGCGCACCCGGTCACCTCGCCGCGCGTGTACGGGATGTCGTCGAACAGCAGCCGGTCGCTGATCCGCCCCTTCATCGCGAACCGCCCGGCGATGTGCCGCTGGCTCTCGGAGAGCACCGACGCCGCCCACTCCTCGCGCTCCGCCAGCAGTTCGTCCATGCGGGAGCCGTTGCGGACGCTGACCATCACCAGCGGGGGGTCCAGGGACACCGACAGGAACGCGGTCGCCGTCATCCCGACGTCCTCGCCGTTGAGGCCGGGGTCCGGGTCGTACGCCGTGACCAGCACCACGCCCGCGGCCAGCCGGCTCATGGCCGCCCGGAACTGCTCGTCGCTCACCCCAACAGGATGGTCCACCGTTTGCGTCTCATGCAGCACGCCTCGAACGGTAACGGGACGAACGGGCCCCGGGCATCGGGCAGAGGGCGGAGCGGAGTCCTAGGTCTCCGTCCCGTCCCACCTGCCGCGGGACCCCCGCGGACCCCGCCGCGCGGCCCCTTCCGCCCCACCCGGCGCGAAGCTCCCGCAGACCGGCGTGCGGCTCTTGGCCGCACGCCGGTTAACACCTCCCCGCCCTGTGACTTGAGTCACAGAGAGCATCCAATGTTGACCCTGTGTACCCGCCGAAGAGCGGGCTGTGATTCAGTGGCCGTGTCGTTGGATGAAATTCCACGCGGGGGTCTTCCGCCGAGGTCGGGGCGAGACGGGAGGGGCAGGTATGGAGACGGAGGCCGAACCTTACGTAAGGCTGGCGAGCCTGCGCCGGCTGCATTCGGTCCTCGCGGACCTGAATCAGACGCGCAGCCTCGCCGACACTCTCCAGAGCGTCGCGGACGGGCTCGTCGCCCTCGGGTACGAGGTGTCCGCGGTGAACCTCGTACGGCCCGACGGCGACCTCGTCGTCGCCGCCGTCGGCGGCGATCCGACCGCCGAGGCGATCATGGCGGGCCGGGTCGGCCCGCGCGAGGCGTGGGAGCGCCGGCTCCGCATGGGCATCGAGTGGGGCGAGCTGCGCTACATACCCCACAGCGAGGGCTGGGTGCTCGACGGCGACGAGGTGCCGCAGACCCACTCCGTCGTCCCGCCGCCCTCCGCCCCCGGTGACTGGGTCACCGGCGACCGCCTCTTCGCACCGATCTACGACGCCGGCCGCGAGTTGCTCGGCGTCCTGTCCGTCGACAAGCCGGCCAACGGCCGGGTGCCGACCCCCTGGGGGCGCGAGGCCCTGCAGATGTACGCCTCGCAGGCCGCCATAGCGATCACCAACGCCCGGCTGCGGGCCAACATGCAGCGCGCGCTGGTGCGGCTGGAGCGCGAGCAGCAGGCGCTCCGCGCCAGCGAGGAGAGCTTCCGCCAGGCCTTCGAGTACGCGCCCAGCGGCATGGCGGTCGCCGAGATGGGCGGCGACGACCACGGGCGGCTGATCCGTACGAACGACGCGCTCTGCCGGCTCCTGGGCCGCCAGCCCTCCAGCCTGCGCCGGCTGTCGTTCTCCGACCTGGTCCACCCCGAGGACGTCGGCACCCTGCTGCGCACCTTCGCCGAGGGCGGCAAGACCGAGCTGCGCCTCGCCCGCCGCGACGGCACGTACGTGTGGGTGAGCCTGCGCAACTCGGTGGTCGCCGACGCCGCCGACGGCCCGCGCTACCTCCTCACCCACGTCGAGGACATCGAGGAGCGCAAGCGCCACGAGGCGCAGCTCGCGCACCGTGCCAGCCACGACTCGCTCACCGGCCTGCCCAACGCCGCCGAACTGCGCGCCCGGCTCACCGCCCGGCTCTGCGACCGGCCGCCGGAGCTGTACACGGGCGCCGTCAGCCACTCCGCCGCCGGGCTGCCGGGGCCGCGCGGCCGCGCCATCGTCGGCGCGGGTCCCGTCCCCCGGGAGGTCGACAGCAACGGGCACGGCTTCGGGACGGACGGCGCCGAGGAGCAGTGGGCGGGACCCGGCCCGTACGAGCACCATGTGCACGCGATGGCCCCCGGGGCCGGCGGGGAGTCCGGGGGCAAGGGGCTCGCGGTCCTCTTCTGCGACCTCGACGGCTTCAAGTCCATCAACGACCGCTTCGGCCACAACACCGGCGACGCCGTGCTCATCGCCGTCGCGCAGCGGCTGACCCACGCGGTACGCGACGGCGACACCGTCGCGCGGCTCGGCGGTGACGAGTTCGTGGTCCTCGCCGACGGCCTGACGCCCGGCGGCGCCGAGGACCTGGCGGTCCGGCTGCGGAACGCGATCATCCCGCCGATCCGCGTCGACGGCCGGGGGGTGCGCGTGGGCGCGAGCATCGGCACCGGCTGGGCGGTGTGCGGGATGTCGACGGAGGAGATCCTCAGCTCGGCGGACCAGCTCATGTACCGCGAGAAGCGGGCCCGCTCGCAGGGCCGCTCGCACCGCCGGGCAGGCTAGTGGCGGTGGTACGGGCCCGGGGCGGCGCCGCCCCGCGGCCCCGGCCGTCCACAGGCGGCCGTCGTGGCTTCGTCCACAGTCGACCGAAGGAACGCCCGGGTACTGCTCCGGACGGGGTAGGCTCGCCCCCTGGCCGGCGGTCCGCCGGCCCGGACGCAACGCGCACCAGGGAGTGAGAGGGAGATGACGGCCGGCAACCACGGTGCGGGCACGCCGCCCGAGGACGACGACCCCTTCGCCCATCTGTACCGCCCCGAGGGCGGTGCCGCGCCGGTGCCGGGACCGGGGGAGGGCACGGCCCCCGCCCCGGGCGTGCCGCGTACGTCGTACACCCAGGTCAGGGCCGTCGGCGAGCGGACGTACGGCGGCCAGCAGGCCGCGCACCAGGTGCCGCCCCAGCAGGCGTACCCGTACGGGCAGTCCAGCCCCAGCCCGCACTACGCCGCCCCCGAGACCTACGGCGGCCCCCCGCCGCAGCCCCCGTCCTCTCCGCCGGGTGACCCCGGCGACGGCCCGCGCCGCGGCCGCGGCGGCGGGCGGAACGGGCTGATGCTCGGCGCGGTCGCCGTCGTCGCCACGGTGGTCATCGCCATCGTCGCCGCGGTGCTCTTCAGCGGCGACGGGGAGGACTCGGACGTCGGCGGCGGCGACTCGGAGTCCGTCGCCCCCAGCCCCGGGGGCAAGGGCGACGACGGGCCCAAGAACGGCGACGACAAGCCCGAGAAGGACCCGACCGCCCCGCCCAGCGAGGACGGCGCGAAGCTGGCGCTGGCCGGCGGCGCGGTCGTCGGCAGCGACGCGAACGTCTCCGAGGACGGCCCCTACGTCCACGGCCTGGAGAACGAGGGCGCGTCCGCCACCTGGAAGCCCGAGGTCGGCGAGGCGGGAGAGTACACGCTCTTCGTCGACTACAGCGTCCCGGGCAAGGACGCCGAACTCACCCTCACCATCAACGGTGAGGCGGAGAGCCGCCCGCTGAACCTGGAGAACTTCGCGAAGGCGAAGAAGGACGACTGGCTGGCGGGCTGGACCCGGACCTACTCGTGGATCTCCCTCGACGAGGGCGCCAACGAGATCACGCTCTCCTGCGAGTCGGGCAACAAGGAATGCCAGAGCGCGATCGGCAAGGTGGAGCTGAAGAAGGGCCAGGTCTCGTCGTAGCGCTGTCCGCAGCGCCGGTACGTCCGGGCCCGTAGCGCCGCTACGGGCCCGTCGTCGTCCCCGTGTCCGTCAGCCGCCGACGACCTCCAGGAACCGGCGCACGGTCGCGGCCATCGCGTCCCGCCCCGGCGCCAGGTACTTGCGCGGGTCGACCACCTCGGGGTGCGCGTCCAGATGGGCGCGCGCGGCGCCGGTGAACGCGGTGTTCAGGGCCGTACCGACGTTGATCTTCACCATTCCCGAGGCCACCGCCTGCCGCAGCTCCTCGTCCGGCACCCCGGACGAGCCGTGCAGCACCAGTGGCACCGCGACCGCCGCCCGCAGCCGGCCGATCAGCCCGTGGTCGAGCGCCGCCGTGCGCTCGGTCATCGCGTGCGAGCTGCCCACCGCGACGGCCAGCGCGTCGACCCCGGTGTCCGTGACGTACGCGACGGCCTCGTCCGGGTCCGTCCGCACCCCCGGCGCGTGCGCGTCGAGGGGCGCCTCGCCCTCCTTGCCGCCGACCTTCTCACCTTCCTTCCCACCCACCCGTCCCAGCTCTGCCTCGATCCAGATGCCGTGCTCGTGCGCCCAGCGCACCGCCTCCGCGGTGGCCCTGACGTTGTCGGTGTACGACATCTTGGAGGCGTCGAACATCACCGAGCTGAAGCCGAGACCGTGCGCGGATCGCAGCAGTTCCGGGGAGACGACGTGGTCCAGGTGCAGCGACAGCGGCGCGGACGAGGCCCGCGCCACGGCCGCCGTCGCGGCGGCGATCGGCGTGAGCCGGCCGCCGTGGAACCGTACGGCGTTCTCCGAGATCTGCAGCACCGCGGGCGCACCCGCGGCCTCAGCGCCGGCGGCGATGGCCTCGGCGTGCTCCAGCGTGATGACGTTGAAGGCGGGCACGCCGTGGCCCGCGTCGCGGGCGGCGGCGACGAGTTCGCCGGTGGTCGTGAGTGGCATCTTCAGGCCCCATCCCGGGCCGCACCGCGGCCCGACGTGATCTCGGTGCGCGGCAGCGTCTCCGCGTAGACGGCGGTGTCGAACTCGCCCGCCACGGGCGCGGCGACGGTCGCCGCGGACAGCGCCACCGCACGGGCGAGCCGGGCGGGCCAGTCCAGGCCCTCGGCGAGCCCGGACAGCAGCCCGGCGACGGCGGAGTCGCCGGCGCCGGTGGGGTTGCCCGGCACGTGCCGCGGCGGTGCGGCGCGCCAGGTGCCGTCGGCGGTGACGGCGAGCAGCCCGTCGGCGCCGAGCGAGGCGACGACGGCGCGGGCGCCGCGGCGGCGGACGTCGTCGGCGGCGCGCAGCGGCTCGGTGCCGCCGGTGAGCTGGGCCAGCTCCTCGGCGTTGGGCTTGACGAGGTCGGGTCCCGCGGCGACGCCGTGGCGCAGCGGTTCGCCGCTGGCGTCGAGGAGTACGGGCACGCCGGCGGCGTGCGTGGCGCGTACCAGCTCGGCGTACGCGTCCACGGGCACGCCGGGCGGCAGGCTGCCGCACAGGGCTACGGCCCGTACGGGCGCGGCGCCTTCGCCGGTGCCCGTGCCGGTGCCGGTGCCGGAGTCCTGAAGGAGCGCCGCGTACGCGTCGAGGAACGCCGCCCACTCCTCCGCGGAGACCTCGGGCCCGGCCTCGTTGAGCTGGGTGGTGTCGCCCGTACTGCCGTCCACGACGGCGACCGTGCGCCGGGTGTTGCCCGCGACGGGGACGAGCGCGTCGGTCACCTGCCCGCCGGCCGCCGCCCCCGGCTCGGCGGCCAGCAGTGCGCGGACGTGCGCGCCCGTGGGGCCGCCGGCGAGGCCGGTGACGGTGACGGGGTGGCCGAGCGCGGCGAGCACGCGGGCCACGTTCAGGCCCTTGCCGCCGGGCCGCTCCGTGACGTCGGTGACGCGGTGCGACGCGTGGGCACGCAGCCGCGGCACCCGGTACGTGACGTCGAGTGCGAGATTGAGCGTGACGGTGAGGAACATATGCGCGAAAGATCCTGCCATGGTGCTTGAGCGCCGTCGACGGCATGCGCCGCCGACGGCGCGCCTCAGCTACCGGGTTCGACGATCCACGCACCCTTGCGCATGATCCCGACGAGAGTGAACCGGTCGTCGAGCACGACGAGGTCCGCGTCCTTTCCGGGCTCCAGCGAGCCGATCCGGTCGTACGCACCGAGGACCTTCGCGGGCGTCGCCGACAGCGCCGCCACGGCGTCCCCGACCGGCAGGCGGTCGACGGTGACCGCCCGGCGGAACGCGGTGTCCAGCGTCAGCGTGGAGCCCGCGATCGACCCGCCGTCGACCAGCCGGGCCACGCCGTCCCGCACGTCGACCTCCATCGGGCCGAGCGGGTAGCGGCCGTCGCCCATGCCGGCGGCGCCCATCGCGTCGGTGATGAACGCGACCCGGCCCGCCCCCGCGGTCCTGAACGCCAGTTGCAGCACCGCCGGATGCAGGTGCACGCCGTCGTTGATCAGCTCGACGGTGACCCGCTCGTCCTCCAGCAGCGCGGCGACGGGACCCGGCGAGCGGTGGCCGAGTGCGGGCATGGCGTTGAAGAGGTGGGTGGCGACGGTGGCGCCGGCCGCGACGGCCCTCTGTACGGCGTCGTACGAGGAGTCGGTGTGGCCCACGGCGGCGATGACGCCGCTGTCGGCGAGGAGGCGTACGGAGTCGAGTCCGCCGGGCAGCTCCGGCGCGAGCGTGAGCATCCGGGTCTGCCCGCGGCCGGCCTCGACGAGCTTGCGCACGTCGGCGGGCGCGGGGTCGCGCAGCAGCGTGGGCTGGTGGGCGCCGCAGCGGTGCGGGGAGATGAACGGGCCCTCGAAGTGGATGCCGGCCAGCTCGCCGTCCTCGGCCAGCTCGGCGAGGACGCCGGCCTGCCGGGCGAGGTCGTCCAGGTCGCCGGTGACGGTGGAGGCGAGCATCGTGGTGGTGCCGTGGCCGCGGTGGGTGTCGATGACGGTGCGGGCCTGCTCGTGGGTGCCGCCGGAGAAGGAGGCGCCGCCGGCGCCGTGCACGTGGATGTCGACGAAGCCGGGGACGATCCAGTGCCCGGAGAGGTCGAGGGCCGCGGGCCCGCCGTCGTCCCGCTCTGCGCCGGAAGCCTGCGGTGCCGTGCCGTCCCGCGCCGTGCCGGCCTGCGGTGCCACCGAGGCGATCCGGCCGTCCGCGACGGTGAGCCGGGCGTCCTCTACGGTGCCGGCCGGCTGGACCACACGGGCACCGGTGAGGACCGTGCCGCCCTCCCGCATCGAATCCCGCATCAGGCGGTTACCTCCGTGGCGAGTAGGTCCCAGGCGAGCTGCCCGGCGCCCAGGCAGGCGGCGGCGTCTCCCAGCTCCGCCGGGACGATCTGGGGGAATGTCTGGAACGTGATGCGCGCCCGGACGGCGCGGGTGAGCGGTACGAAGAGGGTGTCGCCGGCCTCGGCGAGGCCGCCGCCGACGACGATCCGGCGGGGGTCGAGCAGGGTGATGCCGGTGATCAGTCCGCCGGCGAGGGCGTCGACGGCGTCCTGCCAGACGGCCTCCGCCAGCGGGTCGCCGGCCTCGACCGCCTCGGCGCAGTCCGCGGCGGTCACGCCGGGGTCGCCGCAGGCGGTGGCCCACGCCTCGCCGACGGCGGAGGCGGACGCCAGCCGCTCCAGGCAGCCGCGCTGCCCGCAGCCGCAGGGCGGCCCGTCGGGGCGTACGACGACGTGGCCGATCTCGCCGGAGCCGCCGTGGGCGCCGGGCTCGATGCGGCCTTCGATGCCGATGGCGGCGGCGATGCCGGTGCCGAGGGCGATGAAGAGGAACCGGTCGACGTCGCGCGCGGCCCCGAGCCGGCCCTCGGCGAGCCCGCCGGTGCGCAGGTCGTGGCCGACGGCGACGGGGCAGGCCAGCCGCTCGCCGAGGAGGCGGCGGAACGGTACGTCACGCCAGCCGAGGTTCGCGGAGAACACCGCGACGCCCTCGGCGTCGTCCACGATCCCGGGCACGGCGACCCCGGCCGCGACGGCCGGTTCGCCGTACTTCTCCACGCCGATGTACCGCAGCTCGGCCGCGAAGTCGAGTACGGCGGCGACGACGGCCTCGGGACCCGCCTCGCGCGGGGTGGGCCGGCGCGTCTCGTGGAGCAGCGCGCCGTCCGCCCCGACGAGGGCGGCTTTCATGCCGGTGCCGCCCACATCGAGGGCGATGACGTGTCTCACGGGGGACAGTCTCGCCCGTAGAGGGGCGAGAGGTCTAGTCCAGTCGCGATGACGGGTCCGGTTTCCGCCGGTATCCGGTTGAGTGCCCCCGCTGGACCCCCCGAACGCCGACCGCGGATCCCCCCGCCGCGCGCCAGCCGCACGGCCTTATCGCAGGACGACGCTCCGCGTCAGGTTCCGGGGGCGGTCCGGGTCGTACCCCTTCGCCTCCGCCACCGCGACCGCCAGCCGCTGGGCCCGTACCAGGTCCGCCATCGGGTCGAGCCCGCGCGCCGTCGACTCCGCGCTCAGGTGGCCGCCGACCCGGCCGACGTCCGCCGCCAGCCCTTCGGGCAGCTCGCCGAAGTGCCACACCGCCCGCCCCGGGCCGGTGATCGCCATCGGCCCGTGCCGGTACTCCATCGCCGGGTAGCTCTCCGTCCACGCGCCGGCCGCCTCGCGCATCTTCAGCGCCGCCTCCGCCGCAAGGCCGCAGGTCCAGCCCCGGCCGAGGAACGTCCACTGCACCGCCGCCGCCAGCTCCTTCGGCAGCGGCTGCGTCACCGCCAGCTCGGCGTCGACCGCGGCGTCCGTAACCGCCTTCACACCCGCCGCGGGCGGTCCGTGCAGTTCGAGCCCGGCGCGCAGCAGCGCCAGCGCCGTCGTCGCGAACCGGGTCTGCACCACCGACTCCTCGTCCGCGTACGCCAGCGTGACCAGCGCGTCCGCGGCCCTGGTGACGGGCGTCTCCGCGTCCGCCGTGAGGGCGGTGGTCGCGGTCCCGGCGGCCTCGTCCCGTACCGCGGCCAGCAGGTCCAGCACCTCGGTGGTCGTCCCGGACCGGGTGATCGCCACCATCCGGTCGTACCGCCGCCCGGCCGGGAACTCCGAGGCGGCGTAGGCGTCGGTGTGCCCTTGGCCCGCCGCCTCCCGCAGCCCGGCGTACGCCTGCGCCATGAACCACGAGGTGCCGCAGCCGACCACCGCGACCTTCTCCCCGGGCTGCGGCAGCCCGGGGGCGGCCGCCGCCTCCTGCCGGGCTCGGCGCCAGCAACTCGGCTGGGTGGCAATCTCGGCGGCGGTGCGGGACGGTTCTGCGGCTGCCATGAGGTGCGGCTCCCTCGTTGTGCTCGTGGACGTACGTCGCCACGCGCACCGTTGCGATCGTGCGCGCTTTCGTGCTGTTCCGCGACCGTTGATGTGCGGTTCAGCTCGTCGTCTCCCTATCAGCCCGGTACCCCGTGCGGCAATGGCGGGCAGGGTCACGTGGTTACGGAAGTGATATCCGTCTGGTGTAGACCTGAGAGGGTCGCTCCGGACAGACTCGGCCCTCTCAGATGATTCTGAAGGTGAGCTAAAGCTGTGCAGCGGCGTGGATTTCTGAAGGCGGCGGCCGGTGCCGCGGGAGCGGCGGCCCTGCCGCTGAGCGCGTGCGGGGATGGCAGTGGCGGCGGCGACGTCACGCTGAAGCTGGTGGCCGCCGAGTACGGCACGGGCGAGTCCGACACCGCCCGGCGCTACTGGGAGCAGTTGGCGGCGAAGTTCTCCAACGACACCCCGGGGATCTCGGTCGACATCGAGATCATCCCGTGGGAGGACATCGACGCCAAGGTCGACAAGATGGTGAAGGACGGCAACCCGCCGGACATCGCGCAGATGGGCCCGTACGCCGCGTACAGCTCCCGCGACATGCTCTACAGCACCGACGAACTGCTCTCCATCCCCACCCAGGCCAACTTCGTGCCCAGCCTCGCCGCCGCCGGCGAGGTCAACCGCGTGCAGTACGGCATGCCCTTCGTCTCCAGCTCGCGGCTGCTGTTCTACAACAAGTCCCTCTTCGAGGACGCGGGTCTGAGCACCGACCCCGAGGACGCGCCCCAGGACTGGGGCGAACTCCTCGACGTCGCGCAGGCGCTCAAGGACACCGGCGTGAAGGTCCCGTACGCGCTCCCGCTCGGTCCCGAGGAGGCCCAGGGCGAGACGCTGATGTGGATGATCAGCGGCGGCGGCGCCTACACGGACGACGTCGGCAGCTACACGATCGACTCCGAGCAGAACATCCACACCTTCAACTGGATACGCGACAACCTCGTCGGCGCCGGCCTCACCTACGCCGCGCCCTCGGAGACCAACAGACGCACGGCCTTCGCCGATTTCGTCAAGGGTGACGTCGGCATGATCTTCGGCCACCCGACGCTCATGCAGGACCTGCGGCGCGAGAAGGTCGACTTCGGCATCGCCGAGAAGCTGCCCGGACGCGACGGGCCCTCGGAGTCGACGATGGGCGTCGCCGACTGGATCATGGCGTTCAAGGCCAACGGCCACCGCTCCCAGATCGGCAAGTTCCTCGACGTCCTCTTCGACGACACCAACGTGCTGAAGTTCGCGCAGCGCTACGACCTGCTGCCGACGACGGTCTCCGGGGTGGACAAGCTGAGCGAGGGCCGCAAGGACCTGCAGCCGTTCCTGGACCAGCTCCAGACCGCGGTCTTCTACCCGGACAACAAGACGTCGTGGGCGCGGGTCAACGCCGAGCTGAAGAAGCAGATAGGCAAGGCGGCCGAGGCCGGCGGCGAGCCGCCGGAGCGGGTGCTGACGAACCTGCAGAGCATCGCGGAGTCGGCCTCCACGACAGAGGAATGACCCGCCCCGCCTCTGCCTTCGCCGCCCCTACGGACCCCGCTGACCCACCGCGGACCCCCGCAGCCCTGCCGGACCGGGGGAGTGCCGACGCGCGTCAGCCCTCCCGGGCGTCGCGGCGGGCCTGCCGGACGCGGCGCAGCCGGTTGACCGTCACCGGGTCGTGCTCCTGCGCGCGCGGGTCGTCCAGGAGCGCGTTGAGCACCTGGTAGTACCGCGTCGGGGAGAGCCCCAGGCGCTCCCGGATCGCCCGCTCCTTCGCCCCCGGACCCGGCCACGCGCGCTTCTCCAGCGCGAGGACCGCCAAGTCCCGCTCGGTCAGCGCCGCGTCACCCTCAGACATGCCCTGCACGGTACCGCGGGCCGGTAGGGTCCTGGACATGGGCAGCACCTCCGCAGCACAGCTCCCCGTTCCGCGCACCGAGGCGGGTCGCGCCGGCCTCGCGGCGCTCCTCGCCGACCCGGAACAGGCCCTCCTCGCCTTCGACTTCGACGGCACCCTCGCCCCGATCGTCCCCGACCCCGACTCCGCGCGGGCCCACCCCGGCGCCGTACCCGCGCTGGCCCGGGTCGCGCCGCGGGTCGGGACCGTCGCCGTCATCACCGGCCGGCCCGCCGCCGTGGCCGTACGGTACGGCGGCTTCGCCGGCGTCGCGGGGCTCACGCACCTGCGCGTCCTCGGCCACTACGGCGACGAGCAGTGGGACGCCGCCACCGGCACCCTGCGCGCCCCCGACCCGCACCCCGGCGTCGCGGCCGTGCAGGCCGAGCTGCCGGGTGTGCTGGAGGCGGCGGGCGCCTGGCGGGGCACGTGGATCGAGGACAAGGGCCGCGCCGTCGCCGTCCACACCCGCCGCGCCGACCGTCCCGCCGAGGCCGCCGACGCGCTGCGCAAGCCGCTGGACGACCTGGCGGAAGCCCACGGCCTCGTGGTCGAACCCGGCCGCTTCGTCCTCGAACTCCGCCCCCCGGGCATGGACAAGGGCCGCGCCCTCACCGCCCTGACCCGCGAGACCGGCGCCCGCACCGTCCTCTACGCCGGCGACGACCTCGGCGACCTCGCGGCCTACGACGCCGTGGACGCGCTGCGCCCGGAGGGCGTCGCCGGGCTGCTGGTGTGCAGCGCGGCGACGACGGGCGAGGGTGCGGACGCGCTGGCGGACCGCGCGGACCTGACGGTCGAAGGACCGCGGGGCGTGGTGGACCTCCTGACGGCCCTGGCGACGGCCCTCGGCACGTAGCCCCGGGCCGTCGGGCTTCGCAGCCACGCGCCGTCGGGCCCGGAGCCGGGCTCCTCGGAGTCCGTGGCCCCGGCCGCCGGCCGCCGCCGGACCGCCTGCCGCCCCCTCAGTCGGAGAGCCGGCGCAGGAAGTCCCGTATCAGCCCGGCGCTCTGCGCGAACCGTGTCGTCAGCGGGAAGTGACCGGCGTCCAGCAACTGCACCTGCGCGTCCTTCACGTCCCGGGCGAAGGCGCGCGCCCCGTCCGGCCCGAAGATCTCGTCGTGCCGCCCCCAGGCCGCGAGGACCGGCGGCTGGTGCACCCGCAGATACTCCTGCCAGTCCGCGTACCGCCCGGGGTTCGTGCCGTAGTCGAGGAAGAGGTCGAGCTGGATCTCCTGGTTGCCCGGCCGGTCCAGCAGGGCCTGGTCGTGCACCTCCAGCGCCGGGTCGACCAGCGAGGCGTCCGGGACACCGTGGCTGTACTGCCAGTGCGTGGCGTCCGGGGTGAGGAGCGAGCGGAGCGCCTCGCGGTTGGCCGGCGTGGGCTCGGCCCAGTAGGCGCGGAGCGGGGTCCAGAAGGGGGTGAACCCCTCGTCGTAGGCATTGCCGTTCTGGCTGACGATGCCGGTGATGCGCTCGGGGTGGCGCAGGGCGAGGCGGAAGCCGACCGGGGCGCCGTAGTCGTGGACATAGATCGCGTAGCGCCGGACGCCTAGCTGGTCGAGCAGCTTGTCCACCACGTCGGCGAGATGGTCGAAGGTGTACGCCCACTCCCCGGCCGGCGGGGCGGAGCTGAGGCCGAAGCCGGGATAGTCGGGGGCGATCAGACGGAACTCGCCGGCCAGCTCCGCCATCAGCGGGGCGAAGCCGACGGACGACGTCGGGAAGCCGTGCAGCAGCACGAGCGTCGGCGCGCCCGGGTCACCGGCCTCCCGGTAGAAAACGTCGAGGCCGTCGATGCGGGCGGTGCGGTGGCGTACGGTCACGGCGAGCTCCAACCATCAAAGTGAACTTGAACGGTTAACGACGAGAGAAACCTAACCCGCCCCTGCCAACCTGTCAATTCGACTTCAACGGTTACACTGCTCGTATGGCACGACCGCTGACCGGCGAACCGCTGGCCCTGGACCTGGTGAACACCTGGTGGATCGACGAGGGGAGCCCCGTCGACTTCTTCTACGAGCCCGACGGCGTCAGCCGCTGGCTGGGTGAGCACGGCCTGTCGGGTCCCGCGGCCGACGTCCCCGACCCCGCCGCCGTGCGCGAGCCGCTGACCACCGCCCGCGCCGCCCTGCGCGCCGCCCTCGACGGCGACGAGCGGCCGCTCGACGAGATACTGGCCCACGGCGCCCGCCGCCCCCTGCTCCGCGCCGGGCGGGCCACCTCGGAGATCGTCGTGGACGACCCCGCGTGGCTGCCGGCCTGGGTCGCCGCGGCCGATCTGGTCCGGCTTTACGAGGAGCACCCGGAGCGGGTCCGCGGCTGTGCGAACCCCGAGTGCGTGCTGTGGTTCTACGACGTCAGCAAGAACGGCCGCCGCCGCTGGTGCTCGATGGAAGGGTGCGGCAACCGCGCCAAGGCGGCCCGCTTCCAGGAGCGCCACCGCCGCTGAGGGGTCGCGCGCGGCCCGTACCGCCGGCTACGCCCGCAGCGCGTCCAACTGCGCGAGGAACCACGCCTGCGGCGGCAGCGCCGTGGCCGCCGCCGCCAGCCGCTTCGTCCGCCGGGCGCGCTCGTCGCGCGGCATCGTCAGCGCCGCGTGCAGCGCGTCCGCCGTGGCCTCCACGTCGTACGGGTGCACCACGAGCGCGTCCTCGGCGAGGTCCGCGTACGCGCCCGCCTCCCGGGACAGCACCAGCGCGCAGCCGTCGTCGGAGACCACCGGGATCTCCTTCGCGACCAGGTTCATCCCGTCCCGCAGCGGATTGACCAGCGCCACGTCCGCCAGCCGGTACGCGGCGAGGGAGCGGGCGAAGTCGTCCTCGACGTGGAGCACGACCGGCTGCCAGCCGTCCGTCCCGTACGCCTCGTTGATCTCCGCGGCGAGGCGGCGCACCTCCGCGGTGTAGTCGCGGTACACCGCCAGGTCCTGCCGCGACGGATACGCGAACGCCAGCTTCACCACCCGCCCGCGCCACTCCGGCCGCGCTTCCAGCAGCCGCCGGTACGCGAGCAGCCCGCGGACGATGTTCTTCGACAACTCGGTGCGGTCCACCCGCACGACGACCTCGCGGTCCGCGCCGCCGATCTGCTCGCGCAGGGCGGCCATCCGCTCGGCGACGTCCGGCCGCCGCGACCGCTCGCGCAGGAAGTCGGCGTCGGCGCCGAGGGCGTGCACGTCGACCCACGTCGTCCGCTCACCCCGCGCCTCCTCCCCGGCGAAGGCGACGTCGGCCTCCCCGCCCAGCACCTCGCGGCAGCAGCCGGCGAACGCCTCGGCCCACCGGCGGGTGTGGAAGCCGACGCGGTCGGCGCCGAGCAGCCCGCGCAGCAGGGCGGCGGCGATGTCGTCGGGGAGGAGCCGGAAGTACTCGGGGGGTGCCCAGGGGGTGTGGGTGAAGTGCGAGATGCGCAGGTCGGGGCGGCGCTCACGGAGCATGCCGGGGACGAGACACAGGTGGTAGTCCTGCACGAGCACCGCCGCGCCCTCGGCGGCACCGTCGGCGAGGGCGTCGGCGAAGGCGCGGTTGTACGTCTCGTACGCGGCCCACTGGCGGCGGAACGCGGCGTCGAAGACGGGGGCGACGGGGATGTCGTAGAGCATGTGGTGGACGAACCACAGGACGGAGTTCGCGACGCCGTTGTACGCGTCGTGGAAGACGTCCGGGTCGATGCCGAGCATCCGCACCCCGGGCTCTGCCACCCCCTGCCGCACGGCCTCCCGGTCCCCGTCACCCAGCGCGGCACACACCCACAGCGCACCGGCCTCGGGCCCCACGGCGCTGAGCCCGGAGACGAGCCCGCCACCGCCACGCTTGGCGACGAGCGCACCGTCGTCGCCGACGGCGTACGAGAGGGGCCCGCGGTTGGACGCGACGAGCAGGGGAGCACCGGGCGACACGACCATGCGCCGAGCCTAGCCACGGCAGGGCCCTCTGAAACGCAACCGGGACGGTGTGGCCGATACCGGTGGGGCACGTGGGCCGGTGGGACCGGAGGCTCCGGGATCCGAGGGGCCCGTGGGAGGTACGGCAGCGCGGTCGGCCCCGGGGCGAGCCTCGCGGAGGTCTCGGGCGGCGCGGCCTCAACAAGGCCGGCCGCAGCCCTGTGTGGTCCGGGGCGCGGCCCCTTCGGGGTCCCGGGGCGGAGCCCCGAGGGGGTCTGGGGCGCAGCCCCGGGGGCTCGGGGGCGGAGCTCCCCGCCGGGTCCCGGGGCGGAGCCCCGCGGGGGTTTGGGGGCGGAGCCCCCGCTGGGTCCTCGGGGGCGGAGTCCCGCTGGGGTGCCGGGCGCGCTTCCGCGAGGGCTGGGGCGTAGCCCTGTCCGGTCTCGGGGCGGAGCCCCGCGGGGGTTTGGGGGCGGAGCCCCCGGCGTCTCGGGGCGGAGCCCGCTGGGGTGCCGGGCGCGCCTCCGCTGGGGGCTGGGGCGCAGCCCTGTCCGGTCCCGGGGCGGAGCCCCCGGGGTTCGGGAAGGGGCGGGTGCGGGGAGACCCCCACCCGCCGTCGCCCGCCCGGCGAGGGCTATGCCGCGCGGCGCTCCACGTACTCCCGGATCTCCCCCATCGGCGGCCGCTCCTCCGTGTCCACCCCGTACGTCCGCGGCTCGAACGCCCCCTCCGCCCCCCGGTCGAACTGCGTCAGCCGCGGCCGCACCAGGTGCCCCCGCGCCAGCCGTACCTGCGCCGTGCGGTAGATCGCCGCCGCCATGCGCCCCAGCGCGCGGTCGTCCTGGTGCCGGTGCCGGCGGACGCCGACGTCGACCTGCGCCAGCGCGTCCAGCCCCACCGTGTGCAGCGCGTCGACGAGCAGGCCCAGCTCCACCCCGTACCCGACCGGGAACGGCAGCCGCTCCAGCAGCGACCGGCGCGCCGCGTACTCACCGCCCAGCGGCTGGACGAAGCCGGCCAGCAGCGGCCAGTGCAGGTTCAGCAGCGGCCGGGCCACCAGCTCGGTCACCCGCCCGCCCTGTCCGGTCGCCGCCCCCGTACCCAGCGGTCTGTCGTACACCGCCTTCACGAACTCCACGCCGGGATCCGTCAGCAGCGGCCCCACGATCCCGCTCACGAACGCCGTGTCGAAGTCCCGCAGGTCCGCGTCCACGAAGCACACGATCTCGCCGCGCGTCACCAGCAGCGACCGCCACAGCACCTCGCCCTTGCCCGGCACCGCCGGCATCCGCGGCAGCACCTCGTCGCGGTGCACGACCCGCGCGCCCGCCGCGGCGGCGACCTCCGCCGTACGGTCCGTGGAGCCGGAGTCCATCACGACCAGCTCGTCCACCAGCCCGCCGTCGGGAGCCATCAGCTCCGCGCGGATCGCCGCGACGATCGACCCGACCGTGGCCTCCTCGTCGAGCGCCGGCAGCACCACGCTCACCGTCCCGCGCGCCCCGAGCGCGCGCTTGGCCGCCAGCAGCCGCGCGTCCGGCCGGTCCGCCGCGGACCAGGACCGCGTCCTCAGCCACTGCTCCACGTCATCGAGCACCTGCGGGCCTCCCCTTGCCGGTGTCCTGCCCGGTGTGTGAGCCGTCTCGCGTATCGGACGGCCCTCACAACTGTCCTGGTCGTCGGTTACAGTCTTGAACAACGTGCGTGACGTCCCTATGTCGGGGTCCGCGCGCGGACAAAAGCGCCGGGCGGCCCCGCCGGACCCGCGCCATACAGAGCTCATCCAGAGGGGCAGAGGGAACGGCCCGTTGAAGCCCCGGCAACCCTCCGTCCGGTACTCGC
Source organism: Streptomyces sp. CNZ287 (assembly GCF_007827615.1). Classification (NCBI taxonomy): domain Bacteria; kingdom Bacillati; phylum Actinomycetota; class Actinomycetes; order Kitasatosporales; family Streptomycetaceae; genus Streptomyces; species Streptomyces sp. CNZ287. Next base: position 79,338 of record NZ_VISV01000010.1, on the reverse strand, counting down.
GACGCTGCGAGGCCCCGGACGGTGATGGTGCCAATTCCGTCCTGCGGCGAGATGCGTCGCGGGGAAGATGAGGAGAGAGGGCCTCGCCAGTATGGCTGTAGACACAGCTCCCACCCCCACCGCCGTCGACGGCGGCCCTGATCTGGGCCCTGCCGTCGCGCTGTCGTGCCGGGAGTGCGGGGAGCGGGTGCCGCTGGGTCCGGTGTTCGCGTGCCAGTCGTGTTTCGGGCCGCTGGAGGCGGCGTACGAACTCCCCGGCGGTGACGCCGGGTCCGCCGCCCGGCTGCGGGCCCGTATCGAGGCGGGTCCGCGGAGCATCTGGCGGTACGCGCCGCTGCTGCCGGTCCCCGCGGACGTGGCGGGCAAGCCGAACCTGAACCCCGGGTTCACCCGGCTGCACCGCGCCGACCGGCTCGCCGCCGAGCTGGGCGTGACGGGCGCGCTGCACGTCAAGGACGACTCGGGCAACCCGACGCACTCCTTCAAGGACCGCGTCGTCGCGATCGCCGTCGAGGCGGCGCGCGCCTTCGGCTTCACCACGCTGTCGTGTTCCTCCACGGGCAATCTGGCGGGCGCGGTCGGCGCGGCCGCGGCGCGGGCGGGACTGCGTTCGTGCGTCTTCATCCCGTACGACCTGGAGCACGCGAAGGTCGTCATGGCCGCGGTCTACGGCGGTGACGTCGTCGGCATCGAGGGCACGTACGACGACGTGAACCGCTTCTGCTCGGAGCTGATCGGCGACCCGATCGGCGAGGGCTGGGGGTTCACGAACGTCAATCTGCGCCCGTACTACGCGGAGGGCTCCAAGACCCTCGCGTACGAGATCTGCGAGCAGCTCGGCTGGCGGCTCCCGGACAACATCGTCATACCCGTCGCCTCCGGCTCCCAGCTCACGAAGATCGACAAGGGGCTGAAGGAGCTGATCGCGACCGGGCTGGTCGAGGAGCGCCCGTACAAGATCTTCGGCGCCCAGGCGGCCGGCTGCTCCCCGGTCTCGCGGGCCTTCAAGGACGGTCACGACGTGGTACGTCCCGTGCGGCCCGACACGATCGCCAAGTCCCTCGCCATCGGCAACCCGGCCGACGGCCCGTACGTGCTGGACATCGCCCGCCGCACCGGCGGCGCGGTGGAGGACGTGACGGACGCCGAGGTCGTGGACGCGGTGAAGCTGCTGGCCCGCACCGAGGGTGTGTTCGCGGAGACGGCGGGCGGCGTGACCTTCGGCGTGCTGGCGAAGCTCGTCGCGGACGGCCGGATCGACCCGGCCGGGACCACCGTCGCGATCAACACGGGCGACGGCCTGAAGACCCTCGACGCGGTCGCTCCCACCACGGGGCCGAGCGCGATCATTCGTCCCACACTCGACTCCTTCCGAGAGGCCGGCCTCGCATCATGAGCGTGAACGTCCGAATTCCGACCATCCTCCGTACGTATACCGACGGGCGGGCAGAGGTGAGCGCCGAGGGCGCGACGCTGGCCGAGGTGATCGAAGACCTGGAGAAGAACCACCGCGGCATCGCAGGACGGGTGCTGGACGATCAAGGCAAGCTGCGCCGCTTCGTGAACGTCTATGTGAACGATGATGACGTCCGCTTCGCCGATGGCCTGCAGACTCCCACTCCCGAGGGGGCCGGGATCTCGATCATTCCGGCGGTCGCCGGAGGCTGCTGAACCCCGCGTGCGCGTGTGCGGCCCCACTGATCCGGAGTGGGGCCGTTCGCATGTCATGACACGCGATAGGGTTGGGGCGTTCCCCCCTCGTGGCCCATGCTCCACGCATATGAGAACGCGACAAGTTCCGCGCAAATGCGGAGAGTTAATTGTCGTGATGGTGAGTTATGCCCTGCCCGAGTTGTCATGGAATGGCGGAAATTGATCGGAAAAATGCCGATCGCGTGTCCGTAGAATTCTCGTCCGATTGACCTGTTGCACTGGGCATCTGTGCGGATACATTCAGCCGCGGTCGACGCGTTCCGGCGCACGCCCCGGCGTGTATCCGGGGGTGAGGTCTGACCCGGGTCCGCGGAGTGCGGTCCTGTGTAAGGGCCAGCAATAGGGGAGTTTGGAATGGCTCAGGGCACCGTCAAGTGGTTCAACGCGGAGAAGGGGTACGGCTTCATCGCGGTCGACGGTGGTGCGGATGTCTTCGTCCACTACAGCGCGATTCAGATGGACGGATACCGCACCCTCGAGGAAGGCCAGCGGGTCGAGTTCGAGATCTCGCAGGGCCAGAAGGGGCCGCAGGCAGACATGGTCCGCGTCAGCGGCTGAGCGCCGGGCATCGACCACGGACGACTCGCGACGGCCCGCACCCCCCGGGGTGCGGGCCCTCTGCTGTCCGTGCTCCGCCCCTGCCCGCTCCCCGTATCCGCCCATGTCCGCCCCTGTCCGCGTCCTCCGCCGCCTGTTGTGCGGTGCCGCGGTCCGGTTCCGCTCTGCGCATGAGAAGCCCCTACCCGCTTGCACTCGCAGGGGGCGAGTGCTAATCATTGGCGTTAGCACTCTCCCCGTGAGAGTGACAGCACGGGACCGGTTCGGTGAGGTCCGCACGCCGGGTGGGAGGGAACCACGCGGGTCGCGGACCGTCCGTCGCGGGCGCCAGCGCGGTCCGGACACAGACGACCCCCCTGTCCGGGAGGACTCAACACAATGGCCAAGACCATCGCGTTCGACGAGGAGGCGCGGCGCGGCCTCGAGCGCGGCATGAACCAGCTCGCCGACGCCGTCCGCGTCACCCTCGGCCCCAAGGGCCGGAACGTCGTCCTTGAGAAGAAGTGGGGCGCCCCCACGATCACGAACGACGGTGTCTCCATCGCCAAGGAGATCGAGCTCGAGGATCCGTACGAGAAGATCGGCGCCGAGCTGGTCAAGGAGGTCGCGAAGAAGACGGACGACGTCGCCGGTGACGGCACGACGACCGCGACCGTCCTGGCCCAGGCCCTGGTCAAGGAGGGCCTGCGCAACGTGGCCGCCGGCGCCAACCCGATGGCGCTGAAGCGCGGCATCGAGAAGGCCACCGAGGCCGTCTCCGCCGCCCTGCTGGAGCAGGCCAAGGACGTGGAGACCAAGGAGCAGATCGCCTCCACCGCCTCCATCTCCGCCGGCGACGTCCAGATCGGCGAGCTGATCGCCGAGGCCATGGACAAGGTCGGCAAGGAAGGCGTCATCACCGTCGAGGAGTCGCAGACCTTCGGGCTCGAGCTGGAGCTCACCGAGGGCATGCGCTTCGACAAGGGCTACATCTCCGCCTACTTCGCCACCGACATGGAGCGCATGGAGGCGGAGCTCGAGGACCCGTACATCCTCATCGCCAACTCCAAGATCAGCGCGGTCAAGGACCTGCTGCCGCTCCTGGAGAAGGTCATGCAGTCGGGCAAGCCGCTGCTGATCATCGCCGAGGACGTCGAGGGCGAGGCCCTGTCCACCCTCGTGGTGAACAAGATCCGCGGCACCTTCAAGTCCGTCGCCGTCAAGGCCCCGGGCTTCGGCGACCGCCGCAAGGCCATGCTCGGCGACATCGCCATCCTCACCGGTGGCCAGGTCATCTCCGAGGAGGTCGGCCTCAAGCTGGAGAGCGCCACGCTCGACCTGCTGGGCCGCGCCCGCAAGGTCGTCATCACCAAGGACGAGACCACCATCGTCGACGGCTCGGGCGACAGCGAGCAGGTCCAGGGCCGGGTCAACCAGATCCGGGCCGAGATCGACGCCAGCGACTCCGACTACGACCGCGAGAAGCTGCAGGAGCGGCTCGCCAAGCTGGCCGGCGGCGTGGCCGTCATCAAGGCCGGCGCCGCGACCGAGGTCGAGCTGAAGGAGCGCAAGCACCGCATCGAGGACGCCGTGCGCAACGCGAAGGCGGCCGTCGAGGAGGGCATCGTCGCCGGTGGCGGCGTGGCCCTGCTGCAGGCCGGCCACGTCTTCGAGAAGCTGGAGCTCCAGGGCGACGAGGCCACCGGCGCGTCCGCCGTGAAGCTGGCCCTGGAGGCCCCGCTGAAGCAGATCGCGGTCAACGCCGGCCTCGAGGGCGGCGTCGTGGTGGAGAAGGTGCGCAACCTGACCGCCGGTCACGGGCTCAACGCCGCCAGCGGCGAGTACGTCGACATGATCGCCGAGGGCATCCTCGACCCGGCCAAGGTGACCCGCTCCGCGCTGCAGAACGCGGCGTCGATCGCGGGCCTCTTCCTCACCACCGAGGCCGTCGTCGCCGACAAGCCGGAGAAGGAGAAGGCCGCGGCCGGGGGCGGTATGCCCGGCGGCGACATGGACTTCTGATCGGGATCGCGAAGTCCGTACGTCCGCCGCGGCCGCGGCGGACGGCGGACGGGCTGACGAACCGAGGGCGGTACCCCGCAGGGGGTGCCGCCCTCGGGCGTGTGGGCACGCGGCGGCGGTGCGTGGGCATGCGGCGGCGGCAGCCCGCGGGTGCGGCGGGGGAGGGGCGGCCGGGTGCCCCCGGCCGGCGCCGACCGGGGCACCCTCCGGTCAACGACCCCTTGCCGACACCGCCGGGCTCAGCTCACGTCGGTCGCGGACTTCAGGGCGACTCGCAGGTGACCGTGTGAGGCGTCGAGCAGGCGCTCCGCCGTGCTGCCGTCCACGCCGCCGAGGATGGTGAGGATCGCGTTCTTCACCTCGCCGTGGGTCTCGGCGAGGGCGGCCTCCACCTCCTCGTCGCCCGCGCCCGTCGCCAGTGCGACGATGCGCCGCGAACGGGCCCGCAGCTTCTCGTTGGAGGCGCGCACGTCGACCATCAGGTTCCCGTACGTCTTGCCGAGCCGGATCATCGTGATCGTCGACAGCATGTTGAGCACGAGCTTCTGCGCCGTGCCCGCCTTCAGCCGCGTCGACCCCGCGATCAGCTCGGGGCCCACGACGACCTCGATGGCGTGCTGCGCGGCGGCGCCCAGCGGCGAACCGGCGTTGCAGGACAGCCCGACGGTCAGCGCCCCCAGACCGCGGGCGTACGTCACACCGCCGACGGCGTACGGCGTGCGGCCGGAGGCCGAGATGCCGACGACCGCGTCGTCGGGCCCCAGCTCCGCCGCCGCCAGGTCGGCCGCGGCCAGCTCCTCGCTGTCCTCCGCGCCCTCCGTGGAGGTCCGCAGCGCCACGTCACCACCGGCGATCATGCCGACGACCTGCGACGGGTCGGTGTTGAACGTCGGCGGGCACTCGCTGGCGTCCAGCACCCCGAGCCGGCCCGCGGTGCCGGCGCCCAGATAGAACAGTCTGCCGCCGCGGGCCATGCGCTCGGCGATCTCGTCGATGGCGGCGGCGATCCGCGGCAGTTGCGTGGCGACAGCGCCCGGGACCCCGCTGTCCTCCTCGTTCATGATTCCGGCGATCTCCAGGCTGGAGAGACGGTCGATCTCTGCCAGCTCGGGACGGAACGCCTCGGTGGTCAGGTTTTCCAGCTCCCGGCGGATGTCTGCTGAGGGAGAGGGCATGTCGGAGCGGCTCTTTCCATACGGTGCGTGGCGCGCGGTGGGCGGTGCGCGCACGCGGCGGTGGGGTCGGTCACGGCGGCTTGCGTGGTGCGGTCGCCGGCGGTCGGACCGCCGCCACGGGCGCCAGGCGCGCGGGGCGCGCCGGGCCACCGGGCGGCGTCGGCGCCGGCGTCGTACGTCGGTGCGGGGCGTGCGTGGCGCGGGGGCGGTGCGTGGTGCGGGTGGCGCGGGGGACGCCTCCGGCGCGCGGGGCTGAGCCCGTACGCCCGGCGTATCCGACAGATCCGACTCGTCCGCGTTCTCCGGCGCGGCCGGTGCCGTGGGCGGGGTCCGCGCCTGGACGGAGGGCGGGTCGCCGGTGCATCGGTCGTCGTCGGGAGTCGCCGGGCGGGGTCAGGACCGCGGGCGGAGCGGGCTGTGCCGGTGGGCCAGCGCCTCGTACGAGGCGGCGAGCGCCGGCGCGGCCCGTTCGTACGTCCGCTGGGCCACGCCTATGAAGAGACAGTCCACGACCAGCAGCTGGCCCGTCCGGCTGGACATGGCCGCCGGCCGCAGCTCGCTCTCGCGACCCGTGGACGTGGTGAGTATGTGATCGGCGTACGACGCGACGGGGCCGTCCGGGCGGCCGGTGATCGCCACGGTCGTCGCCCCGTGGTCGAACGCGACCCGCAGCGGCTCTATGACGTCGACCGTGCGGCCCGAGTGCGTGATCGCGATGGCCACGTCGCCCGCGCGCAGTTGGACGGCATTGGTCACGGCCAGGTGCGGGTCGGGCGAGGCGTGCGCCACGACGCCGATCCGCAGCAGCTTCTGGACCAGGTCCTGGCCCACGAGGTTCGACGCGCCGATGCCGTACACATCGATGCGCCGGGCGGTGGCCATGGCGGCGATCGCCGCCTCCAACTGCACGGGGTCGAGCCCGGCCGCGGTGTCCGCGAGGGCCTGCTGCTCGTCCCGCGCGAGCTTGGCGATGACGTCGGCCATCGAATCGTCCACCGCTATGTCCGCGGTGACCGACGGCGCCCGCCCCGCCTCCTGCTGCGCGGCGGCGGCGGCGAGGGCCAGCCGGAGATCGCGATACCCGGGATAGCCGAGCAGCCGCGCCGTCCGCACGACGGTGGCCTCCGACGTGCCGGTGCGCTCCGCGAGGCCGGTGACGGTGAGCGCGGCACAGCCGGCCGGGTCACCGGCGACGGCCTCGGCAACGCGCTGCATGGAACGCGTCATGGACGGCGCGACCGTGCGCACCTTGGCCGCGAGGGCGGCGGGCGCGGGCGGCGCGGGTCCGGTCGGGGTGTCAGGAGTGAAAGTTTCCTTCACGCTGTAGCTCACACACGAAAGATATTTTCGCGACGAAGGGCGAGTCAACCCCCCGCGTCGGCCCTGTGGAAAACCCCGGCAGGCCCCGCGGCGGGCCCCGGCCCGGCCGCGGGCCCGGCCGCTCGGGTGCCGGTTGCGGGAGAATTGACGTATGGAGCACCAAGGGCTGGAGCAGGCGCTGCACCGCGCCCGTGCACTGATCCTCGCCGACCTCAGCGCCGCGGATGTGGCCGGGCCGGACGTGGTCACCTTCGTCGAGGACGCGGTGGTCCACCGCCGCTGGTGGGTGGAGCAGTGGCCCGAGGGCGTGGCGTATCTGGACGGCCTGGTGGCCCAGGACGTCCAGGACGCACTGCTGGAGAAGTACGGCAGATGGCCGCTCTGCCCCGTCTGCGAGGACGTCGATTCCACGGGCCCGCACGCGCTGGACATCGAACCGGCATTGGGCCCGGACCCGCGGTGGGTGTGCGGCAGGACGGGCGCGGTGATGGCCCGGGTGGGGAGCCTGGGGGGAGCCGGATGACGATTTACGTCGACCCGCCGACGTGGCCAGGTCACGGGCGGATGTGGTCGCACCTGGTGAGCGACGTGTCGTACGAGGAACTCCACGCCTTCGCGGAGTCGATGGGGGTGCCGCGGAAGGCGTTCGACGGGGACCACTACGACATTCCGTCGACGCGGTATGGGGACGCGGTGAGCCGGGGCGCGGTGGAGGTGGGCTCGAAGGAACTGCTACGGAGGCTGGTGGAGGGCGGCCTGCGGAGACGGGGGAGGAAGACGGGGACGGGATGAGGGAGAACGGGGTGAGGAGATCCCCGCGCTCGCAGGAATGTTCCCCCGGCGACCGAGCGTTTCCTCCTTCATGTCCCCGACCGCTCCCCGGGCCGGAGCCCGCCTGCCCGTCGCCGTGTACGTCCTCGGCGTCGCCGTCTTCGCCCTCGGGACGTCGGAGTTCATGCTCTCCGGGCTGCTCCCGGAGATAGCCGACGACCTCGACGTCTCCATTCCCCGCGCGGGTCTCCTCATCTCCGCGTTCGCCGTGGGCATGGTCGTCGGGGCGCCGACCCTCGCCGCCGCCACCCTCCGCCTCCCCCGCCGTACCACCCTCGTCGGGCTGCTCGTCGTCTTCGGGGCCGGGCACATCGTGGGGGCCGTCTCCACCTCCTACGGTGTCCTCTTCGCCACCCGCATCGTCAGTGCCCTCGCCTGCGCCGGGTTCTGGGCCGTCGGCGCCGCAGTCGCCATCGCAACCGTTCCGGCGGGCGCCCGCGCACGGGCCATGGCGATCATGGTCGGCGGGCTCAGCGTCGCGAACGTCGCCGGGGTGCCCGGCGGGGCGCTGCTCGGCCAGCACTTCGGCTGGCGGTCCGCCTTCTGGGCGGTCACCCTCATGACCGCCGTCGCCCTCGTCGGGGTGGTGGCGCTCGTACCCGGTGGCACGCCCGGCGACGCCGAGCCGCCCCGGCTCCGCGAGGAACTGCGCATCTACCGCGACGGTCAGGTGTGGCTCGCCATGGCCACGATCGCGCTCTTCGCAGGCGCAACGTTCTCCTTCTTCTCCTACCTCGCCCCCCTCCTCACCGACGTCGCCGGCCTCGGCGACGGCTGGGTGCCGACCGTGCTCGCGCTCTTCGGCGCCGGGGCGTTCCTCGGCACGCTCGTCGGCGGGCGGATGGCGGACAGGTACCGCTTCGGCACCATGTACGTCGGGCTGTCCGCTACCGCCGCCGTGCTGGTGGCGTGCGCACTGCTCGCCGAGTACCCGGTGGCGATCGTGACCCTGTCGATCCTCCTCGGCGCCACGGCCTTCACCACGGCGCCCGCTCTCAACGCCCGCATCTTCGACGTCGCCGGCGACGCCCAGGGCCTCGCCGGCGCGACGGCGACCTCTTCGTTCAACATCGGCAACACCGTCGGCCCGTGGCTCGGCGGCCTCGTCATCAGCGCCGGCCTCGGCTACGCCGCCACCGCGTGGACCGGCGCCGTACTGGCGGTGGGCGCGGTGGCGATGACGGTGGTCGCGGGCCGGTCGGCGGCGCGTCGTACGAGGCTGGTGGCGTGCGGCGGCGAGCCGGCGGCCGAGGGCGCGGTGAAAGCGGTGGGGTAGGCACGGCTGTCACTCCCGTGTGGTTCCCTCTGTAGAGGGACGAGGGGGAGGGTGCTCATGCTCGCGGAGACGGCGGCGTTACGGCTCGGGACGATGGTCGCGAACGCCGCGGGGAAGCTGTGGCTCGGCGGCAAGCGCTATGAGCGGTGCGTCTGGTTCGCCGGCAAGAGACACGACGCCTGATCATCAACGTTGTCGATGTCGTTGATCACGAACAGGAGTCGCGTTCGCGTGCCTTCCTCCCTGATCGATGTCCTCCAGCGCCACTGCGGGGACGTCGAGCTGCCGCGCTTGACCGCGGAACCGCCCGACCTGCTCACCCTGGCCGAGGTGTGGGACCGGGTGACTGACCCGAGACGAGTGCGAGGCCGCCGCTACCGCCCCGCCCGGCTCGCCACGCTGATCCGCGGGCATTGGTCCGTCGAGGCCCTGCACCACCTGCGAGACGTCACCTTCGCCGAGGATTCCTCCCGCATACGCACCGGCGCCGCGCCCCGCGTCATGGCGACCCTGCGCAACCTCACCATCGGTCTCATCCGTCAAGCCGGCTGGGCGAACATCGCTGCCGCCGCCGACCACTATCGGTCACGCCCCGAGCACGCGCTCGACCTACGTCATCTCGCAGCCTGAGACGCATCAGCCCAGGCTCCGAAGCGCGGTGCGGACCGCGATGAGTTCTGGTGCCTGGGCAGGTCTGCCCCTGTACGAAGCGAGAGGAGACGCGTGATGAGCGCACCCGAGGTCCTGATGGAAGGCGTCGTGTTCGGCGAGTCACCGCGCTGGCACAACGAGCAACTCTGGTTCTCCGACTGGGGCGCCAACCAGGTGATCGCGCTTGACGCCGACGGACGCCATGAGGTGGTGGTAACCGTCCCGTCATTCCCGATGTGCATCGACTTCCTCCCCGACGGGCGACTGCTCGTCGTGGACTCTGCGCAACGACGGCTGCTGCGCCATGAACCGGACGGATCACTCGTCCAGCATGCCGACCTTTCCAAGGTCTCGGAGAAGCCGTGGAACGATATCGTGGTCGATGACCGGGGCAACGCCTATGTCAACACCATCGGTTTCGACTTTCCCGGCGGTGAGTTCGCGCCGGGCTTGATCGTGCTCGTCACGCCGGAAGGCAACGTCGATCAAATTGCCGACGACCTCGCGTTCCCCAACGGTATGGCGATCAGCCCGGACGGTGCCACCCTGATCGTTGCTGAGTCATATGCGAACCGGCTCACCGCCTACGACATCGGCAGCCACGGCGGCCTCGGCAACCGGCGCGTGTGGGCGGAGACACCCGACGACCACCCGGATGGAATCTGCATGGATGTCGAAGGCGCCGTCTGGTACGCCGACGTCGGCAACCGGCACTGTGTTCGTGTGCGCGAGGGCGGTGAGGTGCTCGCTACAGTCGACCTGGATCGCGGCGCCTTCGCCTGCGCGCTCAGCCGCGGGGACGACCCCCGTCTGTTCGTCGTCGGCCAGACCTGGGGCGGACCCGAGTCGCGGCAACCCAGCGGGCGGGTTGTGGCGTTCCCGGCACCAGCACCGGGTGCCGGGAAACCCTGACCCAGCCAGGCTCGGTGTCTCACTAACCGAGAACGCATCAGCCCTGCCTACGCCCCCAGCAGCTCCAGCTCCGTCCCCACGTTGTGCCGTGCCGCCGCCTCCCAGCGGGCGTAGCCCGTCTCCGTGCGGAACAGCCGGGGCAGCCCCAGCAGTTGTCGTAGCACCATCGCCCGGCCCTTGCGGAAGGCGTCGGCCGGGACGAAGCCGTACTCCTCCCGTACCGCCGCCGCATACGCCGCGTACTCCGTCGGCGTTCCCGCCAGCACCGCGAGGTCCGCGTCGCACAGCACCTCGCCGTTGTGGTCCCCGGATGCCGGGTCGTGGGTCACCGTGAGCCGTACGAGCCGCGTCACCTCCGCCACGCGCTCGGCCTCAACTCCCGCCTCCGCCAAGGCGACTTGCGCGAGTCGCGCACTGCGCTCCTCGTTCTCGCTGCGCTCCGGCCGGTAGACGGCGTCGTGGAACCAGGCCGCCAGGCGTACGGCGTCGGGGTCGTCGGCGTGGTCGGCCAGCTCGTCGATGCGGTCGAGGACAGCGGCCAGATGCTCCGCGGTGTGGTAGCGCCGCTGAGGCTCACCCCACCGTTCCAGCAGGTTCTTCCCGTACGGCACGGGGTCGGGGGCCGCCGCGCCGGAGCGGCAGCGGGTGAGGAGGGCCGTCCAGCGGTCGAGGAGGGCCGGGGCCACGGGCGCGGGCGCCGATGGTGCGTGCTGGTTATCTCCGGGGGCGGGCATGGTCACCATTCTGCGCGATGTGGCAGGCTGTGCATCATGTCTAGACCAATGCTGCTTGAGGTCATCGCCCTGAACGCCGCCGACGCCGCCGCCGCGGAGGCGGGCGGCGCCGACCGTCTGGAGTTGGTCACGGACATGGCCGCCGACGGGCTCACCCCGTCGCGCGAGACCGTCGCCGCCGTGCGCGCCGCGGTGGAGATCCCCGTACGCGTCATGCTGCGGGCCGAGGACGGGTTCGCGGCGGGGGACGCGGAGGCGCTGGCGGCGCGGGCGCGGGCGCTGCGGGCGGAGGGGGCGGAGGAGTTCGTCCTCGGGTTCCTGGACGAGGCGGGCGGGCCGGATCTGGCGACGGTCGGGCGGCTTTTGGAGGCGGTGGGGGACGGGTGCCGGTGGACGTTCCACCGGGCGATCGACCGGGCGGCGGACCGGGACACGCTGCGCAAGCAGCTCGCGGGGCTGCCGGGGCTGGACACGTACCTGACGGCGGGCTCGGCGAAGGGCGTCGCGGACGGCCTGGCGGTGCTGGTCGCCGAGGCCGCCCGCGCGACGGCCCGCCAGCCCGGCTACGAGGCCCGCATCATGGCCGGCGGCGGCCTTACCACGGCCCACGTCCCCCGCCTCCGCGCGGCGGGCCTGGACGCCTTCCATGTCGGCGGCGCGGTCCGCCCGGAGGGCTGGTCGGGCCCGGTGTCGCCGCGGTCGGTGGCGGAGTGGCGGACGCTGCTGGACACGTAGGCGCTCCGCGGGGGGCGGCGGGCCTGAGGGCGCGGGCTGGCGACGCGGCGGCCGGAGCTTGGCGTGGCCCGGCCGTCACGACGACTTCGGCGGCGGCTGCCGGGCGGGCTGGAACAGTTCGACGAGGTTGCCGGAGGGGTCGGCGAGGAGGATCTGCCGTCCGCCGGGACCGCTGACCAGTTCGCTGCGGAACGGCAGGCCCGCGGCGCGGAGCCGGTCGATCTCGGTGTCGAGGTCGTCCACGACGAGGTGAATGCGGTTGCGGCCCGCGGTTGCGGTGTCGGCGGGGGTGGCGCGGGCGCCGGAGCTGGCGGGGCCGGACAGCAGCAGGCGCAGCGGACCGCGGATGACGTCGGCGAAGGCGGGGATCGCGTCGGTGCGTACGGAGAAGCCGAGGTGGGTGGTGTAGAAGTCGACGGCGCTCGCGACGTCGTCGACGACGTAACGGACGCTCGCGTGTTGCTCTGGTGCGGTCACGAGGTCACTCCCGTGGCGAGGGCGGACAGCAGGTGGCGTACTCGGGTGTCGATTATGACGTCGACACGGCGAATCCGCCGCTGCGGCGACGCGGGAGGGCTTCTCCCACGGGGAAGCGACGTAATACGTTCCGTATTACATTGGTCTCATGACCGTACAGACCATCAGTTTCCGCCCGGACGCCACCACACGTCGCGAACTCGACGCGCTGGCGAGCATGCGCGACGTGACGGTGTCCGATGCCATAAGGCAGGCGGTGCACGAGGCGTACGTACGCGAGCAGTACCGCCAGGCAGCGGCGGAGGTGCAGGAATGGCGTCTCGACCCCGCGTACGCGGCGGAGGCGGCTGCGGTGCGGCAGGAGATGGACGACCTGCGTGCGTGGTGACATCTTCCGCCTGCGTGCGCCGAGACAGCGGGTGGGGCACGCGCAGCGGGGCATGCGGTACGGGGTCGTACTGCAGACGGAGGCGCTGGCGACGTCGACGCTCGTCGTGGCGCCCACATCGACGAGCGCGCGGCCCGGACTGATCCACCCGCGGGTGGAGATGGCCGGTACGGACACGGTGGTGCTGGTCGAGCAGATGGCGGCGGTGGACCCGGAGCGGCTGGGTGACTTCGCGGGGCGGGTGGAGCCGGCGGAGTGGGAGGACATCGAGCACGCGGTCCGGCTGGTGCTGGGGCTGCTGTAGCGAGGCCGGCGTGGGCGCTGCGGGGGCGCGCGCGTACGCCGGCGGGCGGGGTGTCGTACGCGAGGGTGTGCGCGTGCGTACATCGGTGGGCGGGGCGTCGTACGCGAGGCTTCGGTTGCCTCCCGGTTGTCACAGGGGCGGCCTACCCTAGGGCGGGGGTTGCGGGGGAGAGTGTTCTGCGTCCCCCCGTCGCCGCGGCCTACGACCCCGCCGCCGTGCGCTACGCCTCCCGCCGTGCGCTACGCCCCCTCCGTCCCCGGGCCCGACGTCGACTCCCTCACCTGCAGTGCCGTCCGCAGCACCACCGTCTGCAGCGGGCGCTCCGTCCCCGCGATCCGCTCCTGCAGCAGCCCCGCCGCCGTCCACCCCAGGTCGTACGACGGCAACTGCACCGTCGACAGCGGCGGGCGGACCAGGGACGCCCACGGGACGTCGCCGAACGACAGCACCCCCGTCCGCGGCGGCTCCGTGCCTGCCTCCCTGAGGGCCTGCAACGCCCCCACCGTCATCAGGTTGTTCGCCACGAACACCGCGTCCGGCGGCGACGGCAGCGCCAGCAGGTCCCGCATCGCCGCCCGGCCGCCCTCGACCCGGAAGTCGGCGTGCCGCACGTACTCCGGCGGCAGCGTGCCCCCGTCCGTCTCCCGCAGGTGGTCGCGCATCACCGCGCGGTAGCCCGCCAGCCGGTCGTCGGACGTGGACGCGCCCTCCGGGCCCGCGATGCACGCGATCCTGCGGTAGCCGCTGCGGAGCAGGTGCGCGGTGGCCTCCTCGCCGCCGTGCTGGTTGTCGACCATCACCGCGTCCACGGACGCGCCCCGCGGCCGCCGGTCCACCGCGACCACCGGCATCCCGCGGCCCTCCAGCACGGACAGGTCCGTCCGGTTCCGCGACGCCGCGGCCACGATCACGCCCGCCATCTGCTCGGCCGCCGCGATCTCCAGATAGCGCCGCTCCTTGTCCACGTCCTCGTCGGTGTTGCACAGCACCACCGACAGGTTCGTCTGCTGCGCCGCGTCCTCCACCCCGCGCGCGAGCGACGTGAAGAACGGGTTCTCGATGTCCGGGATGATCAGCCCGATGACGCTGGCCCGCTGCATCCGCAGCGACCGCGCCACCCGGTTCGGCGAGAAGCCCAGCTCCGCCGCGGTCTTGCGGACGCGCTCCGCGCGTTCCGCGGTGACCCGGCCTCCGTTGAAGACCCGGGAGACAGTGGCCGGCGAGACCCCCGCGGCGCGCGCCACATCGTTGATGGTCGTCACTTCTCCGCTACCTGAACCTCTCACGCAGGCGCGGGAGTCGGCCGCGCGTCCGGTGCCCTGCCGCCCATTCTCCGCCAGTCCGGGGCCCGGTCGGACCGCCTCGGGGCATCGGATACGCGTATCCGGCGGTCCCGCGATGCAGCCCGCGGCGCGGCCCCGGCATCCGGTCGGGTACGTGGACGGGTCGGCGCGGACGGTGTTTTCCACGGTCTCGTACGGACCTCTTGACACCGTCTGGCGTGAACTCTACGTTCGCGTGAAATGGATTTCAAGGGATGTCCGGTGGGGCCGCCTCACATCACTGGAGCCCGCTCAGTCGCTATGCGCGCACTTGGGATGACCCTTCGTCAGCCTCGTACGAAAACGATTTCACAACGGAGCGTCCATGAGCACCACGTTCGGCCTGGATGACCTCGCCCGTACGACCCCCGCCGTCACCCGCTCGATCAGCGCCGAGAACCCCACCGGCGCCAAGGGCGCCGGCGGTGCCGCGACCGAGGGCACCGGCGCCCGGGCCGCCGGCCGGCTCGGCCAGGGGTGGAAGGTCTCCCCGAGCATCGACATCGCCGCCGGCGAGACCGCCGTGCTCGCCGAGATCGACGGGCCGGGCACCATACGCCACCTCTGGTGCACCACCGCCCCGCACGCCGCCTGGCGGCAGACCCTGCTGCGCATCTACTGGGACGGCGCCGAGACCCCCGCCGTCGAGGTGCCGCTAGGCGACTTCTTCTGCAACGGCTGGAGCGTCTTCAGCCAGGTCTCCTCGGTGCCCGTCACCGTCGCCCCCAACGGCGGCTTCAACGCGTACTGGCCGATGCCCTTCCGCCGCCGCGCCCGCGTCACGCTGGAGAACCTCGCCCCCGAGCAGATGACGCTCTACTACCAGATCGACTACGAGCTGGCCGACGTCCCCGCCGACGCCTCCTACCTCCACGCCCAGTGGCGCCGCAGCAACCCCGTCGACGAGTCCGGCATCCACACCCTCCTCGACGGCGTCACCGGCGCCGGCCAGTACGTCGGCACGTACCTCGCCTGGGGCACCAACAGCCCCGGCTGGTGGGGCGAGGGCGAGCTGAAGTTCTACCTCGACGGCGACGAGGACTGGCCCACCATCTGCGGCACCGGCACCGAGGACTACTTCGGCGGCGCCTGGAACTTCGACGTCAAGCCGCACGGCTACACCGCGTACACCACGCCCTATCTCGGCCTGAACCAGATCCTCCGGCCCGACGGCCTCTACGCCAGCCAGCAGCGGTTCGGGATGTACCGCTGGCACGTCCTGGACCCCGTCCGCTTCCAGGAGGACCTCCGCGTGACCGTGCAGTGCCTCGGTATCGGCGCGGGACAGGGCAACGGCCTCAAGCACCGCTACCGCAAGAACCGTGACGACATCGCCTCGACCTCCCTGTTCTACCTGGACGCGCCGTCGAGCGCAGCCCTCCCGGCGACCCCCGGACTGCTCGACCTGGAAGTCGACGCCCCTGACTGAGCCCGCCTGAGCCCGGCTGTGCCCGGCTGAGCCCCGCTGAGCCCGCCTGAGCCCGACCGAGCCCGTACGAGCCCCCGCGCTCCCGACCCCAGCACCCAACCGACAGACAGGGGCACGACATGCTCCACCACGGCAACGGCGCCGTACCCGCCCGGGGCGCCCCCGCGCGCCGCCGCACCCCCGGCGCCCCCGCGCGCCGCCGCACCCCCGGCGCCCCCTCGCGCCGCCGCTTCCTCGGCGGCACCGCGGGCGCGGCCGCCGCCGCGACGGCCGCCGCGACCCCGCTGCTCAGCGGCTGCGGCTCCGCGAGCGCCGACGGCGGCACGCTGAAGTTCTGGCACTTCTACGACCCGAAGGCGTCCGACCCCGCGATGGTCGCCCAGTCGAAGTGGTTCGACAAGCTCGTCAAGGACTGGAACGACACCCACGACGTCAAGATCGAGCCGTACTTCGTCCCCGGCGTCAGCTACCAGGGCTCGAAGATGGTCACCGCCTTCGCCGCCGGTGCGGGACCCGACATCTTCCTGCTCAGCCCCGGCGACTTCACCCGCTACTACAACGGCGGCATCCTCGCCGACCTCACCCCGCACCTCGACGACGGCGTGGTCGAGGACTACGGCACGAGCCTCGCCAGCCGCACCGTCGGCGGCAAGGTCTACGCCCTGCCCATGGAGGTCGAACCGCTGGCGATGTTCTACAACGTCCCCGTCTGGGAGGAGGCCGGCCTCTCCGAGGCCGACATCCCGACCACCTGGGACCAGCTCCTCGACGCCGGGGACAAGATCCGCAGCAAGACCGGCGCCGCCGGCCTCGTCTTCCACACCGACCCCGGCTATTACCAGAACTTCACTTGGTACTGCTGGATGTGGCAGGGCGGCGGCGAGGTGGTCGACAAGGCGGGCAACGTCGCCTTCGACTCCAAAGGCGCCCGCCAGGCCCTCGCGCTCTGGCAGGACGCCGTCGAAGCCGGCATCGCGCCCCGTACGCTCCCCGCCGCCGACGACCGCATCACCGCCTTCACCTCCGGCCTCGCCGGCATGTGGCAGATCGGCATCTGGGAGGTCCAGGCGTTCAAGGCGGGCGCCCCCGACCACGAGTACGGGGTCTTCAAGCTGCCCGTGCCGCCCGGCGGCGAGTACACCACCACCCTCGGCGGCTGGTCGTTCTGCGCCAGCACCCAGGGCGCCAACCCCGACGCCGCGGCCGAGTTCTGCGGCTGGGCCCTCGGCGGGATGTCGGACGAGTCCATCGACCGCACCGTCGAGTGGTGCACGGGCGTGAAGTCCGACATCTCCCCGCGCACCTCCGCCCTGGAGCGCGGCGCGGAGCGCGGCGGCTACGACTCCTGGGCGATGAAGAAGTTCAAGGAGGACATCTTCCCCGGCGGCCGGGCCGAGCCCCGCTACCCGCCGATCGTCTACAAGGCGATCTCCGACGCCATCCAGGCCACCATGCTCGCCGGCAAGGGCGTGGAGGGCGAGGCCGACCGGGCGGCCCAGACCATCGACGCCTTCATGAAGAGCTACCAGGGGGCGAGCCTCGTATGACGAGCATCGCCGCACAGCAAGAGCGCGCCCCCGGCGCCGTGAAGCGCGCCGCCGCGCCCGCGGGCCGCCGCAAGCTCGGCCGCAAGGGGCGCGAGCGGCTGGCCGCCGCGCTGTTCCTGCTGCCCGACACCCTCGGCCTGGGGCTCTTCGTCGTCCTGCCGATGCTGCTGTCGTTCGTGCTGAGCTTCTTCCAGGTCTCGGGCTTCGGCTCGTACGAATGGATCGGCGTCGGCAACTACGAGCGCATGTTCAACGACCCGTACTTCTGGTCCTCGATGTGGGTCACCGCGAAGTACGTCGTCATCCTCGTGCCGACGCTCTTCGTCGTCAGCCTCAGCCTGGGCGTGCTGATGAAGCAGATGCTGCCGGGCATGGCGGTCTACCGCACCGCGCTCTTTCTGCCCCACATGCTGAGTCTCGTCGTCGTCGGCCTGCTCTGGAAGTTCATGCTCGACGACCAGACCGGCGTGGTGAACAAGGCCGCGGGCGAGGCGGGCCTGGGCGCCCGCTCCTGGCTCGGCGATCCCGGCCTCGCGCTGTACGCGGTGATCGCGGTCACCGTCTGGTACTACATGGGCTACTACATGATCATTTTCCTGGCGGGTCTCAACGAGATCCCCCGGGAGCTGTACGAGGCCGCGAAGATCGACGGCGCCGGACCCTGGACCTCGTTCCGGCAGATCACCTGGCCGCTGCTGAAGCCCACCAGCTTCTTCGTCCTCATCGTCAGCACGGTCGCCGCGATCACCGGCACCTTCGACCTCATCTTCGTGCTGACCGACGGCGGTCCCGCCAACGGCACCGCCGTGGCGATGTTCTACATCTACCAACAGGCGTTCGTCTTCGGCGAGTACGGCTACGCCGCGGCCCTGGGCTCCTTCCTCGTCCTGGTGATGGTCGCCCTGTCCTGGCTGATCTTCAAGGCGACCAAGGGCGGGAGGTTCGACGATGAGCATTGACACCCCGGCCGGCGGCACCACCACCGCCGCCCGCCCCACCCCGCTGCGCGGCCCCGGCCGGCGCCGTGCCCGCGCCGGGCTCACCGTGCTGGCCATCGTGCTGTCGGTGCTGAGTGTCTTCCCGGTCCTCTGGCTCATCACCTCGGCGATCAAGCCGCGCGAGGCGGTCACCGACGGCAAGCTGCTCCCCGAGGACGTCACCTGGGAGAACTTCCGCTACGTCCTCACCGAAGTGGCCTTCGACCGCTGGCTGTGGAACAGCTTCTTCACCGCCGCGATCATCACGATCCTCGCGCTCTTCTTCCACTCCATGGCCGCCTACGCCCTGGCCCGCCTCCGCTTCCCCGGCCGCGACGGCATCTTCGTCGTCATCTTCTCCACGCTGCTGATCACCCCGCCGGTGATCCTCATCCCGCTCTTCATCGTCGTCCGCGAGATGGGCATGCTCGACAGCTACGCGGCCCTCATCATCCCGCCGCTCTTCAACGCCTTCGGCATCTTCCTGCTGCGCCAGTTCTACCTCGGCATCCCGCGGGAGCTGGAGGAGGCGGCGATCGCCGACGGTGCGGGCTACTGGCGGATCTACTGGAGCATCATCCTGCCGCTGTCCCGGCCCATCCTGGCCGCGCTCTCGGTGTTCTTCTTCCTCGCCAACTGGAACGCCTTCGCCTGGCCGCTGGTCGCCACCAGCAGCGAGAACCTGACCGTCACCCAGGTCGGCATCGCGTCCTTCACCACCCAGTACGGCTCGAACTGGAACTACATCCTCGCCGCCGCGGTGGTCGCGGTGATCCCGATGCTGATGCTGTTCCTCTTCTTCCAGCGCCAGATGGTCGAGTCCATCAAGACCTCCGGCCTCAAGTAACGCGCCGCCGCCGCCCGCCCGTACGCGCAGACGTCACCCCGCGCGCGTACGCCCACCGCTCCACCGTCACCACGCATCACAACCGCACGCAATTGGAGGCCAGCCACATGGCACGCATCGGTCTGCTGTCCATCTCCGACGGCCGGGACTACGTCCAGCGGGACGTACGCGACCACGTCTCCCGCGCCGCGCGCGAGCTGGCCGCCATGCTCACCGACGCCGGGCACGAGGTGATCGTCGCGCCCGAGCACGTGGAGTCCAACGTCCTCGCCACCTCGCAGGCCCGCTGGCTCGCCGAGCGGCACGTGGACGTGACGATCTTCCACCACTCCGTGTGGACGTTCCCGCACTTCACGATGTTGGCCGCCGAGGCCACGCCGGGGCCGGTCCTGATGGTCGCCAACCTCGACCCGCAGTACCCCGGCATGGTCGGCCTCCTCGCCGGCGCCGGCGGCCTGGACCAGATCGGCCGCGTCCACGCCCGCGCCTGGGGCGACCTGGCGGAGCCGGCGGTACGGGACCGGATCCTCACCCACGTCCGCGCGGGCGCCGCCGTGCAGCAGTTGCGCGGCTCCACCTTCGGCCGGATCGGCGGCCGGCCCATGGGGATGTACACCGCCACCGCCAACACCGACCAGTGGATGAAGGTCTTCGGCGTCGATGTCGAGGAGATCGACCAGTGGGAGATCGTGCGGCGCAGCGAGAACGCCGACGCGGCGCGGGTGAAGAACGCCCGTACCTGGATCGAGCGGCACGCGGCCGGCGTCCACTACGACGGCGACCGGCTCACCCCCGAGCTGCTGGAGCGGCAGATCCGCTCGTACTACGCGATGCGCGAGCTGATCGAGGAGTGGAACCTGGACTTCTCCGGCATCAAGGGCCAGCCGGAGCTGACCGCTCACTTCGCCACGATGGACGTCGCCGAAGCGTTCCTCAACGACCCGTACGACTGGGAGGGCCCCAAGGAGACCCACGTCACCTCCACCGAGGCGGACATGGACGCGGCGATGACGATGCAGCTCCTCAAGCTGCTCTCCGGCGACCCCGTGCTCTTCGCCGACATCCGCCACTACGACAGCGACAAGCAGGTCTGGGACCTGTGCAACTCCGGCCAGCACGCCACCTGGTACGCCGCCCGCTCCGACGACCCCGCGGAGAACATGCGGCACGTCAACTTCCTCCCGGAGGTCTTCTACTTCCCGGCCGGCGGCGCCTCCGTCCAGCACCTGGCCGCCCCCGGCGCGATGACCTTCGCCCGGCTGACGCGGCTCCGCGGCGAGTACCGGATGCACGTGATGCGCGGCGACCTGGAGCAGTACGACGCGGAGACCAACGAGCGGATGATGCGCGCCACCACGTGGGAGTGGCCGCACGCCTTCGCGCGGCTGAGCCCCACGGCGGAGGAGTTCCTGACCCGCTTCGGCAGCAACCACATCCACGCGGTCCCCGGCGACTACGTCGCCGACCTCCGCGCGGTCTGCGACCAACTGGGCATCGCGTACGACGGCTTCGGGGACGCGGAGTAGCCGCGGGCTCCGGCGGCGGGGTTCCGCGTCGCTGCCGGCCGGGTCGTCACCGGTGCTTCGGCCGGAGCGCGCGGGGCGGCCCCGGGGCGCAGCCCCCGGATGGGGCGACGGGCCCGGCCACCGCAGAACCAACCGTCTGACAAGCAACGGAAGGGGAGGCATCCAACCGCATGTCCAGCGACGCGAAACCGTTACTCGCGATGCGCGGGATCGCCAAGTCGTTCCCCGGGGTGCGGGCGCTCAGGGGAGTCGAGCTGACCGTGCACGCCGGGGAGGTGGTCGCGCTCCTCGGCGAGAACGGCGCGGGCAAGTCGACGCTCATGAACGTCCTCGCCGGGGTCCACCCCGACTACGAGGGCGTCATCGAGCGCGACGGTGTGCCCGCCGCCATCCACTCGCCCAGGGACGCGCAGCGGCACGGCATCGGAATGATCCACCAGGAGCTGAACCTCGTCCCCGAGCTGTCCGTCGCCGAGAACGTCTTCCTCGGCCGCGAGCTGCGCACCGCCCGCGGCACCGTCGACAAGAAGGCCCAGGAGGCCCGCGCCCGCGAACTGCTCGCGGGCCTCGGCCTGGCCGTGCCGCCGCGGCGGCCGGTCAAGCACTGCCGGCTCGCGGAGCAGCAGCTCATCGAGGTGGCGAAGGCACTCAACCTCGACGTCCGGCTGCTGGTCATGGACGAGCCGACGTCGGCGCTCGCCGACGCCGAGGTACGCCGCCTCTTCACCGTCATCCGCGACCTGACCGCCCGCGGCGTCGGCGTCGTCTACATCTCCCACCGCCTGGAGGAGCTGGAGGAGATCGCCGACACCGTCACCGTGCTGCGCGACGGCGCGTACGTCGGCAGCCGCCGGATGGCCGAGACCACCCGGGCCGAGCTGGTCCGGCTCATGGTCGGCCGCCCCCTCGGCGAGCTGTTCCCGCGCCGCGCGGAGCAGCACCGAAGCGGCGAGGTGCGCCTCGCCGCCGAGGGGCTGACGTACGTCGCGCAGGACGGCGGCCCGTCGCTGTACGACGTGGACCTCTCCGTACGGGCCGGGGAGATCGTCGGGCTCGCCGGGCTGATGGGCGCCGGGCGCAGCGAGGTGCTCCAGGCGCTCTTCGGCCACTACGGGACCCGGGCGCACGGCCGGATCACCGTGGACGGCCGCCCGTACCGGCCGCGCAGCCCCGGCCACGCGCTCCGCCGCGGCCTCGCGCTCGTCGCCGAGGACCGCAAGGGGCAGAGCCTCGTCACGGCCAACACCGTGCGCTTCAACGGCTCGCTCGCGGCCCTCGCCCGCTACCGCACCCCGTGGCGCACGGTGCACAGGCGCCGCGAACGGGCCGCGGTCGCCGGGCAGATCGAGGCGCTGAAGGTGAAGACGCCCGGCATGGAGACCGCCGTACAGCACCTGTCCGGCGGCAACCAGCAGAAGGTCGTGCTCGCCAAGTGCCTGCTGACGAAGCCCAGCGTGCTGCTCATGGACGAGCCGACGCGCGGCATCGACGTCGGCGCCAAGGCCGAGATCCACCGGCTCATGGACGAGCTGGCCGCGCAGGGCACCGCGATCCTCGCGGTCTCCTCCGAGCTGCCCGAGCTGATCGGCATGTGCGACCGGGTGCTGGTGCTCTGCGAGGGCCGGCTGACCGGCGAGTTCCACCGCGATCCGGCGCACGGGCCGCAGGCCGGCCAGGAGGCCATCCTCACCGCGGCGATGGCGCGCGAGACCGTCACCACCCACCACCTTCGAGGAACGCGGAGCTGAGGCGGAGATGACCAAGACCCAGCCGGACGCGGCGACCGCCGGCGACGGGGGACCGGACGGGGCCGTGTCGCGGGCCCGGCGGATCCTGCCGGTGCTCGGCTCGCTCCAGGCGTACATCGGCCTGATCCTCATCGTCGCCCTCGGCGTGATCACCAAGGGCGACGTCTTCCTCAACCAGACCAACCTCACCAACGCGGTGGGCGCGTTCGCCACCCGCGGCATCCTCGCGGTCGGCGTCACGCTCGTCATCCTGGCGGCGGGCATCGACCTGTCGGTCGGCTCGCTGATGGGCTTCGCCTCGATGTCCGCGGCCATCATGGTGGCGCACCACGACATGCCCGTCTGGCTGATCGTGCCGGCGTGCATGCTCATCGGCGCCGGCTTCGGCCTCGCCAACGGCATCGGGACCGCGTGGCTGAAGATTCAATCGTTTGTCATGACTCTGGCGATGATGTCGATCGCCAGAGGGCTCGACCGCAAGATGAGCGACAACGAGTCCGTCGGCACCCTCGTCGCCGGACCGGACGGCGAACTCACCGAGAACTCCGAGTCGTTCCAGAAGCTCGGCACCCCCGACAACAACGTCCTCGAAGGCATCCTCGGCCCGGACGGCATCTACTTCCCCGTCCTCGCCTTCCTCATGGTCTGCGTCGTCTTCCACCTGCTGCTGTCCCGCACCACCTTCGGCCGGCACGTCTACGCCGTCGGCGGCAACCCCACCGCCGCCCGGCTCTCCGGCATCAACGTCACCTTCGTCATCATCGCCGTCTTCACCCTCTCCGGGATGCTCGCCGGCTTCGCGGGCCCCATCGACGCGGCGTACAGCGTCTCCGCCGACCCGCAGGCCGGCTACACCTACGAACTCGACGCCATCGCCGCCGCCGTCATCGGCGGCGCCTCGCTCGCCGGCGGCAAGGGCACGATCATCGGCACCTTCGTCGGCGCGCTGATCCTCACCCTGCTCGACAACGTCCTCGGCCTGAACGCCGTGGACGACAACTGGCAGTTGGTCATCAAGGGCTCGATCGTCGTCCTTGCGGTCGTGCTGCAACGCCCCGACCTGCTGCAGAGCATCAGGAACGGCATCGACAGGCTACGCGGCGGCCGCTCCCGCACGGGACCGGACCGCACCCCCGCCAAGGCCCAGGTCCCCGGCCCCGCACCCGCACCCGCCTCTGAGGAGACTCCACGATGAGCAGCAGCACCAGCAGGCACCGCACCCGCACCCTCCGCCGCGCGCTCACCGCCGCCACCGCCGTGCTCGCCGCGACCGCCCTGGCGGCCGGCTGCGCCTCCAAGACCGAGGAGGGCGGAGGCGGCGGCGAGAAGGGCGCGGGCGACGAGTTCGTCATCGGCTACTCGCAGGCCAACAACGCCGAGCCGTACCGCGCCCAGCTCAACAAGCAACTGGAGCATTACGTCAAGGACTATCCGGACCTCAAGCTGCTGCCCATCGCCGACGCCCAGCAGGACAACGCGCAGCAGGTCAGCCAGATCCAGCAGTTCGTCCAGCAGAAGGTCGACATCCTCATCGTCTCGCCGAACGAGCCCGCCCCCGTCACCCCCGCCGTCGAGCAGGCGTGCGCCGCGGGCATTCCCGTGATCATCCTGGACCGCACCGTCGACACCGAGTGCTACACCTCCTTCATCGGCGGCGACAACCGCGAGATCGGCAAGAAGGCGGGCGAAGCCGTCGTCCGCGAGCTGCCGGACGGCGGCAACGTCGCCGAGCTGCGCGGCCTGCTCTCCACCGAGCCGCAGAAGCAGCGCCACGACGGCTTCATGGAGGCCATCGGGGCGAACCCCGGCATCAAGGTCGTCGAGGAGCGCGAGGGCAAGTGGCTCCAGCCCGAGGGCACGAAGATCATGCAGCAGTGGCTCGCCCGCGGCACCGACATCGACCTCGTCTACGCCCACAACGACCCGATGGCCATCGGCGCCCAGCAGGCGGCGAAGGCCGCGGGCAAGGACGAGATCACATTCATCGGCATCGACGGACTCGCCATCCCGGACGGCGGCATCCGCGCGGTCCAGCAGGAGCGGATGGCGTACACCTACCTGTACCCGACCGGGGCGGAGGAGGCCGCGAAGACCGCGGCCGACATCGCCGCGGGCAAGAAGGTGGAGAAGAAGCAGATCCTCGGCACGGTGGAGATCACCAAGGAGAACGCCGAGGACGTCTACGCCACGTACGACATGAGCGGGAAGGTCGACTGACAACCATGGGGCTCCTCCTCGGCATCGACATCGGCACCTCGTCGTCCAAGGGCGTGCTCGTCCGCGGTGACGGCACGCTCGTCGCCCAGGCCGTACGCGAACACGCCACCTCCACCCCGCGGCCGGGGTGGGTCGAGCACGATGCCGAGGAGGTGTGGTGGGCGGACTTCACGGCGCTGGCCGCGGAGCTGACCACCGCGGCGGAGGAGGGGATCGACGCCGTGGGGGTCAGCGGCATCGGGCCCTGCCTGCTGCCCGTCGACGCCGCCGGCGCCCCGCTGCGGCCCGCGATCCTCTACGGGGTCGACACCCGGGCCGGCGCCGAGATCGAGGCGCAGACCGCCAGGTACGGCGCGGAGGCGGTCATCGCGCAGTGCGGCTCGCCGCTGACCAGCCAGGCCGTGGGGCCGAAGCTGGAGTGGCTGCGCCGGCACGAGCCGGAGGTCTACGCCCGTACCCGCCGCTGGTACATGGCCAGTTCGCTCCTGGCGCACCGGCTCACCGGCGCGTACGTCCTGGACCACCACTCCGCGAGCCAGTGCACGCCGCTGTACGACCTGCGCGAGCGGCGCTGGATCGCGGAGCGGTGTGAGGAGATCGCGCCGGGCCTTGAGTGGCCGGAACTGGTGTGGCCCGCCGACGTCGTCGGCGAGGTCACACCGGCCGCCGCTGCCGCCACGGGCCTGCCCGCGGGCATCCCCGTCGTCGCCGGCACCGTCGACGCCTGGGCGGAGTCCACGGCGGTCGGCGCCACCGGCGCGGGCGATCTGATGCTCATGTACGGCACGACCATGTTCCTGGTCAACGTGGTCGAGGAGCCGGTGTCCAGCCCGAAGCTGTGGGGTACGGCGGGCGCGTTCGCCGGTACGTACTGCCTCGCCGCAGGCATGGCCACCTCCGGCGCCGTCACGGGCTGGCTGCGCGACCTCACCGGCTCCGACTACGCCACCCTCGTCGCCGAGGCCGCCGCCGTCCCGCCGGGTGCCGAAGGGCTGCTGATGCTCCCCTACTTCGCGGGCGAGCGCACCCCGCTCTTCGACCCCGACGCCCGCGGCCTCGTCCACGGCCTCACGCTGCGCCACACCCGCGGCCACCTCTACCGCGCCGCGCTGGAGGCCACCGCGTACGGCGTCCGCCACAACCTCGCCGCGATGACCGGGGCCGGCGGCGCACCGGCCCGCCTCGTCGCGGTCGGCGGCGGCGCGCGCGAGCTGTGGACGCAGATCGTCTCCGACGTCACCGGCAGGGAGCAGGAGATCCCCAGGCACCTGATCGGCGCCGCGTACGGTGATGCGTTCCTGGCGGCGGTCGGCGCCGGTACGGCGGCACCGGCGGACATCGCCGCCTGGAACCCGGTCGAGTCGACCGTCACCCCGGACCCCGCCGCGGGCGCCGTCTACGCGGACCTCTACGGCCACTACCTCGACCTCTACCCGGCGACGAAGGACGTCGCCCATGCGCTGGCCGCCCGCCAGCACGCGGACGCCTGACGCGTACGGAACGGCCGCAGCTATCACGCTTCTGTGACCGCATGGTTGCTTTCCTGCCATCGAAGACGCCACCCGGCTTCGCTAATCTCGTTGAGGCACGACGGGGGCAGGTGGCTCCCCTCCCCGAGACGACGGAGGGAACCGCGCCATGAAAGCGCGTAGTGCAGGTGCATCGGCGGTGGCCGCGGCGCTGGGAGCCGTGCTGCTGCTGGCCGGCTGCGGCGGTGACGACGGGGGTCCGTCGTCCGGTGACAGGATCGAGGGCGCGAAGACGGGCAACAAGGAGCCGTCCGGTGACCCGTCCGAAAAGGAGCCCGGCGCTCCGGAGTTCGACCTGCCGGACGACGTGAAGGTCGAGATCGCCGAGGACGCGACGGGGGACGAGGAGAAGGACGCGATCCTGCGGGACCACGGCTACGCGCTGATGGCCCAGCAGGAGGCGTACGCCGCCACCGAGGCCACACCGAACTTCGAGCAGTACTGGGACGGCGAGGCCGCCGCCACGTTCGAGGCCGACTTCGCCGCGTACCGCAAGGACGGCATCACCATCACCGGGCTCGACACCTTCTACTTCCGCGAGGTCACCTCGCTGAAGGGCGACCGCGCCGTTGTCGCGTACTGCGAGGACCAGAGCGAGGCGTACGTGAAGGACGCCGAGACCGGAAAGGTCGACAAGACCCCGGCCGACCTGGACTCTTACATCGACGCACGTGCCACGATGGAGAAGAGCGGGGACATCTGGAAGGTCGTGGACTACCAGGCAACCAGGGGGAGCAAGGAATGTCGCGACGAAGCCTGACACACCGATCAACCGTCACCGCCACGGTCGCCGCGCTGGCCTGCGCGATGCTGCTCGCCTCAGCCGGCGGCGCGGCGGCGGAGCGGCCTACCGGCACCACCACGCCCGGCGCGGACACCGGTAACGGGGACATCGGCTCCAGCGTGCAGTTCACCTACCACAGCCCCGGTGGCGGACAGCCCATGACCAGCTCGACCGGCAACTGGTCGCCGCCGGTGTGCTGGTTCGAGCCTCGCTACACCAACGACGCGCTGGCCAAGCACAACGAGGAGATGGAGGACAAGGGCCCGCTGGAGGGCATCGACCACGAGACCGCGGAGAACCGCAAAGAGGAGACCGACGCCCACAAGGACAAGGACGGCATGTGGTGGGAGCGCACCCCCGTCATGTCGCCGCGCTCCTGTGAGATCGGCGAGCTGTGGATCTGGGTGGACCGCGGCGACCCCGACCCGCCCGCCGACGCCGTCGACCCGGAGATCCTCGCGGGCCTGGCGTACGACAGGACCAAGCTCCCGGCGCCGCCGGTCGACCTGAAGCCGAACGCGGACCGCAACGTGGTGAACCTGCCCACGAAGATCGAGTTCAGCGAGCCGCTGGACCGCGTGTGGACGACGGCGAGCCTCGTCAACGAGCAGGCGGGCGTCAACATCGCGGCCACGACCGTCGCCGAGCCGGTCTCGCTGCGCATCGACGCGGGCACGGAGTACGCCGAGCCGTCCTCCTGCACGTACGACCTGGTGCAGGCGGACGGCGGCTACCAGGTCGACAGCGACGGCTCCGGCTGCAACATCACGTACCGCAAGTCCTCGGGCGAGGGCGCGTACTCCATGGAGGCGCAGATCGTCTGGGACGTCACCTGGAGCCCGACCGCGAGCCCGGACGGGACGCCGCAGAACGACGACCTGCCGGACGGGCTGTCGGTGTCCGAGCAGGACGTGACCGTGAAGGAGATCCAGACGGTCGTCCGCTGACCTCGCTGTTTATGCTCGTGACGGCGCCCTCGGCCGGAGAGGCCGGGGGCGCCGCGATCTTCTGCTGAACAAAGGAATCCGCCGTGCGCAAGCTCGTCTACTACATCGCCGCCACCCTCGACGGCTTCATCGCGGGACCGGACGGCGCCGACCCGACGGGCCCCGGCGGCTTCTGGCCGCTGCCCGCGGACTACGTGCAGTACCTCGCCGCGCACTACCCCGAGACGCTGCCCTTCATGGCCCGCGAGGCGCTGGGCGTCACGGCGGAGGGCAGCAGCTTCGACACGGTGCTGGAGGGGCGCAAGTCGTACGAGATCGGGCTGGCGGCCGGCGTCCCCGACGCGTACCCGCACCTGCGCCACCTGGTCTTCTCCACGACCCTGGGGGAGAGCCCGGCCGCGGCGGTCGAGGTCGTCGCCGGGGATCCGGTCGCGCGGGTGGCGGAGCTGAAGCAGGAGGAGGGCAAGGACATCTGGCTGATCGGCGGCGGCGCGCTGGCGGGGGCGCTGTACGGGGAGATCGACCGGCTGATCGTGAAGCTGGCGCCGGTGACGACGGGCGCGGGGATCCCGCTCTTCGGCCGCGAGGCGGCGTTCGACCCGCGGGTGTGGAAGCTGACGGAGCACGAGGCGGTGGAGAGCGGGGCGTTGTTCCTGACGTACGACCGATGAGAAACGGGCCGCCGGGGCATCCAAACGTTCGGAAGTAGTCACGACCGAACGGAGAATGACCCATGCGTCGGCGGAGGAGATCGTCGCGCTGGTCGCGCTGGACCGGAAGGTGGCCACGGGCCGGTGGGGGAACCTGACGCCGGAGCGCCTGGACGCGGTGGCGGGATCGTTCGGTCCCGAGTACCAGGAGGCGTTCGACTTCGGCACGGGCGCCGCGAGGCCGGTGGACCCGGCGTTCACGGAGTTCACCCCGCCGCGGTTCCTCCGCCCGACGCGGTAGGGACGCAAGAGCAGGGCGGACAGGGACAGGCCAGGGCCGGGCGGCAGCGGCGTGCGTCGTGGGGGAACGCACGCCGCTGCCCCCTTCCTCGGCAGGACTCAGCAGCTCGGTGTCACCCGAACGGCCCGCTTACAGGCGGACGACCACCAGGGCGGTGTCGTCGGTGAGGCCGGTGGGGGGGATGAGGTCGGCCAGCAGTGCGTCGGCGAGCTGCTCGGGATCTGCGGCGCCGTGACGGGCGATCGAATCGGCCAGCCGCGCCAGGCCGACGTCGATGTCCTCGTTCCGGCGCTCGACGAGACCGTCGGTGTACAGGACGAGGGCACAGCCCTCGGTGAACGCCACCCGGGCCTCGGGGCGGGCGCTGCGCTCGGGGCGCACGCCGAGAGGCGGATCGGTGGCCTGTGCGAGGTAGGTGACGGTGCCGTCCGGACGCCAGAGCGCGGGAGGCAGGTGGCCGGCGCTGCTGTACGTGAGGGAGCAGCCGGCCCAGTCGATGAACACGGCGGCGGCGGTGGCGGTGGCCGCGGCGTCGACGTTCCGGGCGTACCGGCCGAGGACTTCCAGGGCCTGGGCGGGGCCGCCCGCGACGAGCGAGGCGGCGGAGAGCGCGCTGCGGAGCTGGCCCATGACACCCGCTGCCCGCAGTCCGTGGCCGACCACGTCGCCGACGGCGACGACGGTGCCGTCGCCGCCGGGCCGGTCGGCGATGTCGTACCAGTCGCCGCAGACGTTCAGGGACGCGACAGCGGGCCGGTAGCGCACCGCGGCCCGGTGGTGACCGAGCGGGTTGGGCGCGGGCAGCATCGCATCCTGAAGCTGGAGGGCGACCTCGTGCTCGCGTGCGTGCGCCAGGCGCAGACGCTCGTTGAGCTCCTGCAGCTCCCGGCCTCGGGCGTAGAGGTCGGCCTCAAGCACCTGGGTGCGCTCGTCGCCGCCGCGCGCCCGGACGAGTTCGGTGACCTCCTCGACCCGGTGCAGCAGCAGGGCCACGGTCCCGTCCGGCGCGAAGACGGGCGCGTTCACCAGGCTCCAGTACCGCTCCTCCCACACCCCGGGCTGGTCGGGCGACTCCACGTCGTAGCGCTGCAGGGCCATGGCGTCGCGCTGCCCGGTGGCCGCGACCCGGCGCAGGGAGGCGGCCAGGTTGCGCGTGCCGCTCGCCTCGGGGTTGTCGGGGTTGTCGGGAAAGACGTCGAAGACATAGCGGCCGATCAACTGACTGCGGCTCCGCCCCGACGTCGAGCAGTACGCATCGTTGGCGTCCAGGTAGGCCAGGTCCGTGGTGAACAGCGCCGCCGCCGTCGGCATGGCCTGGAAGACGGCCTCGTAGTCGATCACGGGTCCGCTCTCCGTCCGTTGCCCGCGCCACGTAGGTCCCGGTCCCATATCCCTTCACGGTAAGGCCGGACGGCGGGATCCGCCCGTCGTGTTCGGCCGGCCGGGGGGTCGTCGGCCCCCGTCCGGTGCGCTTCGCGTGCGGCCGGGCCGCCCGGTGGGCAGGGTCGGGAAGCGGTTGGGGCTTTGCCGGTCGCCGCCGCACACGCCGACTGCCGACGAGGAACGACATGGCCCCGGATCCGACGGAAGCCCTGCGCGCGGAGTTCGCCGCCAGCCTCGGCGACGGCAGCCCGAGCCCGTGGCGCGCGGCTCGTCACCACCGGAGACGGAGCCCTCGGCTACCCGCCCCGCGCCCCCTACTCCCGCTTCATCGCCACCGCCGCACTCCGCTCCGTACCCCGGGCGCTGCTGGAGCAGGCGGAGGACGGCGCCGTGATCGTCGCCCCGATCGGCTTCGGACTGATCCGGGCGGCGGTCACCGCTCCCGGCCACGCCGAAGGCCGCTTCCTGCCGACGCCCGCCCTCTTCATGCCCCTCCGGGCCCCCGCGGGCGGCGGCCCGGACCTGACCGGCGCGCGGGACCGGCCACCGGAGTCCACGTCGCTGCGGGTGAGTGACGTGCTGGCCGGCCGGTGGGCGTTCCCGCTCTCCCTCGCCCTGCCCGGCTACAACGCCGTCGCGTGGCGGGCGGACGACGGCGCGGTGGCCGGCATGTGCCTGTGGACGGAGGACGGTTCGACGGTCCTGGCGCAGGCGGACGGCGACGTCCGGCAGACGGGCCCGCGGCGGGTGTGGGACACCGTGGCGGAGGTCGCGTCCCTGTTCCCGGGCGGCCGGCCGGCCCGGGAGGACTTCGGCATCACCGTCACGCCGCGCGCCCAGCGGTTCTGGTACGGGACGCCGGAGGGCCCGTCCTGGCCGCTGCCGGCGGGGTGACCCGGGCGCGCCGTGGCGCCGCGGGTCCGGGCGGGTCCCGGCAGGTCCCCCGCAGGTCGGCAGGGACCGCCGCCGCGGCTACGGCGGCTCACACCGCCAGCTCCGGCGGCAGCGGCTCCGCGTGCAGCACCGTCAGCCCCGACACCGCCCGCGTCAGGCACACGTACAGCCGCCGCAGCCCCGTCCGTACGTCCGGCTCCGCCGCCACGATCGTCGCCGGGTCGTCCAGCACGACGTAGTCGTACTCCAGGCCCTTCGCCAGCGACGCCGGCACCAGCGTCAGCCGCGCCTCCGACGACGTCTCCTCACCCGGCGACAGGAACGGCAGCCCCGCCGCCGCCAGCGCCGCCCCGAGCGCGGCCACCCGCCCGTCCGCCGCGATCAGCCCCACCGAGCCCTCCCGGGTCCGCAGCACCGACCCGCACGCCTCCGCCACCGAGCCGTCCAGCGCGGCCCGCGGCAGCGCCCGTACCGCCAGGTCCCCGGCCGACTCGCGGATCGACGTCGCCTCCTTCAGCCCCGGCGCGATCGAAGGCAGCAGCCGCGACGCGTACGCGATGACCTCCCGCGGCACCCGGAAGCCCTGCGTCAGCTCCTCCACCACCGCGTCCGGCTTCCCCAGGTGCGCGAGGGCGACCGCCCAGCTCTCCGTCGCCCACGGCGTCGTCCCCTGCGCGATGTCCCCCAGCACCGTCGCCGACCCCGTCGAACACCGCCGCCCTACCGCCCGGTACTGCATCGGCGACAGATCCTGCGCCTCGTCCAGCACCACGTGCCCCAGCGACGGCGTCCGCTCGACCACGTCCCGCGCCTCGTCGATCAGCACCGCGTCCGCCGCCGACCACCGCGCAGAGCGCACCCCCCGCGGCGCCTTCTCCCACAGCAGCAGCCGCTGCTCGTCCGCGTCGAGGATCCCCTCCGCGTGCGCGGCGAGGAAGCCGGCGTCCGACAGCAGCCGCAGCACCAGCTTCACCGGGTCCACCGCCGGCCAGATCGCCTTCACCGCCGCCTTGACCGCCGGGTTCCGCGCCACCGCGTCCTGCACCCGGTCGTCCGGCGCCTCCCCGGCCCGCTCCATCCGTACGAGCACGGCGTGCGCGATGCGCTGCGGCAGCGCCTCCCGCGCCGAGTTGTAGCGGATGTCCCGCGCGAGCAGCTCCCGTACCAGCTCCTCCACCTCGTATGCGGGCACCCGCCACCGCCGCGACCCGCGCACCACCACGACCGGCTCGGTCGGCATCGTCACCCCGGCCCGTACCGCCCGCCGCAGCACCTCCGCCATCCGCGCGTCGCCCTTGAGCCGCGCCACCGGCGCCGGATCGGACCCCCGCACCTCCACGTGCGCCACCAGCTCCGCCACCGTCGCCTGCTTCACGTCCAGCTCGCCCAGCGTCGGCAGCACCTGCTCGATGTACCGCAGGAAGGAGTCGTTCGGCCCGATCACCAGCGTCCCCGTGCGCGCCAGCCGCTCCCGGTGCGCATACAGCAGGTACGCCACCCGGTGCAGCCCCACCGCCGTCTTCCCCGTCCCCGGCGCCCCCTGCACGCACACCGTCCCGCCGATCTCCGCCCGCACGATCTCGTCCTGCTCGGGCTGGATCGTCGCCACGATGTCCCGCATCGGCCCGACGCGCGGCCGCTCGATCTCCCGCTGGAGGAGGGCGCTCGACTTTGCCGCCTCGTGGGGGTCGGTCAGATGCTCGTCCTCGTACGCCGTGATCTCCCCGCGGTCGTACCCGAACCGGCGGCGGAGGGACACATCCATGGGGTCCTGCTTCGACGCCCGGTAGAAGGGCTGCGAGACCGGCGCCCGCCAGTCGATCACCATCGGGTCCCCGTCGGCGTCGTGCACGTGCCGCCGCCCGATGTAGAAGTGCTCCCCGGGGCTCCCCTCCCGCGCGTAGTCGAGCCGCCCGAAGAAGAGCGGGGTGTCGGCGAGGTCGGCGAGGGCCTTGATCCGCAGGTCGATCTCGGCCTGGAGGACTTCGCCGCTCACCCAGCTCGCGGTGACGTCCGTGAGGTCGAGCGCCTCGGCGTCGGCGCGCATGGCGCGCAGTGCGGTACGGGACGCGGCGAGGTGGGCCCGCTCGCGGACGAGGGGGGCGGGGGGAGCGGGGCTGGGGGCGGTGCCGGTCGTAGGGGTGGGGTCGGACATGGTGGAACAAGCCTCCGGCGGCTGGCGGTACGGTCACGGGCGTGGCGTAGGCCGCCGGTTTCCGACCGGCAGGCGGCACTCCCGGCGTGCGAGATCAGCCGGTGAGGCGGGGGCAGACGCGCGAGCATACGGGCGGGGAGGCGGACCGGTCCAACGAATTTCGCCGCGGGGGCGAATGGCCGGTACTGCGCTGGCGTCCGGCCGTGTGCGGCAGTTGTCTGTACGCCGACAAGCGTTTCGCTCTGCTACGGACCAGAAGGAGCCCCGCCCCATGCGAAGAACCCGCTTATCCGCCACCCTGGCCACCCTCGCCCTGACCGCCACCCTCGCCGGCACGGCCACGGCGACCGCCGCGCCGCCCGCGGCCGACGCCCCGGCGGCGCCTTCGTGCGTCAAGGGGTACGTCTGCGTCCAGCCGCTCAACGGCTTCACCATCCGCGTGCCGGAGGGCAGCCGCCAGGACTTCGACCCGCCCTTGGCCATCGCGTCGGTGGTCAACGAAACGAGCACCGGGTACTGCCTGACCGGCACGTACAACAGGGGCATCGCCCCCGGTAGCGTCTTCGAGCCGCGGGCTGCCTACTCCCTGCGCTCGCTGACCCCGTCGCCGAACGGCTACTGCCTGGCGACGGACGACTGACATACGGCTCGGCAACCCCCTTCGGCCCGGCATCGACGGCCGCCACCGGCCGGGGCCGACCCGGCCGGTGAGGACCCCGGGCGCATCCGGTACAACTTTGTTCGCAGCGGAACGCGACGGCGCCACCGGGGTGCGGTACCGAAGGGGGCAGGGGTGCGGGTCATCGCCGACAGGTACGAACTGGTGGCGTTCGTGGGCCGGGGCGGCATGGGGGAGGTCTGGGAGGGCCGGGACCGGGTCATCGGGCGCCGCGTCGCGGTCAAACTGCTGCCGGACCACCAACACGGGCCCGCCGCCGACCTGTTCTTCCGCGAGGCGCGCACCGCGGGCGGGCTGAACCACCGCGGCGTCGTCACCGTCCACGACCTGGGCCGCGACCCGGGTGACGGCACACTCTACCTCGTCATGGAGTACGTGGCCGGGCGCAACGTCGCCGTCGTGCTGCGCGAGGACGGCCCGCCGTCGCCCGCGGTGGGCGTCGAGTGGGCCGCCCAGACCACCGCCGCGCTGGCCGCCGCGCACGACGCGGGTGTGGTGCACCGGGACCTCAAGCCCGCCAACCTCATGCTCACCACCGGCGGCGAGGTGAAGATCCTCGACTTCGGCATCGCCCGCTTCATGGCCGCCACCGACAAGTCCAGCCAGGTCATGGGCACCCTCGCCTACATGCCCCCGGAGCGGTTCGCGCAGCACTCCGGCGACGCCCGCAGCGATCTGTACGCTATCGGCTGCATCCTGCACGAACTGCTTACCGGGCAGGTGCCGTTCGACGCGGACGACCCGGTGTCGCTGATGACCGCCCATCTGACCAGAGCGCCGGAGGCGCCGAGTGTGCGGCGCTCCGGGCTTCCCGTCGCCCTCGATGACCTGGTGCTGCGGCTGCTCGCGAAGGAACCGGCCGACCGCCCGCAGTCCGCGGCCTCGGTCCACGACGAACTGCGGGCTCTGGACCTGGCTTCGGTGCGGCCGCAGGAGCCGGGCCCGGCGGACGCCGACGGCAGCCGGGCCGTCACTCCCACCCCGACCGCCACGCCCACCGCCCCCGGCACACCGCCGGCCCCGGCCCCGGCCGACCCGCCCCCGTACGCGCCGTCGGCCCCCGGACAGCCGCCCGCGGCCCACCGGTTGCCGACCCGGACGGCCGCTCCTGCCGCACCCGGGAACGCCCCGGGTGCGGGGGGCGGTCCCGCCGCGCCGGGGCGCCGCCGTGCGCTGCTGTACGGCCTGGGCGGAGCGGTGGTGCTGGTGGCCGGCGGCGGGCTCGCACTCGCCCTGGCCACGGACGACGGTGCCAAACGGGCCGACGGTGGCGGCTCCGGCGCCACCGGGCCGGAAGCGGACGCCGCCCCGAAGCGCAAAGTCCGCCCGTGGCGCTACGACATCACCAGCGAGCCGCCGACCGCATGCGCGGTGGCCGACGGTGTCCTGTACGTCTCGGCCGACTTCAGGATCACCGCCCTGGACGCGCGCACCGGAAAGAAGCTCTGGGCGGGCCCCAGGTTCTCCTTCCTCCCGGACCAGCCCACCGCCGCCGACGGGACGGTGTACGTGGGCGGCGGCGAAGAACTGTGGGCGCTGGACGCGGACGGAAAGAAGAAGTGGACCTTCCCCACCGGTGACCGGATACGCAGCAGGCCGACCGTGTCCGGCGGAATCGCCGGAATCGTCTACTGCTCGAGCCTGGACACGAACGTGTACGCCGTGCACGCGGACGGAGGCCGGAAGGCGTGGAGCTTTCCGTGCGGGGACGAGCTTTACTCCTCCCCGACGGTCGCCGACGGCACCGTGTACGTCGGCTGCGCCGGGAAGGACAACACCCTCTACGCGCTGGACGCAGCCAGCGGCGACCTGAAGTGGACCTTCCCCGCGGACAAGGGCTTCCCACAGGCGCCCCTCGTGTCCGGCGGCCTCGTGTACGCCGGCGCCGGCGACGGGAGGCTTTACGCGATCCACGCCGACGAAGGCACCAAGAAGTGGTCGATCGAGGGGACCGCCGCAACGAAACAGACCCTCTACCTCGCGGACGACACGGTCTACGCCGCCGGTGACGACGGACGCGTCCACGCGTTCGACGCGTCGTCGGGCGACAAGAAGTGGACCAACGAGGGCATGTCGACGGTGAATCCCACGCAGCTCGCGGTAGCGGGGGGCCTCGTCTACTTCGGCGAGACCCTGAGCGATGTGGGCAGCGTCCGGGCCCTCGACACCGGTGACGGCTCCGAGCGCTGGACCACATCGACACTCTCCAGCCTGTCCCCGGGCAACCGGGAGAACGGCCCGGTCACGGCGTACGACTTCGTGTACGTCACCAACGAGAACGGCGTGGTGGCACTCGACGCGGCCACGGGCGCGGCCCCGGACCTGGGCCCGGCCTGAGCCGGCGCCTGGCGCCGTGAGCCGGGCAGGGTCAGGGAGCGAGCGTCTTCTGGAACCAGGCGACGTCCCAGAACCTACCGAACTTCCGCCCGACCTCCTCGTACACGCCGACGGGCCGGAACCCGAAGCGCAGATGGAGCCGCTCCGACGCCTCGTTCGGCAGCGCCACCCCGGCGAGGGCCAGGTGCACGTCCTCCTGCTCCAGCACCTCGAAGAGGGAGGTGTAGAGCAGGCCCCCGACACCTCGCCCTACGTGTTCGGGCGCCAGATAGACGCTGGTCTCGACAGAGGTCGAGTACGCCGGTTTCGGGCGGAACGGGCTGCTGGTCGCATAGCCGAGGATCTTGCCGCCCTCCTCCGCCACGAGCAGCCGGTGCGGACCCCGGCCCGGGTGGGACTCCAGCCACGGGCGACGCTGATCAACGGTGAGCGGCTCGACGTCGAAGGTGATCGGCGTCTCGACGATGTAGTGGTTGTAGATGCGGGTCAGCTCTTCGAGGTCGTCCTCGGTTCCCGGCCGTACCCGCGTATCCCCGTCGTCTGCTCTGTCCACCCCGGTGCGCATGGGGCGATCGTAATAAGCGCACGTTACGTCCCGGTTTCGCGGCGCAGCGGTCCGGAGACGGATGGAGAAGAGGGCACTGTCAGGTGGTGGGGAACTCCTCGCGCTTGACGGCGGCGACGAAGGCGTCCCATGCGGCGGGAGTGAAGGCCAGGTGGGGGCCGTGGGGGTCTTTCGAATCGCGCACGGGGATGGTGGTGGGGGTGGTGGCTACCTCCACACAGTTGCCGCCGTTGTCATCGCTGTAGCTGCTCTTGCGCCAGTCCGCGGCCACCTCAATGCAGTCGCCGCCGTTGTCGTGGCTGTAGCTGCTCTTACGCCAGGTCATGGCCATGCTGCCCGTATCCCTCCATGAACTCGCCGATCAGAGTGGCGGATTCGCGAGCCGACATGGCGTCAGCCCTGAGCACATCATAGGTCCGCAGGTGTTGCTCGAAGGCCGCTGGATTCCCGCTGAAGTACCCATGGTCAAGTGCTTCCGCGTAGGCCCATTTTTCGTCGTCCGGCAGCGTGATCAGCGACATCGAGCCGCGCGGGCGGATGAGTTCGGGCCGGTCGGCCGGGGCCACCTGGATCTGGATGTTGGCCCGCTGACCTGCGGTGAGCAGGTGTTCGCACTGCATGCGCATGACCTCCGGGCCGCCGACGACGTTGCGCAGGCAACTCTCGTCGATTACTGCGATGTACAAGGGGCCTTGCGGCGAGAAGAACCTTTGCTGGCGGCTGAGCCTGGCTCGTACGCGTTCCTCGACCTTCTCCTCATCTTCCGAGACACGAGCGAACAGTGCCTGGGCGTACAACTCGGTCTGTAGCAAACCCGGCACGACTCCCTCCTGGTACGCCCGCAACGCCACGCACTCCGCGTCCATCTTCGCCCGTCGTTCGAACCAGTCCGGATGCGCCACATCCGGGTACCAGTCGACCTTCAGCCACAGCCGCGCTAACAGTCCGTTACCACCCAGCACTTCGTCGCACTTCTCCGCGAACGTGTCCGGCGGAACGCTCGTCCCCGTCTCGACCCTCGCGACGTACGACCGGTCGCAGGGGATGAGCTTCGCCAGTTCCGCCTGTGTCATGCCTGCTGCCTCGCGCAAGTGCTTCAGCACGTCGCCGAACATCGCGGCCGTCGTACCTGTCGCGCGGTGGGTGGCGTTGCGTGGGGTCATGTCTGCCTCCCGGTTCAGGTCGCGTCTGTCACGCGGCGGGCCTTGCTCTCGGCCGTTCCGCTCCGAAAGCCTTTCACCACGCAGCGTGACCGAGCGCTACGGCAATACAGCGGTAAATCCCAAAGTGTCACTGTAATTCTGGAGTTGGTGTGGATGGCCGAGCATGGAGCGTGCGGTTCGGAGGGGATGTCGCGCGAGTGGTCGATGGGGTACGTGATGGGCTACCGGTCCGTGCCGCTGGTGCGGGTGCACGTGCGGCGGCAGTTGGCGCTGTGGCGGTGGGGTGGGGACGCGCAGGACGCGGCGCTCGTGGTGTCGGAGTTGGTGACGAACGCGATCCAGTACGGGCGGAAGATCGGGCGCCGGGTGTGGGTGCGGTTGGCCGTGCGGGAGGACGGTTCACTGGTGATCGACGTATCGGACCCGCAGACGACGCAGCCGCCGCGGATGCCGGACGCGTCGCCGCCGGGGCCGGAGGACGAGCGGGGGAGGGGGCTGTTCCTGGCGCGGGGGCTGGGGGCGGAGGTGTCGTGGTTCCCGCGCGAGTTCGCCGGCAAGACCGTACGGGCGACGCTGGAGCCGGCGCGGGTGCCGGGGGTGCCGCGGGACGAGGAAGTCGGGGGAACCCTGAGACTTCCGTAGGGGTGCGGCTGGCCCTTGGGTCGTAGATCCGGGGCGGTGGGGTTCCGCCCGCGGGCCGAGGTTTCCGCAGGTGGCCCGCGGCACGCTGGAAACATGAGCAGCGCTTCCATCGCCCCGCCGCGCGGGGCAGCAGACACCGGGCGGGCCGCCGACGCCCCGCAGCCCGACAGCCCGCACATCGCGACGGTGGCCGCGCGTGCGACGAGGCACCACCTGCACACGGCGTGGCGGGCGGTCACGGCCTTCGGCGGCGCGGTGGTGGCGGTGGTCGTCCTGGGGGAGTACGCGGACCGCTGACAGCGTCCCCTCATCCCCGGATTCGGCCCGGACCGGACCCTCGGCGCCGGTTTCGCCCGATTCCACACCCGGGGCGTCTCGGGTGCACCTGGGCGTGACGAACTCGTGGTAGTCCATCCACTGAACCGGCTCAAAACGCCCATGCGGGCCGACTTCTGCACCTCGCGGAACGTATCGCCCTCGTGCCGACGCATCCGGACTGCGCGACCGAGGCCGGGCCGGCGCCGCTCACGGGGCGCCGACCCGGCGTGGTCCATGCCGCTGCTAACTCCGGCACACCTTCACTTCACTGCTGGCCCGGCTGGCCTGATCCCACCTGTTGCTGCTGCTGGACCAGGCGAAGCCGAATGAGTCGGCGCCGATGGTCATGCCGGTCACGTCGGTGGAATTCCAGGTGTGGCCGTATGCCGAGAACACCTGGTGCCTTGAGCAGCCCTTCTTGGCGGCCTTGAAGGTGATGCCCATTTCACCGATTCTGCCCTGCATGTCCGCAAGGTCCCCGGTGCCGCCCCGGGGGCCTTCGTTGAAGATGAATCCCGACCCGTAGGAGT
Organism: Streptomyces sp. CNZ287; assembly: GCF_007827615.1. Lineage (NCBI taxonomy): Bacteria > Bacillati > Actinomycetota > Actinomycetes > Kitasatosporales > Streptomycetaceae > Streptomyces > Streptomyces sp. CNZ287. The sequence continues at coordinate 39,773 of NZ_VISV01000010.1, read as the reverse complement.
TGGACGCCTTCGCCTGGGTCTTCGTCTTCCAGTCCATGAACTTGCCCCTGTACCTCAGTACGTGGGACACAGGGGCGACCTTCTTGCTGAAGCTCAGGCCGAAGCCGTCGTAGCCCTTGACCTCCTTGGGGATCTTCGTCCACTTCCAGGCGGCACGGGCAACGTAGCGGTTCTTCCCGCTGACCTTGTAGATCTCCGGCCTGGAAAGGGTGATCTCGTCGTCCGGGTCCCGGGTGTCGACCCCTCCGCCGCTGTCCACCCGGTCCAGGCAGTTGTCCGCGGCCAGCTTCGCGTCGATCTCGGCCTGCGTCAGGCCACGGTCATCCAGCGTCCCGACGAGCGTCAGGAATTGCTTCGCCGCCGCTGTGGGATCGTCTGGAAGCGGTGCGGAGCAGTCCCGCGTGGCCTCCGCCGGCGCTCCCGCCGACTCCGGCCCGGCGAAGGCGGTGGACGCCCCGAGGGGCAGCAGAACGGCCCCCACCATGGCGGCGCCGATCAGTCGTGTCTTCTTGCGCATGTACCTGTCCTTCTCGTTCGCGATGACGCTGTGATGTGCTGGTCGGTGGATGTGCGCACGGATGCGGCGCGTGGTCGCATGTGACCTGCACGTCGCGCCGTTCGGATTCGGCCGCTTGGCAGACCCGTTCGTGAGGCCGGAGCCTTCGTTTCCCCCCATGCACCACACGGACCGTCGCCGAAAACCGTGGGAGCGGCCCTGCCGTCGCCCGTGTGCACGGTGCTCGGACACTCCGGGCCCGGGGCGGCTTCACGTACCCGGTGAGAGCGTGTTGTCGGTGATGCCCCGGATCCAGAGGGCGAGTGCGTCCCCGGATCGCTTGGGTGGTCTGAGGGATGCCGTAGCCCCCGGTGCCGTCGATCCCGTGAGGGTGGACGGCGATGCGGCTGCGAGGGGCCGGCTACGGAGAGCACCGTGACGATGGCCGCGGCAGCCTCAGATTCTTCCGCGAGATGGCGGTGGCAAGGCGTCGTCCCCCCGGGCGTGTTGGCAAGCCGTGTTGGCGGTGCCAACTCTGCCAGCGGGTACTGGTACGCAACCTTGATGGGATCTGGTACATCCCTTGGCCTCAGCACCCGCGCGCGGCTACCCTCGCCCCCGCCTTCGGCAGTGGCCGAAACGCCTACCGCCCTGCCACCTCTACGGCGAGTCCTCCGCCCAGTGGGCGCGGATTCATGCCGTACGCGCGGATTCACCCGGCTCCGTGCGGGGTGCGGCGTCGGGCGGGCGGTGGTGCGTGGGGTGGGCCGGTGTGCGGGGTGGCGGCGAGGGGAGTAGCCGTGTCGTTGGGGCTCCCCCCGGGCCACCCCGCTTTGGAGTGTGCGGGCCTCCGCCCGGCGTCAAGGGCGCTCCCTCCGCTTCGCTCCGGGAACGTCGCTGCGCGATGGGGCTTCGCCCCACCCTTGACACCGGACTCCGGCCCGTAACAGACCGGCGGCTAAGGGTGGCCCGGAGGGAGCGGGCGCCCTCCGACAGGGACTACGGATGCCGTGCCCGGTGGACGGGGGGCCGAGGCCACCGGCGCCCGGGCCGGGCCCGATCGCCGATTCCCCCGGCGGACAGGGGCTGGACCCCGGGCGCCGGGTCTGTCCCGAGCGCCGATGTTCCCGGCAGACGTGGGGCGGAGGCCGGAGGCGGGGCGGTGCTGATCGCCGATGTTCCCGGCGGACGGGCGCCGGGACGCGGGGAGTTGGCCCCCTCATCGCGGGTGGGCGCGGCACCGGGCAGGGGGGGCCGGGCCCGGCTCGTAGATGCCCCCTCCCGGCGGGGCGGAGGAATCTCGCCGTAACTCGCGGTAACACCCGGCAGTCCGGCCCGAATCGCGCCCCGAGGGCCGACTTTCGCCCCGCTGGGCTCACTTGCCCGCCCCGGGGCCGTGCCGGGCCGGCGGAACGCGCGCCACCGGGACGAATACGGGGCTCGCCGCCCCCGGAATTGGTCCAAAACACCCATGCGGCCAGACTTTCGCCCGCCCGGACTCATTTAGAGCGACCGGCAGTAGGCGGTCACTTCAGCCGCCGAGTGGTGGGGCGGCGGTCCCAGCGGTAGCGCTTGTGGGCTCGCTGGATCAGGACACGCAGCGTGACGAAGGCGGCGGCGAGGTGGAGGTAGAAGTCCACAACCACGCCATTCTTCTCGGTATAGCGTCGCAGCTTGCCGTAGCCGTTCATCCAGGCATGCGTCCGTTCCACTATCCACCTCGTGCCGGCCTGAATCGGGGCGGGCACGCCCCGATAGGCGATGGTGCTCTCGAAGCCGAGCCGGTCCAACAGAGCGCGGCCTTGTTGTCGTAACCAGCATCGAGATTGATCTCCACGTCGTCCGGCAGTGGTCCGACCTGTTCCTTCACAGCCGCCAAGGTCGGCTCACGCAGCGGGGAGTCGTGTCGGTTGGCGCCTTCAGCGACCAGGCCGAGCGGCACTCCGGCGGCCTCGACGGCGACCGACCTCTCCAAGCCCTGCTTGCCCCGATCCACTGGAGATCGACCGGACTTGTCACCGCCGCCGGGTGCCTTGGTGATGCAGCCGTCCGCGGACTCCTGGAGCTGCAGGCCGATCACGTGGTCGTATGGCCTCCAGGGCGAGCTCGTGCACCTTCTGCGCCAGGCCCAACGTGGCCCAGAGTTTGACGCGGCGACGGATAATACGGTCCGAGCAGCCAGGGGAGGCGATCCGCTCGTATCCGGAGCCGTGGACGAGTGCCTGTACGACGTGCTCGAACACTATGCGGTCCGGGATCCGCCTCCGATGGCAGCCCAGTGGGTGGCTTGGGTCGAACTCCCCGCGGGCGGGCAGCAGCGCCTTGAACTGGTCCCAGGCGGGTTCGAGCAGGCAAGAGGGCAACGCGGGTACAGTTGTCCTTTGCGATCATGGAGTTCATCGAGCTCGGGGCTGCGGCGCCCAACGCTGGGTATGCGCGCTTGTTCAGGGGGCCGTGGCCGCGGTGGCCGCCTTGGCGGCCATGCGCTGATCGAACTTCGATGCGTCGATGACGTGCCGTTCGTGGTGGCCACTGCTGATCACGTCCTGTTCGTCCCGGCATTCGACGGCGAAGCGCAGCCGCCGCCCTTCCACCTCGACCAGTTCGACGAACGCGGTGACCTCCATGCCTACCGGGGTCGCCGCGCTGTGGCTGAGCTCCACATGAGTCCCCACCGTCTTGCTCCCCTCTGGGAGCAGCGGAGCGACCGCCTCAATGCAGGCGTTCTCCACGAAGGCGATGAGATACGCCGTGGCGAAGACGCGCGGCATGCCGGTGAAACCTGGCAGCGTGTCCGATACCGCCGGAACGATCAGGCCGTCGTCGACCAGCAAGCGGGAGGTGTGCTTGAGGCCGGGCTGCGGGCCGATCCGTGTCATCCGTTCAAACCCCTCGTTTGTCGATTGAGTGATCCGTCGGTCGCCGGTGGCGGTGACACCCGCCTGCTCAAGCATGAGCACGGAGGAGCGTATGGGTACGACGGGCCGGTGCAGGAGCCCTCTGGGGACGAGATATGCCTGTCTGGGCCCCGGTTCAACGGTGTCCATGCTGTCCAGCTCGATGCGGAACAAACCGTCGAGGACGAAGAAGAACTCATCCTGCTCGTCGTGCTTGTGCCAGTGGAACTCTCCCTGCATGACCCCGAGTCGCACCACCAGGTCGCCCACCTGACACAGGGTTTGGTTGTACCAGGGGTCGGTCGTGTCATCGATCAGCTGCTGGACATGAGCTTCTCCAGAGGGGCGATCAGTGGTTGATAGTTGATCGCGTACCGCGACGTGTCGTCCATGGTGGTCTCAGGCTCCCTTGCTGGCGATCGGCCGGATCTGCGCGCCGATGCGTCGAAGATGATCCTGGTAGTCCTGAGTGTTCAGGGCCAGGGAGCGATCCAGCCGCGCGGCGTTGAAGAAAATCTCGGGGTTCTCCAACAGCCCTGGATCGACGACGAGTTCGAGATCCGGGTGGAAGCTGAACGGCAGGATGGTCCCGCTGACGCTGCCGGACAGAGCCTCGGCCTTGTCCGTCGATGCGAAGGACACGTACGTGCCGTCAGCCAGAGCCCTCAGCCCTTGCAGGTCGACCCTGGCATCACCGGAGACGACGGCGAGGAAGTACCGCTTGGTGCGTTTGCCGGTCTTCACCATGACCACGAGACATTTGGCCGCGTGGGCCACCGGGTGGCCGCGGTACCGGCTGACCACCTCGGTGCGCCCCTCCGGGGCATGGTCGATGACGCGGTACCGGGCGCCGTGCGCGTCGAGCAGCGCGATGAGCCGCACGTAGGCGTCCGTGTCGGCGCTGCCGGCGTCCTCAGCCTCTTGCGGGGTGGGCGCGTACTGCTGGGCCACTTTTACCATCCTTCGTCGAACATCCGCTTGACCTCGGCGATGCGCTGCTCGTCGCGGCGATAGAAGGTCCACTGCTTGATCTTCTTGGCGCGCAGCAGACCGGCTGCGGTGAGCAGCTTGAGGTGCACGCTCGCGGTGGGCTGGCTCACCCCGAGCTTGTCGGCGATGAACACCGAGCAGACCCCGTCGTCGACGAGGTCGCCGTCACGCTGCGGCGGGAAGTGCACGGTGGGGTCCCGCAGCCACTCCATGATTGCCAGGCGTTTCTCGCTGCCCAGCGCCTTCAGTACCTCAACATCAAGCACTTAGATAGTTTGCTAACTAACTAAGTCTCGTGTCAAGCTCCGCCCCCAGTAGTCACCGCGAGGAACGTTTGCCATGCGTGCACATCCACGGCAAGCGGCGACGCTGCACCGACGAGGGCGGCTGCCCCACCATTCGTCGGCTGAAGTGACACCAACTGCCGGTCACTCTTAGGCGGGCCACGGATGCCCGCAGGGCCCCGGGTGAACGCACGCGAGACGAACTCGCGGTGAGCCACCGATCAAACCGTGCCAAAAACGCCTATCTGATCCGACTTTCGCCCGTCTACGTGCACCTGGCCGCTCCGCGGCCCTCACGCGGTGGGACCCACGTTCCCTTCCGCGGGCAGATCCGTGCCGCAGAAGACGCAGACGAAGTCGTCCTCACGCACGATGGTGCGCTCCTGGCAGCCGGGGCATCGCCGGAAGACGACCTCGTGGGTGAAGCCGGAAGGCCGCCGGAGCCCTGCGGCGTCCAGAGCACGGGCGACCTCCGCCCACGAGTCGACGTCCGGGCAGTACCCGGTGGACTGGTTGCTGACCTCGCTCACGGCCCACCGGTCCGCCTCGCGCACAAAGCTGATCTCGCCGGCGCTCAGGACCATGTCGCCACCGGCACAGGCCACGTGCTCGCTCCGCCGCGGCGCCAGCCGGAGCACACCGTCCCTACCGACCACGAACGTGAACGGCTCGGCCAGCTCCACCGCCGATTGCTCCATGATCCAGCCATCGAAGTCGGCCGCCGAGCCGATACGACGCCCGCCGCCACCTGGCCGGACCGCGGCCTTCAACTCCACCGGTCCGACGTATCGGTAACCCCGCCCAGTCACGTCAGCCACGCTAAACGAGCCCCCGCGGGGCTGTCGCGTACGGGGCGAGTCGGCTGCCGGGTCCGCCGGAGAGGCGTGGCCGCCTTGCGGAACGCCCCCCTCCGTTCCGGGATCACGGTCCGCCAGGGCCGCTCCCACCGACGAGGCCCGGAGGCTGCCTCGCCTCCGGGCCCCTGCTGCCGCGGGTCGCGTCGCGGTGATCGGAGGAGTATCACCCCCGCCGCGTCCCGCCGTCCGGTCCTACCTCTCGGCTGCCGCCGTGCTCCGCTCCCTCACCTCGTCCACGAACCTGCCCCTCTCGTTGCTCCTCGGGAACGGCTCGTCCGGCACCGGGACGCCCAGGAACGCGCAGAGCGGCTCCCAGCCCTCGCTCACCCGGAACACCAGCAGCCGGTCCGCGGGTATCTCCTCCCGTACCGCCGCCTCGTGCTCCGCGAAGACCTTCAGCGCGTGCTCCTTCTCCGTGAAGCGGCCGTCGAACACGCCGTCCCAGATGACTTCGAGCGACATGTCCCGCAGCCGCAGGAACGACTCGCCCACGTCCGGCGGGGGCGGGGCCACCGCCGTGGCGTAGATGCTGCTCGCCGCGCTCGCGTACCAGCTCTCCGGGTCCCGTACCGTCAGCACCACCTTCGCCTCGGGGAACGCCCCCGCTATCTCCCGCCAGAAGCGGGCGCCCGGCCAGTCCACCGTCGAGCCGTACGTCGCGTACACCCGGCGCCAGTCCACGGGCTCGCCGCGCGACGCCGCCTCCCACATCGGGATCTGCTCCGGGTCCTCGAAGAGGCCCAGCATGTGGTGGCACGGGCCGAAGCCCAGCCGTTCCAGCGCCGTCTTGAGCGACAGCGTTCCCGTACGGCCGACTCCCGCGCCGATGACTTCCAGCATCACCTTCTCCTTCCGGTTTCCCCTTGTACGCGTCCTACGTGCCGCGCAGCAGCAGCGCCCAGACCGTCGCTCCCGGGCCGCACGCCAGCACCACCCCGTGCTCACCCGCCGCCAGCGGCCGCGCCGTCTGCAGCCGGCGCAGCACCGCCAGCACCGCCGGGGCCGCGGTGTTGCCGTACTCCCGCATCACCTCCCGCGCCGTGGCCATCGACCGCTCCGGCAGGTCCAGCGCCTCGTCGACCCGGTCGAGGATGCGGCGGCCGCCCGGGTGGACGGCCCACCACGCGACGTCGGTCCAGCGGACCCCGTGCCGGGCGAGCAGCGCCCGCGCCGGTATCGCGACGGAGCCCGCGACGACGTCCGGCATGGAGGGCTTGAGCCTGATGCGCAGCCCGTTGTCGCCCATGTGGACCTGGAGGTCGTCCGCGTGGGCCGGCGCGGTGAGCTGCTCGGCGTCGACGACCTCGGCGCCGCCCGGCCCGTCCGCGTCCCGAGGCAGCAGCACCACCGCCGCGGCGCCGTCGCCGAACAGCGTGAGGACGACGGCCTGTTCCTTGTCGTACGGGGGCGGCTGCACGTGCGGCGAGAAGAGGTCGACCGCGAGCAGCACCGCCGGGCGCCGCTTGACCGCGACCCAGTGCGCGCACGCGGACACCGCCGGCACCGCGGCGTAGCAGCCCATCGGGCCGAGGGACAGCGTCTCGACGTCGGGGCGCAGCCCGAGTTCCGCGGCGAGGGCGTCGAGGCCCGGGGCGGAGTGGGTCGTGGTGGTGACGGTGGCGAACAGCCCCACGTCCCCGGGGCCGAGACCGGCCTCGGCGAGCGCCGCGGTGACGGTGGTGCGGCCGAGGCGGCGGGCTTCGGCGAGGCTGCGGTCCATCCGCCGGCGCGTGGTCCAGCGGCGGGGGTCTTCCAGCAGGGCGTTGACGGCCATGCCCTTGGTGGTGATCGCCGAGTTCCGGACGACCTGGGCGACCGTGTCGCCTCCGGGGTCCGCGGCGACGAGGTTGGCGAACTCTTCCATCTTGACCAGCGGTGGGGTCCGGAACGTGACAGCCACGATCCGCGCTTCGGACATCGTGTTCTTCTCCTGACTCCGTGAGGCGTCGGCGGCCTTCGGTCAGTGGTGGCGGGATGCGGCGGGCTCCACGGCCTCGACCGGCGAGGACCCGATGACCCGGCCGCGCGCGTCGAGGCCCTGGACCTTCACGTAGTCGATGTCCCGGGCCTCGGGCGGCAGCCGCACCTCGGTGTCGAGCCCCTTCCACCCGGCGCGCGCCACGGGGCGCAGCCCCGATGCCGTCTCGCCGCCGAGCACGCGCCAGTCGCTGACCTCCGTCGCGCCGTTCCACACGGCTTCGACGGCGGTGCCCGCGTCGTTCACCCCGACCTCGGGGGCGGTGTCGGGTGTGCTCTTCCAGGGGGCGCGATAGCCCCGGTAACTACTGATGTCCTCCGGCAGCGCGCTGTCGAAGACGAGCCGGCCCGAGGGCGAGAACTCGGAGATGCGGCCCGAGGGCGAGCCCCAGCTCACGAAGGTGTTGCCGTTGGGCAGCGCCTGGCTGTTGCCCTCCAGTCCCGTGGTCAGCCGGTCCGGGTGGACCTGCTGGCGTACGAGCTCCGCGGTCATCCGCCGCTCGTCGATGCGCAGCCACGCGACCCGCGACTCGTAGCCGGGGCTGCCCATGTTCTGGTTGTCGAAGACGCGGTACGTGTTCTCGCCGGCCGGCTCGATGTTGTGCTGGCCGATGGTGCGGGCGCCGGCGCCGAGGCGGAAGTCGCTGCGCTTGCCGCCGAGCCGCCAGACGATCTCGCCGGTCTCGCGGTCGACCTTGTAGATGGTGCTGGTCTCGCGTCCGGAGAAGAGGAGGTCGCCGTCGCGGTCGAGGCTGACGGCGTTGAGGTGCAGGTACGGGAACGGGCCGGGCATGCCGGCGTCGAAGCGGCGGTCGGAGTCGGTGATCGGGATGTGGTCGAGGCTGTGCCAGTCCATGACCTTCTCGCCGGTGGCGATGTCGATCTCCTGCACGACGTAGTCGAGGACCTGACCGTCTTTCGGTCCGCCGACGGGGGTGAGGTCGTACGGCTCGTCGCGGTAGCTGAGGATCAGGGCCGTGCCGTCGGGGGTGAGGCGGAACTCGTGGAAGTCGGTGCGCTCGCCGGGGTCGGGGGTCCTGACGGTGGCGATGACGTCGTAGTTCTCGTCGGCGATGTAGCCGGTGCCCGAGCCCGTGCCGGTGGGGGAGCTTTCGCCCTCCCACCAGGTGAGCACCTTCTCGCCGCGGTACTCCTCGACCTGGAAGTCGGCGGCGACGAAGCCCGTGGGAATCCGGTGGTACCAGACCGGGCGGCCGCGGTCGTCGACGATCTGGGGGCCGCGGGGCGTCTCGTGGCGGCCCTGGGGGGTGAGGAAGAGGAGGCCGGGGGCCATGCCCTCGCCGCGCTTGAGCACGTCGAGCCCGGGCGGGGCCCCGCCGTCGACGGCGGCCTGGTCGACGGCGGCGGCCTGGTCGGCGGCGGGGCCGGGGGCGGGGGTGGAGCCGGGGGCGGCTTGCTCCGCGGCGGCGGTGCCGGTGGCCGGGGCCGCCGCGGTGAGCGCGGCGACCGTGGCGCCGCAGAGCATGAACGTGGCGTACGTACGCGGTAAACGGGTCATCCGCAGGTCTCCCGTCGGGGTGGAGGGTCCGGAGCGCTGAGCGGCCGTCGTACGGCAGAGTGGCGGCGCCGCGTGGCTGCTTGATCAGCGATCTTGCTCAAACGTTGTAACAAGCGCGCGGTTACAGCGTGGTGACGCCGTAAAGGCTTGCTGACCAGGGCCGTTGAGCAGTTGGACGCCGTTGCCGCAGGGGGCGTACGGGAGATCTTGGGCGTTCTCCGTTCTAGCCGACCGGCGGTGACAGGGCCGTCACGATCGCCGCGGCGGGACCTCTGGAAGCCGCCTTCACCGGGGCAGACCCGGGCGCACACCTCTTGTCACAGGTGTGCTGCAAACGGTCCATTGAGTGTGCTGGTGTGGTGAGGAAACTCCCTATAGTGTCGGCGACTTGAGCACCCGCGAGCACGTTGCTCAATTCGGCGCACATACCCGACCTGGGACAGGCCACCTGCCCGGAGGAGCCCGTCGATGACCGCGCACCAGGATGCAGCCCCGCCCCGGGACTCGCGTTCCCGCCTCCCCGCACCGCTGTCGGCCCTGTTCGTCACGGCGCCCGCGACCGCCGTCGCGGTCCTGGCCGCGGCGCTCGCCGGACCCGAGGACCACACCCGGCACATCGTCTACGCCGGTGGCGCCGCCGCCGTCCTGCTGTGCATAGCCGTCGCCGCCGCGGCCGGCTACCGGGCCAAGGCCGCCCGCGCCGACGAACGCGCCGCCGCCGCGGCCGGCGCCGCCGCCGTCTTCGCCGACCGCGTCGTCCCCGAGGTGCTGCGGAAGATCGCCGCGGGCGCGCCCGTCGACGAAGCACTCGCCGCCGCCCCCCGGCTGGACAACCAGGCGTACCGGCGCGCCGTCCAGCAGGTCGCCGAGGAGGCGCGGCGCAGCGAGAACCGCCGGGCCGCCGCCATGGCCTCCTGCGCCAACGCCGCGGGACGGATGCAGGCCATCACCACCAGCATGCTCGCCGACCTGCGCGAGATGGAGCACCGCCACGGCGACGCCGACGTCCTCGGCGACCTCCTCCACCTCGACCACCGCACCGCGCAGGCCGGCCGCGTCGCCGACAGCATCGCCGTGCTGAGCGGCGCCCGCACCGGCCGCCGCTGGGCGAAGCCGATCGCGATGGAGTCCATCCTGCGCGGCGCCATGGGCCGGATCGCCGGCTACCAGCGCGTGCGGCTGCGCGCCGTCTCCGAAGTGGCCGTCGCGGGACACGCCGCCGAGGGTGTCATGCACGCGCTCGCCGAACTCCTCGACAACGCCTGCAACTTCTCGCCCCCCACCACCGAGGTGCACGTCTACGTCTCGGAAGTGCCCGCCGGCGCCGTCGTCACCATCGAGGACAGCGGGCTGATGATGAGCGAGGCCGCGCAGCGCCGCGCCGAGCGTGCCGTCTCCGGCACCGCCACCGACCTGTCCACGCTCACCGGCACCCGGCTCGGCCTGCCCGTCGTCGGGCACCTCGCGCAGAAGCACGGGCTGACCGTCTCCTTCCGGCCCTCCGCCATCGGCGGTACGGGCGTGGTCCTGATGATCCCGCAGGAGCTGATCTCCCGCGCCCGGCCCGGCGAGCCCGTACGCACGCCGGGCCTGCCCATGCCCACCGAGGACACCGGCAGCACGCCGCTCCCGCTGCCCCGGCAGCGGGACGTCGCCGCCGGCGAGGACGCGGACGAGCGGGCGGGCGAGCGGGCGGGCGACGGTGGGCACGACCCGTTCGCGCTGGCCGCGCTGCCGCGGCGGCGCCGCGGGCGCACGCTGGCGGGCGCACACCCCGGCGGCGTGCCGGACGGCGGCCCGTCCGGCGAGGCCGGCGGTACGGGCACGGGCCGCGCACGTACGGGGACGGACACGGGAACGGGAACGGGAACCGGCGACCAGGGCGCCGCCGGTGCCGGCACCGCCCCGCAGCGGCGCCTCCAAGCCGCCGGCTCCGCCGCCCGGTTCGGCGCCTTCCGGCGCGCGGTGACCGGCCAGGAGCGCGGCGCCGACGGCACGGGCGGCGCGGGCACGGCGGGCGGCGCCCTGGCCGCCGCCGTCAACGGCCGCAAGCGCGACACCGGCCGCGCAGACGACGTACCGGCCGCAGGCGCCGGACGGGACGCAGACGAACAGCAAGACGACGTACGGCAGGACGACGGCGCACGCGCCGAAGCCCCCGTGCCGGCAGAGCAACCCGCGGAACGCGAGGAACCCGCCGCGCCCGGCGACGGCACCGACCCCGCCACCGCGCCCCCCGCACGCAACGCCGCTTCATCTTCGGAGGACGACAGATGACCCAATCTCCCGCCGAGGCCACCGGGCTGACCTGGCTGCTGGAGGGGTTGCTGGAGCGCACGCCCGGCGCCAGGCACGCCCTCGTCCTCTCCCGCGACGGACTCAAGCTCTGCCACACGCCCGAGCTCTCCGAGGACCGCGCCGACCAGCTCGCCGCCATCTCCGCCGGCATCCAGAGCCTGTCGCACGGCGCCTCCGTCGAGTTCGGCGACGGCAGCGGCGGCGTACGGCAGTCGATGACCGAGTTCTACGGCGGCATCCTCTTCATCGCCGAAGCCGGGTCCGGCAGCCACGTCGCCGTGATCGCCGCCGAGACGGCCGACCCCGGGCTCGTCGGGCACAACATGCTGGAACTGGTCGAGCAGCTCGGCGAGCACCTCAGCGCCCCGCCCCGCGGGCCCGTACCCGCGGCCGAGGGGGTCGCGGCGGAATGACCCGCCCCGGCCGGGACGACGACCCGGACCGGCTGTACACCCTGACAGGAGGGCGCAGCCGGCCCGCCAGCGACGAGTTCGACCTCGTCACCCTGGTCGTCGCCGAGGACGAACCGGCACCGGGCATGCAGTCGGAACACGCCGCGATCCTGCGCATCTGCCGCACCCCGACCGCCGTGGTGGAACTCTCCGCCGACCTCGGACTGCCCGTCGGCATCACCAAGATCCTGCTGTCCGACCTGCTGGCCGCCGGCCGGATCACCGCACGCCACCCGCGGTACGCGCCCCCGCGCACACCGGGCGGCGTCCGGTTCGCCGATCCCGAGACTCTGGAGAAGGTGCTCGTTGGACTCCGCCACCTCTGACCCCCGCGCGACCCCCGCGCCGGGCGGCGCGACCGAGCGCGCCCCCCTGGCCCGTACCGCGGACAACGGGCTGAAGATCGTCATCGTCGGCGGCTTCGGCGTCGGCAAGACCACCATGGTCCGCTCCGTCAGCGACATCCGGCCGCTGAACACCGAGGAGACGATGACCCTCGCCGGCCGCGGCATCGACGACCGCCGCGCCGTGCCCGGCAAGACCGCCACGACGGTCGCCTTCGACTTCGGGCGCATCAGCCTGGACGAGCGCACCGTGCTGTACCTCTTCGGGGCGCCCGGCCAGGAACGCTTCTGGTTCCTCTGGGACCGGCTGTTCTCCGGGACGCTCGGCGCGATCGTCCTCGTCGACCACCGCAGGCTCTCCGACTCCTGGTACGCCATCGACCGGCTGGAGCACCACGGCACGCCGTTCATCGTCGCCCGCAACGACTTCGGCGGCCCGCCCTACACCAGCGCCGAAGTACGCGAAGCGCTCGACCTCGACCCGCACGTCCCGCTCGTCGACTGCGACGCGCGGTCCCGCGAGTCCAGCAAGGGCGTGCTGATCGCCCTGGTCGAACACCTCCAGCGCCTCGCCGCCGGTACGGCCACCGCGACCGCCGCGACCGCCGCCGCAGCCACTGTCCCCACCGCACCGGAGACCGCGACATGACCCCGACCCCCGACGACCAGGCCGCACACGAGGGGAGCAGCAGCCAGGCGCAACCGCGCACGGGCGCGCTCAGCGCGGCCCCTGCGCCGGGTGCGCCCGGTGAGTCCGGTGCGCCCGGTGAGCCGTCGGCCGATCCGGATGCGCCGGGCACCGCGCCGGGTGCGCCGGCCGACGTGCCCGCGCCCGACGGCCCCGACGCGCCCCCCGCTGCCGACGCACCCCCCGCCGCCTGCCCCGCGCACGCGGGCGCCGCCGGGGCCGTACCGCTCAGCGGCCCCCGCTTCCACACCGACCCGCGCGACCTCTACCGCGAGATGCGCCGCGACCACGGCCCCGTCGTCCCCGTCGAACTCCCCGGCGACATCCCCGCCTGGCTCGTCATCGGCTACCGCGAACTCCACCAGGTCACCTCCGACCCCGAACTCTTCGCCCGGGACCGCGGGCTGTGGAACCAGTGGGAGAAGATCCCGCCGGACTGGCCGCTGCTGCCGATGGTCGGCCAGGTCATGCCGTCGATCCACTTCACCGCCTCCGCCGCCGACCACCGCAGGCACGCCGTCATGGTCGGCGCCGCACTGGAGAGCGTCGACCCCTTCGACCTCCGCCGGCACTGCGAACAGCTCGCCGACCGGCTCATCGACTCCTTCTGCTCCCGCGGCAGCGCGGAACTCGTCGGCGACTACGCCGTCCCGCTCCCCGTCCTCGTCCTCGCCCGCCTCATCGGCTTCCCCGACGCCCAGGGACGGCAACTCGCCCAGGTCCTCAACGAACTCGCGGACGGCGGACCCGGAGCACTCAAGGCGTACGAGACCTTCGTCGAGCACATGACGCGGCTCGTCGCCGAGAAACGGCTCGCGCCCGGCCAGGACGTCGCCTCGCGGATGCTCGCCGACCCCATGCACTTCACCGACGAAGAGGTCATGCTCGACCTCAAGGACACCACCGCCGCCGGCTTCCTGCCCACCGCCGACTGGATCGGCAACTCCATCCGCCTCATGCTCACCGACGACCGCTTCGCCGCCGCCCTCGGCGGCGGGCGGCACAGCGTCGGCCAGGCCATGAACGAGGTGCTGTGGGAGGACACCCCGACCCAGATCCTCGTCGGCCGCTGGGCCGCCCGCGACACCCAGCTCGGCGGCCGCCCCGTCGGCGCGGGCGACCTGCTGCTCCTCGGCCTCGCCGCCGCCAACGACGACCCGCAGATCCAGCAGGCCCTGGTCGGGCCGGGCGGCGCGGGCGGGGCCGGCGGCATGGGCGGCGGATACGGGTACGGGGGCGTACCCGCACAGGCCGGCAACAGCGCCCACTTCGCCTTCAGCTACGGCGACTTCCGCTGCCCCTTCCCGGCCCAGGAGATCGCTGAGATCATCGCCCGGACGGGCCTCGAGGTACTCCTCGACCGGCTGCCCGACCTGGACCTGTCCGTGCCGGCCCGGACGCTGGTGCGGCGGCCGTCCGCGTTCCTGCGCGGCATGACCGCCCTGCCGGTCACCTTCACCCCCGTACGCGCTGCAGGAGGTCACCTGTGAACTGCCCGCACGCCGCCGGCTCCGCCGCCGCCCCGGCCGCCTCCGGGGCCCTCCCCGAACCGCTGGCCATCGACCCGCTCGTACGCGACCTCGCGGGCGAGACCGCGCTCCTGTGCGCCGCCGCCCCGCTCACCCGGATCGAACTGCTCGGCGCGCCCGCATGGACCGTCACGCGGCACGCGGAGGCCCGCCGACTGCTCACCGACGCGCGGCTGGTCAAGGACATCGGCGCCTGGCGGCTGTGGCAGACCGGCGAGGTGACGGCGGAGTGGCCGCTGATCGGGATGGTCAACCCGGGCCGGTCGATGTTCACGGTCGACGGCGCCGAGCACCGGCGGCTGCGGGCCAAGACGGCGCAGGCCATCACGCCGCGGCGGCTCGACGCGCTGCGGCCGGTGGTCGAGCGGGTGACGGCCGAACTGCTGGACTCCCTTGCGGCCGCGGCGGCCGGGGGCGACGGGGTGGTCGACCTCAAGGAGGTCTTCGCGCAGCCGCTGCCGATGCGGGTGGTGTGCGCGCTCATGGGCGTCGCGGAATCGGAGATACCGCGGCAGATGCGCCTGTGGAAAGCCTTCTTCTCCATGCTCACGCCGCAGGAGGAGCGGCTCGCGGTGATGGCGGAACTCGACCGCGTGTTTACCGACATGGTGCGGCAGAAGACCGCGGAGCCCGCCGACGACCTCACGAGCGCGCTGATCCTCGCCGACGAGGGCGGCGAGCCGCTGACCGAGGAAGAGGTCGTCGGCAACCTGAAGTCCATGATCGCGGCCGGGCACGAGACCACGATCACGCTCCTCCTCACCACCGTGCGCGGACTGCTGAGCCACCCCGAGCAGCTCGCCCTGGTCCGCGAGGGCAAGGTGACGTGGGAGACGGCGATCGAGGAGGCACTGCGCTACGACCCGCCCGTGACCCACCTGCTGATGCGGTTCGCGACGGAGGACATCGAGATCGCCGGCACGGTGATCGAGAAGGGCGAGGGCGTCGTCATCTCGTACCGCGCGATCGGGCGGGACGCCGGGCACCACGGGGCGGACGTGGACGCCTTCGACGTGACGCGGGCGACGCCGATCCGGCACATGACCTTCGGGCACGGGCCGCACATCTGCCCCGGCGCGGCGCTGTCGCGGCTGGAGGCGGCGGTGGCGCTGCCGGCGCTCTTCGCCCGCTTCCCGGAGCTGCGGGCGGCGGTGCCGCTGGGGGAGCTCCGCAACCTGCCGGTCCTGACGCAGAACGACCTGGAGTCCTTCCCGGTACGCCTCGGCTGACGGCGGCCGGCGCGTGGCGGGGGCCGGCGCGTGGCGGCGGCGGGCGCGTGGCGGCGGGTGGTGCTTGGCGGTGGGTGGTGCTTGGCGGTGGCTGACGCCGGACGGCTGACAGATGGCGTCAGTTGTCCGGGGATTCCCAGGGTGTAGGGCGTGCACGGGGCGCGCGGGGCGCTGGGAGAGCCGGGGGGCGTGCGCACGTCGCGCGCGCCGGAGCCGGGCGGTCCTCTACCCGTTCGGCTGTACCCTCTGCGTGCGGTCCGCCGGTCCGCTGCTCGTATGCCCGTCACACCCTGGCCGCAATGGCGCCCGAAACGCCACCTGTAACCCGCCTGGGCCCCGCCCGGTCGCCGTCCCGCCCGGGACGCGGAACCTTGAGGGACGACGGCAAGGGCCCGCGTGTCGGCCGCATGGGGAGGACAGCACTGGAAGGGCAGCGCAGGAGAGGGCAGGTGCAGCCGGTGCGGGAGGACGGCGCGCAGGGCGCGGGGCAGGACGAGGGCGGCCCGCGCGGGGGCCGCGCTTCGCACGGCGCGAAGAGCGGCTCGTACGCCGAGCGACGCGCCCCGTACGAGAAGGGGCGGGCCTACCGCGTGGGTAACAGTGCGCTGGACCAGATGGTCCGGTCCAGTCGTCCCAATGCCACCGGCGGTGAGCGGCGGGTCCGCTGGGTGCTGCGGTGGCTGCCGGCCGTGCTGATCGTCGTGGGAGCGGTGTTCTTCTGGTTCACGCCGGAGGGGCTGAGATCGTTGCCGGTCTTCGAGACCACCCCGCTGGTCGCCGCTGCGCTGCTCACTCTGCGCGGCACCGTCGCCGTCGCCGTCGCCGCCCTGGTGGTGAACGTCGTGCTCGAAATCCTCCACGGCACCGCCACGAGGACCCACGCACTCACCCATATGGTGTCGCAGGCCGTGCTCGGTGCCCTGGCGGTCGGCATCAACGTCCTCATCCAGCGCAACTACCGCCGGCTGACCTCCGCCCGCCATGTCGCCGTCGCCGCGCAGCGTGCCGTGCTGCCGAATCCGCCGGACGGCTTCGGCACGCTGCGGGTCGCGGCCCGCTACCAGGCCGCGGACGCCGACGCCCGGATCGGCGGCGACCTCTACGCCGTGCAGGAGGGCCCGTACGGCGTGCGCTGCATCGTCGGCGACGTACGCGGCAAGGGGCTGGAGGCGGTGGAGTCCGTGGCGGTCGTCATCGGCGCCTTCCGGGAGGCGGCCGAGGAGGAGGCGGGGCTCGCGGGAGTCGCGCGGCGGCTGGAACGCGCGCTGCAGCGCCAGGAGACGGGGCGCAGCGGCCTCGACCGGGTGGAGGGGTTCACGACCGCGGTGCTGGCGGAGGTCGACCGCGAGGGCGGCGCGCTGCGGCTGCTCAACCGCGGCCATCCGGCGCCGCTGCTGCTCGGGCCGGACGGCGCGGCGCGCACGCTGCACCCGCACGAGCACGCGCTGCCGCTGGGCATGGGCGACCTGGGTACGTGGCCGGACGAGCTGATGGAGGAGGAGTTCCCGCCGGGCGCGGCGCTCGTTCTCTTCACGGACGGCGTGACCGAGGCGCGGAACAAGGCGGGCGTCTTCTACGATCCGCTGACCCGGCTGGACGGCCGGCTGTTCGACGGGCCGCACGAACTGCTGGACACCCTCCTGGACGACGTGACCCGTTATACGGGCGGAAGGATCGCGGACGACATGGCGCTGTTCGCCCTCGCCCGCTCCCGTACACCGTTCGCGGAGCCGCCGGACTCGCCCCCGGCCGCACACGCTCCGTAGCGGAACAGCGCCCCTCCGCATAACAACTGATGCACGATCAGCTAACGACCGGACCTCACTGCGCGTAATCAGGGCGTCAACTTGTCCGTTTCCGCTGGTGCATGCCCGGATCGTCCGCGGTGAAGCACAACTGAATAACGGGAACGACTTGGAATCGAACGCCGTCGTCCGCTAGCGTGCGGTAACGCAGCGCGGTCGTCACTGCCGTCGCAAGAGGCGGCACCGTGCGCCGTCGCCGAATCCCGCACGAGTCACAACTGCAGCAACGGCAACACCTAGGGAACCGGGGAACCACCACCTTGGGGTGAATCGGGCCAACTTCCGCGAGGAAGCGGCCCGTAGGAGACCTTCCTGCTCCGAACCCGTCAGCTAACCCGGTAGGCGAGAAGGAAGGAAAGGAGTACGCCTTCGTGGCGTCCTACAGGTCTGGGCCTGGCTACGGCCATGGCTATGACGATTACGGCTACGACGGCTATGCGCCCGGCGGCCACGCCCCCGAGGGGTATGCGCCCACCGGTCACGCCGCCGAAGAGCCGGTCGACGAAGTCCTCCCCGAGGACGACCTTCCCTCCCGCGGCCGTCGGCGCCTTCCCCGGCAGCGCGGCGGCAGCATGGCGCGCAGCGGCGCCGTACTCGGCGTGGGTGTCTTCGCCGCCGTCGGCGCGGGCAGTATGGCCACGGCGCAGGAGAAGCCGCCGGTCGCGATATCCATGCCCGACCAGGTCGACACCGTGGCGAACCGGATAGGCGCCCAACTCCCCGACGCGGAGAGCCTGCCGGGCGTCGGCGACCTGATGCCGAGCGAGGAGGAGCCCGCTTCCGACTCGGTCGTCACCACGGCTCCGCTCACCCAGGTCAGCTACGCGAGCGACACCGACACCGCGAACCAGCCCGCCGACTCCGGCGAGGCGCTGCGGGCCCGCATCCTGGAGCAGGCCGAGCAGCAGCAGGCGGAGGCCGACGCCTCCGCCCGCGCGGCGGCCGAGGCCGAGGCCGCCAAGCAGGCGGCCGAGGAGGCCGCCGAGGCGAAGGCGGCGGAAGAGGAGCGCCAGCGCCGCCTGGAGGAGGAGCGCCGCCGCAAGGCGGAAGAGGAAGCCCGCCGCAAGGCGGAGGCGGAGCGCCTCGCGAAGCTCGCCGCCAGCTACGTCGCCCCGGTCGCGAACTACACGCTCACCTCGACGTTCGGCGAGTCCGGCGACATGTGGGCCGCGGGCCACACGGGCCAGGACTTCGCCGCCTCCACCGGCACCCCGGTCAAGGCGGTGCACGGCGGCACGATCACCGAGGCCGGCTGGGCCGGCTCGTACGGCTACCGCATCGTCCTCACGCTCGAGGACGGCACCGAAGTCTGGTACTGCCATCTGTCCTCCATCATCCAGTCCTCCGGCGAGGTGACGACCGCCGACGTCATCGGGCGCGTGGGCGCCACGGGCAACGTCACCGGCCCGCACCTGCACCTTGAGGTACGACCCGGCGGCGGGGACGCAGTGGACCCCCTCGCCTGGCTGCGCAACAACGGCGCCCCGGTCTGATCCACCCGGCGGGCCCAGCGCCCCGGCCCTCACGGCCGGGACGGCCACCCGCCGCACGGACCGCAAGCCCCCATAACCCCTCTCCCACGTCTCCGGCGTGCCCGAACGCAACTTCCCCCGTGGCGTCCGAGCACGCACCGAGACCGCCGGCGGCCCTGGTGGCCGACCCCCCGACACCAGGGCCGTCGGCACTTTCCCGGGACCTACTCCCCGGGCCCGCAGAGGCAGAACGGATGCCCGGCGGGGTCGGCGAACACCGGGCAACTGCCCCCCGCCTCGGAGAGCCGCGTGGCCCCGAGCCGCAGCGCCAGCTCGCCGGCGGCGGTGGAGTCGTCGACGCCGAAGCAAATGTGCATCTGCTGGGGGTAGGTGCGGTCGAGATCGGGCCAGAGCGGCGGCCGGTAGCCTTCGACTTCCTCGAATGCCAGCCGTGGAAAGCTGTCTTCGTCCTTGGCGATCACCATCCAGTCCTCGCGGATGACCCGCATGCCGAGCAACTGCGTGTAGAAGTCGGCGAGCTGACGGGCGTCGGCGCAGTCGAGCACGATGTTCCTGACGCAGGCGTCCATGGCGGCAGCCTGCCACGCACGGCGGACATCGCGGGCAGACCAGCGGCGGCGATTCAGGCAGCCGCGGTGGCAGAGGCAGTGACCTCGGCAGCGGCGCTGGAGGCCCCGGCACTCGCTGCCGCACGGGCGGCAGCATCGGCAGGGTGGGATCCCCCGGCGGCGATCTCACCCAGGGCGGCGCGGATGGCGTGGAGCATCCGCTGGGGCCGCTCGAAGGCATCGGCCGCGGTGAACCGGAGCATGCGCCGGACCTCGGGACAGCGCCCCAGGTCGTTGAAGCGCTCGACGTCGGCCCGATGGGCGGCCCGGCCGCCGTGGAAGCCGTAGCCCTCGATCTCGACGACGAGCCCCGCCACCGGAAAGAAGAAGTCCACCCGTATCCGCCGCCCGTTGGGCGCGGTGAACGGCACTTGGCTGAGCGGCCGCAGCCCGGCGTCGTACATCCGCAACCGCGCGACGGTTTCGGCGGGCGAGCCGGAGCGAGGATCGACGAGCGCCAGCCGCTGCCGCGCCTGGACCACACCCCGCCGCTGCCCGATGCCGGCAAGGGCCTCGGAGACCGCATGCAGATCGGTCACCTGCTCGCGCCACCGCCGCGGCCACCCTCCGCCGGGCGCCAGGGGCCGCCGGGTCAGGGCGGACTCCACGGCCACGAGCGCGGCGTCCCGCTCGGCCGTACGCAGCAGGTCGACGAGGGTCCGCGACGCGTCGGTCACGCGCAGCCCGGCGACGCTGACGATCTCGTCGTCACTCAGGGCGGTCCGATGCAGCAGGCACCCCTCGGGCGCCCGCCCCCGCGACCGCACGTGGGTGAACTCGGGCCGCACGGCGAGGACTTCGACCCCGAGGAGATGAGCCGCGGCACTGTGGCTGACGACCAGCTCCGGCCGCCCGGCCTGCGCCACCCGCAACCGCAACCGCAGATCAGGAACCCGCCCCGGCTCCACCCACACCCCGGCCCGAACCTTCCGCCACCCCTCTTTCCGCAACCGCCGCACCAACACCCCGGACGACCACCCGGCCGCCAACGCCTCGGCACAAACCAACACCCCACCATTCGCCGCCGCCAACGCACCCAGCGACCCAAGTTCCCCCGTCATGCCCCCACCCTCTCCCGGATCCCCACCCTCCGCTTCCCCCTGTGGATAACTCCCGGACCATGGACCTTCGGGCAAGGTCAGAAGCGCTCGGCGAACTCTCCGGCCCGAACGCCCGCAACGAAGGCCCGCCACCCCGCGGCAGAGAACGCGAGGGCAGGTCCATCGGGATCCTTGCTGTCCCGCACGGGAACAACGCCCGAGGCGGCAACGACCGGCGCCCACTCGACACACCCGCCGCCATCACCGTTGCTGTAGCTGGACTTGACCCAGTGGATCGTGCTCATGTCGAGAACGTCTCCTTTATCGACTGGATGAGCTCCGCAGAATCCTTGGGCGACAACGCGTACGCCCTGAGCAGATCGTAGGCGCGCCGACGCGCGTCGACCAGTTCCGGATCCTCCAGCAGTTGACCTGTCCCGATGCTCTCTTCATAGGCGACAAAGGTCCCGCGTTCCAGCGTGAACAGTGCTAACGAGCCACCCAGCAAGGCGTGTTCTCCGTGCACAAACGGAAGCACCTGCACCACCGTTGTCTCCGTGTGCGTCAACTTGTGCAGCCGGTCGAGTTGCTCGCCCATCACACCAGGTCCTCCAACCGGACGACGCAGCACTGCTTCGTCCAGAACAGCCGAGAACTCGGGCGGTCGATCGGATGCCAGCAACGCCTGCCGTCCCATGCGGGCGGTAACCATCTCCTCGATCTGGTCGCCGGTGGCCCGGGGCTTCTGCGCCCGGAAAACAGCGCGTGCGTAATCCTCCGTCTGTACGATCCCAGGCACCAGGACTCCCGCGTACTCGCCGATGGCGCGTGCCTGAGCTTCCAGCTCCATCCTTCGCCGGTACTTGTCCGGGTGCACCTCGTGTCTGGCGAGCGCGTAAAGCCTCTGGAAGATCCCATCCGTCCCGAAGGCCGCGTCCAGCGCCGCGGCCAGATCAGGCGGCGGCATGTAGGCGGCCACCTCAATCCGCGCCAGGTGGCTTCGGCTGTACTTCACGACCTCGGCCAGTCCTTCGAGACTCATGCCGGCGTGTTCGCGACAGCGGCGCATTTCGAAGCCGAAGAGGTGGCGTGCTGATCGGTCGGGGGTCAACTCGCGTGGTCGTTGTGCCATGGAGGTCCTCGTCTCTCAACGGTGGTCTTGGGACACCCATCCCCTTCAAACCCTACGCACGTTGGGCGACTGTAGAGATACGGAGAGCAACAATCAAAGGATCGTGACCGGAGATGCACAAGACCGACCACCCCGATCGCACTGTCTGGGGCAAGTGCCTGGTGCGTAAGCGCTGGGAACTGGACTTCCCTGCCCACCCCGAGGAGGTTGTCGGACTACGCCGCGTTCTCCAACGCCACCTGCGGCTCTGGGGCTTGCCACATGTGGTTCACGCTGCTCAACTCTGCGTGACCGAACTTGTCACCAACGTCATCTGCCACGTGGGCACCGGCGTCCCGGTCACGCTCACGACCTCGATGCGGGACACCCGCCTTCGCCTCGAACTCCACGACCCCGGTACGAACTCAGTCCCGATTCTGGCCAAGCCAACCCCCGATGACGAAACCGGTCGGGGCCTACTCCTCGTCGCCGCCACGGCCGCCGACTGGGGTGTGGAACTCCGCGACGACGGCAAAACCACCTGGGTAGAACTGGCCACGGGCCTCGACTCCCCAACCGCCCACGCAGGTGGCGACCGCGTCACCGCCGCCGAGGCCCTCCTCATCCTCTACCGCCAACAACACCACCGCACCCTCCGTGCCAACTCTCCCCTGAGCGCGGCCATCCTCGAAGACGCCGCAACCCACCTCATCGCCGACGTCCTCCGCTGGCTGGAGACCCACGGCTGTGACCCGGACACGGCGTTGGCGCGGGCGGAGTCCTGCCTTGAGGATGAAATCGCCACCACCTCACGCTGACTTCAGGCGTGGGCCCCTGCGGGAGAATCCGGGGCGCTGTCGCGGCTTGCCCAACGGGAACGGTGCTGGCGGACGTAGGTCACGTCTATGGCGTGGCCGGGATTCACGGTGAGGGGCGAACGCTCGGCCCCCGTCAGTCCGTTGATCACCATCAGTGAGTCGGAGAGTTGAAGCGCTCCTCGATCGAATCGCGCGTGGCAGTTCGGGCAGAGGCAAAGCACATTGCTTGGGGTGTCCGGCCCGTCGTGAGGTCTGCCGAGAGCCTGGATATGTGCGCCTTCGCTGAAGGCGACATCGGGGGGTGAAACCACTATTCGTTCGGCGCAGATCTGGCACCTGTTGTCGTACAGATCCTTCACTTGCCGTACGACCGAAGAGTCTCGTTTGAGCTGTTCCCGCTCGATGTACTCCCGCGTTCGCGCTCCCGCGCCCGTCGGAGTATCAGCAGGGCCGGTCACGGGGCGGGGGACAGGGCGCTCCCCCGGGCGGAGCTTCGTGAGCCTGAACTGGCATATTCGGAAGCCCTCTTTACCTATCGTGAACCAGTGCTCCTGGACCTGCCACAGGCCCCGATAGCGGTACCCCCCTTCGGCCCGTCGTCGCTCTATGCGGAGTCCTTGGATGACGCGGATCTCCAGTCCTTTGACCTGCGAAACGACGAGTGCCGCTGTGCCGCGCGTGTCGAAGTGCTGGTCAGCTATCTGGAGGCGGCTGTTGCGGTCTCGACCACCGGCCCCCGTGTAGATGATCTCCTCGTCGCCGTAGACATCGTCCACGTACCCGCCGGAGAGCACTATTGAGTCCGCGCCAGTCTTCTCGGTGCCGGAGATGCCCTGGTCTTTGAAACGGTGGAGTCCGGCTTCGTACAGGGCGCGATGCGACGGGAACCAGTCGCCGTCCGCGACGCCTGCTGGCTCGCCGAAGAAAGCGTGCTTGGTCTGTTTCGGCACGAGGCTCCTCGTCCCTTCCTTGCCTGCATGCGCGGGCGGGCCGCTGTAGGGGATGGGGGCATCGTAAGGCGGCCCTCTGACAGCGTGGGAAGGCCGGGCGACTGCGCGTCAGGGGCGTGGGGGGTGGGGTGGGTGCGCAGTGCCCTGACGTGGGGGCCAGGGGTGGGGGCGGGGTGGGTTGGTGGTGTAGGCGGCTCTGGTGAGGGCGGGTTGGGCTAGCGCCTTGTTCTGCCACATCGCCGTCAGCAGCGCCTGTTCGCGGGTCGCGTAGTCCTTCGCCGGGCGGCCCTGCGTCGCCTGCGCGCGGAGCAGGGCCAGGGTGGTCGCCGCGCGTTCGTAGTCGGCGACCGCGCGGCGGGCCTCCTCGCCGTGGGCGTGGCGGGCCAGGCTGCGGGCTATCTTGCGGATGCGCAGCGAGGAGAGGGCCACCGGTTCCGCGGGGACCAGCCAGCCGGCCTGGGCGTAGGCGGGGAGCTGGGTGCGTATCGTGCGGAGTTTGCCGCCGCGGGACCAGACCGCCAGCCACACCAGCAGGCCGAACACCGGCGCCATCACGAAGGCGTACGCGCCGAGGAAGGCGTAGCCGTTCATCACCGCCGAGCCGTTCCACAGCGCGTGCATCGCGATCGCCAGCAGCAGGCCGGCCACCGGCAGGAGCACGCGGCGTACGCGCTGGCCGGCGACCGTCATGGCCGCCAGGCCGAAGCCTATGCCCGCCATCGCCGTGAACAGCGGGTGCGCGAACGGGGAGAAGACGATCCGGGCGATGAACGTCACGGTCACCGTCGCCAGGGGGCCGGAGTCGCCGAAGGTCTGGTTCTCCTCGTACGCCCTGCCCAGGTAGAGGATGTTCTCGGTGAACGCGAAGCCCGTGCCGATGATCCCCGCCAGCACCAGGCCGTCGACCAGGCCGGAGAAGTAGTGCCTGCGGAAGAGGAAGATCAGCAGTATCGCCGCCGCCTTCGCGCTCTCCTCCACCACCGGCGCCACGACCGCCATCCCCCACAGGTCCGCCTCGCGTGACGACGCCGTCGGCAGGCCGGTGGCGATCCAGCGGGCGGCGAAGGTATTCGCCAGCATCGCGACGAGCGTCGCGGCGAAGGCGCCCCAGGCGAACGCGAAGACGCGGTAGCGCCACGGTCCCGGCGCCACCCGGTCCAGCCACAGGAAGCCCGCGATCAGCAGCGGCACCGGCAGCAGCGCCAGCCCGCTGCCCAGGAGCATCCCGTGCGTGCCGGTCTCCGTCCACACCAGCCACAGGATCGCCAGCCCCGCCAGCGTCAGCACGGTCCCCACCGCGCCTATGCGTACGCCCCTTCTGCGCCAGAACCGCCGGCCGGCGGGAAGGGTGTGTGCGGTGGTTTCCGCCGCTTTGGGGCGCGCGTCCTCGTACTCCGGGCGCGGGCCGAATTCCTCGGGCTCCCGCGGCCGGGTCATGAGCTGAGCGCCTTCGTACCGCACCCTTCGACCCTAGCCAGTCCTCCCGCCGCGCGCGACGGGCTATTTATCGCTGATGCGGCGGAAGAGCAGATCGTTCACGATGTGCCCCTTTCCAAGCCCCTGCCCCTCGAAGCGCGTACGCGGGCGGAAGGCCGGCCGCGGCGCGTAGCCGCCGGGGTGGGTGTTCTCGAAGTACGGTGACGCCTCCAGCGTCTCCAGCATCCACTCCCCGTACGGCTCCCAGTCCGTCGCGCAGTGCAGCACCGCTCCCGGCGCCATCCGTGACGCCGCCAGCGCCAGGAACTCCGGCTGGATGAGCCGGCGCTTGTGGTGCCTCTTCTTGGGCCACGGGTCCGGGAAGTAGATCCGCATCCCCGCGAGCGCGGCCGGGGGCAGCATCTCGCGCAGCAGGATGACGGCGTCGCCGTTGCCGATGCGTACGTTCGTCAGGCCGCGCTGCTCGATGAGCCGCAGCAGGTTGCCCTGGCCGGGGGTGTGGACGTCGACGGCGAGGATCCCGGTCGCGGGGTCGGCGGCGGCCATGTCCGCGGTCGCCTCGCCCATGCCGAAGCCGATTTCGAGGATGACGGGGAGGCCGCAGAAGAGGTCGTCCAGATCGAGTACGGACGCGCCGTCGATGTCGAAGCCCCACTTCGGCCAGAGCCGCTTCAGGGCCTCGCCCTGTGCGAGGGTCACGCGGCTGCGGCGCGGCACGAAGGAGCGGATACGGCGCTCGTCGTGCGGCCCGGCGGGCGCGGGGGCGGGGCCGTCGGGGAACCTGGGCTGGGGACGATCGTGCTGATCGGAGTGGTCGGACACAGTGTTCCCAGTTTACGAAGGCCCCGAGCCGGTCCCCGAGCCGGTCCCGGGGACGGCCCCCGCCGGTCACAGCAGGGCGAGCGTCCTGCGGGCGACCTCCCTGCCGATCGGCAGCGCCGCGGTCGCCGCCGGGGACGGCGCGTTCAGTACGTGGATCGTGCGCGGCCCCTCCGCGAAGCGGAAGTCGTCCACCAGCGTGCCGTCCGGCAGCACCGCCTGCGACCGTACCCCCGGCTGCGCCGGGCGCAGGTCCTTCTCGTCGACGGCGGGCAGCATGCGCCGTACGTCCTGGGTGAACGCCCGGCGGGAGAGGGAGCGGCGGAGTTCGCCGAGACCGTAGCGCCAGTGGCGGCGGGCTATGCGCCAGCTACCCGGGTACGCGACCGCGGCGGCGGCGTCGCGGGGGCTGAGGCGCGTACGGGAGTAGCCCTCCCGGGCCAGCGCGGGGACGGCGTTGGGGCCGAGGTGGACGGCGCCGTCGATGCCGCGGGTGAGGTGGACGCCGAGGAAGGGGAACGTGGGGTCGGGGACGGGGTAGACGAGGCCGCGGACGAGGTCGGCGGCGTGCGGGGCCAGCTCGTAGTACTCGCCGCGGAAGGGGAGGATGCGCAGCCCGGGGCGGTCGCCGGCGAGGCGGGCGATGCGGTCGGAGTGCAGGCCGGCGCAGTTGACGAGGGCGCGGGCGCGGACGACGTCACCGGCGGCGGTGCGGACGGCGACACCGGAGCGGACGGCGACACCGGAGCGGACCGCGGCGACAGGGCGGACGGAGGGACCGGCGGCACCGGCGGCACCGGTGCCGCCGGAGCGTGCCGCGTCGGCCGCGGGGGCTGCCCCGCCCGCGGTACCGGACCCGTGCGGGCGCCTCGCGATCGCCCGGACCTCCGTCCCGTACCGCACCTCCGCCCCCGCCTCCCGCGCCAGTTCCGCCAGCGTCCGCGCCACCGCCCGGAAGTCGCACACCCCCGTGGTCGCCACGTGCAGCGCCGCCAGCCCGCGCACGTGCGGCTCGTACTCCGTGATCTGCGCGGACCCCAGCTCGCGCACCGGGATGCCGTTCTCGCGCCCGCGCTGCGCCAGGGCGTGCAGGCGCGGCAGCTCGTCCCGGTCGGTGGCGACGACGATCTTGCCGGTGACCGCGTGCGGCAGCCCGTGCTCGGCGCAGAACGCGACCATCTCGGTGGCTCCCTGCACCGCGTAGCGCGCCTTGAGCGAGCCCGGCCGGTAGTACAGCCCGCTGTGGATCACACCGCTGTTGCGCCCGGTCTGGTGCTGGGCCGGGCCGGGCTCCTTCTCCAGGACGACGACGCGGATGCCGGGGGCGGCGCGCGTCAGCGCGTACGCCGTGGAGAGGCCGACGATGCCGGCGCCGATCACGAGGACGTCGCAGTCGTCCGCCATGGCACCTCCGGGAGGGGTCTGCCCCATCATCCCTCGACCGGCTCGGCCGCGGCCAAACCAGGGGCCGCGGGAGCCCCGCACCGCGGGTGCCGCAGGGCCCTCACCGCGGGTGCCGCAGGGCCCTCACCGCGGGTGCCGTACAGCCCTACCGCGGGTGCCGCACAGCCCTTTGTCCGGGTGCCGCGAACCTCCTACAGCGGCAGCCGCGGCGGCACCCCGCCCGCCACCGCGCGCTGCCGCGGCGCCGCATCGCCCGTCCAGCAGGACCCGCGCCGCATCAGCAGCCGCTGGAGCCACAGCTCCGTCGAGACCAGCTCCGCGAGACCGCCCAGCGGCAGCGGCTCGCCGTCCGCCGCCGCGCGCAGTGCCTTGCGTACGACCCGGCCCTCCACGAGCCCCGCGTCCGCCAGCAGCGGCCGGTGGAAGAGGTCGGCCAGTTCCGTCGAGGCGCGGCGCAGCCCGATGCGCTCCGCCGACGCGGCGGCCGCGGCGGGGCCGGTCGTCGCGCCCCAGCCCGGCGGCAGCCCGCGGATGCCCGCGCCGTCGAGCACGGCGCCCAGCACCGCCGCCCGCGCGCCCGGCTGCACGCGCAGCGCCTCGGGCAGGGCGCGGCAGGCCCGTACGACCTGGTTGTCGAGGAAGGGAGCGTGCAGCCGCTGGAACCTCACCTCCGCGGCCTGTTCGAAGACGCGGTAGTCGGCGCCCAGTTGCGCCAGCGCCGCGGCGGCGCGGCGCTCGCCGGGGCGGCCGGTGCCGTCGCCGTTCGCCGTGCCCGCGGAGCCGCGGAGGCGTACCGACACCTCGGCCAGCGCCTCGCCCGTCAGCCACCGCGCCGCGGGCCCCGGTCGGCACCAGCTCAGCGCGGCCAGCGACGCGTCGAGCGCGCCCCTGCTGCGCCCGGGCGCCCCGCCGAGCCCGCCCGCGGGGTCGTCGAGGAGCGCGTCGGCGCCTTCGGAGATGCCCTCCCAGTACGTCGTACGGGCCAGCCGGCGGGCCGCGCGGTAGACGGTCAGCGGCGCCAGCACCGAGCCCTCCGCGCGCGCCAGCGCCGTCACGGGCCGGAACAGCGAGCGCCGCCTGCGGTCCAGCAGCAGGTCCGCGAGCCGGGCCGGGTGCGCGTCGAGGACCTCGCGGGCGCCGACGCCCACGAGGTGGTCGGCGCTGCCCGCGGTGAGCCGGCGCCGGTGCCGGGCGGCGGCGACCAGGGAGGGCCCCGGCTCGTCGGTGAGCGGCATGCTCTCCAGGTCCGCGTACGGCAGCGCCGCCTCGCCGGCGGCCACCACCACGTGGTGCAGCCGCGGGTTGGCGGCGATGGTGCGGGCCCGCTCCAGCTCGCCCTCGTCGGCGCGTGCGGTCAGGTCGTTGAACGTCACGGCCACCAGCCGCTCGCCCTGCCCGGGCCCCAGCCCCGGCGGCGTGCCGGGCACGCCGGGCAGCCCGGCGGCCAGCAGCGCGAGGGTGCCGGAGGCGATGCCGCCGGACAGGTCGGCGCCGATGCCGGGCGCGGGGCCGCGGGAGGCGCGCCGGTCGGCCGGGCCCATGCCGGGTACGGGGCCGGGGTCGAGGCCGCCGTAGCCGGGTTCCGGCGCGTGGCGCGGGGCGGCCAGCCGGGCGCGTACGGACTCCACCAGCGCGTCGCGCACGCCCGCCACCGCCGGTTCGGTGTCCAGGGAGGGGGCGGCGACGGCGAGGGAGGCGCGCGGCTCGTAGCCGGTGATCTCCTTGGCGCCCTCGCGGAGGATGAGCGCGTGGCCGGGAGGCACGCGGCGCACGCCGGCGTACGGCGTGCCGTCGCCGAGCGCCTCCGGCACGTCGGGGCAGGCGAGTTGGGCGGCGAGGTGGCTGACGTCCAGCTCGGCCTCGATCAGGTCGGCGAGCGGCAGCGCGGCGGTCGCGTACGCCGTGCCGCCGTCCCAGGCGGCGTGGAAGACGGGGCGCGCGCCGGCGAGGTCGCCGAGGACGGTGGTGCGGCGGCCGACCTGTGCGACGGCGGTGTACCCGCCGGACCAGGCGGTCAGGTGCCGTACGGCACCGCCGCGGGCGGACAGCAGGCCCACGCGCAACTGGTCGTCGCTCGCGCCGCAGGTGCCGAAGATCGCGAGCCGGATCAGCGGCGCGACGTCGACGACGCGGATCTCGTCCGGCCGCCAGTCGCCGACCGCCCACAGCGGATCGGCGCCGCCCCAGACGAGCTGGGCGCCGACGGGGTGGAGGTCATAGTCGTCGGCGGACTGCGCACCGTCGAGGAACGAGGGCGCGGCGGCGGCACTGCTCCACCCCACCAACCACCGCATGCGTGCCTCCTCGTGGGCAACTGGGGACGTATCGGCATATGCCAAGCGAGCCAGGCGAGCCGGGCGATCGGCATCAACTCCGCCATGCTCAGGGCGTACTGCCGTTTCGTCAGGACCAATGCTGCCACGAGAGGGGCGCATGTGAGTGGATGCGGTCGCGCGGGAGTCTGGCCCGTCGCGGCCGGAAGCGCCCCCGGAGGGCGCCGCGCGGGTGCGCTCTCGGCAGTTGGGCGGCCCGGCGGGGGCCGTGCACGAGGAAGAGGATCAGCAGACGCTGCGGACCGGCCCGCGCGCGCCGTCCGGAACGCGGTACGGACACCCGGGCGGTGCCCGGACTCCGGTGCGACCGTCCCGCACGCCCGGATCTACACCCCGGGCAAGGGGCGTCATTCAGCCATTCTGCACACGGCGCAATCCCGGCCAACCAAGCCCGTCTTCCGGGCTTGTGCGGTCCGGGAAGCGTCCCGCGCTCCCCGGACCGTGAGCCGCCGCCCGCGGGGATGAATGACGGCGGAGTTCCCCAGGCCCGCCGCTTTCCCAGGCGCGGCGAGCCGACCCACGGACAACCAGCCAAGCGTGCGCGGCCCTTTGGGGGCAGAGCGCACGTACGGCGCACCGCCACACGACCCCGGAGCACGCGCGCTGCAATCCCGCCATCCGGAAACATTCCTCTTAACGGTCGGGATCCGGCGAACTACGCTGGGTGCATATGCGACCCGGCCGGATCCCCACCTGCCGGACGGGAGCCGTCGGTGGTCGAGGGGTGTGCATGTCCAGGACGCCACGCGGTCCGAACGAGAAGCTGGGCCACATGCTCGCGCTCGCCGGGATCAGCAACGCCGGACTCGCCCGCCGGGTCAATGACCTCGGCGCGCAGCGCGGCATGACGCTTCGGTACGACAAGACGTCCGTCGCCCGCTGGGTGACGAAGGGGATGGTGCCCCAGGGCGCCGCGCCCCACCTGATCGCCACCGCCATCGCCGGCAAGCTCGGCCGCCCCGTGCCACTGCACGAGATAGGGCTGGCCGACACCGACCCGGCGCCCGAGGTCGGCCTCGCCTTCCCGCGCGACGTCGGCGAGGCGGTGCGCTCGGCCACCGAGTTGTACCGGCTCGACCTCGCCGGGCGGCGCGCGGGCAGCGGCGGCATCTGGCAGAGCCTCGCGGGCTCCTTCGCCGTCAGCGCGTACGCGACGCCCGCCTCCCGCTGGCTGATCACGCCTGCCGACGGCTCGGTCGCCCGCGGCCTCAACGGCGTCGACCCCCAGCACGCGCCCGTCGCCGACGGCTCGGCGCCGCGGCGCGTGGGGCACAGCGACGTCGCCAAGCTGCGCGACGCGGCCGAGGAGGCGCGGCGCTGGGACTCCAAGTACGGGGGCGGCGACTGGCGGGCGTCGATGGTGCCGGAGTGCCTGCGGGTGGACGCGACGCCGCTGCTGCTCGGCGCGTACACCGACGAGGTCGGGCGCTCGCTCTTCGGCGCGACCGCAGAACTCACCCGGCTCGCCGGGTGGATGGCCTTCGACACGGGGCAGCAGGAGGCGGCCCAGCGGTACTACATCCAGGCGCTGCGGCTCGCGCGCGCGGCGGCGGACGTGCCGCTCGGCGGGTACGTGCTGGCGTCGATGTCGCTCCAGGCGACGTACCGCGGCTTCGCCGACGAGGGCGTGGACCTCGCCCAGGCGGCGATCGAGCGCAACAGGGGGTTGGCGACGGCGCGTGCGATGAGCTTCTTCCACCTCGTCGAGGCGCGGGCGCACGCCCGCGCACAGGACGAGGCGTCGTGCGGCACGGCCCTGGCGGCGGCGGAGAGCTGGCTGGAGCGCGCCCGCGAGGGCGACCCGGACCCGGCCTGGCTCGACTTCTACGCCTACGACCGGCTCGCCGCCGACGCCGCCGAGTGCTACCGCGACCTGCGAGTGCCGCTCCAGGTGCGGCGGTTCACCGAACAGGCGCTGGCGCGGCCGACGGAGGCGTTCGTCCGCTCGCACGGGCTGCGGCTGATCGTGGCGGCGGTCGCGGAGCTGGAGTCGGGGAACCTCGACGCGGCGTGCGCGCAGGGCACGCGGGCGGTGGAGGTCGCGGGCCGGATCTCGTCGGCGCGGACGACGGAGTACGTGAAGGACCTGCTGGCCCGGCTGGAGCCGTACGGCGACGAGCCGATGGTGGCGGAACTGCGCGAGCGCGCCCGCCCGTTGCTGGTCGCGCCGGCGTAGGGGTACGTACCCGGGCGCGCCCGGCGGCGCGGTGCGCGGGGGCGTACGGGCCTCGCGCTCGGGCGCGCCGGACAGTGGCGGACCAGGCGGGGGACGGGGCGGCGCTCAGCGGCAGTCGATGACCGAGTCCGCCCAGTCCGTCAGTGCCGCGGTGTGGACGGGGTGCTGCGGTTCCGCTTCCAGCCGGATGGTCTCGGTGCCGGACTGGCGGGCCCACGTCGACCATGGCCGCCTGCTCGCCCGCCTCGACCCAGTCGGAGCGCCAGAGCCGGGCGTCGTCGCCGTAGACGGTGAACCTGGCCGCGCCCAGGCGCTCCGCCCCGCCGCCGACGCCGCTCGCCGCCGCCGCGGCCCCCGCACCGGCGCCGACGCCCGCGAACCCGGCGGCCTTCGCCGCCGCGGCCGACGCGAACCAGCCGACCACCGCGACCGGAAGCAGCGTGCTGAGCCGGGAGTTGACGTCTGCGACCTCGACCGCCGCCATGCGGCACCGCGCGCAGTCGTCCAGGTGCTTGCGCAGCCCCCGCTCGGCGCGCATCCGCAGCCCGCCGCGGGCGTACGCGCCGAGCCGGTCGGCGTAACGGGCGCAGTCGCCGCCCGCGGTGAGCGCGGTCGAGACGTGCGCCTGGAGGTACGCCTGCTTCGGCCCCTCGCGGGCGCGGTGCGCCAGGACGGCGGTCGCGTTGGCCGTGAGCCCGAGCAGCGGCGCGACCTGGCTGGGCGACTCGTCCTCCACCGTCGTGTGCCACAGCACGGTCTGCCAGCGCTCGGGCAGGCTGCGGAACGCCTGCACCGCCATCGACTGCTCGGCCTCGTGCATGGCCCGTACGTCGGCGCCGCGGTCGAGGGTGTCGTCGTCGGAGACCGGCCGTGCGGCCTGGGTCGCGAAGACGGCGAAGTCGTCGACGAGTTGCTCGCGCTTGGCGGTCTTCGTCCAGGCGGCGGCGACCCGCCGCACGGTGGTGAGCAGATACGCCCGTACCGCGGTCTCGGGACCGGCGCCGCCGCGGACCGCCTGGAGTGTGCGGGCGAAGACCTCGGCGGTGAGGTCGTCGGCGGTGTGCGGGTCGCGGCAGCAGGTGCGCGCGTACCGGCGGACCGCCGGGGCGTGCCGCTGGTACAGCTCCTCGTACGCGCTGTCGTCGCCCTTACGCATCCGGCCGACCAGCTCGGTGTCGGAGGGCAGGGGGCCCGTGACCCCCTCGTCCCGCCGCTCACGCTGCTGGGGAATCGCCCCCACGGCCTCGTCGGCACCGCCGGAGGTCGCCCCGGTCCCGCCGGAGGACCCGCCGTCCATGGCATGCCCGCGATCGTCCCGATCGTCAACTGCCATGCCACAAGCTCCCGTAGACGCTCGTCCAGCCCGTCATTCGGGTGAGCGTGTCACAACGGACCGTGGCCGCCGTCCGGGTTGAACGGTCGACCACCCGTTGGGGGGGTTTTCCCGCTCGCGGCGCACTACCGGTCACGCTGTCGGGGTAGACGGCGGCCTCGCTTGACGAACGGGCCGCCACGCCGCCAACGGAAGCCGGCACCCGGCGGGAGCCACCCTGACGGGCGACGCCGTCAACACGAACCACCGCCCGCGGGGCCACCCGTCAAGGGGAACCCCCGCGGGGCCCTTCAGGGGACGCCGAGGCACACCCCGGCGCACCCCCGTCGGGCACCGCCCGGGGCTCAGCCCTCCGCGTGCGGCCGCAGCCCGTCGAGCAGGATGTCCAGCAGCCGCGCGGACGCGACCGCCTGCTGCTCCGGGTCCGGCAGGGACGGCGCCGCGGTGGCTATCACCAGCAGCACGTCCGACACCGATACGTCGGCGCGGAGCGACCCCGCGTCCCGGGCCCGCGCGACCAACTGCCCGACCACGTCGAGCAGCGCCGCCGCGTCCGTACCGCCGACGCTCACGCTCTCCGCACCCGCACCCGCGCCCTCACCGCCGGCCTGCGGCGCCGTGCCGTCCGGCGAGGGCCGCTGCTGCGGCACCCGCGGCTCGCCCTCCGGCGCCTGCGCCGTCACGCCCAGCACCTGCGGCGGCAGCAGCCGCCCGGCACCGGAGTCGACGGACGCGCGGAGGAAGCGGGCCAGCGCGGCCCACGGCTCGTCCTCCTGCTGCAGCGCGGCGCGGGCCTGCTCGGTGAGCCGCGCGGTCTCCGCCTCGGCGATGCGCTTGACGAGCACTTCCTTGCTCGGGAAGCGGCGGTACACCGTGCCCACGCCGACCCTGGCGCGGCGGGCGACGTCCTCCATCGGGGCGCCATAACCCAGCTCCCCGAACACTTCGCGCGCGGCACGCAGGACGTGCTCCAGATTGCGCTGCGCGTCTACCCGCAGCGCCGACCGGCCATTCGCCGGCAGTTCGCCGGAAGTGTCCGATCCCGACATGTTTGCTGACAGACGACTGCTCTGAACCTGCATCTCTGTTTCCCCCGGTTATGACAGTCTCCCCCCGGAGACTCCCCACCCTGCTTGCCCGAGTGCATCTGGTCGGGCCACTCCGGCTCGTACGAACATAGTTCAGCAGAAGTCAAGAGAGAAGGGGCTGTGGATAAGGATCGGTCGCGGGGCGGACACCACGGGCGCCGGAAATCCTTCCCCCGCCTGTGGACAAAAGTCCGAACGCGGTGCGTCATGGGTGTTCCGAGGTCGCCGTCGGCGGCCTCGCCCCGGGCCCGCACCGCCGCCGGCGGCGCGCGGCGAGGCCGGGCCCCAGGCGGGACCCCAGGCAGGAGGTTGCCCATGACGAATCCGACGCGCGTACTCGTCGTCGGTGGCGGCAACGTCGGGATGGCAGTGGCGATGCGGCTGCAGAAGCACCTCGGCAAGCAGCTCAGAAGCGGCGCGGCGCAGATCACCCTGGTCGCCCCCGACCCGTACATGACCTACCAGCCCTTCCTCGCCGAGGCCGCCGCCGGCTCCGTGCAGCCGCGCCACGTCGTGGTGCCGCTGCGCCGCGTGCTCCCCCGCTGCCGTGTGGTCGCCGGCCGCGTGACGTCCGTCGACCAATCCGCGCGCACCGCCCGCGTCGCGACGCTCGCCACCGACGAGACCGGCGAACCGCCGCTGGACCTGGCGTACGACCAGCTCGTGCTGGTGCCCGGATCCGTCTCCCGGGTCCTGCCGGTCCCCGGGCTCGCCGCGTACGGCATCGGCTTCACCTCGATAGAGGAGGCCATCGGCCTCCGCAACCACGTGCTCGAACAACTGGACATCGCCTCCTCCACCCGCGACGCCGCCGTCCGCGAGGCCGCGCTCACGTTCGTGTTCGTGGGGGGCGGCTACGCCGGCGTGGAAGCACTCGCCGAGCTTGAAGACATGGCGCGTTACGCCACCCGCTACTACACCGGCGTACGCCCCGCGGACATGCGCTGGGTCCTCGTCGAGGCGAGCGACCGCATACTGCCGGAGGTCGGCGAGCGGCTCGGCGAGTACGCCTTACGCCGCCTGCGCGAACGCGGCATCGACGTACGCCTGGAGACCCGTCTGTCGAGCTGTACGGACCGCGTCGCCCAGCTCGACGACGGCGCCCGCTTCCCCACCCGCACCCTCGTGTGGACCGCCGGCGTCCGCCCCAACCCCGTGCTCGCCGCCACCGGCCTGCCCCTCAACGACCGCGGCCGCCTGCGGTGCACCCCCGACCTCCGCGTCGAGGGCGAGGACGCCGTCTGGTCCGCCGGCGACGCGGCCGCCGTACCCGACCTCACCGCCGACGAGCCCGGCGCCCTCTGCGCCCCCAACGCCCAGCACGCCGTCCGCCAGGCCCGCGTCCTCGCCGACAACCTGGCCGCCGCCCTGCGCGGCACACCCCTGCGCGACTACCGGCACCGCTACGCCGGCTCCGTCGCCTCCCTCGGCCTCCACAAAGGCATCGCCTATGTGTACGGCCACCGGCTGAAGGGCTACCCTGCCTGGCTCATGCACCGTGCGTACCACCTGGGCAAGCTCCCCACCGTGGGCCGCAAGGCCCACGTGCTCGCCGAGTGGACCCTCGCCGGACTGTTCAAACGGGAGATCGTCGCCCTCGGCTCGCTGGAACGCCCCCGGGCGGAATTCGCACTCGCCACCCGGTCGGGTCGCGGCCCTGACGGCGACTGAGGCGGGGCATGTGACCATGGACGGGCACGAATCGGCACGGAGCGAAACGAACGACCAACGAGTGGACCTGGGACTGGCACGCTTGAACTTCACGCGCTGGAGCCCCCGGCTCCCCGGATCCCCGCGCCGCACCGCCGCCGCGCGGGGCTTCCGCGGTGCCGTCCCCTCCGCCCGCGCCGGACGGCAGGGCCGCCGCGCCGCGGCGGAACCGCCCGCCGGCGCCGAGCCGGACGCCGACCCGGGCGGTACGGCGAGCGGCGGCGGCGACACGGGCCCGAAACCCGATACGGAACACGACGTCGACCCCGGGATCGAGCTGCCCGTGAGCGCCACCCTCGGCCGGCTGCCGGCACCGGTCGCGGTCGTCCACGGCCCCGACCACCGCACCGCCTACGTCAACAACGCCTACGCCGCCGTCTTCGGCGCCCGCGCCCCGGGCCGCCCCGCCCGCGACGCGCTGCCCGAACTCGCCGAGCTGGGCCTGCTGCCGCTGATGGACCAGGTGCTGCGCAGCGGCACCCCGCGCACCGTCAAGGCCCGCCGCGCCCCCGACTCCCGCTCGTACACCTTCACCTGCAGCCCCATCGACGTCGGCGAGAGCGGCGGCGTGCTCGTCTCCGCCGCCGACGTCACCGACCAGGTGGAGGCCGCCGAGCGGCTGCGCGCGGGCGAGCGCATGCAGCGCGAGGCCGCGGTGGCGCTGCAGCGCAGCCTGCTGCCGGAGAAGCTGGAGCACCCGGACGACCTGCGGGTCGCGGCCAAGTACCAGCCCGGCGGCACGGACGCCGCAGTCGGCGGCGACTGGTACGACGTCATCACCCTCGGCGCCGGCCGCACGGCCATGGTCATCGGGGACGTCATGGGCCGCGGCGTCCGCGCCGCCGCCGTCATGGGCCAGTTGCGCACCGCGGTACGCGCGTACGCGCGCCTGGACCTGCCGCCGCACGAGGTGCTCCAACTCCTCGACGGCCTCGCCGCCGAGATCGACCCCAACCAGATCGCCACGTGCGCATACGCCGTCCACGACCCGCACGAGGGCCGCCTGGTGCATGCCTCGGCCGGCCACCTGCCGATCCTCATCCGCGACGCGGACGGCACCGTGCGCCGCGTCGACGAACCCACCGGACCGCCCCTCGGCACCGGAGGCTGGGTGCACGGCTCCGCCGAACTGCCCTTCCCGCCCGGATCGACCGCCGTCCTCTACACAGACGGCCTCATCGAGCGCCGCGGCCAGGACATCGAGGAGGGCGTGAACGCGCTCGCGAGCGCGTTCGCCGGCGCGGCGGGCGCACCCGGCGTCGTCTGCGACCGCCTCATCCGCTCCCTCGGCGTCACCGCCGAGCACGACGACGACGTCGCCGTGCTCGTCCTGGAGCACCCGCTGCGCGACGACGGCGAGGCCGAGCTGTTCCGCAGCGCGGCGCTCGACCTCCTCGGCGGCGTCGAGGCGGCCCCGCGCGCCCGCGCCTTCGCGGACGGCGTCCTGGCGAGCTGGCGCTTCCCGGCGGAGCTGCGCGAACTGGGCGTGCTGGCGGCCAGCGAACTCGTCGCCAACTCCCTCCAGCACGGCTCCCCGCCGATGCGGCTGCGCCTGCGGCGTACGGACCGGAGGCTCATCGTCGAGGTCACCGACGGCGACGACCGCCTCCCGCGCCGCCGCCATGCGGAGCCGGGCGACGAGAACGGCCGCGGCATCTCCATCGTCGCCACGATCGCCTCGACCTGGGGCTCACGGCGCACGCTGGGCGGCGGCAAGGCGGTGTGGTGCGAGTTCGCCCTGCCGGGCGAGCACGGCCACTGACGTTCGGGTACGGAACGGGGCGTACCCGCGCGGGCAGAAGCTTGCGCGGGTACGTGCCTAGGCCGCCTGGACGGGTGCCGGCTCCGGCTCGGCCCCGGCCGCCGCCGGCTTGTGGGCCGCCACCTGCACCGTGCCCGCGAGCCGCGGGTAGTCCTGCACCGGCGTCAGCCGTCGGCCCAGCCGGAGCCCCATCACCGTGATGCCCAGCGAGCAGACGACGAGCATCGAGATGTATGCCCCGTACGCCCCGGCCCCCGCGAGCAGCCCGCCGACGGCGGGCCCGATGGCCAGCGCCAACTGCTTGACCAGTGCGAACACCGAGTTGTAGTGCCCGATGTGCGAACCCGGCGCCAGATCAGCCACGAGAGGCGCGACGGTCGGCGAGAGCATCGCCTCGCCGAGCCCGAAGAGCGCGTACGTGGAGATGATCGCCGCGGTCGCCATCGCCTGCCCGCCGGCGACCCACCCGGAGGCCCCGGCCACCAGCCACGCGACCGTCCATATGAGCCCGACCGCGGCGATGACCCGGCTGCGCCGCCGCCGCTCCACGAGCCGCAGCACGGCGAACTGCGCCACGACGATCACCGCGGTGTTCGCCGCCAGCGCCACCCCGAGCGTCGACGGGGATATCCCCGACACCTCGACCGCGAACGCCGACAGCCCGGACTCGAACTGCCCGTAGCAGGCGAAGAACATCACGAAGCCCAGCACGCAGAGCCACACCATCGCCCGGTCCGCGAGCAGGATCCGCCACCGCCCCCGGGCGCCCTCGCCCGCCGGCACGGCGTGCGCGGCGCGCGTCCCGCGGGGCAGCCGCACCGTGGCCACCACGGCGCCGAGCACCAGGAACATCACCGACTCGATGGCGAAGAGCCGCACGAACGACCCCGCGTGCTCCTCCTCCACGAGCAGCCCGCCCAGCAGACCGCCGACACCGAGCCCGAGGTTGTTCAGGAAGAACTGCGTCGCGAACGCCCGCGACCGCGTCACCGTCGTCGAGCACCAGACGATCATCGTCGCCAGCGCCGGCTGGATGACCGCCATCCCGGCGCCCATGACCAGCGTCGAGGCGAGCACCATCGGCGCCGTCGAGGCCAGCCCCAGGGAGAGCGCGCCGGCCGCGGCCGCGACCGTGCCGAAAAGAGCCACCGGCAGCGGCCCGCGCCGGTCGATGAACCGCCCGGTGAAGGGCAGGACGAGCAGCGCGGCCATGGCGAACCCGGCGAGCGCGACACCCGCCGTGGTCGAGCCCAGATCCCGCACCCGCGATACGTACAAGAACGTGTACGGCACGGTGAAGCCGCTGCCGAAGGCACTCAGCGCGTTCCCCACCTGGATCCTGCGGAGGGCCGCGGCTCCGGTCTCGCGTGTCACTGCTCACCACCCCTACACACGTGCGGCCCGGCGCTGACGAGCTACCGGGTCGAAGACTTCGATGCTAAAGTTCAGACCTAAAGACTACATGACTGAGAAGTTCGACGCGAACGAGATTGGTGGAATACTGCGGGCCATGTCCGACAGCGACGCCCCGGCCCCCGATGCCGAACGGACGCCCACGCAGGAGCTGCGTTCCCTCGACGAGCAGATCGCGCTCTACCAGCGGGAGTTCCAGGACCTCGACCCGCAGGTCGAGCAGATCGTCTCGGCCCTCAGCCGGCTCAACCGCCGCATGACC
The DNA here is from genome assembly GCF_007827615.1 of Streptomyces sp. CNZ287. Taxonomy (NCBI): domain Bacteria; kingdom Bacillati; phylum Actinomycetota; class Actinomycetes; order Kitasatosporales; family Streptomycetaceae; genus Streptomyces; species Streptomyces sp. CNZ287. The sequence goes on along the minus strand of NZ_VISV01000010.1, from coordinate 651 downwards.
GTCGCCTACGGCCGCCACCTCTCCGACATCGGCATCAACGGCGCGGAGTGGGAAGTACTCAAGGCCCTCGTCCTCGCCGGCGCCCCCTACCAGCTCGGCCCCGGCGAGCTGGCCAAGCGCCTCGGCCTCACCCCCGCCGCGATGACCCACCGCATCGACCGTATGGTCGCCGAGGGCCTGGTCACCCGCGAACGCGACGAGGCCAACCGCGTCCGCGTCATCGTCGGCATCACCGAGCTGGGCCGGGAGAAGTGGTTCGCGACCATGCGCATGGGCACGGACTGGGAGGAGGACCTGCTCCAGGACCTCACCCCGGCCGAACGCACCCTGCTCGGCGAGCTGCTGACCCGCCTCCTCCGCCGCGTCGAGGACGCCCAGCCCGATGCGAGCGGTCGACTGTCCGATTTGGACTAGCCGTTGATCGCGCTTGACACGGGTCGGGCCGCTCCGTAAGGTTCTTCGGGTTGCCACGGGGCCGTTGAGGTTCCGGAGTGCGACGGTGGCCGTTCCTGAGGGGGCGGCTCGTCCCATCTACTCGTTGTGTGATCGTCTCCCTTTCGTCGGGGTTGAATCGGCATGCCCGGTTCTTTTCGGCGGGCGGCCGGATTTTGCGCCGCCGGGACAATCCGCTACGGTTATGGAACACCGAAG